>NZ_SEWF01000067.1 GCF_004168285.1 Emticicia agri | reverse complement strand
TACGCCATTTCTCTTCAAGAACAAGCAAGTTCTCTTCACCAATAATACTATTGGGAGCTTGATAGACTGACTTTAAATCAACAATAAATTCTTTAATGTATTTTTCTGGAATAAAGCGTAAAGAACCTCTAATTTGGTGAACAACACACAATTGTATTTGGGTCTTAGGAAACACATTTTCAATAGCTTCCGGAAAACCTTTTAGACCATCCACACAGGAAATAAAAATATCCTCTACACCTCTATTTTTGAAATCCTGAAGTACGCTTAACCAGAATTTTGCCCCTTCACTTTCTGTCAGATAAATACCTAATACTTCTTTCTGACCTCTTAAATTCAATCCAATAACGCTATAAAGCACACGAGTATTAACCTTACCATCGGTTCTTACTTTATAGTACATCGCATCCAACCAGGCAACTACATAGATGCGTGATAATGGACGTACCTGCCATTCTCTTAACATGGGTAATACCTTGTCAGTAATACTGGTAAGTTCACTGGCAGACAAGGAATAGCCATATATTTCCTGAAGATGTTTGCCTATTTCTGAATAACTCATACCACGGCTATACATCGAAATAATTTGACCCTCTAATTGCTCTGTTAAAACAACTTGCCGCTTGGATACTATACTTGGTTCAAAACTTACAGAACGGTCTCTTGGGGTTTGCAGTTCAAATTCCCCAACATTACTTTTTACCCTTTTACTTGAAGTACCGTTTCGCCTGTTTGACTTGCCTAATGATCGCTCTTCTAATAAATGAGCTTCCATCTCACCCTGTAAGGATTGCTCTAAAAAATGCTTGAGCATGGGAGCAAAAATGCTATTCTCACCTGTTAAGGGCTTGCCTGAATATAAACCCTTGATGGCTTCTTCTTGAAAAGCCTTAAAATCGAAGTCTTGATTGGTTGCCATAAAAAAACTTTGTCTATTGTAAAATTAGAAAAATTCTAAGTTTAGTTTTGACACAGTTTAAAAAATAGTCTCGTCGGAGTAGAACATCTCATTATCGTAACTCCCTTATTAACTCTATTTTTTGTACCCTATTTTTCATCGGTTCTATCACAATCAGTAACCCATATTCGACCCACGTAACCTACTCCTAAATCACATCATCATTATTAATCCCTTTTTTCTTCGAAACGTTTTCTTTTAACTTCCCAAAATTCCAGATGATGCCTAACCTGAAATTCCGGGCTTGAAATGAGTTTAAATTTTCAGAGTAGAAATTAACGTCTTTTTGTATGGTGCGTACCGTTACATATTTTGTAATAAATCTGGCTGCGGCAAGGGTAATGGTGATTTTATCCTTAAAGAGTTTATACGAGGGTGTAATATTATAAAACCACTGGCTCGATGTATATCCCTGTAATCCGATGGGCGGTCTGAAATTCCCGACAAACGTAGAAATAGTAAACTTCGGATTTACTTTAAAATTATTAGAAACCCCAAAGAAGCCTGTCAGCCCACTGTTTTGCTGTGCCGCATCAGAACTATTTCTCACATAAGTATAATTCAGATTCGAATTGACCGACATACTCCAGGCTTTACTGAAATTCACAGTAACATTTCCATTCAGGGTCAACTGTGTTTCTTTACCCAGGTTTTCGCTAACGGTTGTGGTTACGCCCGTTTCTTTATTAAAACTGATTAGCTGAATTATCTTATTGTTACTATAAGCCCCTCCTAAGGTAAGCCCTGCAAATACTTTTCCTTTGGCAAAGGTATTTTGCAGCGTAAAGTTATGAATCAATTGTGGTCTAAGGGTGGGGTTGCCATAACTGATATTCAACGTATCGTTATTATTAATAAACGGGTTCAGATTATTAATAAACGGACGCTGTATCCGTTGTCCGTAACTTAAAACAATTTTGTACGCTTTTGTTAGCTGGGTAGAGGTCTGAATATTGGGTATCAGATTGGTATAACTTTGCTTCACAGCCGTTTCAGTACCGTTAAAGTTTCCATCTACTTCTGTATGTTCCATCCTGAGACCTACACGAAACGGCCATTTTTTTAGAGCAAAATTATAACTGCCATACGCACTATATACCTGTTGCTGATAATTGAAATTATTGGTATTGCCGGGCAAAATGATATACTCGGCTGTCGGGCTTGTTTTCATGAGACTTTCGTAATCTGATGTGGCATTTCTCAGAATCAACTTTAAGCCCGTTTCTATTTTTTGCTTCTTTTGCAGGGGCAGTATATAATCGGTCTGTAAAGTTGTTTGCGTATTGTGCGCATAATTATTATTAATCATGTATCGGTCAGTTTCAGGGTTATCCTGATAACTGTTCAGAAAACGATTGTTTTTTGAATACTCAGTAAACAGTTTTATTGAAAATTCTTTATCGGGAATGTCCTTGAATTTTTTGATAAAATCTGAACCAACATTATAATTGGGGCTATCGGTATTATTTTGTAAAGTAAGAAAACTTGTGGTGGTAGTAGTAGGGAAAATAGTCTCAATACTTGTGGTAGTTCCCAGATTATTGAATCCTCCGGCAACCGACCCATAGACACTGATGGTCTTAAACGCATCTAAATCATAGCTGATTTCTGCATTTCCAAAATTCTGGAACAAGGTCTGGATGGTTGTACCCTTTAAAATCCTGCTATTGAAAGTCTGAGAATTAAACGCATCTGTGGTTGAAGTTACCAGAAATGGCGGAGCCTGATTGCCCAACAAACCTATGGCAGTGCAGAAATAATTAAGCGATATGCCAACCTTCCCTTTTTTAAGGTTAAAATTAGTATTGCCAAATGGATTATGAATCGAACTCAGTGTGAGCGCTACATTTCCGTTATAGCCAATGATTTGTTTCTGGGTTACAATGTTTATAACCCCTCCTACGCCTTCTGCATCATATTTTGCCGAAGGGTTAGTAATTACTTCAATTTTTACAATACTGGCTCCGGGAAAGCTTTTCAAGGCTTGCGAAACATTTTGCGAAAACATCCCTGTTTCTCGTCCATTGAGTAAAATTTTGAAGTTCGCCTGCCCATTCACCATGATATTGTCATTCCCATCAACCGATACAAATGGCGTCTTTCGCAAGATATCTAAAGCTGTTTCGGTTTTTGTTGATGGGTCGGCGTCGGTATTAAATATAATCTTATCATCGGTCTGTTCAATCAAAGGTTTCCTTGCCGTAACCGTTACGGCTCCTAAAGTTTTAGCTAAAGGAGTTAATACAATTGTCTGCAAGTCTTTTGATTCATTATTGGTGATAGTTACAGGAATTCTTTTCTCGGCATATCCTACAAACGTAAAAACCATGACAAACGACCCGGTATCAGCCAGAATAGAAAACTTTCCTGATTCATCACTGAACGTAGCTTTCACAGGCTGAATAGCTTTGTTTTTAAACAGGGCAATAGTAGCAAAAGGCAAAGGACTATTGGTGGTACTATCGTTGAGCACGCCCGTGATTGTGGTTGTCTGAGCAAAAGCAGATATGGGGATACTCCACAACAAGCCCAGTAAAAGGTGATTTAAACTTTTCATAATTTTTTCTGTACTTAAAAGTTATAGCTTTCTTTTTCAAACCATCGTAATGGTTGGCAAATATGGCTAAAACAGCTAAAGTTCAGTTATGCAAAAGTTTGTCAAGTTTTTTCAAACCCGTGCAAGTTGGTGAATGGGGGTGTCAAACTATATTTTTATATGTATTTTTATGGAAATTAAACCAGTAAGGCAGTTTTTTTTACAAAATTGTCTCTGAATAGTTCAAGCCAAATGGGTTAGGGAGTTAAAAGTGAGAAGAACTATGCAACACATTAAAATATTACAAAAATGTAGATATAAATACTACTATTTTGTCCAGACCTACCCCTAATATTGTCCTTTTTTACACCTGTAGAATCCTGAAATCTTTCTTACCTTTATATGGTCTTGAACAATAATCTAAACTTGGGCAGGTTTATGAAAAATTTATCCAACGCAAGTAATCTTATTAAACTACTTCTAATCATTATCATTATAGATGCCGCATCTTCAACCAATGCACAACAAATCAAACCTACCAGCAGTGGCTATGCACCGGTTAATGGTATCAAGGTTTATTATGAAGTATATGGCAACGGTAAGCCTATCGTTTTGCTACATGGTTCTTACTATACCATTGAATTAAACTGGGGGGAGTTAATACCTGAATTGGCAAAAACAAGAAGAGTAATTGCGTTAGAATTGCAAGGGCATGGCCATACTCCCTTTTCAGACAGAAAAATATCACGAGCCACTTTAGCCAGTGATGTAGAGAAAGTAATGGATTACCTGAAAATAGACAGCGCTGATATAGCGGGCTACAGTTTTGGCGGTCAGGTAGCTTATCAGTTTGCAGTACAAAGCCCCGAAAGATTAAGAAAATTAGTTATCATTTCTTCGGTTTATAAAAGTGAGGGCTGGGTAGCCGGGATAAACGATATTTTTAAAACAATGAAGCCGGAACATTTTGCCAATTCGCCTTTGCAAACTGCCTACGAAGCTGTAGCACCAGATAAAACAAAATGGACTCCGTTTCTGGAGCAGATGATTGCATCGGCCGGAGAGCCATTTAATATAGGCGACGATAATATTGCCAAAATCACAGCACCTGTATTAATCATCTCAGGTGATAATGATGGCATGGATAAAATCGAACTGGCAAAAACCTACCAATTGCTGGGAGGTGGTATTGCTGCCGGTTTTCAACCCATGCCCAAATCACAATTGGCCATCATTCCTAATCAAGACCACGTTAGCCTGATGTCTCAGACAAAAGCTATACTCGGTTACCTGGATAATTTTTTACAATAGCCTAAGCCATTGCCTTCAGCTGAATAATATCATTACTCACAAAAAGAGAAAATTTTGGATAAATTAGGCGTTCTGCTTTGCTTGATAAACAAAAGAGTATAGATTCATTCATACCTGAAAAGCAAAATATGGGCGTATTTTATTGATTAAAGTACCCTATTCCACTTCAAAATAGTCGAATTCGCCTTTGTTACTGCGGGCAGTGATGGTTTTATCACAGCTTTCCCAGATGAAAGAATCACCTTTTTGCTGGAATTTCCCTGCTGCCTGCATCAGTTCGTCGCCAAGATAAATGGGTTTGGCAGGTAAGGCATTATAGAAACCATCGCCTTCTATGCTGTAATAGTTGCCGTCTGAGAGTTGTACCAGTACAAAAAATACGGTCTTGTCCCGGTTCTGATATTGCCCGATGCGCAAAGGGGCATTGCGGACATTCATTGAAGGCGAATCACAAGGCCCTTTCAGTACAAGGCGCATGAGCGCAGGTTGAGTGGTAATGGCATTCACTATGATGGCTCTATAAGCATATTCAAGACTCTTCAGTTCATAATAATCATCTTTGATGGGCTTGAAAATCTTCTGATAGGTCTGCTGTTCGTTTTTATCGGTAGTTACATATTTGGCATATACATAGCCTATATCGTTCAGGTTGAACAGATAGCTTATAAAAGGAAAATCGCTCATGATAACCTTATAAAATGCGCCCTGTTTTTCGTTAGAATATAACTTGAGTTCGGCAAATGTCAGCACATCTTTGTTATCTCTGCCTCTGGCATGCCCAAAGAGGTTCATACTCCCAAGCACTTTACCGTTTTTTTCAGACGATGTTCTTACGAGAAGTTCATCAGTCAATACATAGATGTAACCTAACTTCTGATAGGCAACAAACTTATAGACGGTATAGGCCAATGACAATACCACAAAACTCACAATGCCTATGCGCCAGAAGTTGTATTTATACCGTGGTTTTACCATCGACTCCCGATTTACCGGAGGCTTAGATGGGCTAACAGTACTTACTGCCGGATTAGTTTTCACCTGTACAGGGTTTGTTATCGGCTTTTCGGGTACATTCGGACTTACTGTTTTTACAGGTAAGGCAGATTCCTTAACAGGCAACGGACGTTCTACCTGAGCAGGTTCCGGTTCAGGATTTGCTTCAATCGGAATCGTAACAGGCAATTGTATCGGTGTTTTTTCTACCTTACTTTCAGGCAAAATAACAGGCAGTTCTTCTGCTTCTACCTCAATTATTTCCGGTTCTTCTTTTACCGGATTCACCATATTCAGAAAACTCTTTTCTTCGTAAGCCCCATTCAATTCAAATTTCTGATAAAGCAGTTGCAGATACTGGTTAATCTGCTGGTCGTTTAATTGTTTCAGCTTAGCCAGTTTTTCCTGAGGTAATACCAGTTTCTGGTACCTGTTCCCTAAAAAATTAAGATATTCAATAAAATGCGTGTGTTCAATCTTAGTCATAAAACATACTTATTTATTATAGGCCAATTCAGCTAATTTATAAACAACGTCGGTTGGTACAAAAGCGTATTTGCGGTTATCAATGGTTTCTATCACAAAACTGGCCTCTACCCTATTGCCTGTGCGTTTGATAGAAAAACGTTTGTCGTGCATTTCCAGCAAACGTGGATTATCGTTATAGAAATTACTGATTTCGTTACCCTGATTCTGTATCTTTACCACATACGCTTCTGAGTCGGGTAGCGTAACAGCCGCATCGGTGCCATATACCAGTCTGATGATATTCGTCAGGCTATCTACCTGTATGCTTACTATATTTCTGTCAGGCAACTGGTCGGTGGTATCAACCTTTGCTACTTCAAAAGCTTTTGGTCGTAACAACGAAACCCATACCAGAACACCTGCTACCAATACAATAAGCCCGAGAAAAATATAAATTTTTGAAATATTTTTCATTCTTTCATATAATTTTTAAACGACTCTGATGCTAATATCCTGTCGATGATAATCCGGTAAGTAGCCCACTCCTGATTGTTGGCTTCATTGGCTGTAAAATAAACTGTGTAAAATTTATTCTGCCGCAAAGGCGTTTCCATCAGGTTATTTTTAGAAATTACCAGCGCCAACCGCTTCGAGTCGTTTTGTTCACCTTCTTTAATTGTTCCTGTTTTGCCATAAAAATAATACCCTTTATACAGGTTACTTCCCCCAAACAATGCGGCGGCTGTCCCACTGGTCATTACCTGTTCCATGCCTTTAACAACATTGTCTTTCAGAAAATCATTAAAACCGTTTTTCCAGGTTGCACTATCAACCTTCCAGCCTGAATTTTGCTTTTCCCGACTGGTCAGGAATAATTGGTAATCTTTATTCTGGCTGAATAACTTCCCATACATTTCTGTCATTTTCAGGGGCGTAACGTTATACGGTGTACCACCAAGGGTAGGATTTTTCAGTCCATTGAAAAAGTTCGTCAGTTTATTCGGGTGCTTACGCTCTGCCTGAATAAAAAACGATTGTTCAGGAAAACTCCATAAAAACCCGCCCAATTGTTGCTTGTAGAGCGTTTCGTAAACAGTAGTATCGGCATAATTTACTCTACCTCTGTCTTTGATATTGAAATCTGTCTTGTCGACATCTTCAACAATCAGCCCCAGATTTCTATCTAATCCTTCAGCCAGTAACGATTTTTCGTTACCAAAGTAGGTAGTTTCATCACGTGAACTTTTTGGCCAGGCTTTGTCCTTGAAAGACCTCAGCCGATAAGGTACGCCTCCCATTTCTATGGCAGGAAACTGATTATCAGGGTCATTCAATTGTCTCGACAGCAGGTGCTGTATGCGGTAGGTATCATTCAGTTTAAAATCATTCCGGTGATAAGAGCCTAAAAACATCAGCACCGAATGGTAGAAATTGCTCGACTGACGCAGGTATTCTACGGCATCAATATTACCCAGATGTTCGCCATGTTCGTCTATCCACCCTTTCTTCTGCGGCAATTTATAGCCGGCGTATTGCCCTACTGAGGCTTTGGTATCACCCGGCTTTATTTCAAACTGGTTTGAAGCCCGCAAAATCAGATTTTCCCAACCTGCGTTTAAGCCCGAAGCGAGAGAGGCAAAAACTAATGGTTTGATTGACGACCCCGGTCCATAGGCCAGATGCAACAGATTGGTATTGCCCCATTGGTCTCTTTCGTTTTTATTGTTACTGAAAAAGAAATACCGCTGATTCATTTTGTCAATGGCCTGTGCATTGTTCGGGTCAATCATCGTCCGGTTTTTTACAAAATCCTGCATCAGGCGTATTTTCCCGTCTCCATCGGCAGCCATTACAGCAAATTTGAAATTATTTATCTTGTTGAATTTACTGCTATAAGCACGCACGATGGTATCGCCTACTTCCTTATTCAGTTTATAATCGAGCGTGATGGTGGCATCGTTCTGCAAAAGGCTGTCGGCTGTGTAGGCACTTTTGAGTGCATGCGCATAATGATACACCCAGAATAACCTGTCGGCCATCGGATACACCATGCGTTGCTTGCCATTCACCCAGTAACTTGCCATAAAGGCATAGTTATTATCGTGGGCATACGATACCAGAAAATGACTTTTACCCTCGCTTACTTTGGCTATTTCGTCCAGGCTTAGTTTATTCACAAAACCACTTACCTGCTGGCTCAGGATTTCTTCATTCCGGCTCGATACTATGTCAATGGCAGCGGGTGTGCGTTTTACGGTATTTTCGAGGTTCATCAAGGCCAGTGGTGCTGTGGCATGGGCAAACCAGGTATCGGGCAAAACAGCTACTTTCAGTGTGCCACCTTCTGAGCCTGCAAAATAAGGCAATGCCCTGCCTGTAACAGGTTGGTTGTAGATTCTCAAGACCGGATACTGCAACGAATCAAGGTTTTCCTGATAAAGGTTGCCTTTCCAGACAATGCGGTCTTCGTAAGGGGGTAATTCCAGATATAGATGCTTGTTATAAACCGACTGATAACGGTCATCATCGAACCGCAGATAAATCGGGCTATCCTGCTTGAAAGCAGTAGCGGGATTATCTCGCAGAATATCTAAAATACTACGTGAGTATTTGTCTGACTGCTCATATAGTTCTTTATACTCTTTCGAATTTAACAGAATTGTCAGAATCCGTGATAAATCCTGTGGGATTCGGTTTGTCTGATTGAATGCAGCCCTGTTGTCAATTTTCAGGGTATCCTGAATATTATTCAGCAGGGTATTCAGTCGGGTATTTACTGTTTCTTCTGTTTTCTTTAATGAAATCTGAAAATTGGTTTCCTGCAGATTATTCGACCGACCGCTTAACAAGAGAAAAATAATGATGATAACAAAAAAGATACCCATTCTCGAAAAATCAAAAGTCGGTGAAATGGCCTTGATTTTTCGCTCAACAGGCTGATAAAGTAAGGGGATAAAAAACAAAGTAAGCGGCAATAACAGGCTCAGTTTACTGGTAAGGCTCAGAAAAGGAAAATCCTGCCCGAAAAACACAAAACGGTTGGTAGAAGCCAACCACACAAAGAAACCCAGTGTAAACACAAGAATAAGGGCAATACTGCCACTATAAGAAGCCGGAGCAAAGCTGATTTCGCCATTTTTACCTTTCTGGTATAGCTGGTAGGCTATCAGGTAAAAAATCATAGGCATAGCCAATACCACTAATATCCATATAATTATCCAGTTCCCAAATTCGGCAATAATATAACGTGGTACTACCACATCACGGGTCTGGGTTGAATAGTTGACACCTCTGTTAAAATGCGGTTTAAAATCTATCCGTTTCGATTCATTCCGGGTTTTGTTCAGGTAACTGTTAATAAACCACTGCCCCTCGGCGGTTTCTACAATTTTCCGCTCTCTGAAAGAGTCATAATTATTTTCACTAATCAGTTCGTCAACAGGCTGGTATATCAAAGAGGCACGATGCACTACATTTTTTAGTTGGTCGTCAACAAAAGCATCAATATAGGTTTTGGTAAATGGAATCAGTAGCAGAGCTATCATTACTGCTCCTGTTGCTAAAAATCTGTTTTTGTATTTATTATTTGCCAGATATACATACACCAATATCAGCACAATAGTAATAATAAGGAGTATATCTCTATGAATGAGTATCTGATGAAAAAGCGGCTTGTAGCCGATAAACAATACATAGACAATGAACGAGAGACTGCCGTAAATCCAGTAATTATCAGGCTTCCAGAACATTGAGAAACGGCTTCCGGCTTTGGCAGTATAAGGTTTGCGCAGAAAATTGGTAAAGACATTCTTTAGAAGCAGGAACAACAAAAACAATACGGCAAAACCCCTATCGAATACAGCAAAGAAAGCAAAGGTGGCAAGAGTCAGATAAAATTCATTATTAGCCGTGAGGTAATAATAAAACTGATGCAGGTAATTCAAAAACTTTGCCCGTGAGGGTTCAGGTACGAATGCCTGCTCGTGCGTATGTTGATTGGTTTTTGCTGAAAAGAACAAATAGGCTACCAAAGGAATAAAAACCCCGGCAATACGGGTAATGAGGTCGTAACCTGTGAGCATCAGTAAAGCCCCACAAACACCCAACACCTGTACATGGTAATACAGGTATTTTTGTTGTGAGTACTGCGTTTTAGCCAGTAGTTTGCTAAAATTATCTTTCTGGAAACGATAAATATTAAGCAGGATAATGAAAACTGCCGGAAGTATAAAAGTCAATGGCAATGCCATTGTAAAATTGATAAACGAGAAGTCGAAACGGATAAGGGTAGTTTCTAATTCGTATTTATTGATGTTTTCGAGCGGTGGAAAAGTGGCTACCCGCCAGAGTAATATAAACCTATACGTCAGCAAAGCATATACTACGGTATATATTACTGCTTCTATGCGCTCTAACCCATGATTGGCATTGAAAAGCAGCGTAAAAACAAATAACAGAAACAGAACAGACAAATACAGCAGATTGTGATTGAGCGCAAATCCATTATCTGAAAAATCACGAATCTGAAAAAGCCATTCATACTCATCATTCTGCGAATGGAGTGAGAACCGCTTCTCGAATGTTTCGCTTTGCTGGTCGTTTGTAAAATTATCTGTTACTTCGCCCGAAAATGCCACACCCGTCGGGTTCAGGGTATAAATCATGGTACCTGAAAAAACATTGGAACGGGCATTCCGCAGGTCTTCATGAAACAGAAAACCCTCTTTCAACGAAGAATTGAGCAATTGGGTGTAATGGTTGTCAAGAAAGCGGATTTGTCTGGTGCCTATTTCGGCTCTGTCCTTCTGGGCTGATAGTACAAAGTATTGAGGGAAATCAAAATTCAGCACGGCCGTTTTCTGGCTTTTCGGGTATAGATTTTTGTCAAGCACACTAAAAAAATACTGCTTGCGGGCATTATAAAACCCTACAAAAAATTTATCGCCTGCGTCAATACTCGTTGTAGATTGTAGTTCTGGAAGCTGACGTGTGCCGTCAATGCTTAAAACGAATCTGTTCTTAAAGAAATCGGCCGTAGGGAAAATAGTCATACTTTTCTCTTCACCTGTCGCCTTTGGAATAGCCAATAAATACACCTCTCCGGTAGTTTGCAATATACGCTCCAATACCTGTTTAGATTGCGCTTTCCCTGAGGTAAAATTATCATTTTCTATCAGTAACGAATAAAAACTTTTGCCTTTCTCAATCGGCAAATCTTTCACTTCTATTTCGTCTTCATACGTACTCAGCATATTCAATTGCCTTAAAATACTCTTGGCACTACACCTGATGCTGAAATGATAGATTTTTCTGAGTTTCTTTTTAAACAAAAATCCCTCGTCTTTGGTCTCAATGCTTTTGCACACAAGGCTGATGCTATCGTTACCCATAGCAAAACTGTTTTGCACAGGTGTCGGAAAAATGGCGTTGACAGGTCGGAAGTTTTCTTCCGAAAGTTTCCGGCTGAAAACAGGTTCAAAGTATTTATCGAAACTTAAAACAAATCGACCCTCGCTGTTTTGTCTGGCTTTAAATGTACCGCTTTCGTTGCTCCAGAGTCCATTGGCACTGCTTTGCTTTTCGTTGGTAGAAAGCACCAGGTTCTGCCTGAAAGCCACGCCTGCATTGCTCAGGGCATGATGGTCGGCATTATTGAAATATGGTTTAGACTCGCCGGGTTGCTGAAACTTTTTGAGTACAAATACTGAAATCAGATAAATGACAGTCAGTAAACTGATACCAAGCAAGGTAGTAGTAAACCGATACGTCTGTAAACGTTTTACGTTCAGGGCAGCCGTGTCGAGTCTCGGAAATCTTTTTCTGAAACTCTCGCTGTCAATATTCTTTTCGGCAATAATAACGCCTAAAAAACAAAGTGAACAGAAAACGATAACACTACAAAAAAACAGCGAAAACAGATTAACAAAAAAATACAAAGCCACTACCAGACCTATACCCAGTAGCAGAAATATCAATGATTTTATCTTAGGCATTCGACTTATCGTTTTTAATGATATATCCGTTGATATTTACCTTATCCAGTTCTGATACATGGTATTGTTTCAGTAGTTCTATAATATGCAATACCAGTTTATTATCGGTATTGGTAACATTGGCTGTGAGGTCAACCTTTTTGAGTTGGCTCGAAACAAACGCAGGATTCAGCAATTGCTGCATATTCAGTTTATCATACTCTACGCCTTCTTTGTTCTTTAATTTAACAAAGCTCATAAAATGAAATGCCAGCGGTATCAGGTTACCAATCAGTTTCTGTTGCGTTTCTTCATCGGCCGGATACGGCGTATCATCTTTAAAATGACGCACAAACGGCTTGATATACGCTTCTGAAATCAGCCTGAAATACTGTTTTTCGTCTTCACTTTCTGCACTCACCTGTGCTACATAACTCTGATAATTCTGTTTTGTATTTTCCAGTTCAGCACTCAGTTTGCTATAGTCTTTATTGAGGCTTATCTGGTCGTAGTAGCGTTGGCAAAGAATATCTATTACCTCGGCATCGCTTATGTCTTTATTCTGTCTTTCTTCAATCAGTTCGGCCTTGAAACGTTTGATTTTCTCTTTTACGAGTTTGGTATCACTGGCAGGTTTTTTAGATTTTTCCATCGCATATAAAATGATTAGAACAAGCACACTAATACCCAATACGCCCACCAGTATCCAGGCAATCTGGCTGGTTTCAAGCGTAGCAGCTTCGGCCGCAGCTAATTGTGGTATAACCACCATCGTTAACTGATGCGCAGGCAACTGAAAAACACGGTTAATCAGATGATTGAAAACGATACTGCCATAGCGGGGGTCGGCTAAATAATATTTCTGCCGCAAATCAGACTCCTGACAACCCAACAAATCGTAAATTCTGCCGAGCGCATTCTGGCTTGAATCCTGCATCGTGAAAATGGTATCATTGGCCACTACACGGCTGTTCAGCACAATACCAATGCTATCATCTTTGGTCGAAATTTTCAGGGTACCATTCTGTAGCTTACCCTGGCTCTGATTGAGTTTTACTTCAAAAAAAGCAGTTCGTGGTACAAAGTCAGTTTCGGCACTCGTAATTTTAAGCGTATCGGCCTCTGCCCGACAAAACAAGGGAACAACAGACAATATAATAATAACAATGTTTTTTAACATGTGTGTAAGCGGTTTCGGTTTTATGTACAGAACATCAATCAGGTAAAAGGCTCATCAGATTTATCAACTCTTCATCTTCGGGCTTAGGCTCGGGTACGTCCTGCTTCAAAGCCTGAATATAATCGGTATCTATCTTGGCCGGAAACAAAGAAGGTATGAGGTATTGCAGCGTAACGTTGTCAATAGCCGAGTTCTGCACCAGATTCGAATACCCTTTTATTTTATTGTCTTTATCGATATTACGGGCATAGAAACCATCTTTCGTAAAAATCAAGTCTACCGACTCTACCCATCTGTTGTCATAAAAAATATTGTCGGCTACCGTATAAAGTGTATTCCCAATCAAAAACTTCAACGAATCGAGCTTATCTATACGATAACTGTTTTTGGTTTCATCGTAGTTATCCTGCATATTGGCCAGTCTTAGAATAAAGTCAAAAACTGCCGGAAATTTCGGCTTGCTATTAGCTGTTACAGGTGCCTGTTTCTTAGTAGAAATATGTATCGGGAAACCCACCAGCTCGGGGTGTATTACATAGCCGTTGGTAAAAATTCCATCCAGGCATATAGCCTTCAACTGGCTTGCCTCACCGGGCATTTTAATCAACTCAGGGGCAAACGATAACTCGGTCGTCAGGCGGCGTTTGAGTTTTTCCAGCAGGGGTTTAAACAAAAACCCTCTGCCTGTAAGCAGAATACCATCGCAGCCAATTGATTTATCTATATTATCAATCACGCCCTTGATATTTTCAACAATATTGGCCGTAATGGCCTCGCAGGCATTTTCTATATAGCCGCCCCAGTCGTAAAAACCATCTACTTTTTGCAAAAGCAACGCAAGGTTATGTACGGTGGCCGTAACTTCACTATTGGCTAAATTCTTTAAGGTCGTATCGCCGCTCTGGGCATTGTTCCAGTTATTTTCTACGATGCCTTGTGCTGTATTCGGCTTATTGCTGTACTGAAATTTCAGGGCTTCGAGCTTTTCAAAAATCACATTCATCTGTGCTTTTTCAGCTTTTTCCAGCGTCTTGAAAAAAGCTATGGTCTCTGCCGGATTAACTGCGTTTTTGATAACGAAGTCAATCATCGACTCAAAAAAAGCATAGCTAATCAGATTACCTGCTCCTGCAAAACCATTGCGGTACAATGATTTGATTTTTTTAGCATTGCCGGCACTGGTCTGAATAATAGAGAAGTCGGTTGTACCTTTTCCGCAGTCAATAATAATATAATATTTGTTCGGATTAATGTGGTGCATGCCCTGGTCGAAATACCCCAGAAATGCCGCATCACTCTCAGAAACAGTAACTACCTCCCAAGCCCTGATTTGTCCTTCATAAGCTGGCATTTGTTGTAGTTTTCTGAAAATATCGTTGATAACGGCTTTTGTATTGGCTACTTCATGGATACTATAAATATTAGGCACTAAAATAGTGAAGCGGATATAATTATTGCGACTGTCTTCGTCGATTACATGCTGTAAGGTAGCCTCAATGAACGATTTGAGAATGGTTGAATAAGCCTGATTTTTTAAATCATCAAGGCTTAACGAACGTACTCTTTCACCCTGCACAGACTGAAAATCCATAAAACGCAGAATCTCGCCATGCTTATGTGCCAGTTTCAGGTTAGATAACTGATGAAACTGATTGGTAAGTGTGCTGTTGAGTTCGTTTTTCTGTACAAGGTATTTCAGTTCATCATCATTCTGAATAAATTTATCTTTCAGGCTGAAATTGGATAGTTTCTTTTTCAGAAAAAAGATAGACTTAATGAAATCTGTATTAGGTTCATGCTGTATAAAATCCTGATTGCTTTCGGTCATACCCTTAAAGTCTTTTACCATCTCAAACAGGTTTTTCGACTTTGTTTTTTTCTGGTAATGATGACCAACCGGCTGATAACTGCTCACTTTGAGTTGCGATGATTCTGAACCGAAATCGAGTCCGAAGTGGTGAAAACTACTGGCATGAGCCAGATAAAAATGCAGTTCGCTCTGATAAGTTTTACTATTGGTTTCAAATATAAACTGGCATCTGATAAAATCTTCGCTGATAGGCTCGTCAGGCACGTGGTCAACATACGAACCATCTATTTTAAATTCGGCCGCATCATCTGCACAAGTATATTTGATTGATCCTATGATAAAAGAACTTTGCTGCGATGCCACCACATTTCTTGATTTAGGCTGTGCTTTTGCCGGATTTTTCCAATCGTTTTCTTCTGCTGTGCTTTCTTCAATGACACTCCTGGTAGCTGATGTAGCTAATCTGATGGTAAGCAGCGCATTAGGTTCGTCGAAAGAAGCAGAAAAATGAATATGATGAAGCGGGATGTCAGTAGCATTGCTGATAAGTGCCTGCATGGATTTACTTTTGTCGATAGACAAAATAGTAAAAGGATTATCCATTTGCGGCAGTTCTATCACAAATGACTCGTTTTCTTGTGCTACCCGGTTCTTTAAATCAAGATAATTAGTTCGTCTTCTGTTAATTATCAGCGGAAGAATATATTTCATACAAAAGGGATTAAGACAGTCTGATTAGTAAACGTAAATATCCGCTATAGGCAATCTGGTTAATTGAGATGAATTGAGTTAATAGCTTTTATACAGATGCGTACAAATATAGAATTTTAAGCAAAGGCAGACAATTTATAGAGGTAGAAAAGAGCTTTTTTAATACGTTTTATTTCATAATGCTGTAATTAAAAGCAATAACGAAAATTTTGCGTGATATTATAAAATTATCCGAAAATTTTGTTTCACAGTGCCTCTACCAATACATTCTTTAGATTATTTGCTGATACCCTGATTTTTGGGGGTTGGGTTTAGGTGAGTAATCCGGTTATTTTGTTTCAGATTCTTATTTATCTGAGAACCCAAAACACTTTGCTATTTAATTTACATAGTACCCGGCTCTAAAATATCGGTTTCCTGATATTTTTCATTGTTTATGCTTGCCGTTCATCGCTGAAGAAACGAAGTGATTCTGCCTGCCAGACTTACTTTATTTTCTTCGGGGTGGAATTCTTTTGTCAGAATTAACCCGAAAATAAGAAACTGTTTGAGTTAAATTTTATGAATCAAAATGAACGGTGCGCCGCTGCGCTTATTTTTTTCAAATACAAGACAGCAAAACCGGAGTTTAGCAGAGCTAAATGAGCGGACGCCGCGCGGGATTTTGGTGGCGTAGGATTTGTAAAAAAGAATCATTTTGAACAGAACAAGATTAACTCAAACAGTTTCTAAGTATTAACCCAAAACTTTTTACCTTATGGACTCAGTACATTTAAACGTAAAAACTGCGGTAAAACCTAATGAGGTGCTATTTTGTGAAGTAGAAATTAACTATACCCGTATTTATTACCGGAATCGGGTAGAGTTAATCTCAGTACCCCTGAAAAGAGTAGAGGAACAGTTTCATGACTTCCCGTTTTTCAGGATACATAAATCTTATCTGGTAAATATCAACTACATTGTTGATACCAACAGTAAGTATTATGTGCAAATGGTTAATAATTTCTATCTTTCTATCTCACGCAGAAAAATAGGAAAGTTTAATAAGATACTGAAAAGAGATAAGAAGAAATAAAACCCATATCTTCCCCTTAATTGCCTTCTGTAATCAGGTCAGGCAGCTTTGCATTTCAATTGGCAAAGGCTGCCTTTATATTTATGTAATACTTCTTTCAGTCAGTAAATTCTACTCTTCTACCCTATCTGGCGCATAAAAAAACAATTCCGGTTTTAATACACTTTGGAGTGAAATTTGCTGTAAATAAGCATAAGTGGACCCAAAAAATAAGCAGATTCAGCCCTTTGCCAAGGCTCTTGGTCTGCACTTAAACCTTTATTTACAGCCAAAACCTTCTGACTTATGCACGGTAAGCCACTGAAAACTTTTCCATTAACTAAAAATAACTTTTGCGTGAGAACTACTGTCCAATCTCCAAACCGATCATCTACCGACCTGCACGATGACCTCCTCAAAGAAATAAACAGGGTAAAAGACCTGCTGGAACTTTACCAGTCATTGCCCAATAATGTAGGTGTTGTAGCTGTTCAGCGATTAAAAATCCATCTGGCTCATGCCGAAAAGGCCATCCGGGACAACGATACTATTCAGATGTTGCAGATGTATGGAATTCTAAAAGAATGTCAATAATAATCCGGTGCTTTTGTACATTATAAGTATATAACCTGAACCAATTTAAACTTTTTATTTAATGACGAGAATGCGATATTTTTTAATCAGATGAGATTATTTGTTGAGTGCGTAGCAGAGCTACGGACGAAATAAATAAGCGAAATATGATTGAAAAATAACCATTCGTAGTCAAAATAAACAAGTTTAAATTGGTTCCATATACAAAAATGTACGAACCACTCACAATCTGGCTTGATTTTGACGGAACCATTGTAGAACACGCCTATCCGGCTATAGGGGCGTTGAATCCGAATGCCATTGAGGTAGTTGAAAAACTGCTGAAGGCAGGCCACAGGGTTGTGCTGAATACCACAAGGATAGAGTTTGCTAACGGCACTTTTGAAGAAGCATTGGATTTTCTGAAAGAACAGGGCATTGACTTAGCAGAATATACCCCTCAAAAACTATACCCTTTACCGTTCAATACAGAAAGCATTGCCTTATATCAGGAAGTGTTTATTGACGATATGGCTACCCATATGCCACTGACTTTTTGTAACCAATTACAAGGCACTATGGTAGATTGGGTAACGCTAGAGCGGTTGTTTCTGGAACGGGGCTGGATTAGTTAGCCAACCCCGAATACCTCTCCTGAATTACATTCAGATGCCAGCGTTGGTGCCCAGCAATAATGAAACCTATGGCTAATACTGAATAAATACCTTTAAATGATAGCCCATTTCTGAGGAGCATCTCATCGGTGAATGACTGATACATGGCAATAAAAGATGCCCGGTTAATTTTCAGTTCGTCTATCAGGTCTTCTAAGGTGCGTTGATTGGCATTGGTGTTTCTGCCGTATTCTTCTTCATCAAACGAAGGCATGCGGGCGGCTTCGCCTCTGGCAAAACATAAAGCCCGATAGGCAAAAATGCGCTCGGTGTCTATCATGTGTTGCAGAATATCTTTGATAGTCCATTTACCCGGCGCATACACCTTGTTGCCAATGGCTTTCCATTGGTCAATTGGCAATTGGTTCAATTCTTCGGCACTGATACTCAGGGCTTCTTTTAACTCTACCTCATCTGTTAGATGAATGTATCTGTCAAAATACGCCGGCATTGGGTTAATGTCTGATTTTTTCATTGATTTGGTTAATAATTGTGCGCACTTGTCTGTGCGCAGGTATAAATAGCTTTTTCAATATTTGTATGACGATTTTTACGGTCCGTCGTGACGGAAATCGTCAAAATTCAGCAGAATTTTATCGTTATTGTCGAATTAAGATAAAGTTTGTTACTTGAATAACTGCAAATTATACAGGAACACGATTTAAAAAATCGTGATACAAAACCACGTTTATAACTGCTTCAATAACCTGATAATCTGTCTTTCGCTTTTCAGGCCGCAGTATCTGGCAATCTGGCTTCGGGTCATGTCGGGCTTTTTAATGAGGGCCTTTATTTTTTCTTTTCTGATTAAAGTAGTAAAATCATTGACCGAAATGCCTGTTTCTTTTTTAAATACCCTCGTAAAATTACGTGTACTCATGCAGGCAATATCAGCCAGATCGGGCAAAGAAGATTTCTGATGAATGTTTTCCTGCAGCCAATCCTGCACCTTATGTACACCAGCGTGTATATGGTTACGGTATTGCAGAAAAATACTCTGCTGGGCGTGGTTTCCTTGCCTGCGCATATATATCACCAGTTCACGGGCTACCTTATACGCAAAAAATTCATCTTCCAGATGGCTCACAATGTGTAAAGCGAGGTCAATACCCGAAGTAACTCCGGCACTTGTCAGAATCCCCTCATCTTCTATATACAGAATATTTTCTATGACCTGTGTTTTAGGAAACAACGTTTGCAGTTGTGCCGTACGTTTCCAGTGCGTAGTACATTTACGGTTGTCTAACAGCCCGGCAATGGCTAAAGCAAAAGCACCTGTACAAATAGAACACAGAATTACCTTTTGACTATACGCCATTTTGAGCCACTCAAAAACTTCTTTCTTTGCCCTGAATTCGTCTGATAACAGATAAGGTGTTTCAGCACCCGGAATAATCAGGTAATCTCCGGCTTTAAAAGTAATCTCATGTAAATCTTTTACTTGTCCGATAGGCAACAAAGTAGAGGTTTTAATGGAGCTTTCGAACGAACAATAGTCTATTTCAATAGCAGAACCATAACATTTGGCTTCATAAAATACCTGGTCAGCCCCTGCGAGGTCGAGCAACTGGATTTCGGGTAAAATCAGAAAAACAATTTTTGTTGTAGCCATCTGTATTTCATTTAATGCTACAAAATTAGCAGAATTAATAGCATTGAATCAGACAAGATACTGACATTTTAAGCCAACCTGTTATTTTACCGACTGATTGATAATGTCATAAAAAGTTTGTCTGTAACTATCTGAAATAGGAATAAGCGTATTGTTGATACGGATGCGGTCTTTTTCTATCGAGTCAATTTTATCAATAGCCACCATAAATGACTTATGCACCCGACAGACAATGGCAGCCGGAATCTCCTGCTCAAATTCGGTAAAGGTCTGAAGTGTCATGATTTTCTTGGTGGCGGTGTGGATACGTCTGTAATCGCCTTTGCCCTCAATAAACAGCATTTCATCAAAGAGTATCTTTTCTAATCGGTACTCGGTTTTAACAAAGATAAATTTCTTGGGCTGTGGTACTTCTGTTTTGGTAAAATACTCCTGTACTCTGTCTATGGCCTGTATAAATCGTTCAAGCGTAAATGGTTTCAGCAGATAATCGCTTACTTTCAAATCAAAACCCTTGATGGCGTATTCATGATAAGCCGTGGTAAGCACCACCTGACTTTTGATATTGGCTGTTTCCAGGAGTTTAATACCCGAAAAATCGCCTAAGTTTATGTCTAAAAACAGTAAATCGACCGATTGGGTTTTCAGAAAAACCAGCGCATCAATGGCATTATCAAACATAGCCACTAAATTCAGAAAAGGTAGTTTCTGTACATACCCCTGTAAACGCTCTGCGGCTAATGGTTCGTCTTCTACAATGATACAACTAATTTTCATGAATATTAATGGCTAATTTTACGCTATAAATATCAGCGTTTTTGCTGATTAATAACAGATGTTTGAGAGGATAAAGCAATTCCAGTCGTCTTTTTATCAGTTCGTTTCCCAAGCCGCCAAACTCCTGCTCCATTTCTGATTTGGAATATTTGTTTTCACACTCAAATATCAACTGCCCGTTATCCATAGCAATTTCAATTCTGATAACATTTTCGTTTTTTCTGTTATCCGCGTGTTTGAACGCATTTTCAATAAAAGGCAATAGAATCATTGGCGAAATGAGTACATTTCCGGTATTACCTGTTACTTTAAAAGTAACAAAATCAGGATTGGCGGTTCTTATTTTTTGCAGGTCAATATATTTTTCAATATAGGCTAACTCGTTGTTGAGAGGTATTTTATCGCTCCGGGTTTCATAGAGCATAAAACGCAGAATGTCTGACAGCTTGTTCAGATACAACGATGCTTTTTCGGCATTTTTGGTAATCAATACATCTATATTATTAAGTGTATTAAACAAAAAATGCGGGCTTGTCTGTGATTTTATAAAAGCCAGTTCCATCTCAAAATTTTTACGCATCAGTTCTTCTTTCCATTTCAATTCGGCATACCACCTGATAAATCCTTTGGTTAGTAAACCCATGCCACCGTTGAGAATAGCGATAATAGAAATTACGATAAGAATAGTAACGACGGCATATATGTTCTCGCCGAATACGCCGGGACCTACTCCGTAGTAATGCAGAATTGATATGACTGTAGCACAAAACAAGCCGATAAAAACAGAGACAGAAATGCCATACACAAATAAAAGAAAGATATTCCTACGGAGTAAGAATCTATCAAAAAGCAGGCTGTAAAAGGTATAAAAACCCAATACAGCCGGCAACAAAGCAAAACAGGCAAAGAAAGCCTCGAAACGATAATCAAAAAAAAGTGGCTGCGTTTTTAGTCTTGTACCGATTTGTAGGAGCAAAAGAATAATAAACAATAAAAACAGGTACAATAACCAGTATCCAATATGGAGCGAAACAACAACCGTCTTTTTCATATATCTTACCCTTTTTCTTTTTTGTTAAGATACAGAAAATAGCTCAACAATGTACCACCGATAAAGTATCCTGCTGCCCAATAGTGAAAATTTACGCCACCGGGTGCTAAATTTCCTTGTCTTGCTGTAAAAAAATTATACAGACAGTAGGTATAAGGAATTGTATAACCATATTGCCATTGCGCCGCAATCATCGACGCTAAAAGCAAACCTATACCAAAACTCAAAGGCACTAAAAAGTTTTTGAACTGCAAACTTACGAGGTATTGAATGGCTACAATCGGTAGACAATCTAAAAAGTACAGGCTTGCTGTTTTTAAAGCTGATGAAAAGGGTACTGAACGTTGGTAAAACTCAGCACTGCCATGTACGATAGCAGGAATTAAAGCAGAAAGATAGATACCGATATGAAAAAGGATAAAAAACTGCAATAGCATCACTATAATCACAGCAAATTTGCTCCAGAATATGACCGATAAACTCTGGGGAGTGGTATTTAGTTGCTTCCAGGTATTGTTTCTGAATTCTAATTGTGTAATAAGGCTTGTAGCCAAAGCTACGCCTAATGGCAGGAGTAAAATGGCCATAAACTGCCAGCAACGGCTGAGGAGTACATTCCAGAATTGTGGACTTTTGGCTTCTGCTAAAAAATCCTGCGGATAAAAAATACCTCTCGACAGAAAAATGAGGGGAATAAAAAACCCACCTACAAATACCAACCAGAAAGCCAAAGTACCTTTCTTTTTAAGCCACTCGCTCTGAAAACTATGTATAAAGCTCATCATAATCAATTGTTGGTTAAGTTCATAAAAATACTTTCAAGGTCGTTTTCTACCGCTCTGATACCATACACCTCAATACTATTGGCCACCAGTGTCTGGTTCACCTGCGCAATGCCCTGTTTAGACAATTGCGATACCACAATGCGCTCTTTCTCAATCTGTGCCTCAATTTTATGCTGGTGCATCAGTTTGATGGCAGTTGCACTATCGTTGGTATCGAAATAAATGGTTGATGCCTGATGCTGACGTTTCATCAGGTCGGCCAGTGAGCTTTCAAAAAGCATTTTGCCTTTGTTAATGATGCCTACATCGGTTACTAATTTTTCGATTTCACCTAATAAATGGCTTGAAATAATAATGGTAATGCCATGATGCTGATTCAGGCTTTTCAGAAGTTCTCTGATTTCAACAATACCGCTTGGGTCGAGGCCATTGGTAGGTTCGTCTAAAATCAAGAGAGAAGGACTATGCAACAGGGCGATGGCAATACCCAGCCGTTGTTTCATACCCAACGAAAACTGACTGGCTTTTTTGTTTTTAGTATGGGCTAATCCTACTAATTCCAGCACTTCGCCAATACGGTTGTCTGGCGACTGATAAATCTTTTGCCATACTTTCAGATTGTTGACCGCTGTGAGATGCCCATAGATTGAGGGGCTTTCAATCAAAGAACCGATTTTACTGAGAATCTCAATTCGATGATTATCGAAAGGCTTCCCGAAAATCTCAATTTCACCTTTCTGTTTTTTCAGCAGTCCTAAAATAAGGCGAAGGGTAGTGGTTTTCCCGGCACCATTGGGGCCAAGAAAACCATAGATACTCCCCTCCCGCACGTTTAGATTGATGTTGTCTAATACATATTCCTGATTAGAAAACTGATGTGATACATCACGTACCTGGATAGTGGTCATAATAGCTTTTTCATTTTTTATGTCAAAGGTAACTACAGTATATAATTACAAGAATTATTTTAGGTCAACAGGTTCAATTCATCGGTTAAATGGGTAATATATCGGGTAAGTTTTTCCGGCTAATGACATAACAGAACAACTTTAATTAAATATTGCAACGCTCAAGTCAACTATTGCATCTGTCTGTCAAGAAGTTTATTTACCTGAAAATTTACTATATCATTCCAACCATTTAAGGGGTAACAGTATCTACTAAACGTATGTGTGATACTGTTACCTGTATTACCGCCCTTTTTATTGAAAAAGCAATTACTGATGAAAAACCAACAAAGAATGTTTCTTATTGTACTGACTATTCTGTTAGTACTCGCTTACCCTTTAATCACCAAAGCTCAAAAACCGCCCGGTTATGGAATCAAAGCAGGCATGAATTTATCTGGCTCTTCTTATAACCGCTATTTTTCTGATAGCAAAAGCCTTAAGCCCGGTTTTCAGGTAGGTATTACCGGAGAATATGCGCTTACCAAAGCCTTGTTTCTGCAATCTGAAATAGCCTTTACTACCAAAGGTGTAGTGTACCGTGGCGCAGATTTATGGATTGGAGGCACTAACCCACCCGTAACCCATTGGAAGAATACGCTTGACCTGCTCTATGTAAAAGCACCCCTTAAATTGGCTTATAAATTTGATATGGGTTCAAAAATTAAACTTGTGGTAAATGCCGGTGCTTATGCAGCTTATGGCGTTGGTGCAAAAGACAAAACCAAAAACCGCTATACAGGCGTAGAAAGGCCAGCCGATACGCAAAGCTATTATCCGTTTAAGGAAGGGGTTTTAAGACGATTTGATACAGGCGCAATAGCAGGCTTGGGGGTTGAATTGGGTTCTTTGCAATTAGCCATCAATTATGAATTGGGAATCAGAGACATAGGCAAACAAATGCGTGATAGTTCTCATGATTTTGAGTATCACAATCAGAATATTTCGTTTACGATTGGCTATGCGCTGAAATAAGGTTAAACTTTCTTAAAAATTTCAGATTCGTTCCAACCATTTTTAAATTCACGGCATCATTATATATATTGGAGAACGGTTAACGGAGTAAGGAGAAAATAGGTACTATAAAGAAACCATTATAGGTAACTATTCCTTGTTCTGTGCACATTGTTCCTTTCAACAATAGTATCAATACCAGTTCCTTGTACCTTATTCCTTTAACATTTATATGAAAAAGTTGCTATTTGGCTTTAGCCTTTTCTCTCTACTATCTCTCAACGCTTGTAAAACTTCAGAAGAAAACACCCCATCACCCAATATGCTGAAGGCAGAATCTATCTTAGATTTTGACTGCATTCGCACCTCGGCTGATGTATCAAGAAGAATTGCCGATGTAAAAAAAGAAATTTACGGCGAATGGCAATTGAAGGGAATGATTACCATGATGCCTTCTTTTGAAGTACCTGATTTAAAAATTGTCATTTCACAAAAAAGTGATGGTAAACAATTAGCCCAAGTCTACGAAAATGGCAAGCTGACAAAGGCCATGACTTACGATTTAGTAGAAGATGAGTATAACAAAATATACTATGTGGGTATAAAATCAGACAAAGATAAGTTTGACGATGGTTCTTACAATTTTATTACAGGCAATATCAGAATTTGTCCGGGTGAGTTGATGATTGATAACGGAATAGCATTAGACGCTCCGGGCTATCTTTTCAGAAAGATTAAATAAATGTTTGAAATACATACTAATCTAACGTGAGTTCGATGGTTAAAATATTGTATTTCAATTAGTTATAATAAGAATTGGAGTAAAAATGAGAAATTTATGAATTCCCGTCCATAAACCTCAAAAATCACCCCAATTCTTATGCAATATAATGAAAATAAGCTAATTGAAATCTTTGTGAGATGCGATGATTTCTGTCAATTATTTGATAATTGGTTAGCAAAAAGGGGGGTACCTGCAAACCAAAACCAACCCTTAAGTACCTTAAGTGATAGTGAAATTTTGACACTTATTATATTCTATCATTATTCAGGATATAAATGCTTTCAGTACTATTATCAAGATTTAGTAAGGAATGTTTTAGTGAAAGATTTCCCTAAAATACCTTCATATAATCGTTTTATTGAATTAATTCCCTATCAGACTCTGAGATTACAAATGTTCTTAAAATACCTTTCTTTGTTTTCTATTAGGACGGGTAATTATTTTATTGATAGTAAGAAAATGCCCGTTTGTGATAATAGACGAATTCATTCAAATAAAGTCTTTGTAGGGTTTGCTGGTCGTGGAAAATCTTCTACTGGTTGGTTCTATGGACTAAAAACCCACCTGATAATCAATGAATTAGGTCAAATTATTAATTTCGCCCTTACACCAGCCAATATCTCTGATAATGATGACAGACTTATGAATTATATGTTTGATGGTCTAAAAGGACAATGCTTTGGTGATAAAGGATATCTAACTAAACTCTTTGAACAATACTATCTCAGAGGGCTTTTATTGATTACTAAAGTCAGAAAAAATATGAAAAATAAACTGATGAAAATAAAAGACAAAATCAACCTAAAAAAACGGGCTTTGATAGAATCTGTCAATGACATTCTAATGACTGTTTTTGACATAGATCATACCAGACATAGAAATCCTATCAATGCTATGGCTCATACTTTTGGTGGACTAATTGCATATTGCTTTTATGAGACTAAACCAGCTACTTTCATCATTAAATAAACATCGAATTCACGTTA
>NZ_SEWF01000066.1 GCF_004168285.1 Emticicia agri | reverse complement strand
TAATGTATCTTTGGTGGATTCATTGCCTATCATGCTTTCCAAACACCCTTATACAGCTAAAGTAGCATCTGAGATAGCAGATAAGGGTTATTGCGATGCAAAAAAACAATTTTATCATGGAGTAAAGCTCCATTTGATAGGTAAGGACAGATTTGAAAAAATACCTAAACCTAACTTTTTTGATTTTACGCCTGCCAGTGTGAATGATTTAACAGCTATAAAACCCATGATTTGCCAATTAAAAAATCAAATTGTGGTCGGTGATAAAGCATATAGTTCAGAAAAATTCAACCAACAACTTTCTAAAAATAACACGGTCGTTTTAACGCCTATAAAATTGAAAAAAAGACAACAATATCTACAATCGGATGATAGCCTATTTTCTAAGTATATTAGCTCTGTTAGGCAACCTATTGAATCTTTCTTTAAGTGGCTCATTAGCAAAACAGATATTCAAAATGCTTCAAAGGTACGTTCTGCTAATGCTCTATGGTCGCATTGTTTAGGTAGAATAACTGCTGCCATTTGTCTATTTATTTTTAACCCTTGATTCACATTATTAGTAAAAAAACACTTTATTTGTTGTTTTAGCCCATCAAACCTGGGTCTCCTTAAAGACAAAGGTTTATAAGATTTCGAATTATTAAACTATATCATGAGTTCTAAACAATTAATGAAGCACGACGGTATTGTTGCTCCAACAGTACAAATACAACCTAAAGAATTATCCATTCATGGACATACCCGGATTGATAATTATTATTGGCTGAATGAAAGAGAGAATCCTGAAGTACTGGCATATCTGAATGCTGAAAACGATTACTTAAACCAGGTAATGGCTCCCATAAAATCCTTTGAAGAAACACTTTTTGAGGAAATGAAAAGCCGCATTAAGAAGCAGGATGAATCAGTACCCGTAAAAGAGGGTAATTATTACTATTATGCCCGCTTTATTGAAGGCGGCGAATATCCGATTTATTGCCGCAAAAAAGAAAGCCTTGACGCACCTGAAGAAATTCTGTTAGATGGGAATAAATTGGGCAAGGGCAAATCTTATTTCAATATGGGGGGTTATGAAATAACCGACAATGAAGAGATTATGGCTTATGGAGTAGATACCGTGAGCCGTCGGAATTATACAGTAAGATTCAAAAACCTACACACAGGTAAACTTTATAAAGAGCAGATAAAAAATACCGAAGGTGGTAGCTATGCTTGGGCAAGTGATAACAAAACCTTCTTTTATATCAGAAGAGACCAGCAGACACTGTTAGGTTATCAGGTATGGCGGCATATTTTAGGTACTGAAGTAAAAAGCGATGAACTGGTATATGAAGAGAAAGATAATCAGTTTTACATGGGTCTGTACCGGATGAAATCGAAAAAATATATTGCCATTGGTTGCGACCATAACGGAGTATCAACCGAATACCGCTTATTAGAGGCTACCAAACCAATGGGTGAGTTTAAAGTTTTTTCGGAAAGAGCACGTGGGCATGAGTATAGCATTGAGCATTTTCAGGATAAATTTTATATTAAAACCAATCGGGAGGGAGCCATTAATTTTCAGTTAATGGAAGTAAAAGAAAAACAGGTAGCTGACCAAACCAAATGGAAAGTGGTGATTCCACACAGAAAAGAGGTATTGCTTGAATCTATCGAAGTTTTTGAAAATCATTTAGTATTGCAGGAAAGAAAAGAAGGTTTAACTCAGCTAAGAGTTATTAACCAGAATACCAAAAAAGAACACTATGTAGATTTTGGCGAACCAACTTACGATGCCTATATAGGTACTAATCCTGAGTTTAATACAAATATTTTACGCTTCATCTATACCTCTATGACTACCCCGGGCTCTACTTTTGATTATAATTTAGATACCCAAATAAAAGACCTGAAAAAAGAACAAGCGGTAATAGGTGATTTTAATAAAAACAATTATGTATCTGAAAGAGTTTTTGTTATTGCAAGGGATGGGGCAAAGATACCTCTCTCTATTGTTTATAAGAAAAGCACACAACTTGACGGCAAAGCACCGCTACTACAGTACTCGTATGGTTCTTATGGGTACTCAACAGATGCCACCTTTAGCTCTGTTCGTTTAAGTCTGCTCGACAGGGGGTTTATCTATGCTATTGCACACATAAGGGGTGGTCAGGAGATGGGGCGTGAGTGGTATGATAATGGTAAAATGTTTAAAAAAATCAATACTTTTAACGACTTTATTGATTGTTCTGAATTTCTGATTAACAATCAATATTGTAGCCCAAACAAATTATTTGCAATGGGTGGCAGTGCAGGCGGATTATTAATGGGGGCCATTATTAATATGAAACCCGAGTTGTATAGAGGTATAGTAGCCTCAGTTCCGTTTGTAGATGTCGTAACAACCATGCTGGATGAAAGTATTCCGCTTACCACAGGAGAGTTTGAAGAATGGGGGAATCCTAAAAACAGAGACGCTTATGAGTACATGCTTTCGTATTCGCCCTACGATAATGTGAGCAAAAAAGCATACCCTAATCTATTGGTAACCACAGGTTTACACGACTCACAGGTACAATATTTTGAGCCTGCCAAGTGGGTTGCCAAGTTACGTACGTTAAAAACCGATAGCAATTTATTATTGATGTATATTGATATGGAGGCAGGGCATGGCGGTGCATCCGGGCGATTTGCTTCGCTGAAGTTAATGGCAAAAGAATATGCCTTTATAATAGATTTAGCCGATATTTTGGGCTAAAACATTTTTGTTCTTTTATTAGTTTATGTTTTTGGCTATTAAAAACACAGAGTTAAGGTTCCAATTTTGCCGATTAATCATATTCGTAAAAAAAATGAACCTTTTTTTTAGAAATTTATAACATTTTGTTTTTTCTTTGCCAAATATTCCGAACAGATTGTGACCCAAAATATTTTATTTAGTCCAATTTTTACATTGTTTTATTTGATATAACATAAAAATTCCCCAACATGAAGAAGGCAATACTATTATTTGCGACGTTATTCACAATCTCACTGGCGTCGCAAGCCCAAGACACCTGTAGCGTTTGTAAACCATATAAGTGGGAGGTAGGTCTCTTACTTGGTGCCAACCAATATTTTGGTGATATGCACTGTAGTAAAGCATATCTTTCAGAAAACCGACCAATGTTCGGCGTATTTGTGCGCAGGCATTTCGGCAATTATTTCGCATTAAGAGGTCAGGTAATGGTAGGGGCATTAGCCGGAAATGATATGGACCAACCTGACGGCAGATGGGATTACCGTCGTTTGAAATTTAAATCTCCATTAACAGAGGTGGCTTTATTAGGTGAGTTATATCCGTTTGGGGAACGTTTTTATTATTGTGATGGAACTTTCAAGAAAACAGTAAAACCTTATATCTATGGTGGTGTTGGTGGAGTATTCACTAATCCTACTTTTGAAGTTCAACCGGGTGGTGCTTTCCCTCCATTGCAAAGATTAATGGATGAAGATAGAGCTAATCTGCAAAAAGCAGCATTTATGTTGCCATTTGGTTTAGGGGTAAAATGGAACTTGGCTGAAAGATGGACACTTGGTTTAGAAGCCGGTTATCGCTATGTTTTCTCTGACTACTTAGATGGAACCAGTTTATCAACTACCAGTTTAGAAACTAACGTACCTAAAAGAGATGGTTACGCAGTAGTTAACTTATTAGGCTCATACCGCTTCGGTGATAAAGATACTGACAAAGATGGTGTAGTTGATCGTTGTGATGCTTGTATTAACGAAAAAGGTTTACGTAAATTCCAGGGCTGTCCGGATACTGACGGTGATGGTATTCCTGATAAAGATGATGCCTGCCCTACGCAAGCCGGCCCAATGGCATTACAAGGTTGTCCTGATACTGATGGCGACGGTATTGCCGATAAAGACGATGCTTGTCCTACCGTAGTGGGTCCTGCTTCTTTAAACGGTTGTCCTGATAAAGATAAAGATGGTGTAGCTGATAAAGATGACGCTTGTCCGGATGTACCTGGTTTGAAAGCATTGAAAGGCTGTCCTGATACGGATGGTGATGGTATTACCGATAAAGACGATGCTTGTCCGAACGAGCCTGGACCTGCTTCATTGAACGGCTGTCCTGATTCAGACGGTGATGGTATAGCTGATAAAGATGATGCTTGTCCGAACTTAGCTGGTGTTGCTTCTGCTAAAGGTTGCCCAGACCGTGACGGTGATGGTGTAGCTGACGATAAAGATAAATGTCCTGATTTACCAGGCTTACAAACCAACGACGGTTGTCCTGAAGGATACGTAAACGGTGTGGCTCCTGGTTACAGAACATTGAGCGGTTGTATGATTTCTAAAGCTGAGTTAGACGAATTAAGCTTTGCCGCACAAGGAATTGAGTTCTACAACGGTACAAACAAATTGAAACCAAGTTCTTACAAAAAATTAGACCGTGTTTGTGCTTTGTTACAAAGATGCCCAGATAGCATACTTAATATTGTTGCTTACAACGATGGTTCAAGCACTTCTGCCAATCTTCGTTCAGCCAAATTACGTTCTTGTGCTATCTACGCTTATTTCTTGAAGAAAAAATGTATCAGCAAAGCACGTATGACCTACGAAGGAAAACCAGATGAAGACCCATCATCTTCTTACATGACTCCGGATGGCAAAAAAGCCAACACTCGCGTAGAGTTCCAATTGAAATAATAGCAGCTTTATTTATAATAGAAGAGCAGAACCGTAAAGTTCTGCTCTTTTTTTTCACAGCATAAAATATTTGTAACACCACAGTTATAGCCATTTAATCCTGAAATTTTTCAATTAAAAATCCAATAATTAGCACAAACTTTGCCATTAAATAAAAACAGGTATCGGATTTTTCAGGAAATTTGTAATTTTATGCTATAAATTGCCCACACTTATGTTACATCAATCTATTTTTCACATTTATTTCATTAAGAAAATGAAACTAAATCTTAAACATACAAACGTCTATTTTTGTCTGGGAATACTGTTATTAACTACCTCTTCTTGCTCTTTTGCTCAATTAGACATTATTACCCCTGCAAACACTTGTCTTGAAACCAAGTACACTTTCTCAAGACAAGGAAAAACTGAGCAACAATTTGTTAAACAGTACGATGCTCAGGGTCGACTTCTGAACGAAACCAATACTTATTCAAGCCAGTTTTCGGGAAATTATACCGAAGCCTATGCCTATGAATATGATACTAAAGGCAATAATACCAAAATAACATATAGCCATAATAACGTGGTGAAAAAGGTAACCCAGAAAGAATATAACCTACTGGGGAAACTAACACAGGAAATTATTTCGGCAGATGGTGTTTCCAGCCCTCTTACAAAAACAATATTCACAGAGTCGGGCTCAACACAAATCTTCTATGATAAAGACGGTATTACTGAGACTGTGAAAGAAATAATAGGTCTTGATTTGAACGGGCAAGTAATTACAAAAGAAGTAATCAGTGCTAATGGAACAGTTGCATTCTCAGATAAATATACTTATGCCGCTGTAGGAAAAGTAAGCCGTTGGGTACATTATGATGCTGCCGATAAAGTAACAACCATTACCACCTATGAGTATAATCCGGCTGGTAATCTTACCAAGGAAACTACCTTACGTAACGACGTTTTGTATGCTTCTACCGTAAATACTTATGGTGCTAACGGGATTTTAGAAAAGAAAACCCGTTTGAATGCAAAAAATCAGGTTGATTATTACTTTACCTACGAACACAATAGTAAAGCATTAATGGTAAAAGAGAACTATTTTTACAATAATCAGATTCTAAGTATAAGAAGCTTTGAGTATGATGCAAAGAATAATAAAGTAAAAGAATCATTTGCTGACTCAAAAGGAGTAACCACTACGATGAAAGCATGGGAATATCTTTGTAAATAGGTTTGCGTATTACGACATTTTTTGACAGGTATTTAGAAAATTAACCAAAATGGTAAAAGAAGATATTGATTTAGTAGCAGAAATAGCCCGTTTAAAGAAAGAAAAGAATGCGGTTATTTTAGCTCATTATTATCAGATTGCTGAAATTCAGGATATTGCCGATTATATAGGCGATAGTTTGGGTCTTTCGCAACAAGCTGCTAAGACCGATGCGGATATGATTGTTTTTGCAGGCGTAAGATTTATGGCCGAAACAGCCAAAATATTGTCTCCGCAAAAGAAAGTAGTATTGCCTGACATGAATGCAGGTTGTTCGTTAGAAGAGTCAGCCCCTGCTGATGAATTTGCGGCTTTTAAAGCTCAACACCCAGACCATATTGTCATTTCTTATGTAAACTGTTCGGCTGCACTTAAAACATTAACCGATGTGGTATGTACCAGTAGCAATGCGGTGAAGATTGTTGAGAGTTTCCCTAAAGAGCAGAAAATCATTTTTGCACCTGATAAAAACCTTGGGGGCTATATTAATAGAGTTACAGGCCGCAATATGGTTTTATGGGACGGAGCCTGTATGGTACATGAGACTTTCTCCGGCAAAATGATTCAGGATTTAAAAGTTAAACACCCTGATGCAAAGGTAGTAGCTCACCCTGAAAGCGAGCAGCCGGTTTTAAAATTAGCTGACTATATCGGTTCTACTACAGGCTTGCTAAAACATGTAATCAATAGCCCTGATAAAGAATTTATTGTAGCCACAGAATCAGGTATTTTGCACCAGATGAGAAAGGCTGCCCCAGATAAAAAATTTATTGTAGCACCTACTTCACGCAATGGGCATGCCTGTAAGGCTTGTTCAGATTGCCCGCACATGAAATTGAACACAATGGAAAAACTCTATTTGTGTTTAAGAGATGAAACCCCGGAAATTACTTTACCCATGGACGTAATTGAGGCTGCCAGAAAGCCCATTGAAAGAATGTTGGAATTATCGGCGAAATTTGGTTTGTAATCTATAGAAATTTCTCCTTGCCCCGTGCGGTTTCTGCTATAAGTATCCCTCTTCTTGTCAGAAGGGGGATACTTTTTTAAGCCGCTCTCCCCGGAAGAGGGGTTGGGGTGAGGCAACCGCCGCACAGTAAACTCATCTTAAACCTCTTACAAATTTGGGACTCACCTATCCGCTTTATTCTCATGAATATTTCATGTCGAAAGCTCTTGATTTAGCCATACAGTCCGGCGAAGCAGGAGAAATTCCTGTGGGTGCTATTGTGGTAGCCGGAGGCAGCAAGATTATCGGAAAAGGCACTAACCAGACAGAACAACTCAATGATGTTACTGCGCATGCCGAAATCATTGCCATTACAGCAGCAGCACAGTTTCTTGGCGCCAAGTATCTGAAAGATTGTACCTTATATGTTACACTCGAACCCTGTGTGATGTGTGCAGGGGCTTTGCACTGGACACAGATTGACCGCATAGTATATGGTGCTTCTGACCCTAAGAGAGGTTTCACACGAGTTACGCCTAACCTTCTTCATCCCAAGACTACCGTTGTAAAAGGTATTTTAGAAAAAGATTCTGAAATTATTTTAAAGAATTTTTTCAGGAATTTGCGAACATAATTTTTACAGTTAGCGTTTAGCCTTTAGGCTGTATTATCGCACACTATAATATTCAACATTTAAAACTTACTTTAAGATATGGCATACACACTCGATCCGCTCCCTTACGCAAGTGACGCACTGGAGCCTCATTTTGACAAGGCAACTATGGAAATCCACCATGACCGTCACCACCAGGCTTATGTAACCAATCTCAATAATGCCATTGCTGGTACAGAAATGGAGAGCTTATCATTGAAAGAATTATTAGCTAATATCAGTAAATATCCGGCTCCGGTAAGAAACAATGGTGGCGGACATTTCAATCATGATTTATTCTGGAATATTCTTTCACCTAATGGCGGCGGAACTCCATCAAGTACCTTGGGCAAAGCGATTGATGATGCCTTTGGTTCATTTGATGCTTTTAAAGATGAATTCAAAAAAGCAGCCATAGGTCGTTTCGGTTCAGGTTGGGCATGGTTATGTGTTGACGACCAGGAAAAAGTTTTCATTACCTCTACTCCTAATCAGGACAATCCATTGATGGATGTGGCAGATAAAAAAGGTATTCCTATTTTAGGATTAGACGTGTGGGAACACGCTTATTACCTGAAATTCCAGAATAAACGTCCGGATTATATCGATACTTTCTGGAATGTAGTTGATTGGGAGGCTGTACAAAAACGTTTCTCAAATGCCAAAAGAGGTATTCCGAACGTATAATATAAAACAATCCTTTCTGACAAGTTTCAAGAGTTATCTTGAAACTTGTTTTGTTTTTATGGGATTAGGTATGAGTTCTAACTTTAAACAGGTACTACAATAACATCTAATTAAAATCTTCTTTTTACTTATGTTCTCGCAATAAAACATCTTGGGTATCACCTGACAATATATAGTGAAACAAAAAGTATAAAGGTGGCTGTCTTATTAGGACAAAGAAAAAATATAAAGAAGAATTGCAAATATTTAATAACTAAAATAGTAGCAATAAATATCTTGCAATTACTTTTCTTAAGGCTAACTTAAACTCGTTTATTGACTTAATTTATTGCATGGTTCAAAACCTACTCATTAAACTATATTATATCCACTTCGAAGCCCAAGCCAATTAGAACCCGTTTGCATAGCTGCTTTTTGTTTTCTACAAATAATATAAATATTCCATTATTAGAATAGTACAATTTGCCAGTAAATAAAGATTTTGTAAATTTTATTAGTTTTTGATACGACATTTGTCAGAAATACTATAACTTGCATCAAAAACCACGATTTTTATTGAAATATATTTTATATGAAGATGATAAATGAGTAGCTTATTACTATAGATAAGTCTCTTTTTTTCTATTTAGAGTTAAAATATTTATTACTTCGTTTTTCTAATTAATTCAGATGAAAGGAATAATTCTTGCCGGAGGTTCAGGTACTCGTTTACACCCACTTACCCTTGCTGTCAGTAAACAACTAATGCCTGTGTATGATAAACCTATGATTTATTATCCACTCTCAATATTAATGTTAGCAGGTATTAAAGAAGTCCTGATTATATCAACCCCTCATGATTTACCTCATTTTAAGAAGCTATTAGGAGATGGAAGCAGAATAGGTTGTGAGTTTACCTATGCCGAACAACCAAGCCCTGATGGGTTGGCCCAGGCTTTTATTATTGGTGCTGATTTTATCGGAAACGATAGTGTAGCACTTGTCTTGGGAGATAACATTTTCTATGGGAGCGGATTAAGCAAATTACTTCAGAGTAGTACAAACCCTGAAGGCGGCGTTGTATTTGCTTATCAGGTACACGACCCTGAACGATATGGAGTTGTAGAATTTGACGAGAATCGTAAAGCCATTTCGATAGAAGAAAAACCAAAAAATCCTAAATCAAACTTTGCAGTTCCGGGATTGTATTTTTACGACAACAGCGTTGTAGAAATCGCCAAAAATATTGAACCGTCGCCTCGTGGTGAACTGGAAATAACAGATATAAATAAAAAATATCTTGAACAAGGCAAATTAAGTGTGGGCATTATGAACAGAGGAACGGCCTGGTTAGATACCGGCACATTTCAATCATTAATGCAGGCCGCACAATATGTACAGGTAATAGAAGAGCGCCAGGGCCTTAAAATAGGTTGCATAGAAGAAGTTGCGTACAGAATGGGTTTCATAGATGCAGAACAATTAAGAAAAATTGCCGAACCTTTAGTGAAAAGTGGTTATGGTCAATATCTTCTAAATCTTATTTAGGAAAATAGTTTATTTATCGAAACTTATTTTCGATTTGTCTCTTTGGTGAGATTTAATTAAATTTGCAGATGTTTGTTCAAAAGTGTATTTAAAATTCAGTCATGACCTCCTCGAAAATTTTCTATAAAGTTTTAATAATATTCTTATTCGGTTTTTTTGAAGTAGCCTATTCACAGACACCAACCAATCTCCCTTCAAACGTTGACAATATATCTGACAAACAAATTGAAGCGTTTTTAAAGGAGGCTGAAGCAAAAGGGTTTTCTGAAGCTCAGATTGAAGCCGCTGCTTTGGCAAATGGCTACTCTGCACAAGATATTGCCAAAATAAGAGAACGAATTAATCGACTAAAAACCGGAACTACGGAAGTAAAAGCTAATACTGTAGGTACAGCTAAACTGGAAAATGTTACCCGCGAACAGATTGGCGAAGTAGCCGAGAGAACTCCGATAGCAGTATCAGATAAACAGGAAGTAGGCAAAAAATTGGAGACCTTTGGTAGTCAGATATTTAATAATAAAAGTCTTACTTTTGAGCCTAATCTGAGAATTCCTACGCCAAAAGGCTATATTTTAGGCCCTGATGATGAACTTAAAATTGACATTACCGGCTACGCATATCAGCATTATGATGTGAAGGTTTCTCCCGAAGGAACCATAAAAATAGAAAACCTTAGTCCTATCTATGTAAACGGTAATACCATTGAACAGGCAAAAATAAAAATTATTGAACGCCTGAAAACTCTTTTTGCGGGCTTACAAAATGGCAGACTAACGGCTGATGTTACACTTGGAAGTGTAAGAAGCATAAAAGTTACTTTAGTAGGAGAAGTAAATAACCCCGGTACTTATACTGTATCTTCACTTGCCTCGGCATTCAATGCCCTTTACTTGTCAGGGGGGCCAAATAATAATGGATCTTTCAGAAACATCCAGATTTTCCGTAATAATACCTTAATCAAAAAGATAGACGTTTATGACTTCCTTTTAAAAGGAACGCTTGAAGACAACATCACTCTTTTTGATCAGGATGTAATATTGGTACCTCTTTTCAAGAAAAAGGTACGAATTGAAGGAGAAGTAAAAAGAAACGGCATATTTGAATTAAATGAGGATGACGACTTTAATACGTTGTTGAATTATGCCGGAGGCTATACCGAGCAAGCGTACACCTCTACTGTAAATGTACACAGAAATACAAAAACAGAGAAAAGATTACAAACCTTTGACCCTGTAGCCAATCCCGGCTTTCCTACACAGAATGGAGATCAGTTTTATGTGGGTACAATCTTAGACCGTTTTGAAAATAAAGTAGAAATCCGGGGAGCAGTATTCAGACCCGGTGAGTTTGCCTTGGGAGATAAAATAAAAACCCTTAAACAATTAATTGAAAGTGCTCAGGGTTTAAGAGAAGACGCCTATCTGAGCAGAGCTATCTTAGTAAGAGAGCAGGAGAATCTTGACCCTATGTATATGCCAATTGACCTTAGCAAACTCATGAAAGGAGAAATTCCTGATATTGAATTAAAAAGACAAGACCAGTTGCTGGTAAAATCTCTTGTGGAAATCAGACAGGAAAGAAAGATTGATATAGAAGGTGCTGTTAATAATCCGGGCAATTACTCGTATGCCGAAAACATGTCAATCAGAGATGTTATTCTGTTGGCAGGTGGTTTTACTGACGGAGCAACCAGTAAAAGAATTGAAGTTGCCCGCAGGGTATATAATGATGAATCAACTGAAAAATCGGTAGAGATTATTGCTGTCAATATATCAAAAGATTTAAATCCGGCTGAAGGTGGTATTAAATTAATGCCTTTTGATAAAATCTTTGTTCGTAATCTCCCTAATTATGAGGTACAACAAACGGTCATTGTTCAGGGAGAAGTAAACTACCCGGGAGCCTATACCATAGAAAGTAAGTCAGAGCGATTAAGCGATGTTATTGACAGAGCCGGTGGTCTTCGCCCGGAATCTTCTATCAGCGGAGCCAAACTATACAGAGACGAAAAACTTATCTTCGTTGATTTTGATAAAGCGTTGAAAAATAAGAAGACAGCCTCGAACCTTTTTCTTGAAAATGGGGACAGAATAGTAATTCCAAAAGAAAAACAAACAGTTTCTATAAGTGGTCAGGTTCTTAATCCTACCACTGTAGCTTATCAGCCTAATTTCTCTTTTGGAGATTATATTGCGCAAGCAGGTGGTTTTACAGATGAGGCTTTTATAAGAAAGACCTATGTACAATATGCGAATGGCAGTACTGACAGAACCCGTAATTTCTTTGGAATAAAAGTTTATCCTAAAGTGCAACAAGGCATGTCTATTCAAGTCCCAGTAAGAACCAAAGTAAGGATGACTTCAGCTGAGCGAATAGCCATTGGAACAGGATTCGTTTCCTTATCTGCCGTATTACTGACACTTGTAAGACTTCTGTAAGTGATTTAAAATATCTGCTTTCGTAGCAAACCAAGACTTTAGCTATATATATGAAAAAATGGTTTGTCATTTATACCAAACCCAGGCAAGAGAAAAAAGTCGCCAACGAATTAGCTAAAATAAGCATTGAATCTTATTGTCCGACAAAGAAGGTCGAAAGACAATGGTCTGACAGGAAAAAGAAAGTTGAAACTCCTTTGTTTACGTCTTATTGCTTTGTGCATATAGAAGAAAAAGACAGAAACAAAGTATTTCAGGTGCCGGGTGTAGTGCGATATGTGTTCTGGCTGAAAAAACCGGCAATAGTGCGTGACGAAGAAATTGAAGAGATTAAAAGATGGTTGAACGATTACAACCATGAATATATTGAAACCCGGAAATTTCAGGACAATGAACGTCTGATAATCAAATCAGGGCTATTAATTGACCAGCAAGCAACAGTTGTGAAACAGAACGGGAATCAGTTGATTTTACAGTTAGAAAATTTAGGGTTTACGCTTTGTGTATCACAAACAGATATGTTATTAAGCCCTGTATAAGTGACAAGATATAATTATTAATGCCTAAATAAAACCCTGATTCTACTAATATAGTGTTATCAGTTTTACCAAGCATAGAAACATAAAAATTACCAATTTCTCATACCTGGCACCTATAAAATGGGACTTAGGAGGGCGAAGCCGTGTTTTGAGGGCTGTTTTTCAACATTTGTGGACGAATAAATATGGAAGAATTAAAAAACGATATTGTTGACTTAAAAGCGTTTTTTCGGATACTCTGGAAAGAAAAGTTTTTGTTTTTATCCATTATAATAGCAGTTGGGTTAATTACTGGCATTTATGCTTTTACCCGTATGGAAGAGTTTACTTCAGAAGGCAAGATTTTACCTGAAGTACAAACCAAAGAAGGAAAATTAGGCGGATTAGCTGGTCTGGCAAGCCTGGCAGGTGTAGATGTTGGTGGCGGTGATGGTACAGATGCTTTTCGCCCGGATTTGTATCCTGTTATTCTGCAAAGCACACCTTTCTTTCTTGAATTATTCAAACAGAATGTTGTAACAAAAGAAAATAAACAGATAAACTTTGAGAAATTCTATCATGAGGTAGTTGAAGAAAATGAAGAAATTACAGATAAACGTATCAAGAAGTTTCCGGTAAAAGAAGATGGTTTTCTGGTGCTGAATCGGTTAAGTGAAGAAAGAATTGAAGACCTGAAAGACAGGATTAAAGCAAGTATTGATAAAAAAAGCGGGGTTATCAGTATTTCAGTAACAATGCCCGACCCGGTAGTTGCTGCCAGTCTTGCCCGTTTTTCTATGATTTATCTTACCAACTATATCACTCATTACAGAACTGATAAAGATAAACAGAATGTAGATTTCCTGAAAGAGAAAATGGATGCGGCCAGAGGCAAGTTTTATTCAACACAAGCCAAAAAAGCCCAGTATAATGACCAGTTTCAACTGCCTACTATCCGTTTGCAATCAGCAGATATTCAAAGAGAAAGAATTGAGTCTGAATACCGCATGTCTTCTGTATTTTATGATGAGTTAGTAAAAAAATATGAGGAGGCAAACATCAATTATCAGCAATCTATTCCTGTTTATCAGGTATTAACGCCACCATCTGCCCCTACCAGAAAAAGTGAACCCCGAAGAGCCATTATTCTTTTGATTGGCCTGGCTGGCGGAACCGTATTAGCTTTAATAGTCATTTTATTAAAGAAGAAAAACTATAGAGCTGTTTTAGCTTTGTAATATATAGTTTCTTCTTGAAGAATTATATAGTTAAAATTTTATTCAAAAACTGTCAAAATTAGTATAAGCCACTGTTACGAATTGACACTTATACTTTTCAATTAAACCAATAGCAGAATCCATGTCATTTACCTTAAAAGATAAATCGATACTTATCACCGGAGGAACTGGCTCATTAGGGAAAGCCCTTACCGGCCATATACTATCAAAACACCCTGAAATAAAAAAACTTATCATCTTTTCGAGAGATGAGCAGAAACAATTTCAGATGGCACAAGAATACCCTGACACTAAATACCCTCAAATAAGATATTTTATAGGTGATGTCAGAGATTTTGAACGTGTGAAAAGAGCTTTAAGAGGAGTTGACTATGTGATTCATGCGGCAGCTATGAAACATGTTCCTATTGCGGAGTACAACCCAATGGAATGTGTAAAAACAAATATTTTAGGCGCCGAAAATATTATCAATGCCTGTCTGGAAACAGACGTAGAAAGAGTAGTGGCATTATCTACCGATAAAGCCTGTGCTCCTATTAACCTTTATGGAGCTACCAAATTAGCTTCTGATAAATTATTTGTAGCTGCTAATAATATTAAAGGCTGGAACCCTATCAGATTTTCGGTGGTAAGATACGGAAACGTAATGGGTTCTAATGGCTCTGTAATACCTTTCTTTATTAATAAACGCAAAGAAGGCATAATTCCTATTACAGACCCTAATATGACACGTTTCAATATCTCTTTGCAAGGGGGTGTAGATATGGTTATGCACGCGCTGGAACACGCCTGGGGAGGTGAAATTTTCATTCCTAAAATTCCATCTTACCGCATTATGGATATTGCTGCCGCTATTGCTCCTGAGTGCGAAACAAAGGTAGTAGGCATAAGACCCGGCGAAAAAGTACATGAAGAAATGATTACAGAATCTGACTCTTTTCTGACATATGACTTAGGTAAATACTATACTATTTTACCTTCAAGCCATAAATGGAAAATAGAAGACTTCAAGAGCCAGTTTGGTGCCGAGAAAGTTCCTGTAGGATTCAAATATAATTCTGGCGAAAATACTGATTGGGAATCTGTTGAAAGCCTGAGAGTTTTAATTAAAGAACACGTAGATCCAACCTTTGAAGCCTAATCAGATGGAAGCTATTCCTTACGGGAAACAACACATTACTGAAGAAGACCTGGCTATTGTTATAGAAACGCTTAAAAGTCCTTATTTAACACAAGGACCTAAAATTAAAGAGTTTGAAGATAACTTTGCCAAATATATTGGAGCAAAATATGCGGTTGCTTTAGCTAACGGAACAGCCGCCCTGCATTTGTGTGCGATGGCTTTAGGTGTAAAAGAAGGAGACAAAGTAATTACGACTCCTATTACTTTTGCGGCTTCTGCCAATTGTGTTCGCTATTGTGGAGGAGAGGTTGTTTTTGCTGATATAGACCCTGATACATATCTGATCGATATTGATTCGGTTAAAGAATTATTAGAAAAATCTCCTAAGGGTACTTATACGGGTATTATTCCTGTAGATTTTGCCGGAAGGGCTGTAAACTTAGAAGAATTCCGTAAACTGGCCGATGAATATAATCTCTGGATTATTGAAGACGCCTGTCATTCGCCGGGTGGATATTTTACAGATTCAACCGGAAAACAACAAAAATGCGGAAACGGTAATTTTGCCGATTTAGCTATCTTTTCTTTTCATCCGGTAAAACATATTGCCAGTGGTGAAGGTGGCATGATAACCACCAACGACGAAAAACTTTATCAAATCCTGCTTCAGTTACGTACACACGGCATTGTTAAATCAGACAATCTGTATGTAAATAGTATAGAATTTGCCGGAGGAACTGATAAATATCCGGGTTGGTATATGGAAATGCAGACGCTGGGTTATAATTACAGAATAACCGATTTTCAGGCAGCTTTGGGTGATAGTCAGCTTAAAAGAGCCGACGAAGGCTTAGTAAGAAGAAGAGAAATAGCTGCCCGCTACTTTGACGCTTTTAAAGACTTTGCTCCTATCAAAGGGCAATCGGGCGTAGTAGAAGGTCATGCTTACCATTTATATGTCATTGAAGCAGAAGACCGATTAGGTCTTTATAATTATTTAAGAGAACAAAAGATTTTTGCACAGATTCACTATATTCCTTGTCACCTTATGCCTTATTACCGTGGTTTAGGCTGGAAAGAGGGCGACAAGCCAAAAGCAGAGGCCTATTACAGACACTGTATCAGTTTGCCAATGTATCCAACGCTTACTGAGGCAGAGCAAGCGTATGTAATAGAGAAAATAAAGCAATATTATCCATGAGAAAAGCGAAAGTTCTCGATTCTGCCCGGTTGAATTATGTACCTCTTTCAGCTACCCATGTATCCCAAACCTATGCTGACTGGATAAATGACCCTGAGGTAAATAAATATCTCGAAACAAGACAAACAACCTTAGAGCAATTAGAGGACTTCGTAAAAGGACAAGAGAAAAAAGATATTCTGTTCTGGGCTATTCAGTTAAAAGATAGCAATAAGCACATTGGTAATATTAAGATAGACCCTATTAATGACGTTGACGCCTCTGGCGAGTATGGTATTTTAATGGGAGATAAAAGTGAATGGAAAAAAGGTTATGCACAAGAAGCCTCTGAAAGAATAATTAAATTCTGCTTTGATGAATTCAATCTCTCTAAAATAACTTTAGGAGTTGTTGAAGAAAACACAGCGGCTGTTAATTTATATAAAAGACTGGGTTTCGAAATTTATCAGATAAAAGAGAATAGTGGTGTATATGAGGGTAAACTCTGTAATACATTAAGAATGGAATTGAAGAAATAGAATGCCTGCCCACAACAATAAAATCATTCTGGGAACTGTACAAATGGGGATTCCGTATGGAATCAATAATAAAACAGGGAAAATATCAGAAGAAGAAAGCCATCAGATATTAAAATATGCCTATGAAGCAGGCATTCATACATTAGATACAGCAGAGGCTTACGGTGAAGCGCATGCTATCATCGGAAGTTTTCATAGAGAAAACCCGGATATCAGGTTTAAGGTAATTACCAAATTACCACATAACTTTAAGGGTAATATTGAAAACACAGTTAAAAATTATTGCGAAGTACTTTGTGTAGAACAATTAGAAGCAATTATGTTTCATTCTTACACAACTTTTACGCAACATACTGATTCTTTAGATGAGTTAGTCGATTTAAAATCTCAGAATCTAATAAAACTCATAGGAGTATCTATTTATAATAACAACGAATTTGAGGATTTGTTAAATTATGCACAAATAGATTTAATACAACTTCCTTTCAATTTATTAGATAATGTTTCTCAAAAAGGGAATCTTTTAAACATTGCCCGAGAAAACAATAAAGTAATTCATTCAAGGTCTGCCTTTTTGCAAGGCATATTTTTCAAAGACATAGAGGACCCTAATCCGGTTGTTCAGGCATTGAAAAAAGAATTACAAGAAATACATACCATTGCTACTACCGAAAACCTTGAAATATCCTCACTTGCTTTGAATTATTGCTTACAAATAGAGGCTATTGATAATGTTTTAATTGGAGTAGATAGTTTAAATCAGTTGATTGAGAATTTAACAATACTTGGAAAGCCGATAAGTAGCGACAGCATCAACAGAATTAATAAAATAGTTGTTGCGGATAAAAACTTATTAAATCCTTCTTTATGGAAATAGGCGTTTGTTTAATAACACAAGCAAGAACCGGCAGTACCAGACTCCCTGGAAAAGTCTTGAAAAAGATTGAGGGAGAAGAATTATTAAAAATTCATCTGACACGCCTTTCAAAGTGCAAGACCATCGATAAGATAATAGTAGCTACTACTACCGAAAATGACGATGTTCTTATTGAAAATCTGGTAAAGAGTTGGAACTATGATGTTTTCAGAGGCTCTGAAAATGATGTTTTAGATAGATTTTATCAAGCCATTGCCGCATTCAATGTTCGTCCGCAATGGGTTGTCAGAGTAACCTCAGATTGTCCATTACTTGACCCTGCATTAGTGGACGAAGTGGTAAAGTTTGCTCAGGAGAAAAATGTAGATTATGCTTCAAATGTTTTAATAGAGCGATTTCCTGACGGACAAGACGTAGAGGTATTTAAATTTAGTGCTTTAGAAACTGCCTGGAAAAATGCTTCATTAAAGTCAGAGCGCGAGCATGTTACACCTTATATCCGCAATAATTCTGATTTTAAAGGCGGAACACCTTTTACTGCTGCAAATTATCCATGTGCTGAAGATTTCTCTAAGATAAGAATGACAGTAGATGAAGAAAAAGACTTTTTGTTAGTAAAAAACTTAATTGAACAATTAGGTACTGATAAAACCTGGTTAGCATACACTAATTTTATTATAGAAAATAATTTAGATAATATCAACGGGGGCATCATTAGAAACGAAGGATATTTAAAATCTATCAACAATGAATAGCGGACAAGATTTATATAGAAAAGCTAAAACTTTAATTCCGGGAGGCACGATGTTGCTTTCTAAAAGACCGGAAATGTTTCTTCCCGAAAACTGGCCATCTTACTACTCAAAAGCCAAAGATTGTGATGTGTGGGATTTAGATGGAAACAAGTACACCGATATGTCTATCATGGCTATTGGAACCAATACTTTAGGGTATGGAAACGATGAGGTAGACGAGGTAGTGATGAATGTGGTAAGAACCGGAAATATGTCCACTTTCAATTGTCCGGAAGAAGTGTATCTGGCAGAGAAATTAATTGAACTTAATCCTTGGGCAGATATGGTTCGCTTTGCAAGGTCGGGAGGTGAAATTAATGCCATTTCGGTCAGAATTGCAAGAGCCGCCTCAGGAAGAGATGATGTTGCTATCTGTGGGTATCACGGCTGGCACGATTGGTATCTGTCTGTTAATCATAATCAGCACGATGGGTTGGATGGTCATTTATTGCCCGGCTTAAACCCTACCGGTGTTCCAAAAAATTTAAAGAACACGGTACATCCTTTTCATTATAACAATATCGAAGAATTAGAGCAGATTATAAAGGAGAAAAATATAGGTGTTATTAAAATGGAAGTAGTCAGGAACATGGGCCCTGAAGATAACTTCTTACATAAAGTGCGTGAAATTGCTACCAAAAACAACATCGTATTAATATTTGACGAATGTACCTCTGGTTTCAGAGAAACTTTTGGAGGCATATTTTTGAAATATGGTGTGGAGCCGGATATGGCAATATATGGCAAAACCTTAGGTAACGGTTATGCAATTACGGCAGTAGTAGGTAAAAGAGAAGTAATGGAAGCTGCCCAGAAAACCTTTATAAGCAGTACCTTCTGGACAGAAAGAATAGGACCTGCTGCAGCCATAAAGGCATTAGAAGTAATGGAAAGAACAAAATCCTGGGAGTTTATTACCGAAGCAGGCAAAAAGGTTCAGAAAGGCTGGCAAAACTTAGCAGACAGTCATAATATTCCTATTGCAATCTCAGGTATCCCTTCTTTAAGTACTTATAGTTTTCAGGGAGAAGACGCTCTTAAATACAAGACCTATCTGACACAGGAAATGCTGAAAAAAGGGTTTCTGGCAAGTACCAATTTCTATGGCTGCTTAAAACACAGCGATGAGATTATCAACAGCTATTTTGATGCGTTAGATAGTGTTTATAAAACTATCAGCGAATGTATCAAAGGAGAGAAAGATATTAATTCGCTCTTAGAAGGACCTGTTTGCCATGCAGGATTTAAAAGATTAAATTAAAAAATAACAATAGTAATAGCCAAACAAGAATTATTAAATAAAATTCAGATTGATGCGGGAGTATTCTTGTTTAATTAAACAACAGTTCAGTTCAGATAAATATGCTATTGTTCCGATAAGAGAAGAGGATAAATACGCGATTATGGAATGGCGTAATGAGCAGATTTATCACTTAAGACAAGCGGAACTGCTGACAACTGAAAAACAGGATTGGTATTTTACTAACATAGTAGCTAAGTTATTTACAGAAGAGAATCCTAAACAGTTGCTCTTCTCTTACTTAGAAAATGGCATTTGCATTGGTTATGGCGGATTAGTTCATATTAACTGGATAGATAAAAATGCTGAAATCTCGTTCATTATCAAAACGGAATTAGAAAAAGAGTATTTTGAGTTTCACTGGACTACTTACCTGAGCTTGATAGAGCAGGTTGCTTTTATAGAACTGAATTTTCATAAAATATTTACCTACGCTTTTGATATTAGACCTCATCTGTATCAGGCTATTGAAAAAAGCAATTATCTATTAGAAGCAAGACTAAAAGACCATTGTTTATTTCAGAATAGATTTATTGATGTGCTGATTCATTCTAAAATCAATGCTATCACTCTCAGAAAAGCAGATGAGAATGATTTGATGCAGTATTTTGAGTGGACAAACGATGAAGAGGTCAGAAAACAATCGTTCAACAGCAATCCAATCAGTTTAGAAAACCACAGTAACTGGTTTCATAAAAAACTGGCCGATAAAAACTGTTTGATGCTCATTGCCGAAAATGCACAAAAAGAACCCATCGGACAAGTAAGGTTTGAGAAAGATACAGCTCAGAAGATAAGTGTCATAGGGGTTTCATTAGATAAGAGCTGTAGAGGAAAGGGACTGGCCGGAAAAATATTAGAACAAGCATCTGTATATTTTCTGAAAGAGAATCCTGACTATATTGTAGAAGCATATATAAAAGCAGAGAACAAAGGCTCTTTAGGAGCATTTTCGAAAGCGGGCTTTTCTCTTAGTAAACATTTAGATTATCAGGGCATAGAAAGTGTTTTATATACAAAAAGCAATTCATGAAGATAGGAAATTACAATATAGGGCAAAATTATAAACCATTTATTATTGCTGAAATGAGTGGCAATCATAACCACTCGTTAGAAAGAGCATTAAAAATAATAGAAGTTGCTGCCGCCTGCGGAGCCGATGCACTTAAATTGCAGACTTATACCGCCGATACAATTACTATTAACGAAAGAGGGGGTTTATTCGATATCGAAGATAAAACTTCGCTATGGCAGGGAAGAAATTTATATGAATTATACCAGGAGGCTTATACTCCCTGGGAGTGGCACGAAGCTATGTTTAAATGTGCTGCTGATAATAATATTATCATTTTTTCGACACCTTTTGACGATACAGCAGTAGATTTTTTAGAAAACCTTAATACCCCGGCTCACAAGATAGCTTCTTTTGAAAACAATCATCATCCATTGCTAAAAAAAGTAGCCAGAACCGGTAAACCTGTTATTATGTCAACAGGAGCAAGTTCGCTTGCTAATCTGGATGAATCGGTAGCAGTGTTAAGAGAGAATGGTTGTAAAGATCTGGTATTGCTCAAATGTACCAGCAATTATCCTGCAAGCCCTGAAAACTCTAACGTACGTACCATTCCGCATCTGCGTGATTTATTTCAATGCGAAATCGGACTAAGCGACCATACGATGGGTATAGGTGTGCCTTGTGCTTCGGTAACCTTAGGAGCAACGGTGATAGAGAAACACTTTTGTTTAAGTCGTGCTGAAGGTGGAGTAGATTCGGCCTTCTCATTAGAACCCGATGAACTTAAATTGCTGGTTATAGAAACCGAAAGAGCATGGCAGTCATTAGGACAAGTACAATACGGAGTGCAAGAATCTGAGAAAAAAAGTCTTTTATTTAAACGTTCTATCTATGTGGTAAAAGATATTAAAGCGGGTGAAGTTTTTACGGAAGAAAATATAAGAGTTATACGTCCTGGAGATGGTATTCATCCAAGATATTATGAAAGTTTATTAGGTAAAATGGCTACGACAGATTACGAAAAAGGGAAACCATTAATTAATAGACAAATTTTATAAAATTGACTCATATGAAAAAAAGTATTTTTCAAAGGATTAAAAACTTCAAGTTCAGAGGTTTTGATTATTATGCGATGAGAGGGGTTTCTAACAAAACACTTAGAGATGCTCTTATTAATTTTATGGTTTCATCAAGAGGGAAAAAATATAAAGGTGAGTTAAAATCAACTTTTATTAATTTCAATAACCTTGAGAAACATGTTGAGAATATGAATAAAGACGGTTTTACGGTAGTAGACTTCAAACTATCTCCGGAAAAACTGAATGGAATTCTTTCTTATGTAGAAAAATTACAGTGTTATGACCCATACAGAAAGAATTTAGGTCCTATCGACCCGGATAATGCTCCGGAAGAAACCCATACAGCTCACTATAAAAGAGCAGAACTGGTTGGGAATCCTGATATATTAAGCATAGCCAACGATAACGGCATTCTGGCACTTGCTCAGGAGTTTTTAGGAGCAACACCTACCATAAGTAATATTAATTTGTGGTGGTCGTTTGGCGGAAGAAAGCAAGCAGAAGAAGCGCAGCTTTATCACAGAGATGTAGATGACTGGAAATTCTGTAAATTTTTCATCTACTTAACCGATGTATCGCCTGATAATGGCCCACATATCTACGTTAGAGGAACTTCCAGTTCACCAAAACTTAGAAAAATCAGAAGATACATGGATAATGAGATAGAAGATACTTTTGGAAAAGAGAATGTAATGAAATTTGTAGAGCCTAAAGGCAGTGCCTTTATGGTTGATACCTACGGATTTCATAAAGGCTTGTTGCCAAAAAGTGGTAAAAGACTTTTATTACAGGTGCAGTATTCTCTTAACCCGCTTAAAGTAGAGAATTACACGCCTGTTTCTTTGGATAAAGCTGAAATGACACACGATAAATTTGTAAACAGACTTATTGTTGAATCATGACAAACCCATTATACACTTCTGTTGCGTCTTTTCCGTTAGTCAGAATATTTACCAAAATATTAATGAAAGTGTTCTATATAGCAGATAGGCTGTATAGTCATATGAAATTTCGGGCATTGGTAAAAAATGCAAGTAAAACAGCCCTATGTCATTGGACGACTGACATTAAATACGGAGAAAATCTTACGATAGGCGAAAGAAGTGGTATTAATAAATATTGTAGCATAGGCGCACATAGCCCGATTACTATTGGCAACGATGTAAGAATATCAAGGGGCTCTATTATTGAAACAGCAGGATTGAATTTTAATGTTCCCCCACCTTATAAGCACATTTCTAATCCGATTGTGATTGAAGATGGGGTATGGATTGCTTCCAATGTAATAGTTTTAGGGGGAGTAACGATAGGAAAAGGCTCAATAATTGGTGCGGGGGTAGTTGTTTCAAAAAGCATCCCTCCCAACAGTATTATTGTATGTGCGAGCAATAGAGTTTTAGACAAAAAAACCCCGGTACATGCTAATTAAATTAAAATCGTTAATAGTTTCTGGTAAAAAACAAATTTCTTCCGATTATGTAAAAGCGATTTTTTTAAGATACCTTCTGTATGCCTTTGGCGTAATTGACAGTTTAATAGTACCTATTTTACTCAAGAATCAGCCTGATACATACTCGAATATTGAATACTTAAAAAACGCTATTTATTTATTTCCGAACATTTTATTGGGGTCATATAGTGGTTATACATATATAAAATACAACAAAGGGGTTGACTTATTCAATGTTCTTTTCAAGATAGGTTTTATCAGTAGTTTTTTTCTGGCAATTATTACTGGAATTATTATCAATAATTATGTAATAATTTTCCCTCTTTTATTTATAAACCTATACACTATTATTGAGCAGAGGCTGAAAGTTGACAAGAAGTTTTCTTTAGCTTTTATGTTTAAACCTCTACTGGCTATTTTCAGTATTTTAATTGCATTTCTGAACTATAAATTTACCTTAGCAATACATTATAATTTTTTTATTCTTTTAACATTTTCATTAGCCTTTTTTAGCTGGTCTATCCCATCAAGACAATATTTTTTTTTCGACAGCTCTTTTTTCAAAATAAAAAGGATAGAATTATTAAAGTATTTATTGCTGATAAAGAAAATATTTACAGGGGTATTAGCATCTTTAGTATTAGGAGTATTAATATTTTCAGAACGATACATTGTAGAAAAATTTTATCCGGGTTATTTGGCAACTTATTCTTTTGCCTTTAATCTATCTCAGATTATTGTAGTTTTAATTAGTGCCTTTAGCTATTTATCGAATATTTATTTAGGTGAAAAAATAAACAACATTGATAAAAATAAGCTTAAATCACAGCTTAAAGTTTCTACTATCGGGTATTTAGCACTATTCATCTTTTTTTCAATTACAGTTGTATTAATTCGTCCTTTATATGGTCACTTTGACAACCTTATTGTCATTACACTCTTGGTGACTATCGGAAAAGGATATTATTATATTACAGGGATTTTCAGCCCTATTGCCGTTTATAAAGATTACAATACAAAGATGTTAATTACAATTACATCAATTTTCATTTGTAATGTATCTATAACTTTTATTCTTGGCATGCAGGCGGTTCCGTTAATTACAATTTTGATTATTGATAGTTTGTTTATTCTCTCTTATGCATTTTATGTTTTAGACATTGTATTCAGGAGAATTTCTTATTAGCGTTAGTACATTTATAACTCTATAGTTTTACTAAAACATTTCAATTACCGATAAGTTTATTAAGTCTTTATTCAGACAGACTTAATGATAAAGCAAATATTTAGTTTATGGATTTAAAAGATTTCTTTAATATAGATCATAAAAATAAAAAAGTATTATTGTATGGAAGAGAGCCTAAATTAAGTGGATTACTATTCAGAAATTTCGGAGATTTTATTATCAAGAAACATTTAAAAATAGATAATTACGCGATTCTTTCTGACTATGAACCTAACGCTGATTATTATTTAGATTTAAAAAAATATTCTCTTAAAGACTATACTTCAGAAGATTTTAAAATTGTAGAAGAAGTTTTAGACATTGAAAGTATAATTAAAAATGAAAGAGTCTTCAGGCTCTCTATGTCTTACTATGACTCATGTCAACTTATTTATAGCGCAGCAAAATTTTTAATCGAATTATTCAGACAACATAAGTACGACATTCTGCTAACTCACACAGTTGACAATTATGTAGTTGATATACTTACCCGGTTAGCAAAATATTTTAATATTACAGTTATAGCTTATTGTGCCAGCTCTTATGGGTCAAAATACATAATGATTTCAGAAAGAGGAGAGTACAATTTAGTAAGAGAACCAAGTTTAGAAGAAGTAGATAACTTTGTAGCATTTCTGGAGGATTCTTCTGCAAAGCCTTTAGTAAAAACCAGAAAACAAGTTAATAGCAGGGTTTTCAAATATTATTTTATTTATAAGATAAAATATATATGGCATTATCTATTCCAACACAAGTTTCTTGGCAAAATAGATTATCGCTACCTGATGACTACTGCACAGATATATCCAAGGTCTCTGAAGAATATTTTTGGCATAGATCATTTCTTTATTAAAAGTATCAAAGATATTCCGCCTTTTTCCAAAGAAAAAGCAATCTATTTACCTCTTCATTTTCATCCGGAAGCTACTACCGAATACTGGGTACAGAATAAAGATTATTTAACTTATTACCCTTCATTGTTTAAAGTAATTAAAAACTACCTTGAACGAGGATTTACCATATTGGTTAAAGAGCATACGGCTATGCACATGATGCGGGATAAAAATATTTATAAACAGCTATCCAGCTTAAAAAATGTATATTTACTAAGTCCATATATTTCAACTTATGAAGTATTAGACTATGTAGAATACACTATATTATGGACCGGAACAACTGGGGTGGAAGCCATTATGAGCGATAAAAAAGTAATTTTAACAGAAACCGAAACCTATTATTCGCATAATAAATTAGCGTATATTAATAACGAGAATACGGCTAAGATTTTCTCAAAAGAGGATAAAAGAGAATTAGCTAAAAGAATATTAGGCAACTTATTAAAGATTGAGTAGAGTATATGTTGAATAGATTATCTGTATATTATCCGTTAAAAGTATTTATTTATAGTTGGGCAGCTATCTTTTTAGTCAGAACCTTTGGCTTAATGGACTATGCCTCTATAAAACTGGATACGTATATATTAATAATGCTATTCATAGGTGCCTTCATAGGTGGTTTTTTCTTATCTCTATCTTTATTTTCAAAGAGGTTTAGTACTTTAAATGAAAATAATGATTCTAACGTAAATATACATTTAGGTGCATATAAGCATTTAAAAATTCTTATATATATATCATTTGTTCTTTCTGTAATATGTATAGGTGCAATGAGTCAAAAAATTTCCTCTTTAGCATCTAATTACTCTTCTGAAATCTCCTTAGAAGGAGTCTCACAAATAAGAGGTTCCGTATTAGGAGATGAAAGCTATGAGGTAGGGGGCAACATCTATGGCATAATATCAAATATACTATTTGGGTTTCCAGTATTATGTGGCATTTTATTATTAGCTTATAAAAGTATTATTTCTTCATTATTAAAAATTTTGTTATTGGCTGGCTTTTTAGGAGGAATAATAGCTTCATTTATGACCGGAGGTCGATTTATGGCTTTTACATTTATACTCTTCTATATTTATGGAGAAATTATAAGACCTAAAGGAGAGAAAAAAACAAACCTAAGAAGAAAAATTATTATAATAGTTTTTCTTCTTGGATTTATATGGATTTCGAGCATTATCTTTCTAGATAGAATGAATAACAGAGATGTAAGCGATGTTGTTTATCTTTTACCCTTGTGCTATCCTAAAGATTTTACAATCTATATTTTAAAAATACAACCTAATTTAACCTCATTATATATATATTTTGAATATTATTTAGCTCATGGTATTAATCAGTTGGACATAGCACTAAATGCTCCTTATCCACTAAGAGCGCCTTATCTTGGTGCTTATTCATTTAAAACAGTTGCTTTAGTACTTAATAAAATTGGATTTAATCTCATAACTAGTACTGATATTGTGAATGATATAGTAAACCCAGGTGTATACTTTACAGAAATTGGAGCTCTATATATAGATTTTGGCTATATACTTTCCATTTTGTTCACTTTTGTTTTTAGCTTCACTTTCAGTATAAATTGGATGAATTATAGATGTAAATCTGGTTTTATAAGTTTCTTTAATTGTATTACCTTTCTAACCCTAACAATAGCATCCCCAGTTGTTTCCTTAATTAGTTCAGGATATTTTTCTTCTATTTTAGTTGCAATTATTTGTGTATGTGTTTATAGTAAAGTATTTAAACTACCAAAGCTCTCTTAAAATTGCACAAGTTACGTAAACTAAGTTCAAATTAAAAATATCGAATTTAAGGTTTGATAGACTTTTCTATTATAATGTCACTAAAACTCTTAATCATTCGGTAATGTTACAAAATGTATGCCGTATTTAGTCAGTATTATTTAACCATATATAGGCTTTAATAAAACCAAAGTGCATATCGTCTTTTTTAGAAAAACAGATAGTCCTTCGGCATAATCTTTTAATATGAGTTCTAAAATTAAGGTTTTGACGCTCAATTTTCTGAGTCTTTTTCTTTGAGATTGTGTGTTTTTCTATGGGAATGTACTTTTTATATGACTTCCAGTCATCAGTATAATATTTATTTATTGTCAAATGCTCTAATTTTTTAAATAGCTTTTTACAAGTCGCATCATTTCGTTTGCCTATTTGAAAAGCTAGTATTTTTCCAGAATCGGCACAGTAGGCATACCGCAGCGGCGGCCGCTAAACCCAACGTTTTCCTTGCTTTCGTTTACCAACCCATGACCAAAGTTCGTCTAAAATAACATTTTCATAAGTCGCTTTAAAATCAGGCTCTGTATGAGTTTTAAACCATAAACGAAGTGTTAATATAACTATTACAGCACTGACTTTCAGTACATTAGCTATATCTCTGATGCCACTAGCTCGCATCGCCATTTTGGGAATTTGGAGTCTAATGCGGCGGTTTGCACCCTGATATTGATATTCAAACTGGATCGGATCGCCGAAGCGTTTATTTATGGCAATCTTTGCAATAAAAATTCTGTTTACCGTTGCCCGTAACACCATTCTCTTTTACTTTTGGTGTTTCACAATGAGGGCAGTATACTTTGACAAGAACGTAGGACATTCTGCAAAGGTATTGCTCTCATGTGGTTTTTACTAATTAGCATGTGAATCAAGGGTTGAAATTATCAGAAACAAACAAGGAGTATTTTGTTAAATTGCAAAATGCGACATTTACAATTAATACAAACTTACAGCTTTGTTTGTGAGTGCTATGATACGCACATGAGTTTACATTTCCAAAGACAGAGCAATAATAATTGTCCTGAATTTACAGACCAAGAGGCAATAACGATTTACCTATGTGGTATTTTCGAAGGCCATTATAACCATCGCTCAACTTATGATTATATGGTCAATCATTGGTCATCATGGTTTCCAAAATTGCCGTCATATCAAGCTTATAATGCACGAATTAATGCAATATACTGGCATTTTGAGGTAATTATTTCCCATTTGATGAATCAAATGAATTTTAATGATTGCTATGATAATGTATCTTTGGTGGATTCATTGCCTATCATGCTTTCCAAACACCCTTATACAGCTAAAGTAGCATCTGAGATAGCAGATAAGGGTTATTGCGATGCAAAAAAACAATTTTATCATGGAGTAAAGCTCCATTTGATAGGTAAGGACAGATTTGAAAAAATACCTAAACCTAACTTTTTTGATTTTACGCCTGCCAGTGTGAATGATTTAACAGCTATAAAACCCATGATTTG
>NZ_SEWF01000065.1 GCF_004168285.1 Emticicia agri | reverse complement strand
TTTTGTGGATGAATGAGCAAAATATTCTTTTTCCAACGAACCAGAAAATCCTGTTCAAAGTGCATCATCCATTCAATAGTCCATGCAGAAGCATAGCCTCTGTCAAGTACATGTAAAACCTTTACGATGAGTGACTTGTTGAGTTTTTTGAGCATTCGGAACATGATATTCGAAGCCAATTCCTTGTATTTACCTCTACTGGTCCACCAACTCATTTGACACACCGAGGGGATTTCTCCCAAAGCTGATACCATCGTAGCTGTCCAATGAAAACCTGGTACACAAATCCGACTGGCTGGTGGATGGTAAAAACCTTTCTTGATTTTGGTTAATCGTTTCCCTTTGCTACTTTCTACACTACATAAGCCCTCCATGAACCAAGACTCTGGTTTTTCTATCCGACTATCATCCCACAATAACAGTGGACGAAGACCTCTTGCCTGTAAATCTCTGATGCGTTCTTTGGCCTTTGCAAACAAAAAATTGTCAACTAATTTACTTTCCCATTTCTTACTCCGAAGTAGATTACTGATGCGTTTGGTGCCTGCTGGGGCATGGGCAAAACCACAGATGTAAGCCCCTAACTCGCTTAATAATAAACCCATTTTCTGATTGCGGAAAACCAGTATGGCCATAAATAAATCAAAAAATGTACGGCTTAGACGCTTATCTATTTGAGAATCAAGTTTTGTGAGAATACTTTGAAGATATTGACTGGATTGACTTAGAAGAAAAGCACCTGTCTTATTGTGTGTTTGCTTAGTTTTTGATAATATTGTAAACATAAAAAGACCTCCTGATTGATTTGTGTTTGTAGTGATTCACAAATTTAACCAGAAGGTTCTTTTTTTTATTTACCAGTCCCAAAATTCGGGATGACTCATGTTTGTATGCAACGCATCAGGATTTAGTATAACTTGCTATCATTCTTTATTAATAGCTGTTAGTAGCCCGAATATTCTCTTTTACTGTATTATTTTGTAGCTTTGTTGTATCAATATTACCCACAATCCATTTGTTTCATTAAGCACAATGCAAGTTATAAATCCGGCTACCGAAGAAATTATTACTACTCTGGTTGAAGATAATGCTGAAAGTCTTCAGGCAAAACTCAAAACCCTGCAAAAAGGACAGAAAGCGTGGGCGAGAGTACCACTTAAAAAGCGTATCTCTATTATTGCGCAGTTCTCTGAATTGATTGCTGAAAATATAGAAGAACTCGCAGCCACACTTACTTCTGAAATGGGCAAACCTTTACAACAAGCCCGAAACGAGGTAAATGGTGCAAGAGCAAGAATCAAATACTTTGTAGAAAACGCTCAGAAATACCTTAAAGACGAAGTAGTTACCCGTCAGGACAACCTCACTGAAAGGATTTCTTACGAGCCTTTGGGCGTAATCTGTAATATATCGGCATGGAACTATCCTTTTTTAGTAGGTGTAAATGTGTTTATTCCTGCTTTAATCGGTGGCAATGCCGTTTTCTATAAACCCTCTGAATTTTCGACTCTTACCGGACAAAAAATTGAGAAATACCTCAAAAAAGCAGGTGTACCTGAGGATGTTTTTCAGGTAGCTATTGGCGCAAGAGAAGTGGGTGAACTTCTATTAGAAATGCCTTTAGATGGCTATTTCTTTACAGGTTCATACCGTACCGGACAGTTTATCTACGAAAAAGTAGCGCACAAAATGGTGCCTTGCCAACTGGAATTAGGCGGTAAAGACCCGCTCTATGTAGCCGACGATGTAGCGGATATTCAGGGAGTAGCAGCAGGAACAGCCGATGGGGCATTTTATAACAACGGCCAAAGTTGTTGCGCCGTTGAGCGGATTTATGTACATGAAAAGGTTTATGACCAATATGTAGAGGAGTTTGTAAAAGAAGTGAATGGCTACAAGATTGGTCAGCCAAAAGAAGAGGGTGTATATATTGGGGCTTTAAGCCGTCAGTCGCAATTAGAGTTTTTAGAAAATCAGGTGCAGGATGCCTTGAAAAAAGGAGCAAAACTACTGATTGGAGGTAAAAGCATAGCCGGGCAGGGGTATTTCTTTGAGCCCACGGTGTTGGTAGATGTCAACCATAAAATGAGTGTGATGAAAGATGAATCTTTCGGGCCTATTATTGGTATCATGAAAGTAAAAGACGATAAAGAGGCTACTAAACTGATGCAGGATACGGAATACGGGCTGACAGCGGCAGTATATACAACTGATAAAAAGCGTGCAGAAAAGATATTGAAACAGGTCAATGCTGGAACAGGCTACTGGAATTGCTGCGACCGTGTATCTGCCCCTCTACCCTGGAGCGGACGTAAAAACTCGGGCTTTGGTGCAACACTATCTCACGCAGGTATCAGAGCCTTTGTGAAACCTAAGGCATGGCATTTGAGGGGGTGATTGATAGTTTTTTTCGTAGAGACGCAATGCTTTGCGTCTCCATTGGTCTATCTTATTTAACAAATATCATGTAAAGGAGATAAAACAATAGAACATTTATGCACAGTTAAAAGCCCGTGGAGACGCCATGCATGTCGTCTCTACAAAAAAATTTTCATTCAATCTAATCAATCCCTATCATTATTCTTATAACTATCAAATCCTGTTCTTGGAATCAATAATTATGGTTACAGGGCCGTCGTTCAATAGCGATACTTTCATATCAGCACCAAACTCTCCGGTTTGTATGGGCTTGCCTAAATCCTGTGTCAGTTGGGCAATCATTTTTTCGTAGAGTGGAATAGCTACCTCTGGGCGAGCGGCTTCTATAAATGAAGGCCTATTGCCTTTTTTGGTATTGGCATGTAGCGTAAACTGGCTAATCAGCAGGATATTTCCTTCAACGGCTGAAATATCCAAATTCATTTTTCCTTCTGCATCACCAAATACACGTAATCCTACTATTTTTTTTGAAAGCCATTCCAAATCTTCCTGTGTATCGGTATGCGTAATGCCTAATAGTATCATAAAGCCTATACCGATTTGTCCTTTTACGATAGTATCTATCGTTACCGATGCCTGGCTTACCCGCTGTATAACTGCAATCATGAGGGTTATAAGTGTAATAATAAATCTGCGATAATTAAGTATGTACCAATGCCAATAATATCGTTGGCAGTAGTAATAAATGGCCCGGAGGCTATGGCCGGATTCACCCCTATTTTATCTAATAGTAGTGGAGTAACTGTACCCATAAAAGACGCTAATACTACTACTGATAACAAAGAAAAGCAAACCACTAAAAAAAGGTCAGGCTCACCTATCAGGTAAATATAAGCCCCTGCCAATGCACCAATCACCAAGCCATTTACGAGCGCTACTAAAATAATTTTTAGTAAACGTTGCCATAAACTGGTAGTAATTCCGGTTTTTTCGGCAAGGCTTTGTACTATCAGCGATGAGGTCTGGATACCTACATTGCCACCCGTTGAACCCATAATCGGAATAAAAGCGGCCAGCGCAGCTACTTTCTGAAACTCGGCTTCGAAACTTTTGATAACAGTAGCCGCCAAAAGACTTCCGGCTACCCCCACCACCAGCCACGGTAAACGGGCTTTGGCCAGTTGCCATACACTATCGTCTTCCTCGGCCTCACCTGTGATACCCGCCATTACCTGAATATCTTCTTCGGCTTTATCTGTAATAAAGTCAATCACGTCGTCAATCGTAATTCTCCCTAAAAGCCTGCCTAAAGTATTTACTACCGGAATAGCCTCCAAATCATACTTCTGCATCAGTTCGGCTACTTCTTCGGCTTTGGCGGTTGTTTCTACAAATACAATATCGTCGTCTAAAATATTCTCTATTTTAGTATTTTTCCGGGCCAGTACAATTTGTTTCAATGATACTATGCCTTGCAGTTTCTGGTCATCATCTATTACATAGATGGCAAATACCTTTTCTACATCTTCTGCCTGCCGCCTGATTTCCTCCACACATTCGCTTACGGTCCAGTTAGAATTTACTTTTACCAATTCTTTCTGCATCAGCCCCCCGGCAATGTCTTTGGGGTAATACATCAAATCAATAATAAAGCGGGCTTGTTCACGGTCGTCCAGTAAAGCAATTACTTTTTCCCTTACCTCAATCGTCTGCTCATTCAATAAGTCGGCGGCATCATCAGAATCAAATATATTTACATACTTAGCTATTTCTTCAACCGTAAACTGTTCTTTAATGAACGTTTTACGAACCTCAGGGTCAATATGCGAAAGTATCTCTGCGCCTGTTTCTGTATCCAGTAAGGTAATCAGATAATGCCCCTGTGCTCCATCAAGCTCAAGCAGAATACCAGCAATATCAGCCGGATACAACTCGTCCATTTCGGCTTTCAGCAGTTTTTCATCTTTCTGCTCAATAGCCGCTTCCAGTTTTTCTATGTACTCCTTGGTTAGCTCAAAAGTAGTCATGCCCACTTGTTAGTTTTCGGTAAATGCCTTTGTCAGTAGTACAAACTCTGCCACGCCCAATTGTTCAGCACGCTTGTTTAATAATTCATGTTCAAAATTCAGTCCAATAGGTTTTAAAGCATTCCGCAGGGTTTTCCGTCGTTGGTTAAAACCTGCTTTTACTACCTGAAAAAACTTTTTCTCATCGCACTCCAGTTTATCTATGGCATTTCTGCGCAGGCTTATTACCCCCGAATCCACCTTTGGCGGAGGGTTGAATGCACCTGGCAAAACTGTAAACTCATATTTAATATCATAAAATGCCTGTAAAAGTACGCTCAGAATACCATAATCTTTGTTACCCGGTGGTGAGGCAATGCGTTTAGCTACTTCTTTCTGCAACATACACACCACTTCTACTACCGTATCTTTGTGCTCCAATACTTTAAAAAAAATCTGGGAAGAGATATTATAAGGGAAATTACCGATAATAGCCATTGGTTCGGTGCTATCAAATCCTTTCAGATTCGCCAGATTCATTTTCAGAAAGTCTTCCGAAAAAATACGGTCGCCCAAATCTGCAAAATGGGTGTTCAGATACGCTACCGATTCGGTGTCTATTTCTACGACAGAGGTCTGATAATCAGTCTTTTTCAGTAAAAACTGTGTCAATACACCCATACCCGGGCCTATCTCTAAAACCTTTGTATAGTTTTTATGGCGTGAAAGCAGGTTCACAATCCGTTCGGCGGCATTCATATCTTTAAGAAAATGCTGCCCGAGGTGTTTTTTAGGTTTGACTTTTTGCATGCTCAAAATTAGTTCTTTATCCCAAGAATGACACGGCATTGCCCTGATTTTGTTGAATATCCTCTACATCTTGTCTATGATTTTGCGCTGTTTCAGCGTTTTTTCCTGAAATATGGCATCTGGACTGCTTTTTTGAACACTATTAATAAATTATTAACAAATCAGTTAAAGCCATGCAACGTAACATCGTTTCAAAATCACTTGTTTTAGCCGCTTCTTTATTAGCAGTGGGCTATACTAATATGAGTTGTCGATCAACAGGTGGCGTATCAGGAAGAGATATGTCAACTACTAACGACGACCAAACCACCATGATGCCGCCTCCGCAAGCCCAGCAGGCTTCTATTTCAACCGTTTCATTAGGAGGTGCTTCGGGAACAGAAATTAAAAGAATTATGTCTGAATATGTTCCGGCCTTGAACGAAAATATAGGTGATATAGCTATGGTAGAGACCTACGATGAAGGGATTATCGTTACTATGAATAAGGGGAATATATTTGATGTAAATTCATACATGATTAATAAAGAAGCCAAGTCGGATTTGCTAAGAGTAGCTTACTCACTGAAACAAATGCCTAATACCTTTGTAGTAGTCAACGGGCATACCGACGCCACAGGCAGTAAAGAATATAATGACAAACTATCAAGAAAAAGAGCCGTTCAGGTAGCCAACTATCTGAAAGGTGCAGGTATTGATGAGAAAAGACTTTTGGTAGATGGATATGGGGAGAAAATACCTAAATATTCGAACAAGATGATGACAGGTAGAAATAAAAACCGAAGAGTAGATTTTATCATAGTAGCCGATAATGAGCTTCGTGAAGATATAGTCAACGGAACGAGTTCGATAAGATAATTCATAACTATTCTTACCGAAACCGTAATCGGGGTAGCTACATAGCTGCTCCGATTTTTTTGTTTCAGAATTTATGATACATTTGGAATAAAAACCAACTATATGACCCGAATCCTTATTTTCTTCTATCTACTGTTGCCAATGGCAGGGTTGGCTCAGGGAGGCACAGAAATTTATTTGCTTGATATAAACGTCAGAAACAACAAATTTACCTTATCAAACCCCGTCAATATTACCGAACATACAGGGTACGATAATCAGCCTTCGTTTCATCCGGCTTTACCATTTGTTTATTATGCTTCTGCCAACGACAGCGGACGAACAGATATTAAGTCTTACGATTTCGAAAAAGGCGTTATCCGTCAGATTACCAATACCCGAGAAAGAGAATACTCGCCTACCATAACTCCCAATGAATATTTTTTTTCCTGCATTATTCAGCGTGATAACGGACAACAGGATTTAGGGCAATACCTGATTGGCGGCGGCCCTCCTAAAGTACTGATTAATACCTTGAAAGTAGGCTATCATATCTGGATTGACGCCAGTAGGCTGCTGCTATTTGTACTGGCCGACTCGACCAATAATCTGCATGAATATAACCTTGCTACTAAAGAAAACACCATTATTGCGCCAAAACCCGGGCGTTCGTTACATAAAATCCCTAATCAGGCTACTTTTAGTTTTATTGATAAATCTGCTGAACAATGGGTAATCAGGCAGTATGACCCGGCCACCAAAACCATTACTCCTATTGTGAATACCGTTGGTAAATCAGAAGACATTACCTGGACAAGCAACGGCTATATTCTGACCAGCGATGGCGAAAAACTCTATGCCTATAAACCCAAACAAAGCAAAGAATGGCAATTGATTGACACTGAAAATCTGCCTATGCTTAAAAAAATCACCCGTTTGGCTGTCAATAAAGATAATAATAAATTGGCAGTGGTGGTGAGTGAGTAATTTTAATTCCTTATAGTTTTTTCGTAGAGACGCACGGTTCGCCGCACGATTGCATGCGTCTCTACGAAAAAACTTTCATTGTCCTCCAATACCCTCATCCTTCTTAAAAATTTCCTCCCTCAGGCAACGTTTGCTGTGTTACCCGGATTATTGTCATTGAAATGGATTTAAAAGCTACTATACATCATTGTAAAGCCGGAAACAGGAACGCACAGAAAGCAATATTCGATTTGTTTTCGAAGCCTTTTCTACGATTGGGTTTTCGTTACCTCAACGACCGACAGTATGCAGAAGATGCCTGTCTGGAAGCATTTACACTTATTTTTGAAGGCTTTAAAACATTTCAATACCAATCAGATGCGCAGACAGAAGCCTGGATGAAGCGTATTGTAGTAAATCAATCATTAAAGCTATTACGCCGTAATCGTAGTTTTCTTATTCAGGCATTAGATGCAGAAAAAGATATTGAAGCAACAGACGTAGGTATTGAAGAGGATATGAGTGGTCGGGAAATACTTGACCTTATCACTTCGCTCCCCGACGGCTATCGGGCAGTGTTTAATCTGTATGTCATCGAAGGCTATTCGCATACCGAAATAGCCGACATACTGAATATTACTGAAGGCACTTCGCGTTCACAATTGTTTAAGGCCAAAATGCTGTTAAAAAAAACACTTACCATGAAAAAAGTAGTATGACACCGGAAGAAAAAAATATCAAAAATAAAATAGATAATCTATCTGATATTGATGTGTTCTTCAACGATTCACAACTGTGGGAACGTGTAGAAGCCGGATTAGACCAGCAGGAAGTCCGTATAAGTGTATCTGTCTGGTATTGGGTAGCTGCCAGCGTGGTGCTTGTGGGGTTATCATTTTATTTCTTTTTGTATCCTGCTACCACTCCACCATTAACGCATACTGTGATTAAGAATACCGCTACTTCTATCCCTCAATCCAGAACTGAAATTACCTCTCAGACTAAACCTGATACGCCCAAAAATGGGGTAAGCAAAAAAGCAATAATTACCCCAATGCCAATACAAGACAGTATTCAGCCCGATGAAGTACAGGAAAAAATGTTAATAACAGAGGTAACACCATTGAATAGCATCAGCAAAACGCTTGAAACTGAGAACTCAAAAGACTTGCGTAAATACCCGGTTGCCTTTAAGGCACAAAGAGTAACTACGCTGGAATTACCGCTTATTCCTGATGAAATGATGGCACGGGAATCTTTTGCCAGACGTGCTTTGAGGCAAATCAAAAACCTGAATACAGAAGGAAAAATAGACCTGCGTGAATTAAATATTGAACCCAGAAATGTATGGGCTTATCTGGAAAGAAGTTTTTTTCATGATACAACTAAAATAACAACGCCTAAATCTCTTAAACCATGACAAAGCTTTTTTTACTCACTGTGACTATGCTGATTAGTTTTGCTACCTACGCTAAAGAAGACTCTCTGATTGCTAAAATCGGTAAAAAAGCCAAAGTTGTTTTTTATACCGAAAATCCCGAAGACCTGAAAGAAATCGGGAAATATGATTTAAACCTGCTGTTTAAAGAATTAAGAAAGCGCTCTGAAAAAAACTTTTCATTAAGCGAAGAAGTAAGTCTGAAAGAAGCCGACGATTTGAAAAACCGGGAATCTAATACGACAGTTACCCCGAAAAAATGGTTCAGAAATATGAACCTGAATATATTCACAGGTGTAACGATGGCCTCTGTTCATCGTTATCGGTCAGGTATTTTTGGGGCTAAATATAAGGCGCATTTTATGGGGCCTGTTTGCAATTGCTCAGATGATGGGTTTCCGTATGCCAGTATATTTAAGGTTCATAGCGAATCGGCAAGTATGTTTGGAATCGGAGGCTATTATGATAAATTACTCAAGGTAAAAAGCCGTAAAGTTGTTTCATTAAGGTATGGTTTTGGCTTAGATTTTATTACCACCAAAATAATTCTTACAGAAATCAATAGAATCCCTTTAAGGTTTTCTGTTCCGTCAATACCTGGTTCATACATAAATAACCAGCCTACTCGAAAGATTCATTCCAGTAATTTTTTTACAGAATTACAACCTACTATCAACTTTACTAACAAAAAAGGTCAGCAAAGTTTCAGGATAGGACTCGGAGTAAAGTTAGCTCTTTCATTGAATAATATCAGCGGGGAAAAAATTATGGATAATTACTTATCTATAACTAATAGCCCATACTTGGGTATTAAATATAAACCTGTGCAAACTGCCCTGACAGGCACATTTGGTTATAAATATGTCAGCCTGTTTGTGCAGATAGCCCCTAACAATATTCAGATTGCCGATATAAACAATACCAATTATACCTACACCCTACCCATTGACAGCCCCAGGCAGATTAATGGTACCAACTACATCATAGGTTTACGCTTTGGTAAGTAAGATTAAACAAACAGTTTTCTAAATTTTTCATCTTTCTTCGTAGATTTGGCTTTGTATAAATACTACCAAAAGATGACGGTTGAGAAATCCCAGGAAGAATTGTTGTTTGAGATTGAAAAACTCAAACGTAAGCTCGATGAAGCCCAGCACAACAGTGCCACAGACTTGTTACAGGATTTAGTTGATAATACTTCCGAAATTATCATGCTGCTTTCGTTGAGTGGTCGGTTTCTGTTTGTCAATAAGGCTTTCAGAGAAGCATTGGGCTATACCAGCGAAGAATTAGCCCGACTTTCTTTACAGGATATTCTACACCCGCAATTTGCTGAGGATATGCTCAATACGCTGGAGCAAATCAAGACAGACAAGCAGATTGTAGATTACCAGACCGTGATGCGCAACAAAGAGAGCAAGCGGGTCTATTTATCAGGCGACATCAGTTGTCGGTTTGAAAACGGGCAACCTACTGCTTTCCGTTGTTTGTTCAGAGATATTACTCTGCGTCGAAGAGCCGAGAGAGCGCAGCAGTTGTATTATACCATTGCCCAGCTCAACCTGAACACGCTTAACCTGAAAGACTTTCTGACACAGGTACATGAAGAACTACAGAAAAAGATACAGGCAAATAACTTCTTTGTCGCACTTTTCGAGCCTGAAGATGGTACCATTTATTACCCTTATGTAGTAGATGAGTACGCCGAAACGAGCGAGAATTTTCTGCGCCGTAAATTAGGCAATGGTATCATTGAGTACTCAATGGTGCAGAATAAACCGCTTTTTTTGTATAAAGAAGACATAGAAAAACTAACAGAGACCGAGCGTCTGACACTCTATGGTTCGTCGTTGCCGGAGGTGATGCTGTGTGTACCCCTAAAAGTAGATACCAATACCACAGGCGTAATCGGCGTACAATCCTACAGCGACCGTAATAAATTCAATATCAGAGATTTAGAGCTACTGGAATTTATTTCAGGGCAGGTAGCTGCTGCGTTGGTAAGAAAACAGAATGAAGAAGATTTGCTTCGGCAGACCTCCCGTCTGAATGCCGTATTTGATAGTAGTTCGCACGTTATCTGGACAGTGAATCTGAAACGTCAGTTGAGCTCTTTTAATAAGAATTACGAAGAACTGATTAAGAAAAATCTCGGTTTTCCGCCTCAGCTTAATTCAAGTACAGAGAAAATCGGCTGGCGATTAATAGCTCCTGAAGACCGCCCGATTCTGCGAGATAAATATAACGAAGCCTTTAAGGGTAAACCTCAGTATTTTGAAATGCACTGGGGTAAAATAGACGGTGGCGACGATTGGTATGAGTTCTATCTGAACCCGATTCTCTCTTCATCAACCGGACAGATTGAAGAAATTTCAGGGATTGCCCAGAACATTACTGAAAAGAAAAATTCTACCATTACTCTGCAAAAAAGCGAGCAGAAATTCCGGGATACCATTGAGTCTTTCATAGATATTTATTACCGGACCGATTTAGCCGGAAACATCAGTATGATTTCTCCGTCTGTTTATACCCATACGGGTTATACAGTAGAAGAAGTAATGGGCAATAAGGTTGATAAGTTTTTTGAAAATGCGATTGACAGCTCGAAAAATATCAAAAGCCTTTTGAAATCGGGTAGTATTACCAATTTTGAGGTAGTAGTGAAACGCAAAGACGGAGAACTGCGGCAGTTTATGCTCAATATCCGTATGATTAAAGATGCCAAGGGGATTCCGGTAGAGGTTGAAGGGGTAGCCCGTGACATTTCGGAATTGAAAAGGGCCAATGAAGACTTACTAATTGCCAAAGATGAGGCCGAACGCTCATTGAAAGTAAAAGAGCGGTTTCTGGCTAATATGAGCCACGAAATTCGTACGCCTATGAACGGGGTGATTGGAATGATTGATTTGATGTACGAAACCCCTTTGAATCCTGAACAGAAAGACTATGTACAAACCATCAAGAAATCGTCAGAAACTTTATTAACGATTCTGAACGATATTCTTGACCTGTCGAAAATTGAAGCAGGCAAAATGGATTTGCACAATGCACCGCTTGCTATTAAAGAGTTATTGGAACGACTGGTGGCCTTGTTCCGTCAGCGGGCTATTGAGAAAAACAATAAACTTACTTACGAGATTGCCGACGATGTGCCTGCCTATCTGATAGCCGACCAGACCCGTTTGTTGCAGATTTTCTCTAATCTCACCTCTAATGCCCTGAAATTTACAGAAAATGGCAAAGTTGTCGTATCTTTATCAAAGGTGTCTTCTAATGGTAAAATTCATGTATTAAAAGGCGAAATCAGAGATTCGGGCATCGGTATTTCAGAAGAAGACCAGAAACTGCTGTTCGGGGCATTTCAGCAGTTAGATAATTCTACCAAGAAATCTTTTGGAGGCACGGGCTTGGGGCTGGCTATTTCAAGAGAATTGTGCCGTTTAATGAAAGGCGACATGGGCGTGGTATCAAACGAAGGCAAAGGAAGCACTTTCTGGTTTACGATTGAAGTTCGCTCGACGAGTATAAGTCCGAGCGTGTCTGATAACAATGAGAATGAAATTCAGCTTACTAATTTCTTCAGCACCTACTCACCAAAGATTTTGCTGGTAGACGATAATCAGGTAAACAGAAAAGTAGCCTCAGAAATTCTGCAGAAATCAGGTTGTAAAGTAACTACGGCTGAAAGTGGTGCAAAAGCCATTGAAATATTCGGCAATGACAATTCATTTGATTTAGTCTTTATGGATATTCAGATGCCAGAAATGGATGGCATTGAAACAACTAAAAGAATGAGGGCGCTTTATGGCTCTGCACTACCCAAAGTAGTAGCCATGACCGCCTATTCAATGCAACATGACCGTGAGCGTTTCCTGAGTGAAGGGATGGACGATTATGTACCTAAACCCATCAGAGCGGCCGTATTGGTACAGAAAGTAAATGAACTGGTAAAGACCGAAGGCAGAGAAGCAAATAATCAATCAACTGACAGCAATACGCCTACCCAAACGACCACTGCTACGAAGAATGGTCAACCAGCCACAACCAGGCAAACCCCTGTGGCCAATATCGGCAACAACCAACCTCAGGTTGATTTCAGTATCCCTGCTGATATACCCATGTTTGACATGGAAGTAGTGAATCAGTTAAAAGAAATGGTAGGCGAAGAAATGCTCCTGACTGTATTTGAAGACTTTGAAACAGAGGCACTGGAGCAGATACAAAACACCAAAGAAGCCTATCCCGATAACGTAAAAACCATTCAGAGCGAACTGCATACTTTGAAGGGTAATTCGGGAACTATCGGCCTGGCAAGGATACATGAAATCACAAAAAATTTAGAAGTGCCGTCAAAAACAGGCGATTTATCGCATTTCATCGAAAAAATGATTGTTTTAGAAGAAGAATTTGCTAAATTTCGCACGGAATATCATAGTGTTTTATCATAACCGCTATTTGAGTTCATCTACTTTTGTTGAACCTGTAATTCTGGCTGATACACTTTAGCCGGAATAATTTATAGCCTTAATTACCCGAATCCCGTAATTGTTTTTTACGCTATTGAAGAGTGAATCTTTAAGAATGAAAACCCATTGGCCGTTTATAATTTTGCTTCTTTTAGTAGGGCAAGGTGAAAATCTTTTCGCCCAGTGGCATTGTGGTATGCCTGCTCCGACACCACAAGAGAAACAAGCACTTTTCGCCCGGTATCAAAGTTTTATTCAACAAAAATCTTCTGGCAAGGCTCGTGAAACCAGCTATAAAGTAGCCGTAAAAATCAATATCATTTCGGGAGTAAATACGCCTGCTGCTTCGGTGCTGAACGAAACCGATATAAGAGACATCATTGCTCATGCCAATACTTATCTGCAAAATATCAATGTAGAATTATACCTGCTGAACAATCAGGTATTTCCGATAAAAGATGATAAATATGTTGAGTTTAAGGTAGCCAACGAGGCGGAGCTCAGAAAAAAATATGATGTGCAGAATGCCATTAATATCTATTTTGCTAAAAATATCAGCCTCGCTGACTTAACCGTACTAAGTGGCTATGCTTCTTTACCCAGTTTAGCGACTAATAGCAACCGTATTTTTTATTCTTATTTTGAACGTACAGCCGACGATATTGAGGGGCTTAAAAATAAAACTTTTCTACACGAGTTAGGGCATTATTTCGGCCTTTTACATACTTTTCAAGACAGCAAAAACCCTGATATATCGCAAAGAGAACTGGTAACCAGAGGCGCAGGCGCCAATTGTGCAGAAATGGGCGACCAGTTATTTGATACGCCTGCCGACCCTTTTGAAAGATTACCTATATCGGCTGCTTTTAAATGTACTGATGTAGCCCCTGCAGATGTGGTTGATGCCAATGGCGATAGGTTTGCGCCTGCTACCAATAATTTCATGTCGTATTACCAGAATTGCGGAAGTGTATTTACTGAGCAACAATACCTGAAAATGCAGGCGTCGTTTAGTATACGTTTTTCACCATCAGCCGAGTACCAGATTACAGGGCAGAGTTCAACTAATTTTGTTTCTATCAAAAGCCTGAATAAAAGTGTGTACTGTATGGGCGATTCGGTAGAAATCAGCTATGGCTTAGATGGATTATTTGACGGCACTAATCAGTTGGTTGCCGAATTATCAGACAATTCGGGTAAAAATTATGCAGTTATCGACTCTAAAAGACGAGGCAATAAGATTCTGTTTCGACTTCCTGCTGACCTGCCCGAAGGAGAAAATTATCATATAAGACTTAAAGCTACCCGACCGGAGACTTTCAGCCCTATCAGCGAGAGTTTTGCGGTTCGCAGTTATGCAGCCGCTTATCTGATTCCTGACAAAACGCTTATCAATGCAGGCGAAACCGTAGATTTTACACTTAGTCTGAAAGGAAGCGGTACCTGGTCTTTTGATTTATCAGATGGCACTTCTGTAAAAGATACCCGACAAACGACGCATACGTTTACTAAAATATTGAACGAAACAACGGTTTTTGCCGTAACCTCTATACGCAATATGTGCGGCGAGGGGCAGAAAAATGGCGGAGCGACCATACAGGTAACACAACCACAGATACGGGCTACCGGACTGGCTGCCACAACCATTTGTCAGGGGCAAACGATTAAACTTTCTATCAGTATTTCAGGCTCATTGTCTTTCGACAATCAGTTGAATATTCAGATTTCTGACCCATCAGGAAAAAACTTTACTGACTTACCCACGCAGGTATCATTATTCAATCTATCGGCACAGATTCCTGCCGATTTCAAGACGGGTTCGGGGTATCGGTTAAAAGTAGTGGCTAAAAACTCAGCTTTGTTTAGTGCGGCCATAGGGCCTTTAACCGTTATTTCCCCACCAAACCCTCCTGCTGTCAGTTCAACTATTAATTTCTGTCAGAACAGTACACCTGAGCCATTAAAAGCCACGGGTTCTAATATCAAATGGTATGTTGACGAATACGATTTAAAATCTTACAATATGCTTACTCCCTCTACCACTAAAGAGGGAACATTTACCTACTATGTAACACAAACCAACAATGCTGGTTGTGAGAGTAGCAAAGCAAGAGTAGAGGTACACATAAAGGCAGTACCTACCGCTATTCTGAGCGGCGACAATACCATTCTGTTAGGCGATAGCACGGCCCTTAAAGTAAATATTACCGGGGGTTTCCCGGCATCAGTAACTTTATCTAACGGCAAAAATTTTGCTATTAGTGCCAATCCTTTTGTAGTAGGAGTTAAACCCGAGCAGACTACCACTTACGAACTTCTTGAAGTAAAAAATACCTGTGGTGCGGGTCTGGTATCTGGCAGTGCCAAAATAATTATTCTGGAACCGCTCGCAACCGAAGAAATCCAAAAGGACGGTATCAGACTGTTTCCGAATCCGGCCAGCGAGCAACTGACCGTAGAGTTTCTTTCACCTCAACCTGCTACATCTGTCATTTCTCTCATTGATATGACCGGAAAGGTATTGCAACAAAATACGTCAACAGTAAACCAGGGCAAGCAGGAATTGATAAATTTAACCCCTTATAATACGGGTAGCTATATACTGAAAATTAAAATCGGAGAAAAAATCATTAACCGGAAGGTAATGATTAATAAATAGGAAGATACAGACATAAAGAAAGCCCTCTTGCGAGGGCTTTCTTGTATATTAAAGAGCCGGAATTCTAAGTACTTGACCCGGATAGATTTTATCAGGGTGTGTAAGCATTGGCTTGTTTGCTTCAAAAATAACTGGATATTTCATCATGTCGCCATAATAAGTTTTAGCGATTTTAGATAAAGTATCACCTTTTTCTACTGTATGGAACTGTGCTTCCGGTTCAGGAGTAGTTACAGTCAACTGGTTGTCAACCATATGTACACCTTCCACGTTACCAACTGCCAGGGCAATTTTCTCAGACTCTTCCTGCGTATCTACATCCCCAATTAAAGTTACAGTATCACCTGATGTTTTAATTGTTAATGTATTGAAAGACAAGCCAAGTTTCTGAACGTGAGCCAAAAGAACACTTGCTTTCAGTTCTTCTTTTTTCTCAACTGGTGCTGCCTCTTCTTTGCTGCCGAAAAGTTTTTCACCTACTCCTTTAAAAAATGACATTAATCCCATTTTCGTAATTGTTTTTTGTTAATAATTAATAAATAATAAGTACTGCAAATGTATTAAAATACTGAAACCTAAAACAAAAACTGCCCTAATTATTTAACTGTCAGCAGATTTTGAATCGGGTATTTATTTACAGTCGGTTTTTAGACGTATCCGCTTGCTAAAGTAACGTAAATACTTAATTATTTTTAAGTTTTATTTTAAAATTCTGTTAAAGACAATTGTCAGGGCAAAATCACAAAATTTCAGGCAATTATGGGGCATAATCTCAACAAATAAATTCAGAAAAACAAAATTCACATTAAAAAAATATTAATAGTTTAGCAAATAATGCAAAAAAAACTTGCAATACTCCCGTATTATTTTCGTTAATTTGAAGAGAAGATATAAACACATATACCGATGAAATGTAACAAATTACTACTCGCATTTATACTATTGCTTGGCTTTTCAGTGAAAGTCAGTGCACAGTCAGACGACGATGCTATCAAGGAAACTCTCTACAATTATTTAGATGGGGGTGCCTCAGGAGATTCTGCTAAACTGAACCGTGCCTTTCATTATGCTGCCAATCTGCGTAGCTTATCAAATGGGCGCATTGCTGAGATTCCGGTAAAAAAATTCATTGCATCGGTACCTGCCGGAGGTGCCAAGTGGAAGAGTAACATTGTGAGCTATAGCTATGCCGGAACAGCCGGAACAGCCGTAACAGAAGAAGAATTTGATACTTTTAAATATGTAGATTTTCTGAATCTATTAAAAATAAACGGAGAGTGGAAAATTGTAAGCCGTGTGTTTTCAAAGGTTGATAAAGGTACATTAGTAGCTGCCAATGGCATTACTGCTCCTGCCGCAAACACATTAAAAGCAGGCAATACAACCCCTGCAGGCAAAAAACCAGCCGCCAAACCAAAACCATCAGATGATGGCTGGTGAGAATACCTCACCCCTGCTCTCTCCTGAAAAAGGAGAGGGAGTAAGAATCTCTTTCCAACCGGAAGGAGATTTTTTTTAGTCCTATCCGTAAGGCAGAAGACTTTTTTTTAGCCCTCTCCTTTTTCAGGAGAGGGTTGGGTGAGGTATTCTTTCAACCACATTTTTATCTTCTGTGCCCACTCGGCTTGTTTGAAAGTATCTAAACTATGGCGGGTTTCGTCGTCGTATTCTTTTTGCAACCTGTTCATTTCTCTGTACGATTCGAGGTATTCATACTGAATCATACTGTTTAAATCGTCTATGCTTTCTGCGTGCATGGCCTTTACTTTTTTCTTGAAACGCTCTACTACCAGTTTGGTAATATCAAAATGTAGCTGTTCATGTGCCAGAGAATACTCGGTTTTGGCGGTTTCATTGGCCCACGACATCCCCCTTACCATATAAGTTCTGGTTTCTATAAAAGCCTGAATTAACCCCTTGGACACTTTAAAAGAAGAATGGTAGCCGAAATTACTGAAAATAGCCGCACCATAGCGACTAACTGACCCCGGTCTGCCCCTGAAATCGTCCCAGTTTATCTTGCGGGTTTCGTAGTAGATAGTATCCTTATCGTTTTTCTTATAATCAGGTGTAATGAAGATTTCTACACCTTTGGTTAATGCTTCATGCTTGTCGTTATTGAGTTGCATCCAATCGGTCACGTAATCAAGCGTCTGTACAATTAACTGATGCAGTACCGATTCAAGATTATTCATATTAGGCGAGGCCACCACCGAGCGTTTATAATCCATAAAGACCTCAGAAGTAACCAAAGAAACCGTGTCATTTTTCCCAATTCGCTCAAAACTTACTGACAATGACATTTTACCATGCACAGCCCCCTCTTTTCTTGATTCGGTAACTGTTAGCGTTTGAATATGGTAAAGGATGGGAACTGTATTGACATCTTTAGCTAAATTTCTGGCAATGAAATTCTGAAAGCCATTTTTTACACCACCTGAGATAGTCAAAGGTGCTTTTTCATCAACAGAAGTGATAATAGTGCCGATACCGTTTTTCTGAAGCCTTCCGTCTTTTACCCCGGCAATATGGTAGCCAACGGGTTTAATATCAATCCGTGTATCTTTTAAAGTAATCATATACTGGGCAAATACTGTCGGCATAGTAACCCAGCAAAAGGCTAATATAAGTAAGTTGACAAGCTTGTGCATGTATTGTTGTCTTGAACTGTGATTTAGCTGATTTAATGATTGAACTGATTTCTAAACCATAAATGTAATCAGTGAAATCAGGTTAATCAGCGGACGTCGCACGGTTAAATCATAGTTCAAGATAACGATTAAATTCTATTTTTATTGAAATTCAGGTCGCAAACAATTCCGGCATAGATAATCCGGGTAATGGGTGCTGAACCATAAACTGTAATGGCATTGGCATTGGTCAGATTTGTACCACCTACTTTAATGGTACTCCTGAAATCTTTCAGGTAATAATTCAGTTGTGCATCTAATGTGCCGAAAGCCTTGATTTCTCCTTCATCAAAAGGCATGAAATACATATAGGTACTGTTCCAACGATAATTAACCGAATACGAGAAGTTTCTGGTTATTAAGCCGTTTGCCCCCAGATTAAATTTATGTTCGGGTGTATTAAATCCGGCTATCAGGTTCTGAATATCCGAAATCCGGGCCCATGTATAATTGCCATATACGCTCAGTTTGCTGTTCACCCGGTAATCAAGGCTAATAAAAGCACCTTGTGTGGTTACGGGTTTATCAAAATTAGCCCATGTCTGAATAAATCTTCCTCTGGTGCGGTCGGGTGCTGTTTTTGCCCAATCACCAGTTTTTTGCTGATAATTTCCCTCCGGCATTTTTCCATCTTCACGTCCCTGAAAACGTACAATGCCTATAAAACCATTATACAAACTGCGGTAATAGCTCAGGTCTATCTGCAAATCTTTAGTCAGCAAACCTTTGTAGCCCAGTTCCCAGCTATTCATTTTTTCGGGTGCCAGTTTCTTTACCTCATAAGGCTGTGTACCTGCTGAATTAAGTCCTTTAAATCCGTTTTCTACATTCCCAATCAATAAGATACTACCATAATCTAAATAGATGTATTGGTCAAGCTGTGCCGGAGCTCTGAATGCCGTAGCATAATTGGCTCTGAAATTATGCCGACCCACTGAGTAAACTGCTGAAATACGAGGAGAAAACTTAGCATCAAAATTCTGAAAGAAGTCCATTCTACCTGCAGCCGCTAAGGTCAGTTTATCAGCTAATAGTTTTTGTTGTATCTGTCCATAGATACCCGACTCCCAATTGGTAATAGCATTTCTTTTTTCTCCGGTCAAAGGCGAAAAATTGCCATCAGACAACAAAGTTCCATTCGATTTCAACAGATAAGTACGGTAAGCCCCACCTACAACCACGTCAGTTGTATTGAATTTAAATTCTCTTTGTGCCGAAAAGTCGGTATAACGGGCTGTATTAGAGAAAGCCGCCCCTTTGATAGTTGAGCCATTAATGGATAAATCACCTACCCCATCGGCTACTTTTCGGGTTATCTGGTCGAACTGGGAAGTAGAAGCATTGGCAGGTTGTGGATTTAATTGTAAGCCCTGTGTAAGCCCAAAAGCTACTTTAGCAGCCTCGTCAATTGATTGTCCCCCCTGTATGGCCGGTACCGAAAAACTACCCGGCACACCGCCATTCACTTGGTCTGGGGTATAAACTCCTGTCAATGCCCCACCACCAAAGCCATTGCCACGAGCCGCTGCAAATATCTGATTCCAGGCATTGAAATAATTAGCAGAAATAGTTGGGAATATGCCATTTTTTGGGTCAGTCATCCGCACATTTTGCAAGGCATTGGCTACCCCTCCTATTTCGTACGCCTTGCCGCCATAGTCGAACATGGAATACGCACGAACGAACCAACGGTTGTTCTTTATTTCCAATTTGTGCAAATCGTATTGCATTTCCCGCCAGGCAAAACGGCTGGTACTCTGAAAAATACCATTCCCCAACGACCAACGGTACTCATAAGAAGCCTTTGTTTTTTCGTTAATTTTGAAATGTAACGATGGATTCAGGCGTACACTTCCTGCCTGAAATTTGTTAAGGTTAATAAACTTACTGCCATCATTCGCCCCTATAATCTGTTCTTCTTTAAAACCGGGCATATAAATGCGGTAAGGCTGATTGTTGTTATACTTAGTGTAGTCAGGATTGGTTACAGTAAAACCCACATCACCAAAATAGTTGAGTTTATTCCAGCCGAAAGGTGAGCCATAGGGATTATTAGCAGCATCAGAACCTGCCAAACCACCTGTTGTAACCGACTTGATAGCAGCATCTGAATCACCTAAAAACTCTTGACCCTGAGTAAAATTGGCATTGAGTTTAAAGGCAAATCGTTTACCAAAGGCTTGTGCATATCTTATCTGCCCATCAATCAGATTTCTTGAACCGCTTCGAAAAGAAGCAGCTAATCCCTGATGCTTAAAAGGGTCTTTTGAGTGCATTAATATTACGCCATTAAATGCTCCCGAGCCATAGAGCGCCGAGTTTGCCCCATAAATCACTTCAATATTATCAATATCTAAATCGGGCGTGCCCATCCAGTTGCCACCGTATAGAGACGATGTGGGCGACATAAAGTCCACATAATCGGCCAATTGCAGAATGCGTTCGGCCTTAGAACTATTGAATCCACGGGTACTTAAACTGGTTACAAACCAACTCGACTGGCTTACATCAATCCCTTTGTAGCGGGACAGAGAAGAAATCAATTCGATACCGGGCGACTGTTGTAGTTGCTGCGCTGATATTTTAGTAACAGATACGGGTGCTTTAAAAATACTTTCTTCTACTCTTGAGGCCGACACCACTACTTCATTCAATGCTTTGGCACTATCGACAGGGGTTTCCTGTGCCCACGCCCACTGTGTTGCTAAACAAGCAATTAAGTAAAGTTTTCTTTTCATAATTCTCTATTTTATATGATGGTTTTGTTTTATCCTTCAATCCATTTTCTGAATTGCGCTGCATTTTCTTCACGGAGACTGGGCGTTCCCTTGCCAATCCGTGTTACGATTTATCCTTCAATCCATTTTCTGAATTGCGCTGCATTTTCCTGACTGATACTCACTTCTGCTTTCGACAAGTGCATGAGTTCTAAGGCTATTTTTCCTTTAAATGAGGGTTTAAAACTCATGATGGCATCAATGCTTACAATAAATTTGCGGTTTACCCTGAAAAACTGCCGACCGGGCAACTCCAGCTCCAATTCGCTCAGGTTCTTTTCTATAATGTATCGCTCACCTGTTTTATCAATCAGAAAAACCACTCTTGACTCGGTATAGATAAAGGCCACTTTATCTGTTTGTATGACATAATAATTAGTGCCTTTCTTTACAATCAGTCGGTCTTTAGCTGGTAACGTTTTATAATCAGGGCGGTTTTTTATAGCCGTTTGCAGAAAATGTTTACCAAGGGTCTCGTACTTATCCAATACTCTGATGATTTCAGCTTTTCCGATAGGTTTTCTTAAATAATCAATGGCATTCAGAGGCATTGCCTGTAACCAGTATTTATCGTATGCCGACATAAAAATTACCGGAAATGCCACATTTATTTGCTGAAATAGTTCAAAACTCAATCCGTCTGCCAGTTCTACCTCAAAAAAGCCTAAACTTACACCCTCGTTCACGGTCAGGTAAACCAAAGTTTCCTGTATGCTTCGGCAATGAATCAGGTCAGACATCGGATAATATTCTGCCAGCACCTCGGCTATCAGTTGGGAATTATCTTCTGTTTTTTCTAAAATCAGAATAGTCATTGGCTATTTCGGGGTCGTGATTTCCACTTTCAGGCAAAATATCTCGGTCTTGGCGAAAAAAAATTTGCGTGGCAAAATTACAGAGAACAAATTAGAATACTGCGAATGCGCCGATTTCCTTCGGTAATAAGTGTCATTTCATAATAATAGGTGTTGTTTCATAATAAATGAGAAGATGAGCAAAAGTCTAAAAATAAAACACATTTTTCTTGTTCTGTATTCATTTGGGGCTGAAATTCGCCTCATCTAACACAGGTATTTATGAATACTGAAATACTCTCTCGTATCCAGTTTGCGTTCACTATCGCCTTTCACTATATATATCCTCCTTTGAGTATCGGTTTAGGTGTTGTCATGGTAATAATGGAGGGGCTTTACCTCCGCACAGGCAAGCCCATTTACGAACAAATGACCCGTTTCTGGATACGCATCTTTGCCCTGATTTTTGGCATTGGTGTAGCCACAGGTATTGTAATGGAATTTGAATTTGGCACCAACTGGGCAGTTTACTCTCGGTATGTAGGCGATATTTTTGGCAGTGCTTTGGCAGCAGAAGGCATTTTTGCTTTTGCACTTGAATCAGGCTTTTTAGGAATTCTGATTTTTGGATGGAACCGGGTAAGTCCACGGGTACATTTTTTTGCTACATTAATGGTGGCATTAGGTTCTATGTTTTCGGCAATCTGGATTGTGGTGGCTAATTCGTGGCAACAAACCCCGGCAGGTTATAAAATCGAAGGCGAGGGCATGCACGCCCGGGCAGTTGTAACCGATTTCTGGGAAATGGTCTTTAATCCATCAAGCATTGATAGGCTTTCTCATGTTATCATCGGGGCTTTTCTGGCAGGTTCTTTTTTAGTTCTAAGTGTCAATGCCTATTATATTCTGCGTAACCGCCACTTAGCTATTGCCAAATCAGGCTTTAAGATTGCTTTGGTAGTAGCTACGGTTTCTGCCTTAATGCAGTTGTTTACAGGCCATCGCTCGGCAGATATAGTGGCTAAACACCAACCTGCCAAATTAGCGGCCTTTGAAGGGCATTACGATTCACTGGCCGTTGCTGATATGTACCTGATGGGTTGGGTTGATAACAAAAATCAGGAGGTAACAGGCATCAGTATCCCTGCCGGATTAAGTTTTCTGATTCATCAGGACTTTAAAACACCTGTTCAGGGGCTCAATGCTTTCAAAAAAGAAGACCGTCCTTCGGCTGTCAATTTCGTTTTTCAGACCTATCATCTGATGGTAGCGATTGGGGTAATCTTAATCGGGCTTACATTATTGGCCTCTTTTTTATGGTGGCGAGGCCAATTGTTTGAACACCGTTGGCTGATGCACATTTTTGCATGGGCAGTATTGCTGCCGCAAATAGCCAATCAGTTAGGCTGGTACTCTGCCGAAGTGGGCAGACAACCCTGGGTAGTATATAATTTACTGAGAACGTCCGACGCCCTTTCGCAGTCGCTGAAAGCTGAACAGGTGCTGTTTTCTTTGATTCTGTTTACCTTGGTCTATGCCCTGCTGTTTGCCTTGTTTTTGTATATGCTCAACAAAAAAATAAAACACGGACTTGAAGGCAACGACGAAATGATTCCGGAATATTCAAAACGTGATAACCCTCTGCTGAAATAATGGAAACAATACTCGGACTCAACTTAGCCACGTGGTGGTTTCTGGTAATTGGGGGCATATTCAGTGGGTATGCCATCTTAGACGGTTTCGATTTAGGAGCCGGAGCCTTGCACTTGTTTTTCAATAAAGAAGAGAGCCGTCGCAAGGCGCTGAATGCTATTGGCCCTGTATGGGACGGGAACGAGGTTTGGCTGGTCATTGGTGGCGGAGCCTTATTTGCAGGGTTTCCTGTGGTATATGCTACAATTTTTTCGGCTTTCTACGAGCCTTTTATGATATTTTTAGTGATGCTCATCTTCAGGGCTATTTCTATTGAATTCCGCTCAAAAGAACCCATGCTTTGGTGGCGCAAAACCTGGGATATTAGTTATAGTGTCTCAAGCATTATTCTGACCTTATCGCTGGGGCTTATTTTAGGTAATATTATACAAGGTTTAGCCCTCGACCAGAACTATTTCTATAAAGGCACTTTAGGCGATTTCTTTAACCCTTATGCCATTCTGATAGCCTTTACTACCTTATCCTTGTTTATGATGCACGGAGCCATTTATCTGGTCATGAAAACCGAGAACAGGCTTTATGCCAAGCTGACGGTAATCGTAAAAAATACCACTATCTTTTTTGTACTGATGTTTGCCCTTACGTCGGTCGTAACCTTGTTGTATGTGCCACATATGGCCAAACGTTATCAGGAAGTACCTTATATGTTTGCATTCCCTGTTTTAGCCATTTTAGCAGTAGCCAATATTACCCGACAGATTGCTAAACGTAAGTACCGCTATGCGTTTATGTCGTCGGCTTTGGTTACCGCTCTGCTGATGGTGTTGGTAGCGGTAGGGCTTTTTCCGAACATTATTTTATCAAGCATAGACCCTGCCTATAGCATTACTGTGCATAATGGTTCTTCAACCGATAAATCGCTGAAAATTATTCTGCTGTTTGCGGTCATAGGTGTACCGATTGTAGCCACCTATACCACCTTTGTTTTCTGGACATTCAGAGGAAAAGTAAAATTAGACGATGCCAGTTATTAATCCACTTTCAAAAATCTCAATCCATGCAAGATCTTATCCATACACAAAGCCTTTTTTCTGCCCTGGTAGGCACTTGGTTTATTTGTTATACCAACTTTCCGATGTGGCTGAAAGGTGATAAAATCAATCCTACATTTAACTATTCAGTTACCACCCAAAAGGGAGAAAAAGTACTGCTTGATGAGGTAAAATACCTGAAAAAAGGGAAAGAAAAAACCATTATCGGCTATGACTATCAAAACGATAAAGACAGTACAGCTTTTGTGTGGAGAGGAAAAGGTATTTTAGGCTTACTGAAAAGTAAATGGAGAGTAGCATTGATAGACCCTAAAGGACAATGGACAGTAATAGCCTTTTCCAAAACTTTATTTACACCTGAAGGCGTAGATATTATCAGCAGAATACCTGCCATTTCAGAGGGTACCATACAAGAGATTAAAGGACTGATGGAGAAAGACCCTGAACTAAAAAAACATCTGACAAGTCTGGAAAAATTAAGCAAATAAGGGTTTTCAACAAAATCTACCTGATAAGTTGAAGCACTAAAGACAAGATTGTATCTGCGCAACAAATACATTGTTTGACACCTTAAAGCCGGGATTCAACAAAATACTTCTGGTAGCCTGATATCTAATCTGTCTGGCATTACTTATGTTTTTTGCCGAACTTATTCTGCTTGCTTTATGCTCAGAAAACATCGTTTCAGGGTTTACATTGCCTGAAAGACTCAACTCCGGTTCAACCACAATATCGTCAATAGCTAATTGGTCTCTGGTGCTGCTCTCCCCTGAGAAATGATAATATTTCCAGAGTAACTGCACATAAGGCTGATTTAATAGTGTCTCGGGTAAAGTATGGGTAAATGTGCGGCTATGGCCTGTAGCGGCACTCACATACTCGATAGGCTCATTGTTTTCATTCAGTAAATCTTTAAAAGGCATAATGTCGCCAATGCGGTACTGAAGCCTGATACGATACTTTCTGGGATTAGCCGTAATGGTTCTACCAGTCCACGAAAGGGTGATTTTTGATTGCTTTTCAGTATTGATCGCAAGAATTGCTCCTCCTAATTTCGTATTTGGATAACCCGGATTAGGCGGGTCTGAATTGGTATTGATAAAGGAAAATCCCAGGTCACCAAGTCCGTTAATCCGTGTTTTAGACGTGAGATTATAGGCACCTGTGGTAATATCATCAAAAACAGCATTCACTTTTGGGTCTGCATCCTTCATAAAAACAAACTTCATATTGGGTGGAAAAGAACCTGCTTGTGCGGAAGGATTCCATTCCTTGAAAATATACCCGCAAGGTTTCGTCAACAAAGCAGCCACCGGAGTAGGATTCGCAGAAAGAAAATTACTCTCAAACACAGCTTTATAAGATTGGTCAGTACTGGTAGTAATCGTTAAGATAGAGTCAGTTAGTATTGTATTATTATATTCCCAATGCTTGAATTTATAGCCTGTTCGGGCAATAGGAGTGATGGTAAGTGGAATATCCTGAAAATAAGAGCCTGTCCAGGGATAAGGATTATCCGTAATTCCCGGAGTTGCAGGCGTAATATGAATAGAATTTACTTTTACCAATCCCTGGGTAGTGTCCGAAACGTCAACTGTCAGCAGATAATCGCCTTCAATGTCAAATTTTTCTCTGATATGGCTTCTTTGGTAATAAGGCCGCTCAAGCAAATAATCTTGTATGATGTTAATGTTTGACTCCCAGTTGGCATAACTTTCAATATACTTCCATCGATTGATATGGGCAGTTATTTCCGGTGCATATTTCTGTTTAAAAGTCTCTAAAATTGTGGTGGTTCGGACGGGTAAAAAAGTAGTATTCAGCATATCGGCAAAGCGGTTTATAAAGCTATTGGCGAAACTGACCTTCTGCAATAGCTTATGAAAAACCAGATTGCCGGCACTGTCTATTGCGGCAAGCTCCAGCGTATTATGCGTAGGTGGTTGAGCCCCTCCCAGACCGAAATCTGTGTCAAACAACATCCACCGCCATCTGCCATCATGCCCGTAAGGCGCATCGGGCCTATATCTGGTTGTACGCTTTCGCCACATAGCCTGATTATTTTGTGGCCAGTCGGTATTAGCCGTAAATATCTGGGCAATCTGATAATCTATTAAATTATCAATATCCACTTTGGTTTTTACATATTCATAATCAATGGTGTCAGCAACTATAGGGCTACGCTGACGCATGCTTAGGGTTGCATCAACCACAGGAATCAGTCTCAATAATGTATCAGTCGGGCTAACATTGGTTGAGTCAGGAGGATTAACAATGGTCGAATCAGGAGGATTAACAATGGTCGAATCAGGAGGATTAATAATAGTCGAATCAGGGGGATTAATAATGGTTGAGTCAGAGATTTTATCATTTTGTAGATATATCATTAGACTATCATAATCTTCGGTTGTTCCCTTGTCGGCAATCAATACCCCCGATATTTCTAACATATCCAGGCTATCTTTATTTACGCCATAAACCGTTTCAATATAGTTATTATCAAAACGCTCACGGATATTCAGCAGGCCCCAGTATTCGCCATTGATAAAAACAACACTTGGCTGGCTTGCCTGCGTATCCATTCTGAAATGATTGACCAGACGCTGGTAAAAGGCATCTTTAAACATGGTAAAACCAAAGTCCTGCCCTGAGTTTCTTAACAGTAAATTATCATGAAATAACTGAGGCGATTCGCTGAAAATCGGGTAGTCAAACGGTGTATCACCATAAAGTCTTAAAGATTTACTACGGAAAGCCCGGGTACAGGCACCATTAATGCGTACACCTACCGTTTTACTCAAAACGCTCGAAGCACCAACAATCAACTCAAAATTGCCTGCTCTTTCCCAGGCCTCTCCTCTATCGCCATAATTTCCTGTACAAAAATCGTTACCTCCTGCATCAATCATTTTTTCAAAAGTATAACCTGCCACATAGATACCTGTGTAATAATTGAACAGATAATCATTCTGTACGGCCAGAGAAACTACGGGAAAAGTAAACTTATTTGCCCCGTCGGCTGAATAAAAGTAAGAATTGGTAACTACCTCACTTGGCAATGCGCCTTGTTTCACGGCTATGGCTCTGATAACCGTTCCTTTGTATAAGGAGGAATCAGGAAAATAACCGGGGTATTTATCAAAAGTTGAAGAAATATTGCTGATTACATTTTTCTGAAAAGTACGGTCAGCAATGGTAATCGGCAATTTATATAAATTAGATTTGTCGGGTTTGTCATAGAGCAGACTTCCTGAACTATCTCCGGCAAATTGTGGGTAAGAATTTTTATATGGAAACTTAACAAAGGCTGTATCTTTGATTGGAGTAGAGCCATCAATAGTATAATAAATACTTACTCCGGGGTCTGCATGGGTAATGGTCAAAGCAAATGTATTATCAAAAAAACCGCCACTTCTTGAAAAAACCGGAGGAGCTAAAAGCTCGGTATAGGCATTAGCCGGATTGTTGGCAGCACCGGGCGTGGCAGGAGAAAAATAGCTAAGTGTATTTCCTCCATCAGGTAAGCGGCCATACGAAACATCTCTACGCTGACCATTAAACGAAAAGCTATCTATTACTTTACCATCTGCATTACTGATACTAATACTCTCACCAGAAGCAGATAAAGCAAAACTGGTGTGTCTGGCCCCAGCATGGGTATTGCCACTTGCCCAGATAATCAGATACCCACGGGCAGGCACTACTACTGCCCTGCTGGTAGTAGTAAACCTGAATTTAGTCGGATTATCCGGGTTATCGCTCATATAATAACCGGAAAGGTCAACAGCATTATTGCCGGGATTATAAAGTTCAATCCAGTCAGAATGATTACCAGTATTATCTTCAACAGAAGCATGGTTAGAAGCCATTACTTCATTGATAAAAATACTTTGGGAAAAGCAATGACTACTAATTGACAGTATTAAAATAAAAAACGTACTGAGGGAAAGGTTTATCGGTCTATTCATAGCCATAACAAAAGAAACAGCTAAAATTAAGCAACAAAATACTTTTAAAAAAGCATACGTCTCTTTTTAAAAGTATAGATGCTTTATGCTGAGATTTTACTTCCTCATAAATGATAAAACTTAGCAACCTCTCAATTGCTAAGTTTTATCATTTATGCCTGTGTTCAATGGCTTGTAGCTATTATCAATTATTGCACCCTTGAATCTGTGCTTTAAATATACTACCCTCTGCTGACTCAAAGCCCGGATTTAGTATAATTGCCTTTCCTGCATTGTAAGTTACATTTGCCGGAGAAATAATTTTATTGCCTGCATTAATCTCTAAAGATGCCTGTTCGGTAACTGTGCCTGTATTGATGTTAGTAGTCAGGCTTTTAACAGCCGGAGTTACTGATAAATACTGCATCGTAGGGTTACCGGCTACTACCTGATTCGATGATGCTACTCTGATGAGATAATGACCTGTTGCCGAAAGATTCTGTGGCAGTTGACAGCTAAGAGTACCTGCTGTAGAGGTCGTTCCTATAAGAATGGGAGTGGTAAACCCTCCGGTTGAATCTGACAATTGAATATTGAATCTGTTACTTGAGTCGAATGAACCTGTAGTGGCAAAAGTTACATCAACTGTACTCCCAGCACACAAACGATTGTTTGGAATTGTGGGTGCATGGATGATTGCCATGGTACCCACTACTGTAAAAGTGGTGGTAACCGGCCCATAAACTATGCCTCCTGCTCTATTATCTTCTTTATAACCTGTAACAGTCATTGTATAGGTACCCGGTATAAAATTACGCCCATAGATATTTACGCCTAAATTATCAAACACGGCATAAGGTTGAACATTTTGCAGGATTGTCCAGTTTATTTCAGGGCCAACAACGGTTAAATCAACACTTCCAATTGAGATAGTCGGGCAAACAGGATTAGCAATGATAGAAACCTGTTCAGGAATCTGCTGAATAACCATGCCATCTTCTAATGAGAACATATTTTCATAAGGGTCTCCTGCTTTTACATATTGCAAATCAACTATTTGTGTACAAGGGTCAATTCCACTCACAACAACATTAGTTGTAGCAGTAGCTGAACAAGCACCATTGGTTACTGTAACTGTATAAATCCCTGCATTACCTGATTGCGCATTGGGAATAGTAGGGTTCTGACTTGAACTATTGAATGCAACAGGCCCCGACCAACTATAAGCAC
>NZ_SEWF01000064.1 GCF_004168285.1 Emticicia agri | reverse complement strand
TAAGTAATACGACAAAATTATTTTAAATTTTAATTTTAGAAAAGTCGATTTGATAGTCAAAACCAAATTTAGACCAAATTTTGTCAAGGGCTTTTTTGAGGGTTTCCAAATCTTGATAATCACTAGGCTTAAGCCAATAATATTTAGTATGCCTCCAAAGCCTTTCGATTCTGTTTAGATGTGGACTGTAAGCAGGCAAATAGAAAATATAGAGCCCTTTGTTTTGCCACAATTCTAACTTTTCTTGAAAAACTTTGGCGTGATGAATTCTGGCATTATCAATTACTAAAACTGTTGGTTTTCTAATTTTATCAATAAATATTTCTATTGAATTGATGACAAAATCAGCATTAATAGTACCTTTTACATCAAAAGTGTAAAGTTCATTTCCATCAGCATTCATCAACCCAAATACATTGATATTCTTGCCTTTTTGTGGCAGAATATAAACGGGTTCATCTGGAAATTGCCAGCAGTAAGGTACGACACAATTGAGCGAAAAACCAGCCTGATCACCATAAAATAAGTCAATATGACTTTGTTGGTGGAGCTCGAGTAAGTCATTTAAGCAGTCTTCTTTATATGCGTACTCAGAAGTGTTTTGCTTTGACTTTAAACTTTTTCTGGCTCTTTTCCAACTGGCTCGACAAGTGTTTTTAAAAAACGCTCTAATGTTCTTTGAGAGAAGTCTTTCTGTAATGCTTCTTTCAGTTCTTGACGTACTTTTTTCAGAGTCTGAGGGCTTGATTTTACTTTGCTTTTTACCAATGATTCATCAGCTGCATTGAAAATAGGTTTGCGACCCTGACCCAATTGATTGCGTAAACCTACTATCCCATGCGTTTCCCAACTGTCAAACCAGTTAGTGATGGTAGGGTGGCTTACTTGAAATATAGATTTTAGGCTATACATATCATACCCCTGATGACTTAGCAATAGACAATGACAACGTTGTTTGAATTGATGATGGGTAGCATTTTTGTACCCTTCTTCCATTGTGATGACCTCACTTGGCTCTAATTTAATATATCGTTTTGCTCGCATAGAGCAAAGTTAACAATTTTAAAATAATTTTGTCGCATTACTTAAATAAAAGAGCAAGTCTAAAATCTGTAGGATAGCTATATCTAAGTACACTCCCATTTGAATAAGTAATGTAAGTTGCATAACCCCTAAAAATGTTTATCAAGGCAATACATAGTAATAGTAATCAATATTTTAAGTAAAAACCCTTTTGCTGTTACAGCAGGAATTTTTTCAGGAAATTTCGCTGTAACCGTAAAATTATTTTCAATAGTTTTTCGATACTACCTGTTTTCGAGTTTTTCCATCCAAGTATTCTTTCCTGATGGATTTTTCTTAATGACAACTTTGAGGCAAATTCTACTAAATTTTCTTATAATTTCTTAACTTCTTTTTAATCTAAGCAACATTACGTAATCCTACAGTAATTTTTCAAGTTGATTCGTATTATCTACTTTTTCCATAAAAATAGGTTATACCGTTTTCTTTGTCATCATAAGTTACTACTTCTTTATCCTGATGAAATTGGAAATAACTCAGCAGGCCAAAGTCCCCTGAACACATAGCTGTGTGAAGTAATAATATACCTGCTATAGTGAGCATCCCAATTGTATTGACCAACAATAATGAACCCACTAAAGTAGTAGTGATTATAATAAATGGTGCTAAGGCCACAATCTCAAACTCTTTTTTATTGGCTACAAATTTATCAGCAAGAGCCAAAAAATAGAATTTTTTAAAATTTGCATCATAAGAAGTATTTACTGCCCCCTGAGATTTGTAGGCTAAAACATGTATATATTCATGTAGTGGTACTAATAAAAAAGTGATAGCCAGCCCATAAGAAAAATAAGTAAAACGGTCACCAAAGGATATATCCGGTTCATCAATTTTTTTAACAAGCAGATAGCCCGCAAGTGCAAAAGCGAGTACATTACAGCAATAATATAAAACAGCGTATTTTGTTCTTTTATTAATATAAGTTCTTATAAACGGAACTAATTCTTTATGACCAAGCTGATCAAGTAGAGTATAGCCTTTTTCTGTTAATTCATCTGGTTTGATTTTCATTTTCAGTATATCATTTAAAACAAATAATAGGAGTATCAAAGAAATTACAACACAGAATAAAATTAATATATTATCAGAAAGAATTTAGAGTATGAACCTGTTTAAACTTTTTGCGGGTCGCCGCTGCGATTTATTGATGAAAATGAGTAGATTTTGAGCAAGACAATTCATTTATTTGAATTGTAGCGGCACCACCGTGAAAATAAATGAAGCAGCCGCAGCCAAAATGTACCATTTTCTAATCCAAAGAAATAAGTTTAAAAAGGTTCTTACTTAAAAAAATAGCAACTGCCAAAGTTTTTGTTAGCTACTGGTAAAAATAAGTACCAAAGTACAAAATCAAAAATATAATCTCTGTATGTGAAGCCTGCTGCTAACCCGTGTAATCACTTAAATGACTTACATACTGTTCCTGAAATCGCTTGCCATCTAAGCCATAAAGATCTCCCAGCGTCTTACAACTAATGGGCGTATTATCTACCAAGTCCTTTAAAAAAAACAGCGAATTTCTTAGTCATTCGAGTGCCATCTGCTACCATTTCCCAATCCCTATAAACTGTTTTACCAGTGGTGAGATTCAGCCATTTCCTTCGCTTGATTTTTAAATAACATGCTTTGCCTCGTAGTAGAAAGTCCCGGACAGTTTCTTCATCAAAGAATCTCTTGGATTGTAGCTGGTCAGTTTGATATTCTTGTGGTGGTAGATTCTTCTCTGATAAAAATAGATAGGTGGACGGATAGTCTAAGAATCCTCTTTCTTTATCACATTTGTCAATTCAAAATATTCTAAAATGCCTTCAGGTAGTAGTAATGATAATAGCGTTGTGTCCAAGTCTGTATTCTTTTCCGCAAAGTAACCCATTTTTTAGCTACTCCCTAACTTTTTGGTTTGACCCGTATTCTAACCAACTGAAACAAAACCACCTTAAAAACAAAAAAAGCACTCAAAATTGAGTGCTTTTGCGGTCCGGACGGGGCTCGAACCCGCGACCCCCTGCGTGACAGGCAGGTATTCTAACCAACTGAACTACCGAACCGGGTCTCCTAAACTTTGCTGAAACTTTATTTCCCTCATCGTTTGGGACTGCAAAGGTAGGGAGATTATATTTGCATGTCAAGACCTAAATCAAAAAAATATGAAAATTTCTAAACCTACCGATAATGAGTATAACACCCAGTCGCCTCAAAAGAGTTATATTCAGACAGTTACGACCGAAAACGCCATAGAGGCAATGGCTGAAAATATTTTCATTGTGGAAAACTTTTTCAAATCATTACCCATAGAAAAGCACTTTTACCGCTACGCCGAAGGAAAATGGACACCTATTGAGGTTTTAGGGCACATTATTGATTGTGAAAGAATATTAGCCTATCGTGCCATGTGCATTGCCCGTAACGAAAAACAATCATTGCCGGGGTTTGATGAAGCCGATTATGTAACCGCAACCCATTTCAATAAAAAAAGTCTGCGAAGTTTTTTATTGCAATACAAAGCACAAAGAAAATCCACTATCTTGTTGTTCAAATCTTTCAGTCAACGTGAACTGTCTCGTTTGGGTTTAGCTAATAATTGGCCTACTACTGCTCGTGCCTTGGCGTGGATTATTCCTGGACATGAGCTTCATCACCTGAATATTCTGAAAGAACGCTATCTATAAAATCATTAACATGAAAAAAACTTATGTATTCCTGCTCTTATTGGTAGGATTTCACTCCTACGGGCAAAAAATCAGCCCGACAGAGAAAAAGATTATCGACCATGTAAAAGCCAATGCCGTGCAGACAGAAAAACTGTTAGAGCAGGTAGTGAATATCAATAGCGGTACACTCAACCACGAGGGCGTAAAACAAGTCGGACAGATTTTCCGTAAAGAATTTGACGACATGGGTTTTACTACCGAATGGGTATCATTACCTGATTCGTTGAATCGGGCAGGGCATTTAGTGGCTTATCGCAAAGGCAAAAAAGGTAAAAAACTATTTCTGATTGGGCATTTAGATACGGTTTTCGAAAAATCAATGCCCTTTACGCCTTTTATACGTCTGAATGACTCTACAGCTACAGGACAAGGAGTAAACGATATGAAAGGCGGAGACGTAATGGTTATTGCGGCTTTAAAAGCCCTGCATGCCCAAAAACTATTAGACGATACCTCTATCACTATCTATTTTACAGGCGACGAAGAGAGTTCGGGCAAACCTACCAGTATCAGCCGGAAAGATTTTATTGACTGTGCCAGACAATCAGATATTGCACTCGCTTACGAAACCGCCGTTAGTTTCAATATTGCGGCAACAGCCCGTCGGGGTTCAAGCGGCTGGGAATTGATTACTACCGGAAAAACAGGCCATTCTTCAGGCCTTTTTAGTCAGAACATGGGTTATGGTGCTATTTATGAAGCGGCTCGTATTCTTGATGAATTCAGAGAAGCACTCAGCAGCGAGAAATACCTTACTTTCAATCCGGGGGTAATTTCAGGGGGTACAGAAGTAAATTATGACCCTGCTCTGGCAAAAGGTGAGGCCGTAGGTAAAACGAATATTATTGCACAGAAAGTAATGGTTACAGGCGATTTACGTTTTATTAGTGAAGTGCAGAAAGAAAATGCCAGAACTAAAATGCGTGAAATTGTAGGAAAACACCTGAACGGCACAAATGCAGAAATTAAATTTTCTGATGGAATCCCAGCAATGGAACCAACCGAGGCAAATGCAGATTTATTAAAAGTGCTGAATCAGGTAAGTATGGATTTGAATATGGGTGAAGTAAAAGCAGGCGACCCGGGTTCTCGTGGGGCAGGCGATATTTCTTACATTGCCCAATATGTGCCTTGTCTCGACGGCTTGGGTGCCTCCGGAAAAGGCGCACATGCTCCGGGCGAAACCATCAATCTGAAAGAGTTTCCGGCACTGACACAACGCACAGCTTTATTAATTTATCGACTGACACAATGACAATAAGAGATGTAACGGCTTATCTTGAAAAATTAGCCCCTCTATCCTATCAGGAATCGTACGACAATGCGGGCTTACTGGTAGGCAATCCTAACGAAATCATTACAGGGATTCTGGTAAGCCTTGATTCAACCGAAGACGTAGTAGAAGAAGCTATTCAAAAAGGCTGTAACCTCATAGTAGCACATCACCCTATTGTATTCAAGGGGCTGAAGAAAATCACTGGTAAAAACTATGTAGAGCGCACCATCATCAAGGCTATTAAAAATGACATTGCAATTTATGCCACGCATACCAATCTTGACAATGTAGTAAATGGCGTAAGTTTCAAAATTGCGCAGTTATTAGGTTTGCAGCAGGTACGGATTCTAACACCCAAAAGCGACTTGCTGATGAAGTTAGTTGTATTTGTTCCGGTTGAGCATACCGGACAACTGTTAGACGCTCTCTATGCAGCCGGAGCAGGCGAAATCGGGAACTATAGCCAATGTAGTTTCAGGGTTGAGGGCAAAGGCACTTTTAAACCCAATGCACAAGCCAATCCGACTATCGGGCAATCAGGTGGGGCTATGGAGGAAGTCGAAGAAAACCGGATAGAAGTTATTTTTCCGGCCTATCTTAAAAACCCCATTCTGGCGGCCATGCGCCAAGGCCATGTATATGAAGAAGTAGCTCATTACCTGACACTGCTCGACAATGAAAACCAGGAGGTTGGCTCAGGTGCTGTCGGAATCCTGCCTCAGGAAATGACTGAAACAGAATTTCTGGCTCATCTGAAACAAAAGATGCAGGTTTCAGTTATCAGACATACAAGCCTGTTGAATAAACCCATCAGAAAAGTAGCCGTATGTGGTGGAGCGGGAAGTTTTTTGTCAGGTGATGCAATACGGGCAGGAGCCGACATTTTTGTTACGGCCGATTACAAGTATCATGAGTTTTTTGATGCCGAAAACCGAATCATTATTGCCGATATAGGGCATTATGAAAGTGAGCAATTTACAAAAGAATTACTGAAAGATTATATTTGCAAAAAATTCACTAACTTTGCAGTCCATTTGTCGGAAACACCCACAAATCCGGTAAAATATTATTATTAATCAATGGCATATTGAGGTAAAATGGCTGGCTGGTCATTCTCCTTTTTATCAAAAATAAAGCTTTAAAATCAAGACGCTCCGCCGTAGCGGTTCATATATTATGGAATTAACAGTTGCACAAAAATTAGAAGCTCTTCTTAATCTTCAATCGATTGATTCTGAATTAGACGAAATTAAAAAGCTACGTGGTGATTTGCCAGACGAAGTACGCGACTTAGAAGATGAGGTGATTGGCTTTGAAACACGTATTTCAAAATTTAAAAAAGAAGTAGATGCTTTAGATGCTGAAATCAATGGCTATCGTTTGAATAAAAAAGACGCTGAAAAATTGATTCAGAAGTATAAAGACCAACAAATGAATGTTCGTAACAACCGTGAATACGATGCGATATCGAAAGAGCTGGAGTTACAGGAATTGGAAATTCAGTTGGCAGATAAACGTATTAAAGAAGCTGATTTTAAAATCAGAAATAAAAATGTAGAAATTGCTGATGTTGAGTCAGCAATGAATGGCCGTAAAAAAGACCTTGAAGCCAAACGTAAAGAATTAGACGTATTGGTGGCCGAAAGCCAGGAAGAAGAAAAAGGCTTGATTGCGAGCCGTGACAAAGCCGCCACAAATATTGAAGAACGTCTGATTAATGCCTACTATCGTATCCGTGGTAATGCAGGCAATGGTCTGGCTGTGGTAATGGTACGTCGTGGAGCTTGTGGTGGATGTTTCAACATTGTTCCTCCGCAACGTCAGGCTGATATTAAAGATAAAAAGAAAATCATCGTTTGCGAACATTGCGGCCGTATTCTTGCCGATGTAGATGCAATCGAGATTAGCCGAAAATAATCTCACTTTTTGCCATGAAAAGCCAAATTTTCAATGATACGAAGATTTGGCTTTTTTGTTTCATTAAAATTAAGGTGTAGTGTCAGAAATCCGTCATATTACTATTTTATCCTTATTCGCTATTATCAGAGTAGGTTTATTACTGCTGCTCTCAGTTCCGGCTTTTGCATCAGATGCCGACTTTACACCCAATATACAAAAAGCCTATGCCGAAATCTTCAAACTAAGGGTACAAACCGGAAGAGACCTGCTCACCAGAGAAAACCCGAAGAATCCTTTCAGGGTATATACTGAAAACTATGCCGATATGGTAGAATTGCTCAATTCAGAAGACGAAGATGCCTATGAGCAATTGGTAGATAAAGAAGATGAACGATTAGACCTCATTGAAGAAACAGATAAAAAATCACCCTATAACCGTTTTCTGAGAGCCGAACTCAAAATTCACTGGGCACTGCTCAAAATCCGCTTCGGGCATGAGGTAAAAGCAGCCTGGAACATTATTCAGGCATATCGGCTATTAGAAGAAAATCAGAAACTTTTTCCCAAGTTTTTACCTAATCTTAAATCAATTGGTTGTTTGCATATTCTGGTTGGTTCTATTCCCGAAAATCAGAAATGGGTTACCAGTTTTTTAGGATTAAAAGGCAATATTCAACAAGGGTTAAAAGAATTAGAATCAGCTTCTCACGACAAAACATGGGGACTGGAAACCAGTTTTTGCCAGTTTTTTATTCAGGCTTATATTCTGCCTTATACTGATAAAGTGAATGAAGCATTGCTACAGGCAGTAGAAACCCATGAAGATAACCTGAACCTCAATTTTCTGGCAACTGCTATTTCACTGAAATGGGGACGCACCGAGCAGGCAGTTCAGCTAATCCGCAAAAGCCCTTACAATGCTTCTTATTTGTATTTTCCTGTATTTGAGCTATACAAAGGTGAAATCAATCTTTTTAAAGGCAATTATCAGCAGGCAAGCACATTTTACGCTAATTATATCCGGAATTTTAAAGGCAAAGCCTTTTTAAAAGATACTTACTATAAACTCTTTCTATGCAGTTGGTTAGGTGGTGATGAAAAAAAAGGCTTAACCTATATCCATAAGATTCCGGTAGCAGGCAGTACCATTGCAGAGTCAGACAAAGCTGCACAGAAATTTTATGAGAATTACAACAAGACCCATACACTCCCCAATAAATCGCTTATTAAAATCAGACTTTATTTTGATGCAGGTTATTATGCTCAAGCCTTAAATGAAGCCGAAAATCTGTCAGAGAATACGTTTAGTTTACCCAAAGATAAAGCAGATTTTAATTACAGAATAGCAAGGGTTTATCATAAAACCGAGCAGTCAGATAAGGCTATTGCCTACTACGAAAGAGCTATTTTATTGACAGATAAATATAAAGAGGCACAATGGCATTTTGGGGCAAGTGCAGCCTTGCAATTAGGCTATATCTATCAGGAGAAGAATCAGAAATTAAAAGCAAAAAATGCGTTTGAAAAAGCCATTTCTTACAAACGTCATGAATACAAAACCTCTATAGACAACAAAGCAAGAGCAGCTTTAACGGCTATGAATTTTTAGGGGGGTGTAAGGCAATTATTTGAGATAAATCTACAGATTCAATAAATTTTCGAGCGGCTTCATGTTTAGCATTAAAAGTTTCTTCAACTGTCTTATAAGTTTTTACCTTCTCTACTTTTTTTGCTCTTTTCGGTTTTTCTTTAGTTTCCATGAATCTTTAGAGACTTACTGAATACAACAATTCTTAAAACACCAAATCCATCCCCAATTTCTCCTTCAAATCCCATAGAGCAGGGTTTTTATTGGCAAGGTATTCAAATTTCTCCTGAGCCGTATAAGGGCGTCTTTCTATCTGAGATTCTACAATTTCTGCGGCAATCTGAAGGGTGCTGTTTTGTAATTGCTGACGAAGATACACAGCTAAATCCTGTTTCATTTGTGTCAGCAAATCCATTTGCACTTGGTTATCCAGTCTCAATTTCAGTATATGCCCCTCTACCAGATTAAATTCACGTTTCAGCATTACCTCTATGGTAGCATTATTGCGTGAATCGGCGAAAGTATGTAGCTCTTTCCTCAATTGCTCTAAGGTAAAACTTTTATTTGTACTGATATTGCTGACAGCAGGCTCATTGATGGGATTATTCTGTACGCCAGAAGAAGGCAAATCTATGTCAACATGAGTCGATTTAAACTTTGAAGGCGTAAAATTAGGTCTTGGCGTAGCTACCACAAGCGGCTCACTTTTTACCTGTGTAGTAACTACCGGAACAGACGGAGGAATATTGGTAATAGTAGGTGTAACACTCACAGGCTGGTTTACAGTATTCTGGACTACCAGCTGTGGGCTTGCCGGAACAGAAGCCGGTGCTACGTTACTCTTTTTTTTTTCTTCAGAGGTACTACCTGATAACTCACTCAGGTTTAATACCTGCTGAATCTGCGAGAGTTTCATCAAACCAATCTCTACATGTAAACGTTGATTCTTAGCCGATTTATAGTTAATATCTAAATGGCTCCCAACACTTAACGATGATAAAATATAACCCAATGGCAATTTACCCGATTGCGCTAAATAACGTCTCTGAGTCGATTCAGCTACCTGCAATAATTTGACAGTCTGCTGGTCTTTGCTTACCATCAGGTTTCTGAAATGCTCATTCAGTCCTACTACAAACTGATGTCCGTCAAACCCTTTTTCTAATATCTCATTATATAACAACAAGGCACCGCTTATATCACCACTATATAGGTGGTCGGTCATTCTGAAATAGTAATCATAATCCAGAATATGCAGGTTATCTAAAACTGATTTATAAGTCAGTTCATTACCTGCCGCAAAAGTTACGTTCAGGTCAAACATCGATAGCGCATCACGCAACCCGCCATCAGCTTTCTGGGCTATAAGTTCCAGAGCCTGATAATCTGCTTTTATCTGCTCTTTATTGGCCACATTAGCCAGATGGTCAGCCATGTCTTTTATCTGAATCCGGTTGAAATCAAAAATCTGACAACGGCTCAAAATAGTAGGCAGAATCTTATGTTTTTCGGTAGTAGCCAGAATAAAAATGGCATAGCTTGGAGGTTCTTCTAATGTTTTCAGGAAAGCATTAAAAGCCGCCTGCGAAAGCATATGCACCTCATCTATGATATATACTTTGTATTTACCGTACTGGGGTGGAAACCTCACCTGGTCAGTCAGGTTTCTGATGTCTTCTACTGAATTATTAGAAGCAGCATCTAACTCGTGAATATTGAATGAAGCATTGTTATTGAAACTCTTGCACGACTCGCACTCATTACAAGGAGAAATGTCTTCGGTTAGGTTCTGGCAGTTGATAGTTTTAGCTAAAATTCTGGCACAGGTAGTTTTCCCTACCCCACGTGGCCCGCAAAACAAAAATGCCTGAGCCAGATGATTGGTTCTGATAGCATTTTGCAGAGTAGTGGTGATATGAGATTGTCCTACAACTGTGTCGAAAGTAATAGGACGATACTTACGCGCTGAAACTACAAACTTTTCCATGCTGCAAGTTACAAAAAAACAAAAGGGCGACCAAAAATGATAGCCCTATTCGCAAGATTTATTTAGCTTTGCAGGATTAAGTTTTGTTATCAATTATTGAATTTTCTTCTGTTTTATGGATAATAAGTTATCTATCAAGGCATTCAATCATGTAGCCTTACAGGTAAGTAATGTAGAACGCAGTGCTGATTTTTATGCAAACGTACTTGACCTGCCCGAAATCCCTATCCCTGATTTCGATTATCCGGTCAGATGGTTTAGCTTGGGTGCCAACCGTGAGTTACATTTAATTGGCAGAGAAGAAAATGGCACTTCAACGGGTATCAGAGGCAATCATTTTTGCTTAGAAGTAACCGATATTTTACAGGCTGAAAAGCATATAAAAGATTCAGGAACAGAATATATGCCTATTAAGCTCCGCCCTGATGGCGTCAAACAATTATTCCTGACTGACCCTGACGGGCATTATATTGAACTGTGTGAGATGTGATGACGTTAATTCTTGTTATCGCCTTTATAAATTTTCTCCCAAGCCTCTTTGGTTAAGATAGCCAGTTTTTCTGTTTTGCAATCCCATACACTGACATATTTGTCTGAAACAACAATATGTTGTTTCCATTTGGCAAATTTCCCATATAATAAAAGCGTGCAAATGTCGGTAGGTGTTATATAATCTTCCATTTCTTTCAGATGTGTATGCATGCTCATAGCATCTTCTTCACCATTAAAAGGCATGGAGATTAAACTTTTATGCAATTTCTTCTTCTCAATTAACTTATTCTGGTTATCAAAAGTCAATAAATAATCATTTCCAAAAATCACTACGCCATTGTTTTCAGGCCCAGTAAGAATATATACTTTCTTTTCGCCCTTATCTATCAAAGGAATAATATTTAAATTGGTCTTCATGTATCTCTTAAACAGCGTATCAGTTGTTAGGGTGCTAAATGCTGTTTGTCTTATAGTATACAGATCTTTTTCTTTGCTTGAAAAACTCCTTGCAGAAGTATCAACAAGTGCTGTATTGGTATTATAAGTACTATCAAAGGCAATGGTTAAAATTACTTTAGGAGTCTCGGCTTTCGAAAAAAACAGGCATTTAGCTACTGAACCATCCATATAAGAAAAGTATCCTCTCGTATTCTGTCTTTTATTCTCGTATTTTGCCAGAAGAACATCTGTGCCGTACCAAGAAGCCATTTCTGATTTGTAAAGTTTTTTACCCTCGTTAAGAATAGAGGCACTTATCTTTTCTAAATTATTTTGGCTATGGGCAGTAATTGTAGAAACGCTAAAAATAGCAAATAGTAGTATGTTTTTCATTTTTTGTCAAGCAAATTAATTTTACAAATAGAGACGTATAGCAATAGCACAGCGAACTAATCGTCTCTATTATTCACAACCCGCTCACTCACCATTCCTAACTCAATATCGGTTTTATCACTTTCCCTGCCACATCCGTCAAACGGAATGGACGGCCCTGGAAGAAATAAGTCAGTTTTTCATGGTCGAAGCCTAATAGATGTAGAATGGTTGCCTGCAAGTCGTGTACATGCGTACGGTCTTTTATACCATAATAGCCCAATGGGTCGGTTTCGCCTAAACTTATACCCTTTTTCAAGCCACCGCCTGCCATAAATACCGTAAACGCATCTAAATGGTGGTCACGGCCTTTGAAAGGTAGAGTTTGTCCGTCACGGTTTTCCTGCATGGGGGTTCTGCCAAACTCTCCGCCCCATACTACAAGGGTTTCGTCAAGCAATCCACGCATTTTCAGGTCTTTCAGCAGGCCTGTTACAGCACGGTCAGTTATCTGGCATAATTCCTTAAATCCACCATCTAACGATAATCTCTGGTCTGTTCCATGCGCATCCCAACCCCAATGAAATAGCTGAACGAAGCGCACCCCATTTTCTACCAGTCGCCTGGCTAAAAGACAATTGTTAGCAAAAGAGGCATCGCCTACCTCTGCTCCGTACATATTGCGTACCCATTCAGGTTCTTTGCTGATGTCCATTACTTCCGGTACCGACATCTGCATTCTGAATGCCATTTCGTACTGAGAAATACGGGTTAATATTTCAGGGTCTTGTACCTCTTCGTATTGTTGTCTGTTAATTTCATTAATCGCCTCAATGGTCTGCTTCCTGATGTCCCGGCTCATGCCATGAGGGTCTGACACATATAATACAGGGTCGGCACCTGTTCTACATTGTACCCCTTGATAGATAGAAGGCAGAAAACCATTTCCCCATACGCTCTTCCCTGCATCAGGGCTTCTGCCACCCGATGCCAATACAATAAATCCCGGCAGATTCTGATTTTCTGTACCCAAACCATACATCGCCCATGAACCCAGACTCGGACGACCCAACCTTGGACTACCCGTGTGCATCAGCAATTGGGCAGGCGCATGGTTAAACTGGTCGGTGTACATGGCTTTCAGAAAGGTCAACTCATCGGCTACTTCGGGCAGATAAGGCATAAAATCTGAAATATATGCCCCCGATTGTCCATGCTGATTAAATTGAGCCAATGGCCCTAACATTTTAGGAACGCCTCTGATAAACGCAAACTTTTTACCCTCTAAAAACTCCTGCGGACAGTCTCTGCCATCATATTTCTGTAGTTCAGGCTTATAATCAAATAACTCTAACTGCGAAGGAGCTCCGGCCATGTGAATGTAAATAACTCTCTTGACCTTTGGTGCAAAATGAGGCGTTTTAGGTAAAGTAGGGTCAGTCATTGCCTGATTCTCACCCGATTTTTTCGGAAAACAACCACCCATCAGAGAGCTTAAAGCTGCTACTCCTAATCCGGTGGTACAAGTATTTAAAAAATGCCGACGTGTCTGGTACATGTTTTCGGCATGAAGAAATTCCTTAATTAATTTTTCCATGAGGGCTCGAATAGAATCAATACAAAGATAATAATTCTATTTCATAAACGCATTACACTCTGCCATATTACAGACTGATATAAAACTACAATTAATCTGAATCTTTCGTATTTTTGTAGCATGAAATATGAATTACAAAAAACTGATAGCGCTTCTAAAGCAAGAGCCGGAAAAATTACTACCGACCACGGCGAGATATTAACCCCTATTTTTATGCCTGTGGGTACAGCCGGAACCGTAAAAGCTGTTCATCAGAGAGAATTAGAAAACGATATTCATGCCCAGATTATTCTGGGTAATACTTACCACTTATACCTGCGCCCGGGTCTTGACATTCTCGAGCGTGCAGGCGGTTTACATAAATTCAACGGCTGGACTAAACCTATCCTGACTGATTCGGGCGGGTATCAGGTGTTCTCTTTGAAAGACATTCGGAAGATTTCGGAAGAAGGGGTTAAATTCCAGTCACATATTGATGGGTCAAGACATTTGTTTACCCCCGAAAGTGTCATGGATATTCAACGGGTAATTGGTGCTGATATTATTATGGCATTTGATGAATGTGCCCCCTACCCCTGCGATTATAACTATGCCAAAAAGTCGATGGAAATGACCCATCGCTGGCTTAAACGCTGTTGCGACCGTTTTGATGCTACTGAGGGTTTGTATGGCTATTCACAAACACTCTTCCCTATAGTACAAGGCAGTGTCTATAAAGACTTACGTATCCAATCGGCCGAGTTTATAGCCGGACAAAATCGGGAAGGCAATGCCATCGGTGGATTAGCCGTAGGCGAGCCTGCCGAAAAAATGTACGAAACCATTGATTACGTAAATGATATTCTCCCACAAGACAAACCCCGTTACTTGATGGGTGTAGGCACACCAGAAAACATTCTTGAAAGTATTGCTTTAGGTATAGATATGTTTGATTGTGTAATGCCTACCCGCAACGCCCGCAATGGAATGTTGTTTACCACGCAGGGAATTATCAATATCAGAAATGAAAAATGGAAAGATGATTACAGTCCGATTGATGAGAACTTAGGAGGTTATACCAGTACGTTTTATAGCAAGGCTTATTTACGCCACCTGGTAAAATGTGATGAAATATTAGCTGCGCAGGTGGCAAGTATACATAACCTGACTTTTTACCTCTGGCTGGTAGGCCAGGCTCGTGAACATATCTTAGCAGGCGACTTTGTGGAATGGAAAAAAGTAATAGTAAAGAAACTAATGGAACGTTTGTAAAAGATAAAAACTACTATTTTTCTGAACGATATGGTGTAGAGTTTCTGATAAAAATCAAGGCATCAAAAGCATCGCCGAGCATTCCTTTAGTGTTTATCAATAAAGAAGACTTATAGTTAACAGTGCCATAGGTAGTAAAGTAAGGATTTTTATTTAGGAACTCCTTTGTTAAACTATCACAAAATAATACCCCATACTGTGCCTTTGTGCCTGCCCCTATCATTGTGCCTATCTTATTTTTGTGTTGAGCAATTTTGAAGGAGTAGAAGCTCCGGTATAAAACCGGCCTTGTTGTACTTCTGTACCTATGCTCAGGTAGTCTTTCTGATATCGTTTACTCAGGTACTCTCCAAAAGTTGGAAATTTCCCAAATATTTCAGTATAAATCGTTTTTTTGTTGATATGGAAATTATGGGCTTTTATAATTACGAGTTTTTCTTTTTTACACGAGTCAGTCAGCCAGCTTATATTCTCAAAAATAAACTTATCCCGTATTTTATAGGTCAAATCTGTATTAGCTGAAAAAGCCACTAACTGTGGCAGTAACTTCAAAACGTGAATCATCAGATCTATCTTTAGATTTATAGCATCAGCTTCACTCCTGCTATTTTCAAGAATAATGATTAGTTGATTAGTACTTTCAACAATCTTGTGAATATACTTTTTACTTGAGTTCTGTACTTTCTTTAAATGAAGAGTCAATTCTTCAAGTACAGCGGTTGCATGAACGATTTTATGCTGTTGACAATGTTTTTGCACAAAGCTGATAATTTCTTGGGGTTCGTCTATATCTGTCCCTATCACCCATACTTTGTCTTTAAAAGCTCTGCTTTTATTAAAATTTCTTATCCAATCATAAAAATGTAACAAGTCTGGTTGTCGATACGCTACTTCTATCATTTCCGCTTTGGCTCCTATGCTCAAATCATCTATACTTCCGTTTTGGTTTACAACAAAATCATTGATTTTGTACGAATCCAGCATCGAAATCTCACCTAAAACAACGCAGTTAAAATCATGTAATTTTACAAGATTTGTAGCAATCAGTTTCTGAAAAGCTAATACCTCTGTGGTACCGTGGGTTACCTCTCCTACCGCCACAATTTTCTTGTTTCTGGCTTGTTCATAAATTACCGATAATTCATTATTTACATCATTATTGCTAAGAATACTGTCAGATAAAGCCACAAACGACCTTTCAAGTATTATATTAATAGTATCGGATTGAGCAAAACAATACCCTGCACCTGAAAAACAAAACAAAAAATAGAGAATAAATTTCATTTTAAAGGCTTGTCCTTATTTTAGCCATGATTTGAGCACTACTTTTTAGATGTCATCAATTCTGACAAACCAAGAGGAGGAATGACATTAATAATACCTCTATTATCGACCTGTACCATTATTTTTGTAAACTTTCCCTTATAATACCAGAAAAACTGGTCAGAAACTGGTTGTTGATGCTGGGCATAAAACTGCTCGGTTACAGGTTTCATCATCTGAATATACTTGACAAAACCAACAGCATTATCTTTATTCAGCTTATAAAAATTTGCAATTCCTTTATTGGGAATTGACACAACCGAACCCCATTCTCCAATAAATCCAGCCGAATTGTTCGATACATCTAATGCATAACTGGCTGCGTAATTTTCATTCTCTATAAAACTTATCTCAAATTTATTACCCTCAAACGGAATAACTTTAGTCTCTTTGGTCATGGGTTGTTTATTGATATTAGCGATGGCTATGCTGAATAACTCTGCCTCACTTTTCTTCCATACATCAGCTATTTTTTTCTCAACAGGAATAAAAGAATTTGGCAAATCAAGCATCAGCAAGGTATAAGTTCCCGAAAGGTCAGTTTTATACACAAAAAGCGAGGGACCACCATTTGTCTGAATCATTTCGGCAGGGTAAATCCTGATACTCAGGTATTGTCTGATTGATTCAAAGTCGTTGGGGTTTATTGTTCTCTGTGTTTCTAAATCACCAAAAAGTCTGTTAAAATGGTCCTGAATTACCTTTCCCCAAGCCGATTTATTCTTTATCTCGATACAACGTAAAATAAGATTATGGAGATTCAGGGCACTTAAATCTTGTCCTTTTTTCAGATTAATCGTTCCTTCTTTTATTGATTCAATGGCATATTTTTTTGCCACTATGGGTACTGCAAGGTCTACAATTCTTTTATAATCTTGCTGGCTGATATCATTCTCATAATCATCAGGAATCCGATAACTGATTTTTTGTGCAAAAGAAGCCATACAAACAATAAAAGATAGAACAGAAAGTAAAATGCTGCGCATGGTTTGAAGAGGTTAATCACAGACAATAAAAATATAAGAGTATAGCAAAGATAGAGAGTAATACTTATTAAACTTAAAACCAATACATAAATAAATACCAAAAGTTTTATGGAATAACACTCACGGCTGCATCAAATAGAAAAAAAACAATTCTTATGAAAAAAATTCTCTTACTCTGTTTGATTAGCCCTTTGCTGTGGGCGCAGTCAACACCTGTTCAGTCTAAAATTGAAAATGTAAAAGTTTTTCTGAATGGTGCGCAAATTACCCGTTCGGCGCAGGTTTCTTTGCCGATAGGCAAAACCGAACTGCTTTTTAAAGGGATTTCGCCACAGATTAATAAACAAAGTATTCAGGTAAAAAGCGAAAGCAGATTTACGATTCTGTCTGTTACACATCAGTTGGGCAATCTGTTAGATAAAGCACAACAGGAAGAAATTACTAAAATTGAAAACCAGAAAAGGTTGATTGAAGATAAAATAAACATAGAAGAAAATAACCTTTTGCTTTTCAAACGAGAAGAAGATATGCTGCTCAAAAATCAGGTAGTGGGCAGCTTGCAAGCAGGTATGAAAGTAGCTGATTTAAAAGAAAGTGTCGAATACCAACGTCAGCGTATGCAGGAGGTTTTAATGAAGAAACTGGAATTTGAAAAAAATATTCAGAAATTAGAAGAAGAAATTAAAAAACTGAATCAGCAACTAACAGACATCAATGCCAGGAAAGATGTACAGATGTCTGAAATAGTGGTTACGGTATTAGCCAAAGAGCCTGTTAACCAGGCTCCTGTATCAATTGCGTATTTTGTAAAAAATGCAGGCTGGACACCTACCTATGATTTCAGAATCGAAAAACTTAATCAACCTGTCAAGCTTGCTTATAAAGCCAATATCTTTCAATACTCGGGTGAAGATTGGAAAGAGGTGAAACTCAGTCTTTCAACTGCCAACCCTTATAAAAGTGGCACAGCCCCTGTGCTACAAAAATGGGTTTTGGGCGAAAGAAATGATTACAGTAATTATTACAACAATGTGGAAGAAAAAGAGAGCCAAATTATAAACGCCAACCAGTCTGAAGTTTGGGGGCGTGTAACAGAAAGAGCGAATAAGGTAGGAATTCCTGGTGCGAGTGTTTACTTAAAAGGAACAACTTTAGGAACTACAACCGATGCTAATGGGAATTATAGGTTAACCATTCCCCCTACATTTTATGGCAAACATGCCACTTTAGTTTTCTCATCAGTTGGTTACAAAACTGAGGAAAAAACTATTTCTTCCAATCGGATAGATGCAGTTTTAGATGACGATGCAAAACAATTAAATGAGGTAGTTATAACAGGGTATGGTGGGGGCTTGAGTGGAAAAGTTGCGGGTTTATCTATAGATAATGACCGAGACTTCAGTAAAAGAACTATTCCTTTAGATATTACTGAACGGGATGCTCCAACCAGCCAAACATTTGATATTCTGATTCCTTATACAATTCTCTCAGATGGCAAAGTAACGACTGCTGAAATCAAAGCAGAAAGTATTCCGGCTGTTTTTGAGCATTTTTGTGTACCCAAAATTGATACGGATGTATTTTTGCATGCACATATTATTGACTGGGAAAAGTATAAACTATTACCCGGAGAAGCAAGTTTGTTTATCGACAATACTTTTTTAGGTAAATCAACGCTGGATTTGTCTAACAAAGACACTTTGAGTTTATCGTTTGGGCGAGATAAAAACGTGATTGTCAGCCGCACTAAATTGAAGAGCTATCAGAAAAAACAGGCATTGGGTTCAAACAAAACCGAGCAATTTTCTTATGAAATTATAGCCCGCAATACGAAAAACGAACCGATTAATCTGATTATAGAAGACCAGTTTCCAACTTCAAGTAACAGAGAGGTAAGCATTGACGAAAAAGAAGCACCGGAAGCAGAAATCAATACCGACACCGGAAAAGTCAAATGGAGGCTTAATCTGGCACCAGTCAGAGAATATAAAGTCTCTCTGAAATACACTATTAAATCTCCCAAATCGGGTTGGGTTACGGCAGAGTAATATCATACAACATTTGCATATCTCATAGGGGTTCAAAATTCTGAACCTCTACGAGATATATAAGGAAAATCATTACCCCAATTTACTCACAAACTTATTGCCTTTGATATAAAATCGGTAAAGCAAATCCGTTCCTTGGGTAATACCAATACGGGTAGTAGTTACTACCTCAAAATTATCGTCTTTGGGAGGAAGGCAGTAAAACCCATCAGCATAAACAGGCAAGAAGTTAAAATCAGGCGTAATTCCCATTGCTTTTACCAGTTTTGCCGGGCCACTGCAAAGGTTTTTGAGTTGTGTTGTTCCCCGTCTTTTTTGCATCAGTTCTATGCCCTCTACAGGCTCTAAAGCCCGTACCAATACCGCTTCGCCTATATCTTTCTCACCGCTTACAATATTAAAGCAATGATACATGCCATAAATGAGATAGACGTAAGAAACGCCTGCGCCTTCAAACATGGCGGCATTTCTTGTGCTTTTTTTCCGGTACGCATGGCAGGCAGGGTCGTTGTGGAGATAGGCTTCCGTTTCAACAATGATACCCGAGGTACGTCCCTCCGGGCTTTCGTGCACCATTGTGCAACCTAATAGTTTTTCAGATAAGGTAAGGGTATCATATTTTTCGTAAAATTCTTTGGGAAGAATGTGCTCCATAAGTACTTTTGGCAAAATTATCGTTTCAAATGTATAACAAAATCTTAGGTCTTTTGTTGGTTAGCCAGATTTGTATTGCCCAACGGGTACAATCTGTCGATTCGCTCATTATCAGCATTACCAACTGGAAAACACAGCCTCTCGGGAATCGTATTCTCTGGAAAAGTTATCATTTCGACCAGAAAGATGTATTTGAATCTAACCAGATGATAAATATTCTGGAAACACCACTCAAAAACAAAAAAATAAAATTCGGTCTGGCAGCTGCCGATGAAAAGAAAACCGATAATACAGCTAAAAGGCTACTATTGCCAACCAGTAAAATAGCGTCTCAAAATCAGGCCATTGCAGCAGTTAATGCCGGATTTTTTGATACCAAAAACGGTGGCGCCGTTGATTTTCTGAAAATTGATGGCAAAGTGATGGATACTACTCGTGTAGTGAATGTACCTCGACTACCTACCCATGCGATTGCGGCAGTTTCGATTCATCAGAACAAAGTGCGTATTATTAAAGGCGTAAACAAAAGTGGTTGGGAAAAAGAATTAACTGAAGAAAACGTATTGCTTACGGGCCCTTTGCTTTTGCTGAATGGGGTTACACAAGCTTTAGAGAAAAATGCTTTTAACGATAACCGCCACCCTCGAACCTGTGCCTGTATCACTAAAAATAAAAAACTATTACTCATAACCGTTGATGGCCGAAGCAGTGAATCGTATGGCATGACCTTGCCTGAATTAACAAGCCTTGCCCGTGCGCTCAAATGTAAAGATGCCATTAACTTTGATGGCGGCGGCTCAACCACCATGTATATTGCAGGTCAGCCTGAAAATGGGGTAGTCAATTACCCATCTGACAATAAAATATTTGACCATGCCGGAGAGCGTTCAGTAAGCAATATTTTTGTACTTTTGAAAAAATAATTGGTTAAGCTGCGCTAATTTGTTCTTACTGAAACTATCACCATTGTATTTTGAAGTCTGTCCAATATAAATATCGCCCTGAAAATTTAACTATTTCAGAACCCAACAAGTATAAATCCGAGAATCTGCATTCGGAAGAAATGATTCTGAACTTAGGGCCTCAGCACCCCTCTACGCATGGTGTACTACGTCTGGAAGTAGTAACCGATGGCGAGATTGTGGTAGATGTGATACCGCACTTAGGGTATCTACACCGTTGTTTTGAAAAACATGCCCAGAGTCTGCCTTTCAATCAGATTATTCCTTATGTTGACAGAATGGATTATCTGGCGGCCATGAACTCGGAACACGCTTATGTGATGGGTGTAGAAAAAATGCTGGGTATTGACAAGGATATTCCGAAAAGAGTAGAATATATTCGAGTGCTGGTAGCCGAACTTAACCGCATTGCTTCTCATTTTATTGCCATTGGCACTTATGCGCTTGATATTGGTGCTTATACACCATTTCTTTGGCTTTTTCGTGACAGAGAACATATTATGCGCCTGCTTGAATGGACAACAGGTGCCAGGATGCTCTATAATTATATTTGGGTTGGTGGCCTTTTCTACGACCTGCCCGTAGGATTTGAAGACCGATGTAAATCATTGATTGATTACCTGAAACCCAAACTCACTGAATTGCAGCAACTGGTTATTGAAAACCATATCTTTATCAACCGTACGGCCAATGTAGCCGTCTTACCGCTACCTGTTGCCATCAACTATGGTTGCACAGGGCCTGTACTGAGAGGCTCAGGCTTACGCTGGGATTTACGCAGAGTAGATGGCTATTCGGTTTATCCTGAAATTGATTTTGATATACCTATTGGTAAAGGAGATATGGGAAAAGTGGGCGACTGTTGGGATAGAAATTATGTGCGTGTATTAGAGTGCCACGAGTCTATCAGAATTGTAGAACAGTGTTTAGAAAAACTGACTAAAGAACATAAACGCACCAAAGAGTTTGACCCACAGGCGTTAGTACCTAAAAAAATACGTCCGGCAAAGATGGACTTCTATGCACGTGCCGAAAGTACCAAGGGTGAATTAGGCTTCTTTTTCCGTACAGATGGGCGTTCAGATGTACCAGTCAGAGTAAAAGCCCGGGCATGTTCGTTCAATAATCTTTCTGTATTACCTGAAATTGCCCGTGGCGGAATGATTGCTGATTTAATAGCCGCTATCGGTTCTATTGATATTGTGATGGGCGAGGTTGACCGCTAAATCTGGCTTTGATTTTCCTGATAATGACTGTGCCTGTTGCGGCAATAAACTTCATTTTAGGCACTGTATTCATGATTTTTAGTTCTTCCCATAGATTAGTATCGCCATCTAAAAAACTGAAAACCCTTGCCGGAGGATTTTTATGGTATAATCTCACAAAAACCTCAGCAGCAGGATGCCTTTTTTGCTCCAGTACATTCAATAATACACTGGCATATAACCTGAAACGCCCCTTCCACCAGTTTTCTTTTACCTGAGGTGAGCCCGTTTGCTCCAGACTTTCAACCAACTTTTTTAATTTGCGCTGGGTATTCTGAAAAGTATATCCTGTGGCGGCATTAGTATACCCACCTGCTGTACCTATGCGTACCACATGCTTACTTGGAAACTCCTGCGTTGCTACATCACTCATGGGTATAATTCCAAACTCTTCTTCCTGAATGGTGTATTCGTCCAGTTGTAACTGCTCGTTTATATATTTCTTTAACTCGCTGTCATACTCACCATCAGGCAATAGTTTTTCGCTGAAAAGTGTGTATTCTATCAGTGCAGTATGTTCGTCAAAAGGTAATAGATACATAAAACGGCAATCGCCCTTTTGTTCAATATTGAAATTCATCATTACCGGAAGGGCCGGATTAAAGCAAGGCTTTTTTGTCTGAATGATGTAGCCTTTGAAATGTTGAAGCAGGTTATGATTATACCCGAGATTCAGGTTAAGGCGGTAAGTACTGTCAAAAACAAAATCTGCCTGTAAAATTTCACCACTATTTGTTTCTACAATAGCAACGTTTGTTTCTTCTCTTATTTGCTTTACTGTGTCTTTCAGCCACGCTACACCTCCGCACTTTTGTAGTTCTCCAATCACAAAGGCATAAAAATCAATCCCCCTTAGTAGTTTATATTTGTAATCACCCATTTCAAGTTTTTGCGCATATCCTTCCAAATCTATCAGTTGTACGGCATCCCATTTTCTATACAGAATATTTTCAAACGTATTAGGAACATTTTCCCAGAATGCCCAGGTGCGGTCGTTGGTATTTTTATCCTCCGGCTCAATAATCAGGATAGATTTATCGGCTAACTTACTTTTTTTCAAATAGTAAGCCAACGAAAGTCCGGCCATGCCACCGCCGCAGATAATGTAATCGTAATGCTTCATTAATTCCATCTATCCATTATTAAAACCATTTCTATTTTAATAAAACCTCATTTTCCTAACTCTTCCGTGTGGTGTCCGTCCCAACAATAGGGAAGGGAACAAAAAAGCCCCTCTCCCCACAGTTGGGGAGAGGGGTTGGGGTATGGGGTTTTCCACAAAAAAATATCTAAAATAACCTAATCTCTATACATGTACATGTCTTTCGGCATGGTAGCTTGAACGAACCAACGGCCCTGACTCTACATATTTCAGCCCTCTTCTCAAACCTTCTTCTTTATACATGGCAAAGGTATCAGGATGTATAAATTCTATTACCTCGTGGTGCATCTTGGTTGGTTGCAGGTATTGACCCAGCGTCAGAATATCCAGTCCATTTTCAGCCAAATCATCCATTGCCTTGAAAACCTCTTCTTTTGTTTCACCCAAACCTAACATAATACCCGATTTGGTACGTTTGCCAAATTCTTTGGTTCTGCGGGTCTGTTCTAAACTGCGGGCATACTTGGCTTGCGGACGAACATTACGGTATAAACGTTCTACTGTTTCCATATTGTGCGAAACAACCTCCTGCCCTGCCGAAATCATCCGGTATAGCGCTTCCCAGTTACTTTTGGTATCCGGAATCAACGTTTCAATGGTAGTTTGTGGCGACTGTGTCTTTACTGCCCTTACAGTCTGATACCATATTTCAGCACCTTTGTCTTTCAATTCATCACGGTTTACCGACGTAATCACGGCATGTTTTACCTGCATCAACTGAATGGCTTCTGCCACACGACGTGGTTCGTCTGTATCATATTCATTAGGGCGGCCTGTTGCTACTGCACAGAATGTACAACTACGGGTACATACATTTCCTAAAATCATAAAAGTAGCCGTACCCTCGCCCCAGCATTCGCCCATATTAGGGCAATTACCCGACTGGCAAATGGTATGCAACTTATGCTCGTCAACCAAACTACGTACTTTTTTGAAATTTTCGCCAATAGGTAGCTTTACCCTCAACCAGTCTGGGCGGCGAGTTCGTTGTTCGGTACTTACAACGGGTGTATCTATCATGTTTTTAAAAACTAAAGTGTGGGGCTTAAAGCCCTAAGAAGCTACAAAAGTATTAAATTAATACTGTTGCAGAAACAATTTCCGGCAGATTACTTGGCCTTCTTCTGTTTTTTATTGCCAAAATAGATTGTCAGATAACCTGCACTATAGAAACGTGAATTGGTAGTCAATTGGTTCGACATAATCTCAGGAGTTTTACTGAAAAGCTCGGTAGTAATACCTATCTCAAAGCCTGTCAGGTTATTGCCGAAAGTATTCATGTCGATATTTGCAGCTAATTTTACGTGTACACCCGGTATCATTTTCATTCCTACGAAAAAATCCTGCCAGATACCTGCCGAACCCTGAATACGGTTCAGTTCTTTATGAATATTCGGGTCAAATTGTACCACATCTACTGCACCACGACCGTTGCGGTCATATTTGATATAATAGGGCTTCTGAATACCCAATGAAGGTCCGGCGGCAGCAATTACACTGATACCTATACCATCATCACCATTTTTCTTGAAGAATACTACCTCACGGCCATATTCAGGGCGGAGCGAGAAGAAATAGTTTCTCTTGCCATAAATAAAACGGTTAGCAATACTGGTAGGCTCCGATTTTTCTTTCGGGTTTTTGATATTTACCGCTTCAAACGCAATGTATTGGTGAACAGGATTCCATTTATAAGTGCCGATAGCCTTAGAGTGGCGCACAACCAGACCGCCCAACAAACCAGAATTAGTATTGGTAGTTAATCCGTAAGCAAACATTTTATAGTCTTCCTTCTTCTTTTCTGTCTTTTTCGAATCTGCCTTAGCGACAGGGGCAGGAGTTCTGGAAGATCTTCTTTGTGCAAAACTGCTCGTTACCGCAAGCAAAAGCACTAAACTAAGTACACTTATTTTCACGGGAAAAATATTTTTAGTCCACCTGTTACCGATATTATTAGCTAAAGATAGAATTATTTTTATAAATAGCAACATTAAAAATAAGTAAATTGTTAGGGAAATGTCATTTTTTTTGGAAATACTTTATTTCAACGTAATTTTGAGAGGTATTATTCCATAAAAACCGATAATTTCTTTAATTTTTTATCATATGCCTACCTCAAAAATTATCTATCTTGGCGAGCTTCGCACGCAAGCCACTCATATTCAATCCGGTACAGAAATTATTACCGATGCGCCTACTGATAATCATGGAAAAGGTGAGGCATTCTCTCCTACCGACCTTACCGCAACGTCATTGGGTAGTTGTGCCATGACGGTTATGGGTATAGCTGCCCGTCGGGAAGAAATTGACTTTACAGGTTCTGAAGTAGCCGTAACCAAAGTAATGTCGGCAGAATTACCACGTAGAATTGTGAAGATAGAAGTAAACTTTATGATGCAGACACCCGAAGAGTTAAGCGAAGAAGTAAAGCAGAAGTATATACGTATTGCGCATACCTGTCCGGTAGCCCAAAGCCTACACCCCGATATTGAGCAGGTATTCAATTTCAACTGGCACGTTTCCCAACCGGCTTAAAAAATCAGAGGGAAGCCGAAACTTCCCTCTGATATATCTATGCTACCTTGCTCACAATTTCATCAAATCTGATTTCAAAATGAGACGCATCGTAGGTACACTCACCATTCTGAATCAATAATACCTGCGGCGATTGGTGTTCTACCTCAAAATCTTTTGCAATTTTATTTGAAATACTTCTGTATTGAAGCAGATCCAGATAGAAAGGCTCAATATTTCCGGCCTTTTCTTTATCCCAGGCTCGCTCTATTCTGCCCAGTGATGCCGAACTAATAGAACAAGAGGTACTGTGTTTAAACACTAATACCGGATTCTCAAATGATTTTTGTTTAATTTCCTCTATTTGTTTTTCGTCGTTAATCGTCTGCCAATTCATTTTTTTTAACTTTTATTCTAATTCCTAAACCAAAAGGAAAACATAAAAGTTTCGGAAGACGTATGCACTCCTACGACAGATAATTTCGGTAGATAATACCAAGCTGGTAACGAAGGTTGAGAATTTTGAGAGAAACCATCTTCACGATATGTGTATTTCTCAGAAATCTGAGGAATTTTGAAACAATACCTACATAGTTAGGCACCGATGATTTATCATTCTGATTGACGGCTATACCCCAGGTGATACAGTAGTAGGCAAGGGCATTGGTAATATCCATCAACGAATGCACATAAGGGTTCTGATTGATAAAATGGAACTCGCTGTAAAATACATCTTTTATCAGAATAAGCGTAACTCCCGTAAACCCTATCCAATAGCTTTTTTTGTTCACAGGGCGGAAGTACCCCAACACCACCAGTACGAATAATTCGAAGGCATACAGTACCGTAACCAGAAAAACTGTATCAGGGATAACTTTCAGCAATACAAAGCCAAAGAAAAAGAAAACGAACCCTGCCGGAATGGCTAATTTAAGGAGGTTTTTTTTCTCAAGACTATATACGTGTGTCCCCTCTTTTTGAAATATAATAATATATACCAGATGAACAATACAAGCCAGGGTAATCTGTGTTAATTCGCCATTACCTTTATAATTCAGAAAAATCGAAATATCAGAGAATCCCCCCAAAACAGAGGCTAAATATATCAGTTTATCTACACCGTTAGCTTCCCATTTGCGGGCAAATCCATAAAAAACGCCAATCAATGGCATTAGCAAGGTTGTACCCACAAGCAGAGCTATGCGTTGCTCGTGTAAGAACACATAAATATTGAATATTACTAATATTCCTAATAATATAGTAATAACCCTTTGCATGAATTCAGAATACAATTATATAAGGTTTGGACAATAAAAAACACCATCATTAAAAGTCCTCAAATCTCCTGACAATGATAAGATTTTAAACTTGACTATCAAATAATTAGGAAGGTTTTAATCGGAACGTTTTAGCAAGAATGTTTCATGGCTTAACATCTATCAAAACACGTGCTAAATATATACCAAATTTTTATTTTTTTACAAAAAAAACTTAAAAACTTTTTAAACGGATGTTCAAAACGCTTTTTTTTCTTCCACTTATCCATAATTTCATACCATTTATCGGTTATAAAAGGTTTTCCTAAATATTGGTACATTTTTTGACAATCTTTATATCCGAAAATAAGTCCCCATTTTAGAGTAAAATTAGCCATTACGATAACCTAAAAATCAATTTTATGAAAGATTTGCCAAAACAAATGTTGTATGTGAATGACGTTTTCAGTACTGCCCGCGACCTTGGGCTCATTCAGGTAAAAGCGCAACAAGATGAGCAATCAAGCCGTAAGATTTCAATAGATGGAAAATCTTATATCAGTTTCATGTCTAACAATTATCTTGCGTTTGAGAATGACGAAAGAGTAAAAGAAGCAGCAATTGAAGGCATCAGGAAATACGGCATGCAAACTTCTATTTCAAGAATGTATATGTCGTTCGACCATTACCTTGAATTAGAAGACAAGTTAGAAAAGATTTTTGGTTTACCCACATTTCTTGCGTCAAGTACCACACTCGGGCATTTTGCCTACCTCCCTGTAATTATCGGCCGGAACGATGCCATCATCATGGACCAGTTTGTGCATGAGAGCGTTCAACTGGCTGTAAGCACTTTAAAGGCCGATGGCTACCATGTTGAAATGGTAAAGCACAGCCAGATGGATATGCTCGAAAGAAGAATTAAAATGTTGAGCGAAAAGTATGACAATATCTGGTATATGGCCGATAGCGTGTACTCAATGCACGGTGATACCGCCCCGATGAAAGATATTGAAACGCTTCTGAACACTTACGATAAATTTAAAGCGTATATAGATGATGCACATGGCATGAGCTGGATTGGCGAACATGGCAAAGGGTATGCCCTGCACCATATTCCACGCCATGATAAAATGTATGTCATTACCTCTTTGAATAAAGGTTTTGGCGCATTCAGTTCAGCATTGGTTTTCCCGAATAAACTAACCAAACAAACAGTTTATAATTGCGGAGGTGCTTTAAGATTCTCGGCTCCTACCCTACATGCTGGTATCACTGCCGCTTCATGTATTGCTGATATTCACTTATCAGACGAAATTTATGAAAGACAAATGCGTCTGAATGAGTTAATTACTGTCTTCAAGCAAAAGGCAAAAGAACTAAATTTACCTATTATCAATTATGCACATACACCACAGTTCTTCCTTGGTCTGGGTAGTGTAGAGTTATTGATTCGTTTTTCACAATTCCTGATGAGCAAAGACTTTTTGTTAAGCCCATCAACAGTTCCTGCTGTTCCTGTAAAACACTCCGGCTTCCGTATTTCTTTAAGCCTTTATCAAACTGTGAATGATGTAAAGAATTTACTCGATTTATTAGCAGAATACATAGAGCTATTAGAAAAAGAGGGTTCGTTTAACAAAGAACAAGTGCTGAAAGGATTCAAAATGAGAGACAAACAACGTCATTTAGCCTAATATAGCTTCAATTAACCTAAAATATATATAGACCTCTGTTGCTCAGGCGATGGAGGTTTTTTGTTGAGTAATCAATGGCGAATTAGTGAATGAGTGAATGGTGAATGAGTGAATGGCGAATTAGTGAATGGTGAATTAGCGAATGGTGAATTAGTGAATGGCGAATTAGTGAATTAGTGAATGGTGAATTAGCGAATGGCGAATAAAGAAGGGAGTATTTTCTAAACTGTGTCATGTAGGAGTAATTAGAGCGAGTTATAAATTCTGGTTTTTTCAACCAGAGTTTATAACTCGAAATCTTCATCAGCGATTCTATCAGCGAAAATAATACTGATTTCTGATAAAATCTCTTTCCAGCTAAAAACCTTCTTATTCCAGAGTTTATCCATGTTCATAATGGATAGAAAAGCCAATTTTAGCAAAGCATTATCAGAGGTAAATGCACCCTTAGTCTTGGTCAGTTTACGAATCTGCCTATGATATGCCTCAATGGTATTGGTTGTATATACAATTTTTCTAATGGCTGGGGAATATTGAAAAAAGACAGATAACCTTTCCCAATTATTAATCCAGGGCTCAACCGCCTTAGGGTACAATTTACGCCATTTCTCTTCAAGAACAAGCAAGTTCTCTTCACCAATAATACTATTGGGAGCTTGATAGACTGA
>NZ_SEWF01000063.1 GCF_004168285.1 Emticicia agri | reverse complement strand
TTGAAAGTGTCAAACTCGTACCTGATGAACCATTCGACCAGTTGACTGTCCCTGCACAACCACTTGCTGTTAATGTAAGCGTGCTTGGTGAACAGACTAACTTGCTAGCTGGGGCTGTAATCGTTGGAGCAGTTGGTTGTGCTACAATCTGCAAACCTGTGACTGATGTACTGGCCGGAGAAATACAAGACCCAACTGTACAGGTGGCTGTAATGCTATAAGTTCCCACACTTGAAAGTGTCAAACTCGTACCTGATGAACCATTCGACCAGTTGACTGTCCCTGCACAACCACTTGCTGTTAATGTAAGCGTGCTTGGTGAACAGACTAACTTGCTAGCTGGGGCTGTAATCGTTGGAGCAGTTGGTTGTGCTACAATCTGCAAACCTGTGACTGATGTACTGGCCGGAGAAATACAAGACCCAACTGTACAGGTGGCTGTAATGCTATAAGTTCCCACACTTGAAAGTGTCAAACTCGTACCTGATGAACCATTCGACCAGTTGACTGTCCCTGCACAACCACTTGCTGTTAATGTAAGCGTGCTTGGTGAACAGACTAACTTGCTAGCTGGGGCTGTAATCGTTGGAGCAGTTGGTTGTGCTACAATCTGCAAACCTGTGACTGATGTACTGGCCGGAGAAATACAAGACCCAACTGTACAGGTGGCTGTAATGCTATAAGTTCCCACACTTGAAAGTGTCAAACTCGTACCTGATGAACCATTCGACCAGTTGACTGTCCCTGCACAACCACTTGCTGTTAATGTAAGCGTGCTTGGTGAACAGACTAACTTGCTAGCTGGGGCTGTAATCGTTGGAGCAGTTGGTTGTGCTACAATCTGCAAACCTGTGACTGATGTACTGGCCGGAGAAATACAAGACCCAACTGTACAGGTGGCTGTAATGCTATAAGTTCCCACACTTGAAAGTGTCAAACTCGTACCTGATGAACCATTCGACCAGTTGACTGTCCCTGCACAACCACTTGCTGTTAATGTAAGCGTGCTTGGTGAACAGACTAACTTGCTAGCTGGGGCTGTAATCGTTGGAGCAGTTGGTTGTGCTACAATCTGCAAACCTGTGACTGATGTACTGGCCGGAGAAATACAAGACCCAACTGTACAGTTAGCCGTAATACTATAAGTTCCCACACTTGATAAAACTACACTTGTACCTGATGCTCCTGTTGACCAGTTCACTGTCCCTGCACAACCGCTGGCTGTCAATGTCAAAGTACCTGGTGCGCACACTACTTTTGGATTCGGTGCTGTAATCGTTGGAGCTGATGGTTGATTGACAACTTCCAAACCTGTTACGGCTGTGCTTGCAGGGGAAGTACAACTGCCTACTGTACAGGTTGCCGTAATACTATACGTGCCTACACTTGATAAAACTACACTTGTGCCTGTTGACCCTGTTGACCAGTTCACTGTCCCTGCACAACCGCTGGCTGTCAATGTCAAAGTACCTGATGTGCACACTACTTTTGGATTTGGGGCTGTGATGGTTGGAGCTGATGGTTGATTGACAATTTCCAAGTCTGTTACGGCTGTGCTTGCAGGGGAAGTACAACTGCCTACTGTACAAGTAGCTGTAATACTATACGTGCCTACACTTGAAAGAGTCAGACTTGTGCCTGTTGACCCTGTTGACCAGTTCACTGTTCCTGTACAATCGCTGGCTGTTAAGGTTAAAGTATTTGGTACGCACACTACTTTTGGATTCGGTGCTGTAATCGTTGGAGCAGAGGGTTGATTGACAATTTGCAAACCTATGACAGCAGCGCTAGCAACACTCATACAACCACCTACTGTACAAGTAGCTGATATAGAATAAGTACCTACACTTGAAAGTGTCAAACTCGTACCTGATGAACCATTAGACCAGTTCACTGTCCCTGCACAGCCGCTGGCTGTTAAGGTTAAAGTGCTTGGTGCACACACTACTTTTGGATTTGGGGCTGTGATATTTGGTGCTGATGGCGTACTAACAGTTACCTGATTAGTAGCTATTCTGGCGCTTTCACAACTTATATCTTTACAAGTGACATAATAAGTAGTGTTAACTGCAGGGTTCTGCGTTAAGCCTGAACCTGTACCAATAGAAGAGCCGCCCGTTAACTGACTATACCATGTAACAACACCTGAAGTACAATTTGCAGTCAGGCTTATACCTGATCCATTACAGATATTTGTATTGCTGACAGACACATCTGTTGGGTTTACACAATTAATAACCTGAGAAAGTGTATTTGATACACTTGCCTCATAGGTACCATCACCGGCGTATTCGGCAGTAATAGTGTGTGTGCCGCTTGTTAAAGTATTGGTTGTAAAAGTGGCTACTCCACCACTCAGTGTAGTTGTACCTAAGGTAGTTGTTCCATCTTTGAATGTTACTGTGCCTGTAGCTGTGCCTGGGCTTACAGTAGCTGTAAACTGAACATTTGCTCCAGAAATAGCAGGATTGTTATTGGATGCAAGCACAATACTGCTGGAAGTTCTTGATACGTCAATTTTTATTAAAAATGATAGCTCGTCTCCTGTTAAAACCAATTCATTGCTTCCGGAAGTTCTAACTGGATTAAAGTCAATGTTAGAAAGATAATCGCCCCCTATAATCAGATGGCCTGATGTGTATCCGATAGCAGTAGTGGATGCATTATTGCCTTGGGATAGTCTTTGTGCCACACTTAAATCACCAGAATGGTTATACCTCGCAATAAATCTATTAGCCCCTGGTCTGCTATCAATTGTATTACTGCCTGAAGCCGATGGTGTATTGAAATTAGCAATACCTCTCACACTCCCTGTAACAAAAACACCTTCACTTGATACCGCAATACAATTACCAAAATCATCATCTTGTGTACCTCCTCCTCTTCTTAGCCAGAGAACATTTCCGGAGCTACTATATTTTGCGATAAATATATCACCTGAGCCCTCACTGATTAATTCATTGCTGCCAAAAGCCGATGGTGTATTAAAGTTTGCTGTACCGTAAAACATGCCTGTCATATACACTTCATCATTATACACTGAAAGGGCATTTCCATTTTCATTTCCGGACACGCTTCCGGCCCTTCGGGCCCATAGAAAATCTCCTGATGCGGTGTATTTAGTAATAAATATATCTGCACTTCCGGCACTTGTAATTTCGTTACTACCAGTAGCAGAAGGCGTATTAAAATTTGCTGTTCCCAGAAATGCGCCCGATATATATATGTCAGTACCGGAAGCAACTATATATCCTCCACCAAAATCCGATAATGCCCCTCCGCCGCGTCGTGCCCACTGAAAATCACCTGAATCATTAAATTTTGCCAAAAACATATCTGAAGCTCCTGCAGAGGCTAATGTATTTGTACCTGACGATGATGGCGTATTAAAATTAGCGGTGCCATTAAATACACCTGTTATCAATACATCAGTACCAGAAACTGCTAAAGCATACCCCAAATCACGATTTGTCCCACCACTTCTTCTTATCCATTGCAAATCGCCGGAAGTATTATATTTAGCAACAAATATATCCTGCACTCCTGCGCTCGTTAGTTCATTGCTTCCACTTGCCGAAGGCGTATTAAAATTGGCTGTACTTTCAAACTGGCCAGTAATGAATAATCCTGAGGAAGATACACTTACTCCATAACCAATATCCTCACTTGTTCCCCCTGCTCTTTTTGCCCACAATACAGTTCCGGAAGCATCGTATTTAACAATAAAAATATCCTTAGCGCCCGCACTCACCAAGGTAACACCTTCGAAGGTTACCGTTCCTGTAAAGTACCCCGTTTTATAGATATTACCTGAAGCATCAACCGCAATAGCTTTTGCATTAGCTGCATCACCGCTTGAAAACCCTGCAGATTGTCTGATGAAACTCAGTTTAGGATTGGTTAATGCGTTGATACCCTGCGAAATTGTATTTGAAGTACTGCCGTCATTTGAGACATCTCCGTTGTAGTAAGCCGTGATGGTATGCGTGCCAATCATTAACAAACTCGTGTTGAATTTAGCTACCCCACTACTCAATGTTGCTGTGCCTAATACTGTACTACCCTCTTTAAAAGTAACAATGCCTGTAGCTGCTGATGGTGTTACAGTAGCCGTGAGTTGCACATTGGCACCTACGCTAGCCGGGTTGTTGTTGGAGGTTAGGGTGGTGGTGGTGGCAAGTGTTGTATCATCATATTTAACTAAAAAATTATTATAACCAGATGTAGCTATTAATTCATTAGCACCTGTAGCTGATGGATTATTGAAATCCATACTCCCAAAGAATTGACCTACTATATATAAATTGTTTCCTGATAAAGCAATGTTTTTACTCAAATCATAACTATTTCCCCCGGCCCTTTTAGCCCAGATAAAATTTCCTGATGAATGGTACTTGGCAATAAATGCATCATCGGCTCCTGCACTTGTAACTTCGTTACTACCACTGGTAGAAGGCGTATTGAAATTAGCTGTTTCCTGAAATTTGCCTGTAATATAGACATTTGTACCTGAAGTGGTAATTCCATAGGCAATGTCCCAGTTAGTATTACCACCTGCTCTTTTGAGCCATAGTATATCTCCGGCATTATTGTACTTACCAATAAAAATATCGCCTCCGTCAGCTGGTATTTCACCAGCAACAGTGTTTGATGCCGTATAGAAATGGGCTGTACCGGTATTAGCCCCTGTAATATAGAGGTCTGTGCCAGTTGTAGTTATGGCTGTTATTAAGGTGCCATCAGCTCTTCTTATCCACTGTATATCGCCTGAGAGATTATATTTAGCAATATACGAATCAACAGAGCTTGTAGCTGTAATCGTATTACTTCCGCTATCGGATGGAGTATTGAAATTAGGTGTACCAGCAAATGTACCCGTAATATATAAGTCAGTATCTGTAGCTACTATCCCGGACAGATTATCAGCCTCTGTCCCTCCGGCTCTTTTTAACCATTGCAGTACGCCGGATGAATTGTATTTGACAATAAATATATCTGTAACGCCCACGCAAACTATTTCATTAGTACCAGTAGCCGATGGGGTGTTAAAATTAACAGTACCAGTGAAAACACCTGCCATATATACTCCTGTACCCGAGGCTGAGACTCCATAAGGTATAATTGAGCCAGAGGATGCTCCACCTCTTCTTGCCCATGCAAAATTACCGTCACTGTCATACTTGGCAACAAAAGAATCTTCATCTCCTGCACTTATGATTTCGTTACTGCCACCGGCTGAAGGATTGTTAAAATTCATTGTCTCCCGAAAACTACCTGTAATATATATATCATTACCTGTTATAGCTATTGATACCCCCCTATCAATACTTGTCCCGCCAGCTCTTTTAGCCCACTGCAATTCACCAGAGGCATTATATTTAGCGATATATATATCAAAATCTCCGCCAGAGGTTAGAGTAGTATTTCCTATAGTAAGTACTCCGGAAAATGAACCTATTACATAGACATTCCCCGAAGCATCTGTAGTGGTGGCATTATTTACTACCTGCACAGTACTTACTACTTGCCTCAGGAAACTCAACTTCGGTTCTGTCAATGCATTGATGACCTGCGAAACCGCACCTGAAGTACTGGCAGCATTTGAGCCATCACCACCATACTCGGCTGTAATGCTATGTGTGCCAACTGTCAGTAAACTGGTATTAAATTTAGCTATTCCACCACTTAATGTGGCAGTGCCTAAGATTGTAGAACCTTCTTTAAAAGTAACTGTGCCCGTGGCTGCGCTTGGTGTTAAGGTAGCTGTGAGTTGCACATTGGCACCTACACTGGCAGGGTTATTATTGGAGGTGAGAGTAGTGGTAGTGGTTAAAGTACCAGAATCGGTATATTTGGCTAAAAAGGATTCAGTAGCACCCACTGCAGTTAATTGATTTGAGCCTGTAGCTGATGGGTTATTAAAATTGGCAGTGCCGGGAAAATTGCCGGTAAAATAAATATTACTACCTGATGCTGTAATGCCTAAACACTGATCAGTATCCGAACCTCCGGCTCTTATGGCCCATAAAAAATCACTATCTTCATTATATTTAGCAACAAAAACATCAGAATTGGAACCATTGCTTGTAATTTGGTTACTACCGGTAGCAGAAGGAGAATTAAAATTGGCGGTAGAACTAAAACGACCAGCCATATATATACTTGTGCCGGATACACATACGCCAAAACCTATATCGTCAAACGCACTTCCTGCTCTTTTAGCCCATTGCAAATCTCCTGAACTATTGTATCTGGCAATAAAAATATCAGAACCACCAAGACTTGTAACTTCATTACTTCCGCTAGCAGATGGGGTATTAAAATTAATGCTATTCGAATAAAAAAAACCTGTGATATATACACCTGTCGCTGAAGCGGCTATTCCATTCCCTGTATCAATATCTGTTCCTCCAACTCGTTTAGCCCATTGAAAAGCACCTGCATTAGTGTACTTGGCAATAAAAATATCAGAACTTCCCGAACTTGTAATTTCATTGGTTCCTGTAGCAGATGGATTATTAAAATTGACAGTACTAACAAACTCGCCTATAATATATATATCTGTGCCAGATACCGCTATACCTTTACCAGTGTCAATATTTGCACCTCCGGCTCTTTTTAGCCATTGAACATCCCCTGATGAATTGTATTTGGCCAGAAATATATCCGTCAGTCCTGCAGATGTAAGCTGGTTACTACCTGTTGCAGAAGGCGTATTAAAATTGGCAGTAAGTCCAAAACCACCCGTTACATACACATCTGTTCCTAAAACTGTGATACCATTCCCAACATCAGCAATTGATCCACCGCCTCTTTTAATCCACTCTACTGTCCCGCTATCGTTATATTTAGCTACAAAAATATCAGTACTCCCTGCACTAACGAGTTCATTTGAACCCGATGCCGATGGCGTATTAAAATTAGCTGTAGTCATAAATTGTCCTGTAACATAAATATCTGTACCCGATACAGCTATTCCATTTCCCCGGTCATCAAATGTTCCACCGGCCCGTTTTGCCCATTGCACAACACCAGATGTATTATATTTAACAATAAAAATATCATAGGCCCCTGCACTTGCTAATGTTGTACTTCCAAAAGTGACCGTGCCTTTAAAATATCCGGTTTTATACACATTACCCGACGCGTCAACAACCACTCCCGTTCCGACACTTTCAGAAGTACCTGAGCTACCGGCAGACTGGGTGATAAAACTAAGATTCGGCTCTGTAAGGGCATTTACTACCTCCGAAACTGCACTTGAAGTACTGGCAGCATTTGAGCCATCACCGCCATACTCAGCCGTGACGTTATGCATACCTACTGCCAATAAACTGGTATTGAATCTGCCTACCCCACTGCTCAAAGTAGCAGTACCAATGGTAGTAGAACCGTCTTTAAAAGTAATTGTACCTGTAGCAGTAGTTGGTATTATGGTTGCCGTTAATTGTACATTGGCACCTATACTAGCCGGATTGTTGTTGGAGGTAAGAGTTACAATAGGAACACTAGTGATTGTAACACTGGTAGTGGCTGTTGCGGAGGTACATCCTCCGCTTGCTGCCACAGTATAGGTAACTGTATAAGTACCTGTGGTACTACTGTTTGGCATAATCAGGCCGGAAGAAGAGTTGATACTGAGGCCTGCAGGACCAGAAGTAAATGTTCCGCCACTTGTACCTGTTAGAATTACATTGGCCGCACCTTCTGTTATATGGTAGGATGTTGCCGGGTAACTGATACTGGCAGTCGGATTACTTCCTATAATTACCTGGCTGGTTGCTATTCTATTACTCTCGCAATTGGTATTATTACAGGCAACATAATAGATACTATTAACGGTTGGGCTTTGATTGAGTGATGTACCTGTACCAATAGCAGTACCACCTGTCGCCTGATTGTACCAAGTAATTGTTCCTAAAGCGCAGGTAGCGCTTAATACTACCGAGCCACCCAAACAAATAGTTGTCCTATCTACTGAAACACCCGTAGGAGTATTACCCGAAGCTAATATATTGACCTGACTGGTAGACGTTCTACTACTTTCACAGATTCCATAGTTACAGGTAGCATAATAGCTTCTACTACTAGTTGGCGTATAACTGAAGGGTGAGCCTGTCCCGATGGCCGTTCCGCCTCCAGACTGATTATACCAGGTAATAGTTCCTGTGGTACAGGTAGCCGTAAGACTGATACTTTCACCATTACAAACAACCGTATTATTTACCGAAACGCCTGTTGGTCCATCACAGGTGCCAATTCCACGAATTCTAAAATTATAAGGATTTTCATTCGAATCATCATTATCAATATTTACCTGTGCCAATCGAGACCCACCTGCCGATGGATCGAATGTTATCTGAAAAGTTGTTGAATCGTTTTCTGCAATTGGCGAAGCAGGCTGTGTTGTTACCGTAAAATCAGACGGATTTGTGCCAGTAAGGCTAACTTTAGATGTTCCCGTAAGGTTAAGAGGGGAGTTTCCTTTATTATAAATAGTAAAAGTTTTAGCTATTGTTCCAGAGAAGACTGATTGCGAACCAAATTCAGTATCATTAGAAGGAGAAGTACCGATATCTCCATCGATGATAGTAACCCTATTGCCTTTAATATCTATTTCACTGTCTTTATTATATGTAAAAGGAACAATATACTCGCACGCACCTCCGCTAGGTATAATTTTTGCATAGAGTGTCAGGTCGCCAGCAGCTAGTAAAGGCGAGGGTACAAAAACATTAGAAGCATTAAGTGTTCCTGCCAGATTAGTAGCTGCCATATCGGTATAAATACCAATAGTGCCATTAAATGTGCCTCCAAAGCTAAATACTGAACTATTATAAGCTTTATTATTGACAATAACTGCACTATTCCCTGTATTATTAAGCTGACTTGTGTCAATTGACCCATATATCAGCACACCTGTATTAGTAATAGTCTGACCGGTAGCCGCTTTTAACAAGCCTGAAACTTGCATGTACCCGGCATTAGTGGTTGCCTTGCTTTCGAAAAGTCCGGCACGGGCTATAAATTTCCCACAAGCATTGTTTATGACTGTTGCTAATATACCGGTAAATACAAAAGAATCGTTAAAAGAGGTGGTAAACTCTACAGTTCCATTATTGGTAAGGTTGGTTTGACCATAAAAACAATATTTGGCTTTAGTGATATTGATTGTACCATTATTGGTAATATTCATTGAGGCACCTGTATTTATACCAAAAACAGCATCGTTTGAATTTACATTGATAGTGCCGTTGTTTATAAAATTTGAAGCAAACGTTCCTAAGCCATGGAAAGGGACTTCAGTAGAACGTCCAGTTGTTGTGTAATTTATTGTACCATTATTTGTTAAAGACGTTCCCTGACCAAGATAAATCATATAGCTGTGATTAGCTGTGCCTGTTAGGGTAGCACCGCTATTGATAATTAATGATTTGTCTGTATTTTCTAAAACAATAGCAGTTACAGTAATGGATGTACCATTATAAATGACCAGGTTGCGCTGAGAAGATGCGTTTATATTAACCAATTCACTGGCAACAGGAAGCCTTCCGGCACTCCAGTTAGCAGGGTTTGTCCAGTCATCACTTACTCCTCCAATCCAGTTTATAGAATCAATAGCCAATACCTGATGGCTTATCAGTAATGTTATAAAGAGGTAAAATATTTTTTTCATGGGGGTAGAGGTTTTATTCAATAGCTGTATTATCAGATTACAGAAAAGTTTCAGATGATATGTATTATAGACTGATACGTCTTTTAGCCTGCTTGGTTCTTCTTCTCGAAATGTATATAACTTCGTCATTAGCGAGCCTGATGGTAGAAGTATCTTTTTCAAAATCAATCATATAATTAAGGTTAATAAGCATCGAGCGGTTGGGTCTGAAAAACTGGTATTGCGACAATTTTTTTTGCAAAATTCCCAGCGTAGTAGACGATAAAATCATACTCCCGTTGTTGAGGTAAATCTGGGTATAATTACAATCCGCCTTTAATAACAGAATGGTATCTGGGTCAATTTTATGATGCCAGCCAAGGCGTATCAATGCTTGCTGTTCCATGCATTTTGATTGAGGTGATGATAAAAAAATTACCACCAAAAGTAGGTCAGTGAGGCAGGCAGGTGTTATCGTAAAAATTACGTTCTTTTCCTCTTTTTTTCTATTCTGTGTTTTTAGGCATTGAAATACCGATTTTTATGGCAAAAAATATCACTTTTTACCGTTCAATAACTCATTTGGGTATTTTCTTTCAATTCATCTTTTCTGTTTTTAACTTTGGTTGTTAAAGCGCTGTCATAGCATGTTGAAGAGAATCTTATTACTACAATTAGTTTGTATTACCTGTCTTGCCCAGCAAAATCTATGGCAGTCTATCAGTATTGCCAACGGTCTTTCGCAGGGTATGATTTATGACATGATGCAAGACCGCCAGGGCTTTATGTGGATAGCTACAAAAGATGGGCTGAACAGATACGATGGTTATAATTTCAAGGTGTTCACACATAACCCATATAAAGAATATAGTATCTCGGGCAATACCTGCACGGCAATGCTGGAAGATTCGCAGGGGCGTATCTGGGTAAGTACCGAAAAAGACGGGCTGAATTTATTTGACCCCAAAACGCAAAGATTCTATCACGCCAACCCTCCTATTGCAGCCAATGAAAGTGTTTTTATCATTACATTCATCAAAGAGGATATAGCAGGTAATGTCTGGCTGATTACTGACAATCCTGATAAAGTATTTTTTATAGCCGAAAAGGGTTATCCCAACAAACCGGACTTCAGCGAATGGTTTCAGAAACCCGCTGCCACTACCAAAGCAAGGGCTCAGTTTAAATTTGATTCGCACTCAATAGGTGTCCGATTCATAAAAGATTTTTTCTGGAGAGAACACCTCATAGATACGCCTAAAGAAGAGTTTAAAGTTTTACAAGACAAACAAAAACGCTATTGGGTTGTTGGTCAGGATAAAGTTATTTGCTACGAGGGGCAGACTATCATCAAAACAATTCCATTTCCGCCAGCAGGTATACCGGTTATCAATCAGTTCGCAGACCAAAGCATTGCTATTTCGAATCAACAATACCTTTGGGTTTTTAAACCGGAAGAACTTTTAAAAACCGACCAGCTGAATCCTCAGAATGCGCTGGCCACAATGCCAGCTTTATTGAAAGGAATCAGAGAGTTTTTTAAAGATAAGAACGAGAATATATGGGCAGGAACTTATGGCTACGGTTTATTGAAACTGAACAATAATTTCAAATTATTTCATTCTATTTTGCCACTATATTCTCCAAGCCATCTTTTAGAAAGTCGTGAAGGGAAATTATTTATGCATGGTAATTACAGGCCGCGTTATCGCTTTTATGAAATTGACCCTGTTGCAAACACTATTGTTCAGATACCCGTCGAGATAAACCACCCGAATTATGTACAAGACGCGCTTTTCCAGAGTAAAAATGGTAATTACTATTTAATTCATCATATACTCGAAAGCAAATACATGAGTAGTTATTCGGCCAACTGGCAATTGCTGAAACAATATGACATTACTCAATACAGTAATCCCTTTAATCATAGCCATAAATTTATTGAAGAGAAAGACGGGCAGTTGTGGATTGGAATGGCTAACGGCAACTTACTAAAACTAAATACTCAGACTGAGCAATTTCAGCATTTTAGTTATCAGCATATATTACCAAAGAATAATTCACTCACAGAAACCTTTGCCTTTTACCAAGATGATAATCAGGTATTCTGGATTGGTACGCAAAAGGGCTTAATCAAAGCAGAAAATCTCACAACCAGGCCCAATTATACCATTTTCAAAAACAGCAAGACCGATGAACAAAGCCTGAGTAATGATTTTGTGTCTGCCATAATCAATGATCCTTACCAACCTCAAAGATACTTATGGGTAAGCACCAAAGGTGGTGGATTAGAAAGACTTGATAAGCAAACAGGTAAGTTTGGGCATTTTACGGAAGAACAAGGTCTACCGAATAGAGTTGTTTATGGGATTCTGCCCGATGACAAAAATAATCTCTGGCTCTCGACCAATCGCGGATTATCACGCTTTAATCCCAAAACATTTACGTTTACCAATTACAACAAATCTGATGGATTGCAGGACGATGAATTTAATACGAATTCTTATTATAAAGGGCTATCAGGCAAACTATTTTTCGGTGGGATAAACGGGATTAGCATTGTTGATCCGAAAGATGTTGGTTATAATAAACAAGCGCCCATCGTAAAAATGATTGGCCTTAAAATAAATAATAAAAACGTTGATGTAAACACCGAAGAAATTATTTTAAAACTGCCTGTTGAACAATTAGACAGATTGGAAGTAGCTCATGACCAGAATCAACTATCACTTGAATTTGGTATCATGGATTTTACAAATCCTGTTAAAAATCGTTATCGTTACCAATTGGTGGGTATAGACGACGATTGGGTTGAGGCCGGTACCAATCATGTGGCCAACTATGCCCAACTCCCAAGCGGAAGCTATACCTTTAAAGTGATGGGGACAGTAGATGGCGAAATATGGAGCAAACCCATTGCCCTGGCTATAAGAGTCAATCCTCCTTTTTACCTTAGCTGGTGGGCATATCTCATTTATCTGACAGTATTCATTTATGTAGTCTATCGATTATACCAGAACCAACTAAACAGAGTGAGGTTGCAGGAGCAACTTTTGTATAAAGACAAAGAAGCTGAACGGCTGGCCGAGTTGGACTCTTTGAAAACCCGTTTCTTTGCCAATATCTCACACGAGTTTCGTACACCTCTTACCTTATTATCGGGGCCGTTGGCTGATTTCAGCAAGAAATATCCCAACGAATCTATGTTTGGTGTTATGCAACGAAACCTGAGCAGGTTGCAGAATCTTATCAATCAAATGCTTGATTTATCGAAACTGGAAGCGGGTAAGATGAGTCCGCAAATACAGCATGGCAATCTTGCTGGTTTTGTGAAGCAGTTTCTGTCGTCTTTTGACTCATTAGCTCCAAATAAACGTATTCAATTCATTTACGACAAAAGCCAGACTCAACAGAGTGCTTATTACGATACAGACAAGCTAGAGAAGATTATCACGAATTTATTGTCAAATGCCTTCAAGTTTACCCCCAATGACGGAAAGATTGAGATAAAGACCATTTATACAGAGAACCAATTTACACTTATTGTAAAAGACACAGGCATTGGCATTGAGCAGGAACGACTGCCGTTTATATTCGACCGTTTTTATCAGGTTGAGGATAGTACCTCTCTAAAAAGCTATACCCGAAACTATGAAGGCACAGGCATTGGTCTGGCACTTGTAAAAGAACTGGTAGATGTATTGAAAGGGACAATAAGTGTAGAAAGTCAGGTTGGTGTTGGTACGCAATTTACAGTAACAATTCCAACTGATAAGGCTACCTGGGAAGGGCTTATTACTGAGCAATCATCGGCAGTACCTGCCGATTCTCTTAAAACCGTTGAGGCCGAGGTGGCTATAGTCAATGGAAATGCTAAGCCTGAAAAAGCAGTAGAAAATCCTGTTGATAATGAACAGCCTATTCTATTAATTATTGAAGATAATGATGATTTAAGAGCCTATATCAGAAGTCATTTTGAATTATCATATCAGATAGTAGAAGCCGTTGACGGTCAGGATGGCTATGAGAAAGCCATTGCCTTAATTCCCGATGTGGTGATTTGTGATTTGATGATGCCAAGGCTCGACGGTTTCAGTTTCTGCAAGTTGGTAAAATCGGATATGCGTACCAATCATATTCCGGTAATTATGCTTACCGCGCGTGCAGCACTCGAAGACCGATTAGAGGGGCTTGAATTGGGCGCAGATGATTATCTGGCCAAACCCTTTAATACGGAAGAATTGCATATTAGGGTGCGTAATCTTATCAGCATCAGACAGGCTTTGCACCAGAAGTATAGCCAGACAATTATAACACAGAAAGCGCAGGTCAATGCGCCTAAAACTAATACATTGGATGAGCAGTTTTTAGAAAGACTTAACGATATTATTGACAAAAATCTATTGAATACCGATTTCAATATTAGCTTACTGGCAGATGAAACAAGCATGACAACAGGGCAATTACGCCGGAAGTTAAAAGCCATCACCAATCAGAATATCGTAGAGTTTATCCGTGATTACAGACTACAAAAAGCGGCCCAATTGCTTAAAAACAAATCGGTAAGTGTATCTGATGTAGCCTATCAGGTAGGATTTGAAAGTCTGCCTTATTTCTCAAAAATATTCTTTGAAAACTTCGGAAAGAATCCTTCGGAGTGGAATAGTTAGGTGCATCATGATTTGAAGAATCGTGAAATTTATATATTCTGTGACCTCGCCGGGAATCGAACCCGGATCTAAAGTTTAGGAAACTTCTATTCTATCCGTTGAACTACGTGGTCTGATAATAAAGGTGTTTCGTTTTACGAAACACCTTTATTATAATTGAATACAAATTTCATTATTTTTTTGTTTCAAATCATGGATTTTATTTAAAATTCCTTTATTCAATGGCAATTTCGTCAACAAATAGCCAGGCAGGGTTACCATTCCCCGGATGATTGTCAGGGAGTTTGCCATAGTTTTTAGCAAATACTCTTACATAACGGGCTTTTTTGCTGTCAACCGCTACGCCTAATTGTTGCACGGCACTACCTTTGGGTGGCGTGGCTGCCATCGGAATTTTCTTTACACTCGTAAACTTCTTCCCATCATTTGACACTGATACTTCTACTTCTGTTGGCAACATAATCCACGAATCGCTGGCTCCCTTGAAAGCAAATGATACTTTATTGACATCCATCGCTTGTCCCAAATCAATCGTTACATCCAGGTCTTTTCCCTCAAAGCCTATCCAGGTTGCACTATTGGCGTCTTCGCCTTTTACGCCGTTTGTTAAACCATAGGTTTCTCCTCCGGTATAGTTTTTAGGTTGGTTTACTAAGGTATATTTACGTCCGGTAGCCTTGTTAATAAAGAAGTATTTGGTCAATACTTTCCCTAACTGTTCGCCCTTAGCCGAAAATGCGGCGGCTCTTACACTTCCATCTTTGGTAATAACCACACCCGCAGGTTGATAAATGGCAGAGCTGGCCGTTGGGGCTGACCCATCTAAGGTATATCTGATAATGGCGGCTTTATCAACTGACTGTAATTTTACTATTACCTGACTTTTGGCATTCATAGCCGACGAAGCCGTTATATCATAATAACTTTTGGCATAATTCACTGCCAGGTATTTCAACCGCTCGAAATGTATTTTCAGGCGAGTGGTAAAATCATCATAATCTTTTAGCCTGGCCGATGTCCAGCCTGTTTCAGCAATGGCACTGGCCCGTGGATAAAGCATATATTCTGCCTGTTCAGGCGTTTGTATATACTCTGTCCAGAGATTGGCCTGTATCCCTAAAATATGCTTTGCCTGTTCAGGGGTCAATGCTTTAGGCGTTGGTTCATAACCATATACTTTTTCTAAAGGCAGGTAACCTCCGATAGCCAATGGCTCTGTTGAAGGGTCTGACTGATAATAGTCTAAGTAACAAAAACCTGTCGGTGTCATAATGGCATCGTGGTTTTGTTGAGCGGCCGCAATGCCACCCTCTACCCCACGCCACGACATAATGGTAGCATTCGGAGAAATTCCTCCTTCCAGAATCTCGTCCCAACCAATGATTTTCTTGCCTTTCGAAGTCAGAAACTTATCAAAATGTTTAATAAAGTAACTCTGCAATTCATCCTCATCTTTCAAACCTTCTTTCTTCATTAAAGCCTGACAAAAAGCGCTTTGCTTCCAGGCTGTTTTAGGACATTCATCACCTCCGATATGAACATAATCACCCGGAAATAAGGCAATTACCTCTGTCAGGACATCTTCTAAAAACCGGAAGGTAGTTTCAGTAGGGCAGAATACATCATCATGTACCCCCCAAATTCCGGTAACTTCATAAGGTCCACCTTTCAACGATTTTTCAGTACAACCCAATTCAGGGTACGATGCCAGAGCCGCCAGCGCATGGCCGGGCATTTCTATTTCCGGTATAATGGTAATGAATTTCTTCTGGGCATAAGCAATTACCTCTTTTATTTCTGTCTGTGTATAGAATCCTCCGTGTGGCGTACCGTCAAATTTCCAGTCATTATAATGCCCTTTCATGCTCTCTTTCCGCTTCGAGCCTATTTCGGTCAGTTTCGGGTACTTCTTAATCTCAATTCTCCAACCCTGATCGTCGGTCAAGTGCCAGTGAAACTTGTTCATTTTGTGCAAGGCCAATAAATCAATGTATTTTTTCACAAAAGAAACCGGAAAGAAATGACGGGCTACATCAAGCATACCACCCCGGTGTCCGTAGCGAGGACGGTCGAAAATCGTACAAGCCGGAACAGTCCATTTCACTCCTTTCTCCAACGAACTGCTGAATATCTGCGGAGGCAATAATTGTAACAAACTTTGCAGGGCATAAAACTCTCCTTTACCTGTGGCTCCTGCCAGTATAACCCCTTTGGCATCTGCTTTCAGAATATAGTCTTCATCGCCTAACATCTTGTTCATTACCTGTTCCTTGTATGGCGCAAACACAATAGTCTTATTAGCAGGCACTAAACTATTCGATATATCTGCTTCTTCAATCGGCAATTGAATACCCGAGGTAATAACTACCCGTTCGGCCAGCATTTCGGCCAGCGGTCTGATGTCAGCAGCCCCTTTTGGAATCAGGATTTTTGTTTGTGTATCAATCGTAAATTCACCAGCCAGAGGGGTTAGCTCTAATGGTTTGGGAATAATCGCATATTTATTCTGAGCAATCGAAGAAAATGAGAGAATAAGCAGGCTTAGCAAGCCAAAGATTTTTTTCATGTGCAACGTTAGGTTTTATTGATTCCTGTGGCAAAAATAGGTTTTATCTGTTAAAAAACTTGGGGATAGTGGTGTTTTTTGAGAATATACTATGGTTGTTTTATAGGAGGGATAAATTTTTGGCTCTTCTCTATCCAATTATTAGTCTTATTGTTGAAGTAATAAACGTGTTCTGCTAATTGGTATGCGTTCGCATGTACATAGGTTATCAATGTTCTATTAGCTTTATTAATTTTCGTTGGGAAATAAGTCATTGAATCTGTCAGATACTTATCTAAAACAAATTTTTGGTTTTCTTGCAGATAATAATTATAGAAAACGCCTCCATTACCTCCTGAATCATTAATCACAGCAATATCCTCTTTATTATCAAAATTCAAATCTGCTATGACAATATTGCCATAGTCATTATCGTCTCCTACTCCCTTAAAATCCACTTTGGTAGAATAAGATAAGACATGGTTACAATCCTTAAATACATTATCATAATAATAGATAGAAGTCAGAAGCAGAGTATCAATAACATGATGGTCTATTTTATCAGAAATTATCAAGCGTACAATACAAGAATCATTTACAGTTGTAGTTTTATAGCGATTGAAAAACAACTTTAGATCAAACTCTTTCGAGAGGTTTTTATAATCGCATTCTATAGATACCGTAGGTTGAACAGCTATTGTAGTAGAATCTTGCTTATTGTGTTGTTCATGTTTATTAGTACAGCTTAATAAATAACAACAACAAATAGTAATCAGTAAAAATTTTATTCCAAATCGGTACATAAACTGGTAATTTCAATACCACTACAACGAAAGAAATGCTTCTATATAAAATCAATCCCGATAAATATTTTACCATTTAGTAAATTTTACAGGAATCACTAACAAAATAACCAAATAAGGCTGAAATTCGTTTAGTATTAAACCGTTCAGAAGCCATGAAAAACTCCATTCTATTACTGCTTATAACAGGCATTACGCCCCTATTGACAATTGCCCAGCATAGAAATCTATCAAAAGAAGAAAAGATACAGGCCGTTGAAATGATTTCTGATTTTTTCGGAAAGCCCACGCCCAGCAAAACCCCTGTTCCTGATGTAATTTCAGAAAAAGGTATGCCCACCAATCTCAATTCAGCCGATTTTGATAAGAAACTTGCTCTTTTTACCAATAGCTTTTATTTCAAAGAATCAAGTTTCCGGGCTAATGAGGCCCGCATTGAAGCCGATGTGTTTCATTTGCCTAATATGGATTTGGTGAAAGGACAGTTTGTCTGGAACAAAGCCACAGCCAAAGAAGGAGGCACTTTAGAAATTGAGCCAAAACCCGACCCCAGTATGATGCCGTCAATGGATTTCTTCAATGAAGTAGTAACCTATAAACCCAAAGACGGGAAAACGTTAAATACCATAGAGGGGACTTTCTCTTTTACTTATCCTACCGAATTTGTGCAAATCACTTTTACCAAAGCCGATATTGGGAAAGAAAAAGAGATAGACGGCGAAAGAGTAAAGATATTATCCATAGAAAACGACATTGCGCTTTTTGAGATTCAACGCAAAACCGAAGAGAGCCGGCTGAGTTATTATGCTCTGAATGCCAAAGGAGAGCCGCTTGCCCTGACAGTAATGCGCTCGGAAGTACCTAAAACTATTTATACGATAATGGAAAAACATGGCAAGATACCCGAAGACCAGAAGAAAGATTTAGTTGATAAATTTGATAAACTACTCAAAGAACCCATCATCTGCTATGTGAAGGCTTTGGGTACAATTGCCCAATTGTCCATTATCAATCCTAAAGGCACCAGTAGTAAGAAGATTCCGATAGTAGTACACCGCACACCTGATTTTCAGCATGGAGAAACGACGTTAGTGAACGAACGTTATGAAAACACACAAGTTGTGAAATACGATAAACTTTCAGAGGCAGATCTGGCGAATCTGACAATCAAAGCCGACCGCACCAATGACGGTCTGAATAACCATCTGGTTGTTTTATCTGTACCCAATAGTTTTAATTCGGGTTTTGCACAAGTAGCGTTTAAAGATGTGGTAGCGACCGATGCCGGAAAAAACTCGCCTTTCGAACCACAAGGGGCCTTTTATGATGAGAAACCTAAAACATTCCGTTTCAGGCTTGACCCTCCGGGGGGAGACCAACCCATTGATGCCGATTTAATCAAAGGCAAAGTAGTGATAACCTATCCGGTAGAAATCACCACAGAGACTATACCTGTAAATGCCCCTGCTGCTCAGTTTGAGATGAAAAACCCGCTTACAGTTACCTATTTTACCAATGATGATGACCTGGATAATTCAGGAGACATCAAACCCAAAAGGGCTTATGCGGCTAATGGTATGCAGTTGAAAAGAGTAGAAGGTTTTTACACAGGCGGCTCAAAAGATGGCAAAAATTATATGGAATATGTGTATTGGGGCAAGCCCGCCACTATCCAGATTGATAAGGCTACCAAATGGGTTACCAAAGAAATCCCTTTTTCGGTAAAGACTGTACCTAAGAAGCCAAAGGAATTTTGAACAATTTTGTAGAGACGCACGGCGAACCGTGCGCCTCTACAGATGGGGTAAATGTTCCTCCAAAACAATTAATTCTCACCCGCACTAAACTTTCCGTCATATTGTTGTTACCTTTGTACCTCTCCCCATCTACTATCAATAGAATTTTAGAAAAAACTTCATAAAAATATATCGCTATGATATATTTGTATTTGCGTTACATTTAAAGAAAGTGATTCCGTGCAGAACCAGAATAATTACTTAGATAAACTTAACCCACCCCAACGTGAAGCTGTAACTCACCCCGAAGGGCCGCTGATGATTATTGCAGGTGCCGGCTCGGGCAAAACCCGTGTATTGACTTACCGGATTGCATGGCTGATTGAGCAGGGCGTTGACCCCTTTAATATTCTTTCATTGACTTTTACCAACAAGGCCGCAGGTGAGATGCGTAACCGTATCCAACAGATTATAGGTGCCGATGCCAAAAATCTGTGGATGGGAACTTTTCACTCTATTTTTGCCAAAATTCTGCGTTTTGAAGGAAAAAGATTAGGTTATACTTCTGATTTTACCATTTACGATACCGACGATTCAAAATCTCTGATACGCAGTATTATCAAAGAATTAGGACTTGACGATAAAACCTATCGCCCCAACTATGTGCTGAATCGTATCTCCAATGCTAAAAATGCTTTGGTATCCTGGGAGGCTTATGTCAACAATCCGATTTATATGGAAGATGACAAAGCTGCCCGTATGCCGGAAATTGGTCGGCTTTATAAAACCTACCAGATGCGTTGTTTTCAGGCCAATGCGATGGATTTTGACGATTTATTGTTTAACACTAACGTACTCTTCCGTGACCATCTGGATATACTGAACAAATACCAACACAAATTTAAACACGTACTGGTAGATGAGTTTCAGGATACCAACGTATCGCAGTACCTCATTACCAAAAAACTCTCGTCGGTACATCAGAATATCTGTGTGGTGGGCGATGATGCCCAGAGTATCTATGCTTTCCGTGGAGCTAATATTCAGAATATCCTGAACTTCAAGAACGACTATCCTGAGTTGCACGTGGTTAAACTGGAGCAGAATTACCGTTCTACCAAAACCATTGTCAATGCGGCTAATTCAGTAATTGCCCGTAATAGAGAGCAATTGGAAAAAAACGTTTTTACTGATAATGAAGAAGGGTCTAAAATTGAAGTAATCAAAGCGGCATCAGATAATGAAGAGGCTCGTCTGATAGCCACCAATATATTTGAAGCCAAAAGTAATGAAGGACTGAAAAACAGTGACTTTTCTATTCTTTATCGTACCAATGCGCAATCGAGAGCATTTGAGGAGGCATTAAGAAAAATCAATATCAAATATCGTATCGTTGGGGGCTTATCTTTTTATCAGCGAAAAGAAATCAAGGATTTACTGGCTTATCTGCGTTATACGGTTAATCAGAACGACGAAGAGGCTTTCAAACGTATTATTAATCTACCTAAACGGGGTATTGGTGATACAACAGTAGCCAAAATTGTGGTAACTGCCGCCGAAAATAATCGCTCGGTATGGGAAGTGGTGAGTAATATCAGTCAGTACGTAGCCGGACGAGCCGGGCAGGCCATTGACGAATTTGCGATTCTGATTAAGAGTTTCAAACTCATGATTGAAGAGGGCAAAGATGCACACACGGTGGCGGCTTATATTGCCAAAACCTCGGGTATTCTACGTGAACTGTATGAAGATAAAACCGTAGAAGGCTTATCTCGTTACGAAAACGTGCAGGAGTTGCTTAACTCGGTGAAACAGTTTGTAGATAACCCCGAAAATGAAGAAAAAACATTAAGCGCCTTTTTACAGACTGTTACCCTGATGACCTCTGCCGACCAGGAAGATGAAGACGGTGATAACGAACGTGTAACCTTAATGACCATACATGGCGCAAAAGGACTGGAGTTTAAATATGTTTATATAGTAGGTTTGGAAGAAAATCTCTTCCCGTCGCAAATGATGTTGCAAAACCGGACGGATTTGGAAGAAGAACGCCGATTGTTTTATGTTGCCATTACAAGGGCAGAACGAAAACTGACTTTGAGTTATGCCGAAACCCGTTATAATTATGGTCGGTTGAATTATTGTGAACCCAGTCGTTTTTTAGAAGAAATAGACAAGAGTTTTTTGCAGCTATCGAAAAGCCGCACAGTTTCTTATGACGATACCCCTGTCAGAAATGACCGTCCGACTTCTACGTTATCATTTGCTAAAAAGGAGAGTATTATTTCTAATCTGAAACCTGTACAAAAAGCAGTAGCCACGCCACAGCATACCCCATCAGGCGATTTTGTGGCCAGTGATACCAGCAAACTGAAAGAAGGTGATAAAGTAGAACACCCGAAATTTGGTTTTGGTACAGTAAAAAGAATGGATATAAATGGTACGGATAGAAAAGCAACGATAGTATTCGATGGTCAGGGCGAAAAAACCTTATTACTAAGTTTTGCCAAGTTGCGGATATTGTAGAACTTCACCTCACCCCCAACCCCTCTCCCGAAGGAGAGGGGCTTTTTTTCTTCTTCTTTGAGGAGGCTTTCCTTGGAAATTCTCTTAGATAAAATATTCTAACGACAAGACACTCAAAAATCTGAGTGTCTTGTTGATTTTCAAAGAGCAACATCTTTAAAAAGTACAATCTATCGTGAGTTTTTCGTCAATTGAGACTTTTCTGTTTACGAGTAGACACACTGAACCACCCCATTTTATGGGTGAGTTTTGATATGAAATTTTCAATTTAAGCGGCCATTTGGGCTTGCCTTTGAGCTTTCTGTCTTCGTTTGGCAATCAAAACAGCATTGGCAGTGTGAATACCGAAAAATAGCCAAACTTGTTCGTTGTCAGGACTTCTGGCTTTGTTCTTATGCAAGAGGTAATGTTCCTTTTCATTACCAAAACTGCCTTCTAAACGTGTAGCTCTTTCTTTATTAAGTACTGCTTTGATTTGTTTGGTAGCTTTATCATCTTTTCCAGTACCCTTTCTAATAAAGTTGGTCTGGATGTTCTTCTGAGTAGTATATTTACGATTTTCATTGGTAGCATAAATCCTGTCAGCAGCTATATGGGTACATAGACCAAAAGTACTTTTATGTTTGACTATACTGATTTTCAGACGTTTACACTCATTGAAGGCTTCATAACTTCCATATTCAATTATGCTGATTCCACCTACCTGCAACTTATGAACCTTCATTCCGAACTCTAAGGGTTTATTCTCTTTTCCCCTGATAATGGGTCTGAGGTAGGGTTTGTACAAACTTACTATCCGGTTTGGTATCTTGGCTTGTGGGTGTAAGTATC
>NZ_SEWF01000062.1 GCF_004168285.1 Emticicia agri | reverse complement strand
TGCCCCATGCCCCAAGCCCCAAGCCCCATGCCCCATGCCCCATGCCCCAAGCCCCATGCCCCATGCCCCATGCCCCATGCCCAAGCCCTCTGCTCCAACAATTCTCTACCCCATTACAACCTTTCTGAAACACTTCAAGTCAAGCCCCTTGAAAACGATTCCATAACACTTAAAAGTGACACATGAAAAATCTTCTATCAATTGCTGCTTTATTATTTATCAGCCGTTTGCTTGTGGCTCAATCAGTTACCATTACACCGGGTACGCAGGGAAATGTTCAGCTGCCCCGACTTTCTTACAACCAGATACAGGCCATTCCTGACCCGCAGGCGGGTATGATGGCTTTCGATACCACCTTTAAATGCCTGAAATATTATACAGGTACACAATGGCTATGTACTTCACAAACCGAAGGCGACGGAAAATTAGCTGGTTTTGCCTGGCAGAAAAAATACAATTCAACGCTGGCTCCTGACCGTGTAACAGACATTGCCACCGACAACGATAACAACGTGTATATAACAGGGTATATGTGCGATTACTATTCGCAGTTATATGTGGCCAAGTTTGCAGCCGACGGTAAATTAATCTGGGAGTTTAAAGATACTTCAATTAATGGCGATGGCGGGGCATGGCTCGTATTAGATAGCAACCGAAACGTATATGTAACCTCGGCAGTACCTTACAATGCCAATTATCAGATAAAAGTGATGAAATTTCAGAGCGATGGTAGTATCGCCTGGCAAAAAAGCACTTTGGGGCAGACTGGAAATATACAGGCCGTGAGAGGAATTTATTTAGATAATGGCACCAATGTGTATATCACCGGAGAATATTCGGGTACGATGACCATGACGCCACTTTCTACTACTGCCAGCGTAGGGCGTGAGTGCTTTGTAATGAAATTATCGAACGGTGGAACGCCGCTTTGGGTAAAAGGAGTAACCAATAATGGACTCATAAAGGTAAATGCCAGTGGTGAGTCTTTTTATGCAGGGGCTTTTACCGGAAACATCAGTATCGAAGGTAATAACCTGAGCTCGGCAGGCGATAAAGATATATTGATTTGTAAATATACCACCGCCGGAACATTGGCCTGGTTTAAACAGGCTGGAGGAAGCGGCACCGATTATGTGTCTGACCTTGCCCTGTCTAACACCGGAGAAGTGTATGCCATAGGCAGTTTTTCGGGAGCGGCCAGTTTTGATGGCAATGTAACCAATGCCGTAGATGCCACCGATTTTTTTGCGGTGAAATATACCAATGCCGGGTTTTTTGAATGGGTAAGAAATGGGGGAGGCACAGGCGACGACAAAGGCATCAGCATTAAAATAGGGCCTGATAACGAGCCGGTTATTTTGGGTTCGTTGGGGGGCAGTTCAGGTAATTTTTATCCGGGCAACACCATTTATACCAGTGCCGGACATACCCATTTTTTGGTGAAGTATGATTCGTTAGGTGGCTATCTCAGATGGTTGAAAACGGTTGAAAATGCCGCAGGGTTCAAGATTAATGCGGAGAACGATGTATATACCTGGGCTAATCCGGGCGAATATATCGATAATCCGTTTAATCCGGGAGGGTATAACCATGTCGTTACCAAATACCAGAGCAACAGCATGTTTTTGTACAGACAAGTGAACCAGGGTGCTATTGCTTCTATGGCCTTTGGCACAGGCAAACATCTGTTTTTTACAGGCGGTTTTGCGCAAACCGTGCAGATAGGCACAACCAAATTAGTTTGTACCGATAACCAGGGAGATATTTATGTAAGCCACTGGGTTGAATAAAGGATTGTTTATTTACTATAAGAACGCCAATCTCGCTTCTCTTTTAGGGAAGTGAGATTTTTTTTTGTGCCTGAATTGTTTGAAATCATCCAATACAAACAACCTCCATTTTCCTTCCTCCTTTCTCCAACGAATAAAAAAAATGGTGAACCCATTTGCATGATTCACCATCTTCTTCTGTGTGTGGAAAATAGCCATACGCTACTCTATCTGTTAAAATCTTTGTTGGGGGCTTTATCGCCCGGAGTTATGTTCTGGTCTGAATCTCTTTGAGACTCAATGTCCCGATCCGAATCCAATGTTGAATCTTCAATATCTCTCTCACTATTGCCTGAATAATCAGCTTGACGGTTAACAGCATCGCTCGCATCTACATCAAACTCCTCTCCACCTTGTCCACGATACGCGCTTTGTTCTTCCTGTTCGCCACTATTCTGATTGGCGCCCTGTTGGGTTGAACCAGTATTTCCTTGTCCTTGTTGACCTTGATTGGCATTATTTTGTTGTGCTTGCTGGCTACTATTTTGGTTGCCTTGTTGCTGAGTGGCAGGAATTTCATCCTCGCGTCTCGGTGTATTTTCTATTGTATTCATATTGTTGTAATGGTTTAATTGTTATATCATTCATCAAAAAAATCTGTGCCAGACAAGTGGTAATGGCTGATAGAAAAATGAAGCGCAAAGATTGCCCGAACCTTTCCACAAGCGTAGCAAAGAATCCTCACCCGTTTGTCAGGTATGCGCATGTTTAAATTTTTGTGCTTTCTGTTGCAGTCGCCAGGCTTTCCAGGCACCTGTGCTCCATAAAGCCCAGCTAATGAGAACAGGCTGAAAAAACAACCGTATCAGGCGTTTCTGGTCGGTATCAAGCCCGAAAGCATCTCGGTGATTGACATACTGAGCAATATTTCCCGGAAATATCAGTACAAAAAATACCGCCACTATCCAGCCAATCTGTATCCGTTTTCTTTTTATCAACAACAGCGCAAGACCCAGCAGAATCTCGGCTATACCCGATAAAACCACCACCAGATCGGTGTCTAAAGGTACCCAGTCAGGCACTTGTGCCGGAAAATCAGCCCTCAGAAAAGTAAGATGCCCGATGCCTGTATAAATAAGTATCAACCCCAGCAAGACCCTGAAAACCTTCTGTATGAATGTAGTATGTATCATAAAATTGACATTTAATTTGATAATTTACTGAAAATAGTGCTTTCAACTCAATAGAGGAAAGTAGATAAAACTCGGTTTTCCTGATAAAAAGCCTGTACCATAGCTTTTTCAAGCAGAAGAATGTGGAGATTCGTACGCAATAAGGAATAGATAAATGGATAAATGGAGGTATTTTTATCGACAAGCCATAGAAGATTTTGGTAGAAACAGAATGAAAACTATGTAGTAATACCTGCATTCAGGTATCAGATTCTGACAGCTAACAGGGATTTTAGGTGTCAGATTCTGACAGCTAACGAACATTTAAGGTATCAGAAAATGATACCTAACAGGATTTTAGGTGTCAAAAACTGATGGCTAAACCATACCCTAAACTGATACCTAAGTTAATACCTAAACTGACACCATAATATAAACTAAACAAAACTAAACTAAATAATAGTAATAGTAGTAACTCCTTACAATGGTTCTTTTTTTTTGATTGTCTTTTTTTTTTAAAATGAGGCTGGAGGCGGGCGAAAATTTTTTCAATGAAAAATTGTTTTGTGGTGAGAAATATGGTCGGTTGAAAAATCAGGGTAGAGGGTTCAAAATTTTGAACCCTCTACAAATGGCGGTTAATATTTTGCAAAAATGCCATTAAAATTTTTTTTATCAATTTATGCTTATGTTGTAAGTATAAATTGTATATTTGCTGTTACTTTAAATCCAACACAACAAATACTACCAGATGGGAAATCTACATTTTACGGCAACCATTGATGCTGCCAGTTTTAATAAAACGCTTACCGATATTGAAAAGCGGATAAAGCAGATAGGAGAGCCAGACAATGGTGAGCCATTTTTGCGTCCAACAAGTCTTTTGGGCGCTAAAGCATTTGTTCAGACTTTTGGCGAAATTAATTCGGGTGTGATTACACTCAGAAGTGAATTCAGACTACTTAACCAGGAATTAAAAGAGTTTGATACGACCCCTATGGATGAAAGCCTTGAAGATTTCAAAAAAAGAATTGAAGAAATAAAAAATCAAACGGTTTCACTGACAGCATACCTGCTGAAACTAAACGAGGAATATGCAAAATTAGGAAGCACTGAACAAGATACTCAAAAGAAAAAAATTTTATCGGTGAAAATCACAGAAGTAGAGGATAGCCGCAAAAAAGCGTTTGATGAGTTTATTACCAAACTTGAAAAAGACGAAAAGAACCAAATCAAAATACAGGGTAAGTATAACGATTTGCGTGCGGCGCTTGATAAACAATATGCAGATAAGAAAACAGAGACCTATGACAAAGCCCTGAGGAAAATCAACGAGGATGAAAAAATAGCGTTGCAGGAGGCAATCAAACAAAACTCGGAAGCCTATAAAGAATTAGGGAAGACTTTAATCGGCCCGGAAGATGAGGTATTGAAGTCGAAGATTAAAAATACCAGGAAAGTATTGGCAGAATTAAGCAAAAGCGGCTTACAGAATTCGGAAGAATATAAAAAGCAATTTTTGAGCCTGATTGAATTGCAGGAAAAACTGCTGAGAAACCAGATTGGCTACCTGTCGAGTGTTGGAAAACTGTTTTCAGGCATCAAGAAAGAGAATGGAGGGGTGCTTAAAATGATGAGCGACTTAGGGGACGTGGTTGTTGAAGCCTCAACGGTTTTGGACAAATCTTCTAAATTCGGCAAAATCATTTCAGAACGCAACCTTGCCATCCAAAATGCGAAGGAACCTGTACAGGTTGCCAAAGCCGTTCAGGATAGTAAGGAGGCAATTAATAAAGAAGCGTCATTGCTAATTGTAGAGAAAGCAATTGAATTTATCAATGACCTTGCCGCTGCCATTCAACAATATGATAAGAAAAAGAAAGCCTATTATCAATCAGTTGCACAACAACAGGCTTATTATAATAAACTGTTGAATGATGAAATAAGGCTTAAAACAGAATCTGAAAACATTTTTGCGGCAGATACGGGAAGTCAGATTGAAGATGCCATATCGGCCAGAACTGATGCTTTAGAAAAATTTAATAGTGCAATGGATACTTTGAACGATTCAGGCAAGGCAAAAGATGGGGTAACGGTTGGGTTAAGTGGAAAAAATTTTATAAAAGGTATAACATCAGGTCTTTTTGGCGTTGCTAAATTGTTTGAGACAGAAGATAAACTGGTGGGTATTTTAGATAAATACCCGGCACTTTATGATAAGGCGGTTGGTGGGGTAAAAGGCTTCAATAAAGAATTAGCACAAAGCCTGATTGCCTCTAATGCGGTTGATGAAGCTACCAAGCAACAATTACAAACTACCTTAGACTGGGTAAATCAGTATGACCTGGCACAAAAGCAATTACAGGATTCAATTCTAAGCCTGACCGGACAGGTAGGAGAAGATTTGAAAAACGCCTTGGTTGACGCTTTCAAAACCGGACAAAGTGCCGCAGAGGCCTTGGGTAATACAATTGATAAAATCATAGAAAATATTGTTATCCAAACTTTATATACTGAACTACTGAAACCTGTTATTACCCAGTTTGGTAAGGATGTTGAAGCGTCTTATGGAGTTGATGAGAATGGGAAGCCGGGTGATGGTACTATTGAAGATGACCTGAATAGGTTTTATGCCAATGCTTTGCCGGCAACAGACCAGTTTTTGAAAGATATGGAATTGCATAAAAATAAATTTAAAGATTTAGGTTTTGATATATTTAATAAAACCGATAGTAACGCCAACGGCCTTTCCGGCTCAATCAAATCCATAACCGAAGAAACCGCCGGAGTTTTAGAAGGTCAAATGAATGCGATTCGTATGACTCAGGCTACCAATCTCGAAGTAAACCGTAGTCAGCTTTTGGCCCTTACACAAATCGCCAATAACTCAGAGTATTTAAAGCACCTTGAATTACTCAAAAGCATCGATAAAAAACTGAGTACCACCAATGAATTGAGAGCCGCCGGAATTGAGTGATTGAGTGATTGAGTGATTATTGAATTTTAAAAGTATGGATTTCACAAATTTATCATAAATACATTAGGCGAAGTTACCTCAATCACTAAATCACTAAATCACTAAATTATTCCTCTCAAACGGTATGGGAGAATGGGATAGAAGGGATTGTTTATTGCTGAATACTGAATGCGTAAATAGTGATATTTCAAAAATGGTATTCGAAACGGACTATTCTAAGTGGCCTATCATTGAAAAAATCGATTGGCAATGTTCTTGGCTATCCCACCCATATCTGTTTGATAGATGCCCGATATTTATAGGCATTTCAGAAGAAAATCCCTGTAGAAAATTTACTTATAAGCAACAGCCTTTATGAGTTTTATGCCGTTAAGTTCTTCAATCTCCCGGATATTTTCAGCTGGGATAATGCCTCTCTTTATCCAGTTAGAAACCACTTGTGTATCTTCTATATTAAATAGCTGACAATAACGCTTAATGGTAACAAATTCGCCCAGCATAATGGCTTCACCATTGATATGCAGCGCATTTTGCATTTGCTCTAATTGTGCATTGGCTTTTTTTAGAAAATCTGCTACGTTTTCTTTAGTAGCGATACGTTCTTTTATCATGTCATTTAAGCATTTAAAGAGTCGTTGACCCCGATTTAATCTTCATTTAATTCTTTAAGCAGCTTAGTCATTCGTGTGATGAAATCTAACAGTTCATCGACCTCTTCTTGTCTTTCCTCAACTTCATTTTCTTCAATAATTTCTTCTAACATCATTTTAGCAACTCTCAGATTATTTTCAGCGTTGAGTTTATCCATAAAGTACACTTTCTTTTTAACAATTTAAAGACTGGTTTTGTTACGTAAGGTAACGGAATTTTTTAAATATTTACCTGATTCAAGCGTATTTTTTTCAAATGGCTTGTTTAACGTTCTTTTCACTGATTGAAACATCGGCTCATTTTATGCTCTGTTATTTACAGCCAGTTAAATTAAAATACCCCCATGCCCTCTGCCCCACGCCCCCTCACCTTTTCAATTCTCAATAATTCTTGCTAACATTACGGCAAAATCAGCTTATTATCGGCTTGACTAAAATACTGTATTTTATGAAAAACTGCTTTCTTGTTTTGTTAGGGGCTATTTGCCTGTTTTCTTGTGCAAAACCTGCCATTACCATCAATTTAGACGATTTCGACCGTTCGTATGAGGCTGCATTTGCCAGTCAGTTTCAGGAAAAAAATGGAAAAATTTATTCAATCAATGCTGCATCGGCCTTTGAGGGCACTATTACTTATATCGAATACAGCACTCAGCTGAAAGAAATGACACTAAAAGATGGTAAGATAATAGCCATGACCATGCACGATAACACTCAAAAGCTATTATCGGAAGGTAAACGGGAGGGCGACAATTTCAGGATAATGCTTTACCCAAAAGCCAATGATTCCACCTTTAAAGAGGGGGAATATCTGCTGACACATTTTTCTGATAAGGATTTTATGACAAAAGAACTCAGCGAGCAGGAGGGAGTGCTGACCATGAAAGGGTATAAAGGCAAAGAAAGCAAGGTGAATGTAAGCATCAACCGACAAAAAGACCTATTAATAGCTGAGACAATAGAGAAAAAATACGGAGCCGTTACGGCAAAGACTATTTCGTTTACTAAAACCTTGCCCGATTCTACCGAAATTGAGTTAACCTGTAAAGAGGATACCGAAATACAACCGTACCAGCCCTACCACAACCGCTATGTAGAGTCGATGCACATCTTCAAAGAAAAGAAAGGAGGGATGAAATTAGAAATGCAATTGGCTGACGATGGCAACCTGAGGATATATTCAGAAATGATGGAGTTTGGGGATATGCACTGCAGCGTGTCGGAGGTATTGGTAGCAGGCGCTACACCTCTCACCATCGGAGAGTCTGACTGTGTGAGTACCGGATTAAAAATGATGAATCTTACCTTGAAAAAACAAATCACAAGGACGGCTTTGAAAAACAGGATTATGGAAAAACAAAAAAATAACCGCCTGGTGAGTCGTGATAACGGGGATATTGATTTCTATTTCTGAGGCTTTTGTGGGTGATTTAGAGGGTTTATTGGGGAAAATCTTCTTTATATTTCGTTTTCTGGTAGAGACGCATTGCATGCGTCTTCACAAGCCTTTGCAATCCAATAAATGCTATTTATGGATAAAAACTAATAGACCATTTTAAGGTATTTAAAGACCTTTGGAGACGCATGCAATGCGTCTGTACGAAAAAAAACATAATAATTTTAAGAACGCCTATTTCTTGAAACCTAATAAAATCGTCATACATTTTTTTTCTTTCTCTATTTTTTGCCGCTTACTCAAATTATAGCAGGTGTTTTTGCCGTTGAGTAAAATTAGAGCTAAATAAATGATAGTAAGTGTTTTATGATTGGTTTCTGTATATACCTTTGTAAAGAAATAATCAGAAACCATGAATAAATACCTCTTGTTGATGGGGCTTTCTTTAGCTCTGTCGGGGCTTGCTTTTGCCCAATCGGCAACCATACTTCCCCACTCGTCAGCGTTTATCAGCAATAGTGCCGAGGAGTCGGCTTTTGCGCTGAAGGCTGTGATGAATAACCCGATACCTGGTAAGTTTTCTACCACTATCAGGGCAGATAATTATAGCACTACCACAGATGGAATTGCCTTATGGGCCACTCATTTTGGGGCAGGAACAGCCATCAGAGCAAGCTCCGATAAAGGGCTTGGCTTATTGGTTTCGTCTATTGAAGGCACAGGGCTTTTTGCAGAATCTCAGGCTCAGTCTGCTGCCCAGTTTAGTACCAGTACTTCTACTACTACCAGCGAGGTAGTGGGTATTCAGGCAAAAAACCTGGGTACAGGCTTAAATATTTCTCTGAAAAATACAGCCAATGCCAATCCGGGGTTAGCAGCTTATACAGTAGGTACAGGCCCCGGCGCACTCATTAAAAACCTGAATGCCAACGGAATAGGAGCCGGTATGGTTGTAGGTAAAGAAAAGGCATATCCAGACCCTTATACAACAGAGGCCATCGCAGACTTTGAGGTAAGACATACGATAGAAAAGTCAATAGGCACTACGGGGCTAAGGCTTTTTAATACAGGACCTAATGCGGCAAGCTGGACATTTTATACAGTAAATTATTCGGGCGATATGCTATTATATGCCAAGTCGGCTGTCAGAGGTACATTCAATGGCGCGACAGGCGCTTACACGGTAGTGTCGGACAAGAGAATGAAAACCAATATCAGTGAGTATCCGGCAAGTCTGGCAAATGTCATGAAAATGGAAGTGAAGTCTTATCGACGAACGAATTCTGACAAAACGGAAATCGGTCTGATGGCACAGGATGCACTCAAGATTTTTCCGGAGATTGTGTACGACAATACCAACGATAAAGGTGAGCAGTTTTATACGATGGACTACTCACGTATAGGGGTGATAGCCATTAAAGCGATTCAGGAACAGCAAAGCCTCATTGCCAGACAACAACAAACCATTGATGAACAACAGAAACAATTGCAGAAACATCAGGCAGCCATTGAATTACTGATTCAGAAAGTGGAAGCCCTGGAGAAAAAATAAATCAATATCCGAACAGATAATAACCATGAAAAAACAAGTTTTACTGATAAGCTTGATAATGAGTACTGCAAGCTTGACTTTTGCACAGTCGGCCACTATAAATCCCGATAATATAACCGTATCAAATCCAAGCCCTGACCCACATTCTTATGCCATAAGAGGCGTGGTGAGTTCGCCTACCAATGGCTTGAAATCGGCGGCCATCAGAGGAGAAAACCTCGGAACCGATTTTGGTGGTTTCGGAATCTGGGGTGCACATTCAGGAGGCGGAACAGGCATATACGGGCAATCTGTGAAAGGGATAGGTGTGGTTGGGGAGTCTGGCACGTTATACGGAGTGAAGGCCTTTTCAGAAAGTGGCATCGGGCTTTATGCCAATTCTGGTTCCGGCCATGCGGGCTACTTTTTGAGTATGTCGGGCAATACTAAAGAGGTAATTTATGTGCAGAATCTGGGTTTGGGAGGTGGCATGGAAATAAACACTATCTTACCCTATAATACCAAAGACGCCTTAAAAGTGATTGCGCAGGGAACCGGAGCCGGAATTAACGTTACCGGATTTAATTCAGATGGCGATGGTGCAGGTTTGGTAGTAGGTAAAAAAATACCTTATCAGATGGCTTTTACTACCGACCCTAAGGTTGACCTTGATGTGCGGCATCCGATGGGAGATACCGAAGGAATGAGCGGGCTGAGAATACTGAATACAGGCCCTAATCTGTCGAACTGGACTATGTATGCCGCCAATGGCACAGGCGATTTGTTGTTTTATTGCAAGGGTGTGCTAAGAGGTTCTATTGATGCAGCTACTGGTGCCTATACTGCCATATCAGACAAACGCCTCAAAACCAATATCAAAGATTATAACAGTATATTGGCCGATGTGATGAAAATGGAAGTGAAATCGTATCAGCGGTTAAACTCTGCTAAAACCGAAATAGGTTTGATGGCACAAGATGCACTGAAATATTTTCCTGAAATTGTGTACGACAATACCAACGACAAAGGCGAGCAGTTTTACACGATGGACTACTCACGTATTGGCGTAATAGCCATTAAAGCCATTCAGGAGCAGCAAAAGGAAATAGATTTGCTCAAAAACGAAATTGCCGAGTTGAAAAAACTGATAAAAAAATAGGGGAGGGCACAATCGTATTTAATCGGGTCGGGTTATGTGCTGGTTGTCAGAAAAAGTCGGGCAGCAATTGACCTACATCTCCTCACCCCCCAGCCCCCTCTCCTCAAAAAAGGAGAGGGGTGTTACCGGAAAAGTAGGGCAGCAGACCTGTGCATAACTGACCTTTTTTCGTGTATCTTTGTGCACAAAATCTTGTATATGAGCGAGCTACTGAGGCAACATATCGAAAAAATTGTTTTGCTGACCGATGCCGAGTTTGCGCATATTCTTTCTCATTTTGTCAGCAAAAAGTTTAAAAAACATCAGTTTGTGGTGCAGGAAGGGCAGGTAGTAGCACATGATTTTTTTATTCTGAGCGGTTGTCTGAAATCTTACAGCACCGATGTCAACGGCAAAGAACACATCATCCAGTTTGGCATGCCCGACTGGTGGATAACCGATTATCAGGCGTATTACGGGCAATCAGTGGCCACCATGAACATTGATTGCATAGAACCCAGCGAACTGCTGTGTTTATCGTATGCCAATCGGGAGAAACTCTGTGCCGAATACCATAAAATAGAGCATTTTTTCAGAAAGAAAACCAATAAACGCAATGTGGCCCTGCAACAGAGAATCCTGTCTTTATTGAGCAGCACCGCCCAAGAACGCTACGACCAACTCCTGCAACAATATCCCGAACTTTTTCAGAAAGTCCCCAAACACCTCATAGCCTCTTATCTCGGCGTTACCCGTGAAACCCTCAGTCGTTTTCGTCAATCCGATAAATAATGTGAGGTATATCACATCAAATCGTTGAGGTATGTCCTCGCACTGCCGTTTGGCATACCCGAACTTTGCCACTGTTTCAACCAATATAAACAGCTATGCAAAGAAGAAATGTGATAAAAACCTTGTCGGTATCAGCCTTAGGGGCTAATATTGATACCTTGAAAGGTACAGCAAAAAACGATAAAAAAATGTGGAACAAAACCCGATTTACCGATTTATTAGGTATCAGCTACCCGATTGTACAGGGGCCGTTTGGGGGTGGCCTCTCATCTGTTGAACTCACAACCACCGTAGCCAATGCCGGAGGTCTGGGTTCGTTTGGCATGCAACCCTATACTCCCGAACAGATTATTGAAACGGCCACGACTATACGCAAGCAGACAAACAAGCCTTTCAACCTCAATCTTTGGGTAAATGACCGTGATGCCCGTCTGGCCGATTTTGATGATAACGATTATAAAACCCTCACCGCCTTATTCAAACCCTATTTTGATGAATTAGGTTTACCTATCCCTGAAAGACCCCAGAATCTTGGCCCCAAATATGAAGACCAGTTGCAGGCTATTTTTGAGGTGAAACCCGCTGTTTTCAGCTTTGTGTACGGCATACCCTTAGCCAATGATTTAGAGAAGTGTCGTAGGCTGGGTATTAAAACGGTTGGAACAGCCACCACAGTTGACGAAGCCATTGCGCTTGAAAAAGCAGGCGTAGATGCCATTGTAGCCACAGGTATGGAGGCAGGCGGGCATCGGGTGTCGTTTCTGCGTTCGGCAGAAGATTCTCTCACAGGGTTGTTTGCCTTGATTCCGCAGGTGGCAGATGCCGTGAAGATTCCGGTGATTGCCGCAGGAGGGATTGCTGATGCGAGAGGAATAAAAGCGGCCCTGACATTGGGTGCCGATGCCGTACAGATAGGAACGGCTTTTCTGGCAACAACTCAATCAAATGCCACGCAAGACCACAAAGACCGTTTGTTTGCACCAGATGCCCGATACACTATCCTCACCAAAGTTTTTACGGGCCGACTGTCGAGAGGGTTAAAAAACAGACTGACTGAAGAACTGAAAGACAAAGGACATCTGATGGCACCATACCCATTACAAGGCAAATTTATGGGACACCTGAAAGCCTATCCGGCTACCTCAAGCAGTAACCCTGATTTTAAATCATTCTGGGCAGGGCAATCGGCCTCGTTGCTTAAATACAAAGATGCTAAAGTGTTGATTGAGGCTTTGGTGCAGGAAATGAATCAATTAGGTTAAGGAGTTTTATACTGATTATTTTTAAACAAAGGGCATAGTCGCAGAGTTAGATGAGTGCACAACTTAATAATAATCAGAAACATGGAGAACAAAACAATTGCACTCGGACATTTAAACAAATTTGCAGGCCAATGGCATACAGAGGGAGTAGTATTGCCAACTGCCAGCCATGCAGCCATAGAAGTGAAAGGAACAGACACCTACGAGTGGCTACCCGGTAACTTTTTTTTATTGCACAAAGTGGACGTACTGATGGGCGACAATCACGTGCAGACCTTAGAAGTGATTGGGTTTGACGAATCGGCCAACCACTTTACGATGCAAAGTTATGACAATAAGGGGCACTCGACCCTGATGACTGCCACCCACGTGGATGACTTATGGATATTTAAAGGCGAATCGATGCTATTCAGAGGCAAATTCAGCGAAAATGACACAGTTTTTTCCGGCGTATGGGAACAATTAAACCACGAAAAAGTATGGGCACCATATATGAATATTAAACTGGTGAAGGTGGGGGAGGAATAGGGGGTTAAAGGAGAAAGGGAATGATTTTAAGAAAATTTTAAGAAAACTCTTGCACGATAAATAAATTTTTTTCTACCTTTGCCGTATGAAAAATCAAATGGTATATAACGCATTCTCTTGTTGGTACGGGCTAAGTCCGCATCAAGCAAGATAGCTATATCCGTTTCTGAAGATATAATGAGCCGCTTGGTGTGAACACTAAGCGGCTTTTTTGTTGCCGCTTATCTCGCCAAAAATCTCTATATACATCGGTTGTTTAATGGTAAAACGTTGGTCTCCAAAACCAGAAATGTAAGTTCGATTCTTACCCGATGTGCTTGTTTGTCCGGTATGCTCAATGGATGGGCGTTTGTCTGCAAAACATACGTAATCGGTTCGATTCCGATACCGGACTCTAAAAATGTTAAATAACCTATTTCGATGAGCCGAATTATGACCTTGTCTTTCTTGTGTGCAGAAACACAGTACGAAAACGCCATTCGTTATTTATTGACACAAATGGTACCTATGAAAAACTATGCAGGTATTGTTTGCAGAGAGCGGTGGGTATTGGGTAAAGAAACAGAACTGAGTCCTGGAGATTTGGAAAAACCAGGCTTTTTTGAGGCAATCATACATTCGGATAAACAACTTGAAATTACATTCCCTTATCCGGTTTATGAAGATGAAATGTACTTAGACCTGCAATTAAACGGACTACACTATGACGGTGGCACAACAGCCCGACAAGATGGATTGATAAATCTTAAAATCAATTATAGCCGATTAGCAGGTTTTGAGTTGGACAATGTGCGTTTCAGAAATGGTTATGATAAGAAAAACCTCAATAAATTGTATGGATTGGTTAACCAACATTTAGAAAAGATTTTTTTGCAAGCCTGCGGTGCCGAGAATGAACTGCAATGTCCCTGGGAACATGCGGTTTTGTATCACGAAGCAGGGTTCAGTTTTAGCGGTAGTCAGATTGTCTATCATCGTTCGTGTGATGCTTTTATGGGCGATAACCGGATTGATGCTATTTGTCATGAAAAGCAGATAAAAGTGCCTGAATTATGGATGAATCATCAGGAATTATTTAATAACGAAACATATCCGGAACTATCCTTGAAAGATTTACAGGTTATTCTGGAAGATATGAACTCACTGGGCGATTTAAAAGCCATCGTTGATGTTCATTATGGCACTTATCTTATCAGCACTATAGAAGATAATTTACTGAGGTTTTATGAGAATTATCCGGTATTGTAAAGAAGCCTGAAAATAGCAAGGTGATAGATAGAGCAGGTTGAAGTAATATAAAAAGCCAGTGTATGAGGTGAATAAAATCCAATATAATAAACTCCATAAAATCATACCTAATCCCGAAAAACTTTTCCGAATTTTATAGCACAAAACACAAACCTGAATCAATGCTTTTTGAAGAGATAATAGGGAAAAAAATAACCAATATTTATTGCTTGTATGGCCAGACGCAGGGATGGCTTGATACAGCAGAATGTTTCATTGAACTGGATAAACAATGGGTTAGTCATATTCCCTGGTTTTATTCTGATTCAGTCGAGTTAGAAACAGTTGAAGTAAAAAAAGGAGCGGTAAGTATATTTAAAGACCTGGCTGACTATCCGGTATATCATGTAAACAAAGCCAATCAATCCATCGGAGAAATTGCAGAGAACCATCGGCGCAGACAATCCCGCTTTTTTAATAAATGGGTAAAGGTTTTATTCGGGTACGAATTTCCTGTAAAAGAGTATGTACCCTATCAAGTGGAATATGTAGAAAACAAATTAAAGTACTTGAAAGACAGCCGGATAGTAGATTTTATCTGGTTTGAAGAAAGTGATGATAAAGGCTTTTTTCTGCTCGATAACGGTTACCTGATTACCGAAACAACTATGTCTCCGTCAGGAACAGGATTAGCAGGACTCAATTATTACCAAACTATTGATGCAGTTATTGAGGAACGGGGGCATAATTTTGAAAAACTGACAGATAGATTAGCCAATAAATAAGACCTTTCACTACCAATGATTCACAGACAACTGATAGCCATTTGTCATTACTTTTATTGTATAACCATTAACTCCCTCAATAAAAAAGTCCTGTTCGCTTATGCTGAACAGGATTTTTCATCTTTTAGTTTTGCTTAGGGCAGAAGCCTAATAACTATATATCGAAATATTCATAACTCCCATTTTGGAAGAGAAAGATGATACATACCTGAGTCGCTCTTTTTCTAAAAAATCCTTGAATTTCTTTAACGAATTCATGGTTGGTTCGCCATCAACCTTGATTTTTATCATCACAAAAAAATCATTCCCGAAGGTATTCTGAGCCATGAGTTTACTCAATTGGAGTGCTTCTGATACCTTATTTCTAAGATTAAAAACAGTTGCCATTGTATAGTTTGAGGGATTATTGATTGAAGAAATGCTTTCTCGTTGCAAAGTTTAAGCTGAATACAGCCGCTAAGATTACAGACAAATAGTTTATGAAAACACTCAGTTTATCAAACTGATGGAAAGAATTTTCCGGCTATTGAATTTCTAACGAAAATTAAGAGGAATTTAGTCCATTTCCAAAGTTTTTTCTGAAATATTTTACTTTACCTATGTATTAATAATCGACTTTGTTAGCTTTAGGCGAAGATTCGGGTTTTTTACGAATATTTTTGTGGGTAAGTATTTATACTTATTTAAAAAATGATTAACTATGCGCTTCGTACTAACCTTTTATAAACGTACTCATACCTTTACAGTATTTCCGGATAAGAAACCCTTTTTGTGTCTCAGGCAATTAAAGCATTTAAAAAATATATTGATAAAAAATTGATTTTCTGTTACTATATTTGAAAATCAGCAAGAGAACAAAAGGGTTTCTATGCCAGATGTTCATCAACTTATACATCACCAATGCCGGAAATATTAAAAATCGTATTAGCCGATGATGATGAAGATGACAGAGATTTCTTTCAGGAAGCTGTTCAACTCGTAAAGATTCCGGTTGCGTTGACAACCGTCAATAACGGATTAGAACTAATGCACCTGCTTAAAATTTCTGAAAAATTCGACATGATTGTTTTAGATGTGAATATGCACCTTAAAAACGGCATAGAAGCATTGGTAGAAATACAGGCAGATACCAAGCATAAAGATACCTTTTGTGCGGTACTCACTACTGCCAGCAATAAACATCTTGAAGAAGATGCCATTCGCAAAGGCGCCAATATATTCAAAACAAAGCCTTACAATTTTGATGAATATGCCGCCAATGTCAGAACTATTATTCTCGCCTGCCTTGCAAGCCGGAAGTTATAAGAAAAGCATACTCCCTGTTCGGCTGAATATATATCCGAAACGGAGTTATCAGTTGAAGTGTCAGTCTGGTGCGCCCAGCTGTTCTCTGAACAGCATTGTGCAAAACCCTATTTCAATTTTGCTCCAATTAACCGTGCCATGCCCATGTTCGGACGAGTAGAGGCACGGTCGTCGCACGATGACACGGTAGTACAATTCCATTGCGGCAATTCCCGTTCTCCGAACAGCATTCTGCAAAAAAAGCAAATTTCCACTCCAATTAACCGTGCCATCGTGCGACGACCGTACCCTGTTGCGGACGAGTAGAGGCACGGTACAATTCTATTATAGCAATTCCATTGTGGTAATTAATTTTACCTCGAATCTGGAGATTCGAGTCATAGAAGTATAAAAAATTTCTAAAAAAACTTAAATTTGTTTCTGGCAATGCACTCATTACCCTAAAAACTAATTTAATGAAAAAAAATCTTTTCTTTCTTCTATTTCTGATTGCGTCCTGCAAAAACAAACCCACTCAAAACCAAACCATCAAAGGCTTAAGCGAATATGCGGTAGATGTGCCGGGTATTCAGACTTTTTATGATAAAAAAGGTGTAGTAGCCGAAAATGGCATGGTAGCTTCAGCTCATCCGATTGCTTCTCAGGTGGGTGTCGAGATACTCAAGGCAGGCGGTAATGCCATTGATGCTGCCGTTGCCACCCATTTTGCGCTGGCGGTAGTATATCCGTGGGCGGGTAACTTAGGCGGGGGCGGATTTTTAGTTTATCGGGATAAAAACGGTGGAAATTATACGCTCGATTTCCGTGAAAAAGCACCCATGAAAGCGCACAGAGATATGTATTTAGATGCCAACGGTACGCCGATAGCAGGTTTAAGTACATTGGGGCATCTGGCCAGCGGTGTGCCGGGGTCGGTAGATGGCATGGTAACCATGCACGAGAAATTTGGTAAACTATCGTGGGATAAAGTAGTGGCTCCTGCTATTGCTTTAGCCAATAAAGGCATTGTGCTGACCGAACGAGAGGCCGTTGGACTAAACCGTGTAAAAGCAGATGTAGTAAAAGTAAATGCGCCGGAGTCGCCGTATTATATCCGGCCTGATAAACAGGAATGGAAAAAAGGGGATACCCTGATACAAAAAGACCTGGGTAGAATGTTAGGTCTGATTCAGACCCGTAAACGGGCAGGTTTTTATGAGGGCGAATGTGCCGACTTATTAGTGAAAGAAATGGAACGAGGCAAGGGGATAATATCGCTCGAAGATTTGAAAAACTATCATTC
>NZ_SEWF01000061.1 GCF_004168285.1 Emticicia agri | reverse complement strand
CGTGCCGCCACCACTGGCAGTTCTGGTAACACTGGTAACCGCACAGGTAAGATTAGCGGTTCCGGTTATATTTACTGTAGGAGCAGTTGTATTGGTCGTTACACTGGTTGTGGCAGTAGTAGTACAGCCATTCGTTGTATTCGTAACAGTTACTGTATAAATCCCTGCGGTTGTCATAGTAGCTGCGGCATTGGTTCCTAAACCATTCGACCACAGATAAGTACTGCCACCGCTGGCAGTTCTGGTAACACTATTAACTGTACAAGTGAGATTGGCACTTCCTGTAATAGCTACTGTAGGAGCTGTTTTGTTAGCCGTTACGCTTGTAGTAGCAGTAGCTGTACAACCGTTTGCACCTGTAACCGTTACGGTATAAGTACCTGCATTGGTTATAGTGGCAGTAGCAGTAGTCCCCAGACTATTCGACCACAGATAAGTACCGCCACCGCTCGCAGTTCTGGTAACACTTGGGGTTGTACAAGTGATGTTTGTAGCACCGGTAATGGCTACAGTTGGCAATGGTTTTACGGTAACTGCAATCGGTATTCTGGTACTTTCGCATCCGCCTTCTGATACACAAGCTACATAATAAGTAGTGCTTGCAGGTAATGGCGGTGTAACATAGGTAGCTCCTGCAAACTGACTACTTCCTCCCGAGGCGGTTGTAAACCAGGCAATCTTATCTCCGGCAGTATTACATCCACTGGCTGTTAAAGTAGCTGTTGAGTTAGCTCCACAGACAGAGACATTTCCACCGGAATTAGGTTGTGGGTAAGGCGAAACGACTGTGATAATCGTATTGCTTGAAGGGAAACTGCAACCATTACTTAAAGTACAGGTAGCTGTAAAAGTACCCGTGGCAGTTACGCTAATCATATTATTGGTAATACCATTAGACCATACAACATTGCCATTGCAACCACTGACTGATAATAATACGCTACGGCCTGCACAGAAATTGACATCTCCGCTTGGGGTTATAGTCGGTGTAAAACTTGATTTTACCGTTATTAAAACAGGTTCGCTTATCAACTCTGGCGAAGAACTTACAAGTCTGAGTTTGTAAACGGTGTTCACACCAACATTAGGCATCGGAACACTGATGGTACCGCTCGCAGTAGCAGTGATTGATGCTATATTAGCATTAACCAGATTGTTATTGGCATCTAACAATTGAACAGTAACGGTGTTACCACTATCAAAAGTACCTTCAAGCGTATAAGGCAATGAGAGGTTGTTCTGACCACAAATGTCTGCCGCTATCGTTCCGATAGCTATTCTATTGGTGCCATTGCTGAATTGTTTGATACCCACAGTGCTCCATTTGCCATCGGCATCTCTCGCTCTTATTTCAAGGAAGTGAGTACCTTGTGAAAGACCACTCATATTAACAAGCAATGGAATATTGTTGACTGACGAACTGGCGGTAACAGGAATATTGGTTCCATTGCCTTCTCCAGGGTCAGTATCTATAAAATACTCTAAACGGGTTATATTGGCTAAATTTATATTGCTTGGCAGTGCATCTTTGTAGAACTTCCGTACTACTACAGTACTCCATTTACCGTTAGCGTTTTTTGCCCGGATGGTCAGATGATGTATGCCCTGCACTAATGAATTATCCAGAGGTATGGTTACTGCCAGATTATTGATAGTGGTTCCGGCAGATATCGGAATATCTGTTCCCTGGTCAGTACCCGGGTCATTATCAATAAAATATTCCATTTTTACGATATCCGGCAAAGCAACACTGCCTGGCAGGGCATCTTTCCAGAATGGTCTTACTACTGTCCACGACCATTTGTTGTTTGAATCTCTGGCTCTTACTGAAAGATAATGGAAGCCATTAACAAAAGACGCTTGAATTGGTACAGAAAAATTAAAATTATTCACGGCCGACGCATTGGTAATAGGCACATTAATACCATTGTTGAATCCGGGGTCGTTATCAATAAAATATTCAATTTTGTTGATATTGACCGCTTGGTTCTGACAGTCAGATACAGTTAAAGTAACAGCATTACTGTTGGCACTTGGACATCCGTCTTTGGTACATGTGGCATTGTAAGTGGTAGTTGCGGTAGGCTTAACTGTTTGTGTTTGCCCTACAAAACCATTACTCCACGTAACTGTGCCTCCTTTGCAGAAATAAACGGTCATTGTTCGGCTTGTGCCTTTACAGATAGTCTCACTTTGCCCATAAATAGTTGGGGCAGGAGGAACAGCAGATACCTGAATCTGTAGCGTATTAACGCTATTGGCTGTACAGGTATTCTGTGTACAGGTAGCCGAATAAGTTCCGGTTGAGGCTGGTGAAACCGTAATGCTTGAACTGGTACTACCAGTACTCCACAAAATATTCCCCGTGCAACCAGTGGCCGTAAGTGTAGATGACTGTCCGGCACAAATCTTCAGGCTTGAAGCACTCAAACTCATAGCATTTGCCGTAGAATTGACAACATTGAGCGTGAAAGTATTGCTGGATACACTTTTGCATACACCAGAACTACAGATGGCCGAGTAAGTGCCTGTTGCTTTGGCAGTTAAGGCTAAAGAAGTGCCTGTCTGGCCTGTACTCCAGGTAACAGTTCCGGCACAACCGCTGGCTGTTAGGGAAGTAGCTGAACCTGGACAAACAGCCGAGCCGGGGCCTGAAACTGTTGGCGCTGCCAAAGCTGCATTTACTGTAACTACACATGAAGTAGAACTTACTTCACTTACGCAGCCATTAAGACTACAGGTAGCAGTATAGGTAGTAGTGGTAGTAGGTGCCACCTCAATGGCTCCGCCTGTACTGCCATTACTCCATGTAACTATGCCACTGCAACCACTTGATTCGAGTGCTATTTTCTGCCCATTGCAGATAGTTTGATTAGGCGTAATAATAGTTGGCGGTGCCGGGGTAGTGGTTACATTTACCCTGACCGGGCTTGTGGTAAATAAACAACCACTTTGTCCTATTACTACAGTGTATTCGCCTGTTTCGGCAGCAGCATAGGTTTTTATATTCGCATTAGGAATATCCAGCCCATTCCGGCGCCATTGATAGCTATATCCTTCTGGTACACTCAGGTTAACTGGCGTGCCTGCACAGGTATTCTGCGTAGCAGCAGGAGAAATAGATGCCGTTGACGGATTGCTACAAACAACAAATTCGCGTAAGGCTACGGTACTCCATTTATTATTGGCATCTCTGGCACGTACTTCAAGTATATGCTTGCCATTGCTTAGCCCCGTTAATGCAGCAGTAAAATCAATGTTTGATAGCACTGTATTTGGTGTGATACTCACGGTTGTGCCATTGCCAAAACCGGGGTCGGTATCAATAAAGTACTCTAGCCTGTTGATATTGGGTAAACTTGCTACGGTAGTATTTTCTTTGTAGAAAGGCCTCACTACTGCTGTACTCCATTTTCCCAGGTTATCTTTTACTCTGACTGTCAATTTATGGGTACCATTAGACAAGCCACCCGGTAAAGCTACATTGAAAGATAAATCATTGACTGTAGTACCAGCAGTAAAATTTATAGAGGTTCCATTTCCAACTCCTGGGTCATTATCAAAGAAATATTCTAACTGAACAATAGAAGGTAATGGAATCGGAGACCGGATTTCTTCTTTAACGAAAGTTCTTGTGGTAACGAGGCTCCACTTGTTATTGGCATTTTTTGCTCTTACCGAAAAACTATGGAAACCGGGTAGTATAGTATTGGGCAGAGGGATAGTAAACGACAAATTACTTACACTTGTGGCAGGTGTAAAAGTCAAGGCTGTTCCACTACCAACGCCGGGGTCTTCATCTACAAAATACTCCATCTGCGTAATATTAGGCAATGGATTATTAGACGGGAGTTCTTCCTTTAAAAACGGCCTGCTGATACAGCGAGTCCAGCCATTGCGGGCATCTCTTACACGCACGCTCAGGTAGTGAAACCCAATAGGCAAAGAGGGTATGGGGGTTGTGAAATTAAAATTTGTAATAGAAGTGGCAGGTGTAACCGCAACGTTTGTGGCATTACCTACACCCGGGTCAGCATTGAAAAAATACTCAATTTTATCGATGTTGACCAAAGGGGCCGTATTTACAATTCTTTCTTTGATAAATAGCGCATTGGCCGTCCAAGACCAACGGTTATTTTCGTCCCGTGCTCTTACACTTAAACGATGTATTCCATCGGTAATGCTCAACGATGAGAGAGGAACAGAGAAAGTCTGCGCGACAGTTACACCGGGGGTAATGGTTACTTCTGTACCATTACCCACGCCGGGGTCATTGTCGATAAAGTACTCGACCCTGTTTATATTCTGGGCAATAAGGTTACTGGCAGCCAAAAGCCACAGCACAACCATACTTGCCCATTTGATGGAAAAGTTTTTCATTAATACAAGAAATTAGGTAGGTAAAAAGGATTATAAACCTTGCTAATTAATTAGCAGACCTAACACTGATGGTTACACTAAGCGGCGTAGCTGTCGTACCCGAACCTGTATTAAAAAAAGAAGTAATAACCGGAACATTAGGCACACCTGATAGAATATACGGATTATTACCTGCAAATGCTCCGATTGGTGTACTCCCCGGGCCTACAGTTTTAGCCGGAGAACTGGCGGATAACTGGAAATTAGACTCATTGACATAAGGACTCCAGGGATTAGTAACCATAAAAATAAAATTAGGATTGGCACTATTTACATTGCCACCACCTGTAGGTAAACCTGCAATATTAGTACACAAGTTATTAGAAACAGTAGTGCCATTTGAAGTAGCAGCCATTACCATAGGACCTACAGCTAATCCGCGGCCATCAAAAATATTATTAGTAACGGTGCTACCATCAATATTTGCCAACAATCCATCATGAGGAAAGTAAAATGTATTATAATTAATTACTGCTCCTGTAAGATTACTAATTCCTGAACTAAGAATATTATTTGAAATAATCCAATTAGTTCCACCACTTCCGTCTATCCCACTTTGTACTCTGGAGTTAGTAACGGTAGCATTGTGACCAAATGAACGTAAACCACCTACTAAAATACTAGATTGACCCATAAGTACTGATTGTGTTATAAGGCAACGTGTTACTATACAATTTATATCCAGAAAATAAACATAGTTAGCAATCAACCCCATAATCGTGCTTCCGGCGCTACCATTTTCGAAATATACTGTACCTAGGCTAACTTGTCTTTTATCGAAAGAAGTATTTGGTGCAGAAGCTAATTCATAACCTGTGCCAATGATGGTAACTTGTCTGTCAATCGTTATATCTCCATAATTTCCTGCATCAACATCAGTAGGTTCAATATAAATAATATCGCCACTTGGCGCAGAGGCGTTGATGGCCGCTTGTACAGATGTATAAATGGCAGGGTCATTCAAGCCGGGAGTTTTATTGACACGGCGAACAGTTTGGGCGTTGCTGATATAGGCAAATGAGCAAAGAAATAATACAAAAAGTAGAGATATTTTTTTCATTTTTTGAGTTTTAAATAAAAGGTTTGACTCGGATATTTTTTTTTGTTTTAACACAGTTTTTAACGTTACCAAAGATAGTTGAGGATATACGGTAGTATCAAGAAATAAAACCCGTTTTTATTTTAAGGTACCAAAAATTGAATAATTTTAATATTTTATATGATTTTACCTGCATTGGAAAATGTAATATTGATGAGAACAAACTATTAAGCAAAAGAGAAATTGAAATATTAAGGTAGATTTTGGAAGGAGTTAATATGTAATTGATTGAGTTGTTAGAGCGGTGAGTATGATATACTATGAAAAGCAAATTCTTCTGCTGAATCTATATTTTAAGCCTGAAGAAATATTAAAATTTCATACTTGCTGTAACGAATAGAACTCTCAATCGTCTTACAGAAAATACATTTCTAAAGACAATTACGTATGATTAAAAATTTAACAAGGTTTTCTGTAACCTTTCCTTTCTGCCTGAGTTCCCACACAGATAAATCAGCATCTATTGCCATTAATCCGAATTATTTACCGCCTACGAAAATTTTCGTAATAAATTTTGGAAGATTAAACAGGTAGTAATATATTTGCTACGAAATATTTCGTAGTTGAGTTTTCCAGCGCAAATTGGGTGATTAGCCACAGAGTTTTAATGCCTATCTTTGCCAGCAAACTGCACTTTTATAAGCAATAAGGATAGTTCCTGTTGCCATTGACAAAATTATTGAAAAGCTATAAAAATTATCATGAAAAATCTGTTACTCGTATTACTCTTCACGAGCCTGTCACACTTGTTGCATGCCCAAACTTTTTCTGTAAAAGGTCAGGTAAAAAACCAGCAGAACGAGGTGGTTTCGTTTGCCACCATTGCCGTACATGCCGCCAAAGATTCCTCACTTGCCAAGGCTGATATTGCCGACGAAAACGGCAGTTTTAAAATCAATAACCTGATTACAGGCAGGTATTTTATCAAAGTTACAGCCGTAGGTTTCAGTCCTTTCAATTCTCCGGCTTTTGAAGTGGTCGATAAAGACCTCGAATTTCAGCCTTTTACCGTCCTCTCAGATGCTAAACAACTGAATGAGGTAAAGGTAGTAGCCGCTAAACCACTGATAGAAGTACAGAACGACAAAATTGTATTTAACGTAGAGAGCAGTATTAATGCCACAGGTACCAATGCCCTCGAATTGTTGCAAAAATCGCCGGGTGTACAGGTGGACAAAGACGAAAACATACTGGTAAAAGGCAAAGCTGGCGTAAGAATCCTGATTGATGGCCGTCCGTCGCCCATGAGTGGCAAAGACCTTGCTTCAACCCTGAAAAGCATGAATTCGTCTGACATTGAAGCCATTGAGGTTATCACCAACCCATCGGCCAAATACGATGCCGCAGGCGATTTGGGCATTATCAATATCAGACTGAAGAAAAATAAGAAAATCGGCACAAACGGGAATGTTAATTTAGGGTCAAATATTGGTATTACGCCTAAGTTTAATGGTTCTATCAATCTTAATCACAGAGACAAGAAAATCAATGTTTTCGGCAATTACAGCTATAACCAGGGGGCATGGCATAACCGCACCCTCGACGACCAGATATTAAACAATATTGCGTACAACAAAACCTGGCGTGGTATCTACCGTGATACTTCACACAATGCCAAAATCGGGATGGATTATTTTATCAATGCCCGGCATACGATTGGTATCAGTGCCAATGGCCGTGCCAGCGACCACAACGGTGGCGGCGAAAGCCAGACCCTGATTGGCGACAGATACAGTGCCCGACCTGATTCGGCTATTCTGAATTCACGTACCTCGAACCCTGAAAAAAACAAAAACCTGAATGTTAACCTGAATTACCGATATGCCGATACCACAGGCCATGAACTGAATATAGATGCCGATTATGGTATTTTCACGTCAAGAGGTATCAGCTATCAGCCTAATACGTATGAGTTTCCAAATTCTGACAGACCTTCATTCAGCCGGAATTTTGTGAGTAAAACGCCTACGGATATCAGCATAAAATCGTTTAAGATAGACTACGAACAGCCTTTGATGAAAGGAAAACTAAGCTACGGCATTAAGCTATCCGATGTAAAATCTGATAATACATTCGATTTCTTTAATGTATTGAATGATGTTGAAGTGCGTGATTTGGAAAGAAGCAACAACTTTGTTTATACCGAACGGGTATATGCGGCTTATGCCAATTTTAATAAATCGTTGAATAAAAAATGGGATTTGCAAGTAGGTCTGAGAGCAGAACGTACCAAATCATTGGGTCAACTGACAAGCTATAAGCAGAATGATTTAGATAAGGTAGATACGAGTTATATCAATCTTTTTCCGAGTGGAGCTATTTCATACAAATTGTCGGAGAACCATAACCTGAACCTGAATTACAGCCGCCGCATCAACCGACCCAGTTATCAGAACCTGAATCCGTTTGAATACCGGATTGATGAATTAGTGTATTCAAAAGGAAACCCTTTCCTACGCCCTGAATATGCCAATAATTTCAAGCTGACGCATATATATAAAGGTAAACTGACAACCTCATTAGGCTACTGGCGTACCAGATTCCCTGTGGTAGGTTTAAGACTTCCTTACGACCAGAGCCGTACGTATTTTATAGCCCGTAACCTTGATTATAGCCAGGGATTCAGTCTGGATATGAGTCTGGCTACTGACATTACCAAATGGTGGAATATTTATGTAAACATCAGCGGATATGCCAATGTATGGAAAGGTAAATTTGAAAACAATCTGGTAATCAATAATAGTACAATTGCTGCCAATGCGAATGCGCAAAGTACCTTTAAACTGAAAAATAACTGGACAATCGAGTTATCGGGCTGGTATAATTCACCGTACCGCCGGATTGATTATAACTTTGCCATGGGTACAATGGATGCAGGGGTACAGAAAAAATTCTGGAAAGAAAACGCTACCCTGAAAGTGAGTTTTACAGACGTGTTGCATACGGGTAGAGGAGGGTATTATTCAGAATACGCCGGAGTTTATACCAATCTGCGTTTCAAATGGGAATCTCAACAATTGAGAATCAACTTCAATTACCGTTTTGGCAGCAACGAAATCAAGGCAGCCCGTAACCGCAGAGGCGGTTCAGAAGATGAGTTGAATCGGATTAAGGGAGGGTGATAGCTTTGTTGTATCACGATTTTTCAAATCGTGCCTTAGCGAATAAGCCTGTTGTTTGATATAATTGCCACAAACCTGTGGCAATTTTTTTTGCCACTATGTACTTAAATGAGACATGGGAGTGCCCGGTTGATGTTGTAAAATTTGAACAATTGTTTCTTGTTTCTGAAATCAAAGAAAATCTAAATTGAATATTTAGATTTTGTAGTTTGAAGTATGAAACTGCCGTTCTAAGAACGGCTGACACTGCGACTGAATGAATATTCAGCCGAATGTGAGGAATGCCCGGTTGATGTTGTAAGATGGTAATACAATTGATAAATTTGTGATACTACTTGGTAACTAATCTACTCATTCTATGACAGACACACCTGATTTTATAGCCCAAAAACAATTTGAAATTAATCGTGCGAAAACTGTTCGTGAACGATTTGAGATATTTGATGGCATGATGTCATTTGTTCGCCAAATGACTATTAAACGAATAAAAAGACGCTTAGGAAATGATGTGTCTGATGCTATTTTAAAATATGAGCTTATAAAAGAATACTATGGGAATGAGTTAAATGAAACTCAACTCCAAGAAATCAGAGAAAGGTTATTGAAGTATGAAACTACCGTTCTAAGAACGACTGACACAGCGACTGAATAAATATTCAGCCGAACGAGGGGGAATTGCCGCAATTTTGTTGTGGCAATTTTTTTATGATAGTATCTGCGTTCGCAAAATCTAACAAATATTTAAACTAATAGATAGATTTTGTACGGAAATAAAACGTACATTTGTGTATTATAGTTTAAATAAAAGTATGAGCAATTCAATTAATGACAGAATAGACGTACGGATTAGCAAAGAGCAAAAAGAACTGATTAAATATGCCTCAGATTTAAGCGGATTTAAGAGTTTATCTGAGTTTATTATTTTTTGTGCTAATAAAGAAGCAAATAGTATTATTAACGAGAAAAATCAAATTCTAAGGAGTATTGAGGATAAGAAAGTTTTCTTAGAAGCTATCCTCAATCCGGCATCTCCGAATGATAGCCTGAAAAAAGCTCAATTAAATTACAAAAAATTTATTGAAGCCAATGGCATTGAAAATTGAATTACTCGAAAAAAAGTACAATAAAAGTAATTTTAATTGTGGTCAGAGCCTTTTAGATGATTATATAAAAAGACAAGCTAAACAGGACGTAAGCAGAGATTTATCGGCTTGTTTTGTACTTGTCGATGAGATTGATGCTGTAATAGGTTATTATACACTTTCGGCAAATTCAGTTAGAAAAGAAGATTTTCCTGAAACTTTACAAAAGAAATGGCCGCCAAGTTATCAAGATTTACCCACAATACTATTGGGTAGATTAGCCATTGATAATTCTTTGAAAGGCCGGGGATATGGACAGATATTGATAATTGATGCTTTAAAAAGAAGCCTTGGAATTGCAGAAAGTTTAGGCACTTTGGCGGTAGTTGTTGATCCTATTGACGAAATTGCCAAAGGCTTTTATGCTCGGTATGGTTTTATTTTGTTACCAACTTCAGGCAAAATGTTTTTGCCTATGAAGACGATTGCAGAATTACTTAGTTAAATATTTCAGATTCTATAGAAAGCAGGATGTATAGGGCATTCTGCTTTTTTATTCCCTAAATCCCCCAGAATGAGCTATTCCTCGGCTGATTTTTAACTATATCTTTGTTGTTTTATCTCCACTTATACCTCAATCATCTGATTTACAGGTGTTAAATCTGATTTTGTTATAAATTTGGGGGTCAATCAACAAGCTATAATCTACTAATGAAAAAAGCACTTTTAACCTCAACAATTACCTTTTTAACGGTTTTCTGCCTGCAAGCACAAAATGCTTTGTTGCTTCGCCAGCCTGCCATTAATAAAGATGGCTCTTTGGTAGCCTTTTCGTTTCAGGGCGACATCTGGACTGTACCGGGTTCAGGTGGTAAAGCTACCCGTCTCACAATTCATGATGCCTATGAGTCAAACCCTGTATTTAGTCCTGATGGCAAGCAGATTGCTTTTTCCGGGGCAAGATTCGGGAATAATGACATTTTTGTGATGTCGGCAGAGGGGAGTATGCCTAAACGCCTGACTTACCACTCAGGTGCTGATAACATTTCAAGCTGGACACAGCCGGATAAAATTTTATTCTCAACTAACCGTGAGTTCCGACAAATCGAACGCCCTAATGAGGTATATGCCATTAATCCAAAAGGGGGTACAGAATCAAGAATTTTAGATGCCGTGGGTTTCGACCCTGTTCTATCGCCTGACGGTCGTTTCTTAGCCTTTGTACGAGGAGATATTAACCCTGTAGCCAGACAAGCCTACAAGGGAAGCTCAGACCGTGACCTCTGGATTTATGATACCAAAAACAAAACCTATCAGCAATTGCCGGGTTTTGAGACCAACGATGTTTTTCCGCAATGGGGGGCTAATAATACTTTGTATTTCCTGAGCAGTGAGTCGGGAACGTATAATATTTATCGCCTGAAATTAGATGCTAATGGAAAAGCTACAGGAACACCGGAAAAACTGACGAATTATAAAGATGAATCTATTCGTGCATTCAGCGTATCGGCTGACGGGAATGCGATTGTGTTTGAGAAAGATATGAATCTTTATACCCTGAAAACCGACAAAGGCTCGGCTCAGAAGTTGAATGTGGTAATCAGTGCTGATGACCGTCTGGACGCTACCGAGCAGAAAACATTAAATACCGGTGCCAATGGTTATGCGGTTTCGCCTAATGGCAAACTAATCGCTTTTTCAATCAGAGGAGAGATATTTCTGAAAGAAGCCGATAAGGAAAAAGCAAGAAGCATTAACGTATCAGAGCATTCATACAGAGATATAGAACCTACCTGGCTCAATGATTCGACTTTGTTATTTACGAGCGACAGAGCCAATGGTAATTTTGATATTTATATGATGCGCTCTATTGATACCACCCAGCGCAACGTGTTCAAATCAATGAAACATGGTTTGATACAGGTTACTAAAACAGCAGGCGATGAAACTAATCTGGTGGTATCGCCTGATAATAAGAAAATAGCCTATGTGCGTGGCAGAGGCACTTTTGTAGTAGCAGATATTAGTGCTGACGGCAAATTATCGAACGAAAAAATACTGAACGATAGCTGGGACGGCCCCAATGGCATAGCCTGGAGTCCTGATAGCAAATGGCTGGCTTATGCCGTAAGTGATTTGTATTTTAATCAGGAGATTTTTATTCAGGCGGCCGATAATTCGGGCAAGCCTGTGAATGTATCTATGCACCCACGTACAGACGGGCGTCCGTTCTGGAGTGCTGACGGGTCGAAACTCGGTTTTGTGTCGGGTCGTAGCACGGGTCGTAGTAATGATGTATGGTTTGTATGGCTGAAAAAAGAAGACTGGGAAAAAGAAACGCAAGACTGGCAGGAAAGAGATACGCCTGCGCCCGAACCTGCTACTGCGGCCAAAGGAAGCGAAAAAAAAACACCGAAACCTGTTAAAATCGATTTTGATAAAATCCATGAGCGCATTGTGCAGGTAACCAGTTTCCCGGGTGATGAAAGCGATTTGGTTATTTCAAAAGACGGTGAGACTTTCTATTATACTACCTCAACCAGTACAGCCAAAGGACGTGATTTGTATAGCATTAAATGGGACGGGAAAGACCTGAAAGAGATTACAAAAGGAGGGGCAAATCCGGCCAATGTAACGATGGATAGAGACGGTAAGTATCTGTATTATACAAAAATGGGCGCATTGGGCAGAATTGATATGAAATCGAACGCCACCGAAACCCTTCCCTACACGGCTAAAATGAAAATTGACTATAACGCCGAGCGCACACAGGTATTTGAAGAAGCCTGGCGGGCCATTCGTGATGGCTTCTACGACCCTAAGTTTCATGGCTATGACTGGGTGAAACTACATGACAAGTATAAAGAGCGTTGTATCAATGCCAGTACGAGCAATGATTTCAGAGATATGTTTAACCTCATGTTAGGTGAACTGAACTCAAGCCACATGGGCATGACTGTAACCGACCGCATAGAAACACAAAAAGAGACAACCGGACTTCTGGGAACAGAAATAGTACCTGTGAGTGGCGGGGTGAAAATCACGCATATAGTGCCGGGTACGCCTGCTGACAAAGAAAAAAGTAAATTGAATGAGGGGGACGTGATTACAGCAGTGAATGGGCAGACAGTAAGTGATAACGATAATTTCTATGATTTACTGAATGGGCTGGTAAATGAAAGGGTATTGCTAAATGTGCGTGGAGCAGATGGTAAATCAAGAGAGGTGGTGATTCGTCTGACGGCGAGTATTACCAATAGTTTGTATGAAGAATGGGTGGAAAATCGTAAAAAGTTAGTCGATAAATATTCTAATGGTCGTTTGGGATATATTCACATCAAGAGCATGGATTTCCCAAGTTTTGAGGTGGTTGAAAGAGAATTTACTGCCGCAGGCTTTGGTAAAGAAGGACTGGTAATTGATGTACGTTACAATGGTGGTGGCTCAACTACTGATTATCTGATGACGATTCTGAATTATAAACAACATGCTTATACGATTCCGAGAGGGGCAAGCGAAGATTTGGAAAAAGATAAACTGAAATTCAAAAGCTACTATCCGATTGGTGAACGGCTGGTATATGCGGCATGGACAAAACCATCGATTGCGTTGTGTAATGAAGGGAGTTATTCTAATGCCGAGATTTTCTCTCATGCCTATAAAACTTTGGGTGTAGGTAAATTAGTAGGTGTACCCACCAATGGTTCGGTGATTTCGACCGGAGGAAAAGGCTTGATGGATGGCTCATTTGTTCGTTTACCGGGTCGTGGCTGGTTTACCAAAGCTACCGACAAAAACCAGGAGTTAGGCGCCGCCGTACCCGATATTATTGTTGAAAACCAACCCGACTGGTTAGCCAAAGGCACCGACGACCAGTTAAAAGCGGCAGTAGATGAACTATTAAAGGAGATACGCCCCTAGCCCCTGAAGGGGAATGAAAACAAAACCCCTAACCGCGCGGCGGACCGTCCCTAAAGGGGAACTAAGAACAGAGTCGCAGACTGTTTTTCTGTTATTGTATAAGTGTAAAAAGCCTTTCAAATTCCAATTTGAAAGGCTTTTTACATACAAAACTGCGACTTTGTATTATTAATCCCCCTTCAGGGGTTAGGGGTGTCTTTTTTTATTTTCATTCCCCTTTAGGGGGTAGGGGTTTTTAAATCCCCCAAAATGGGGTAATTTAATCAGGCGATAGCTTTCTATTTTTGCCTTACCGAATATGAAAAAGCATTATTATGAAAAAGCTATTGACAGCTTACCTGATTTGTATGACTATGCCCCTGTATGCCCAGACCCTTGCTGGCAAAGTAGAAGGGCAGATTAACGATGATGCAAAAAAACTGGTTGAATTTGCCAACGTAACGCTTCATCGTGAAAAAGATTCTACCCTTGTTAAAGCAGCTATCACAGACCAGCAAGGCAATTTTGGTTTTGAGAACATTTGTGAAGGGCGCTATTTCGTCAGGGTTTCTCAGGTGGGTTATCAGAAATTCAAATCTCCGGTTTTTGACCTCAACACCGCTAATAAATCTGTCAGACTTTCGGCTATTGAATTAATGACTGATGCCAAAGCATTGGGTGAAGTAACAGTGCGTTCAAGCAAGCCTTTTATTGAGCGTGAGATAGACAAAATTGTGCTCAATGTTGAAAACAGTATTACCTCGGCCGGAAACAGTGTCATTGAGGTATTAGAAAAAGCACCCGGTGTAACTGTTGACGCCGATGGCAACGTATCGCTGAAAGGTAAACAGGGAGTGCTGATATTAATAGATGGCAAACCCACTAATCTGTCAACTACCGATTTAGCGAATATGCTCCGGGGAATGGCCGCCAGCCAGATTGAGAAAATAGAACTCATTACCAATCCATCGGCTAAATATGATGCTACAGGTAATGCAGGCATTATTAATATCCGCATGAAACGTGATAATAAACTGGGCATGAACGGGAGTTTTAACCTGAGTGCCGGGCAAGGCTTGCGTTTCAAGCAGAATGCAGGGTTGAACCTGAACTACCGTGATAAAAAATGGAACCTGTTCGGCAACCTTACACAGGTAAACCGTGCGGGAGAAAACAGAACGGTACTTAACCGGAAGTTTGTTGCAGGTGATGGAAGTGTTTCTACATTAACCCAGCGACCAACCCAGGTGCCTCATTTCAGTTCGCAGAATCTGAAAATAGGCGTAGATTATTTTTTGAGCCGCAAAACCACCATTGGTGCCAATATCAATGGCGTATTGAATAATATTTTAGTAAAAGCCAGCACCCCAAGCGATTTCAAAGACCCCAACGGAGTTATCACAAGCAGTAATGTAACCAATAATTCGAACCGTGACCGTTGGCGGAACTATACGCTGAATCTGAACCTGAAACATACTTTTGACAGCACCGGTAAAGAACTGACCGCCGACCTTGATTATGCCAGTTATAATCAGCGGATATTACAGAATTCTACTACCGAAACCACCTACATGCCCGGACAGACGCTACCATCGCCTTATATTCTGAGAGGAGATTTACCGTCTGATATTGACATTAAAACGATTAAGATTGACTATGTACACCCGTTAGGAAAGGATAGCCGATTTGAGATAGGAGCCAAAAGCAGTTTTGTGAGCAACGATGGTAACGCACAATATTATCTCATACAAGATGGGGTAGAAGTGGTAGATATAACCCGTACCAATCATTTTATATACCATGAGAACATCAATGCCGGGTATATAAACTTTAATACCAAATTCAAGAAAACCGGGGTGCAGTTAGGTTTACGTGGAGAGCAGACCATTGCCGAGGGCCACCAGTTATCAACCAATGCAACTTTTAGCCGCAAATATTTCCAGTTGTTTCCGACCGTATTCATCCGTCAGGAAATTAACAAAAACCATGAATTGAGCCTGAATGTAGGCAGGCGTATTCAACGCCCCAACTATCAGGATTTAAACCCTTTCAAGTTTTTTCTCGACATCTATGTCTATCGGGAGGGAAACCCGCAATTGCAACCCCAGTTTACTTTTAATTCAGAACTGGCCTATACTTTCAAGCAGCAATACAATATTACGTTTTATCACAGCCGTACGAGAGATATTATCTCAACGGTGCTGATTCAGAACGATGTTACCAAAGTAGCTGCGCAATCACAACAAAACCTCAATAACCTGGAGACCATCGGTTACAATATCTCGTTTCCGGTAAAATATACCCAATGGTGGAATGGTAACCTGTATTTCGAAAATTACCATAACCGTTATTGGGGGAAATTCCTGAACGGAGAGTTTAATCAGCAATTAACTACTTTCTTTTTTAATGCCACCAATACCTTTACTATTGGTAAAAACTGGAATGCCGAACTGACAGGGTATTATCAGTCGCCATTTTTATTTGGCACATTTAAGATACTTTCTCAGGCACAAATCGCTTTAGGCTTACAAAGACAACTCTGGCAACGCAAAGGCACGCTGAAAGTAAGCGTAAGCGACCCATTCCTGACCCAGAGAAACAACATGATTGTCAGATACCAGAACATGGACATGACCCTCCGCCGTCGTCTTGACAGCCGGGTAGTGTCTGTTGCCTTCAACTATCGTTTTGGTAAATCTACAGTAGCACCTGCACGCAGAAGAAACGGAGGACTGGAAGAAGAAAACCGCAGGATTCAGACCAACGGATAATCCCTCTATTTTGAGGCTTACATACAGTTTGTTAGTTTAAAATCCTATCCGGTTGAGATAGGATTTTTTTTGCCTGATGGGTAAAGCTGAGAGAGTTTTTTAACAAATTTTAACAAATCCATCACTTACCATTCATCATAATCCCCCAAATTGGGGTAGTATACAAAATCGGTAGATTAGTATTTTTGTCTTATCGATTATGAAAAACATTCTATGAAAAAGCTATTTACTTTCTATTGCCCAGCTATGGCCATGCCTCGCTATGAGTACCCATCTAAAGGGAGTACAATAGCTGAAGTACATACAGATTCTACAGGTCATACACTTCAGATGAATGTTCGATTAAATTCTTGTAATTTTTTTGTTCACCCTGCAACATATAAGAAGGAAAATACGTTGTTATTAACGTATAGTGCTGAAATCACACACACGTATAGACAAACGCTTACTACCTCGTTTACTTTCAGTCGTCCGGCTGATGTGTTACCCTCGGTACTTTTGGGGAGCTTTCCCAGACATATTATCTCTAATAGAGATAGGAATAGTTCATACTACTCCACTAAGGCTTGGTTTGAAAAACTACCTGAGTAGAGACTCAGTGGATGTAGCATTGTGTGCCAAAAACAGGACAGAAGAGGACAAGTTGCGAGGGTGTATTTGGATTATATGGTATAAACTTATTTACTTTGCCACAGCAAAAACGAACTTAAGATGTTAAAATGAACCCAGTGCAACCTGTTTTAATGGGATTTTGACAAGAAAATATAACCGTTTATTAAACGAATAAAGATTTTATACAGTTTAGTTTAGTTTATTGAGACAAAAACCGGCCGCTTTGAGTCGGTTTTTTTTATGTCCCCGTGTGAGATTCAGCGGATAAATACCCGTTTTTTTTATAGTGTGTGGAGAAATGAGAAAATTTAATATTTTCTTAATATCAGTGTAATATTAAACGAAAATGAGGGGGAAAATGTTTTGTTAGAAAGGTTGTTTTTGTGTTTGTAGAGATATGACAACAAAAGCCATAAATTTTCGTAAGCATAGAATCGTAGAGACGACATGCCTGGTGTCTCCAAAGGACTATCTATACCAAGTATTTCTCTTTTGGGTTTGAAAAACTCCCACCAAAAATACATTCAATAGATTGGATAGTCCCTTGAAGACGTCAAGCATGTCGTCTCTACCAATAAAATATACAAATCTTTATGCCTATCCATATTGCCATATCTCTAAGGCCAACAACATGCATTACACCTCTACTAAATTCCGTATCAGCACCAGCGTTGTCGGCCAATAAAATTCCAGATGCTTACGGATACTCTCGGTAGGAAAATTTTCTATGTTTAATGCCAGGATTGTTTCATTACCCACAGGTACTAAGGTAAAAGTAAGAATTGAATAATTTTCAGGTATATCGGGTAGTTTGGATATGGAATCTAACTGAGAATAGCTTAATTTCTTTGCTTGGTCAAAAGCCAATACAATACCCTTATTCTCAAATTTTTCATGATGAAAGCCTTTTATAACAATCGAAGAACCGACCTGCCAGTTGGTATGCACTTCAACCCCCATATCAGGCTCTCCCAACCATTGGGTCATAGATTCAGGGTTTGTTAAAGTTTCCCAGACTTTGGTAGGAGAGGCGTTGATGGTGATTCTGGTTGAGAAACTGTTAGGCATGGATGATGATTGTTGGGCAGTTTAGCAACACAGGTAAAGACTAAAAAGTTTGTCAAGATAAAATGTGATGTACTATTATTTTTTATTTAACGTGTTAAAATTCTGATTGTTCTTATATGATTAGTGAGAAACTTGCAAGCGAAAACACCTCTTCTGACCAAAACCCAAAAAATCTCATTCATACCCCAACATTTTGTCGTAATTTTACCGCAGTATAACATAACCTAAGTTTTTGTTTTTCGCTCATGAGTAGTACGTACGGAACAATTTTTAAGATTTCAACATTTGGTGAATCGCACGGTAAAGCCATTGGTGTAGTAATAGATGGTTGCCCTTCAGGAGTAGATTTTGACGAAGCATACATTCAGCATGAATTAGACCGTCGTAAACCCGGACAATCTCGCATTACAACCCAACGCAAAGAGGCAGATGAGTTTCAGGTATTGTCGGGTGTTTTTGAGGGAAAAACAACCGGAACACCCATTGCCATGGTGATTCCGAACGAAGACCAGCGTTCTAAAGATTACGGGCATATAGCCCATCAGTTCCGTCCATCGCACGCCGATTATACTTATACGGCTAAATATGGCGTACGTGATTACCGTGGTGGCGGGCGAAGTTCTGCCCGTGAAACAGCAGCACGTGTAGCGGCAGGTGCATTGGCAAAAATCATGTTGTCGTCGCAACAGATTACTATTCAGGCTTATGTATCACAAGTAGGCAAAATCAGATTAGGCAAAGAATACTGGGAATTAGACCTGTCAAAAACGGACGATAATGCCGTGCGTTGCCCTGATGCAACTGTAGCCCAACAAATGTTTGATTTTATTGATGAAACCCGTAAAAAAGGCGATTCAATAGGGGGGATTATTACATGTGTCATTAAAGGTGTTCCGGCAGGTTGGGGCGAACCTGTATTTGATAAACTTCATGCTGAATTAGGCAAAGCCATGTTGGGAATCAATGCCGTAAAAGGCTTTGAGTACGGCAGTGGTTTTGATGGCGTTGAACTCTACGGCTCGCAACACAACGACGAGTTTTATATGGGCGAAGACGGTAAAGTACATACTAAAACCAACCATTCGGGCGGTATTCAGGGAGGTATCTCCAACGGTGAAGATATTTATTTCAGGGTGGCATTCAAGCCTGTGGCTACTATTATGCAAGACCAGGAGAGCGTGGACGATGCAGGCGAAAAAGTAACAGTATCGGGTAAGGGACGCCACGACCCTTGTGTGCTGCCTCGTGCTGTACCAATTGTAGAGGCCATGGCTGCACTGGTATTAGCCGATTTTAGTTTAAGGGCAAAAAATAACAAGATTTAATAGCATTTAGCTAACGTGCAATAATTTTAACCACGGAGTAGCGCGGAGTTTATTGAAATTACTCGGTGTAACTCCGTGCAAAACCGGGCGACGTTCGCTCAGTGCAACTCCGTGGTAAAACTTAGAAGCTCCGAAAGTTTAATAAAAAACAATTTGCTGAAAAGACCGTTTAATAGGTAATAGTCCAAAAAAAGACCCCTCTGTTGTAGGTTTTTTCAAAATTGTTCTATTTTTGTATAAAAATGCTTTCCTGATGGAATTTATTCCCTCCGATATTGACCAATATTGCGTAGAACACACTACGCCCGAAAATGACCTGTTGAGTAAACTGAACCGTGAAACTCATGCCAAGGTCTTACAGTCCCGGATGCTTTCGGGGCATTTGCAAGGGCGTTTTCTATCTTTATTGTCTCACATGATTCAGCCAAAGCTTATTCTTGAAATTGGTACTTATACGGGCTATTCTGCCTTATGTCTGGCTGAGGGTTTAACAGAAAACGGGAAAATCATTACGATTGATGTCAACGAAGAATTAGAAGATTTTGTGAGAGATTTCTTCAGTCAATCTGCTTTGAATGATAAAATAGATTTCAGAATCGGTAATGCTATGCAGCTCATCCCGATTATAGCCGATTCGTTTGATATGGTTTTTATAGATGCCGATAAACTGAATTATAGTCATTATTATGATTTGGTTATCGACAAAGTGCGCTCAGGGGGCATTATCATAGCCGATAATGTATTGTGGAGTGGTAAAGTGAGTAATGCATCGGCTAAAGATAAAGATACCATCGCCATCAGAGATTTCAACAAGAAAATTCAGGACGATACCCGTGTAGAAAATATCCTCCTGCCCATTCGTGATGGATTGATGGTAGTTCGGAAAAAGTGATAAAATACCCCATCCCCGACCCTTCCGCGCGGCGGCCGCCCCAACAATGGGGAAGGGAGGGAAAGTCCCTCTCCCCACTGTTGGGGAGCGGACGCCGCTGCGGAGGGATTTAGGATGTGGGGTTAAAGTTTTTAAATAAATTGTGCTTTCATTATAATTTCCTAATTCCATGAAAAAAACGTTCGCTTTCTCGTTTTTTCTGGTAAGCATGCACGTGGCTTTTGCTCAACAGCCCAGCTTACCCGAGGTATCTCGAAAAGTTGATTTTGCGGGTATAACCGTAGAATTAGATGCAGATGCCCAAAAACTTGTCCAAAAAGAAATTGCTACTTTATTGTATCCGGAGAATAAATATGTACTGGACAAACTCCAGCGAATGCAATGGTATTTTCCGGTGATTGAGCGTATTCTTGAACTGGAAAAAGTACCCGACGATTTCAAATATCTGGCAGTCGTTGAAAGCTCATTGCTGCCTGATGCCGTCTCAAGTTCTAATGCCGTAGGTTTCTGGCAAATGAAAGCCAGTACAGCCCAGGAAGTGGGCTTGCGGGTAGATAGTGATATTGACGAAAGAAAAAACATCTATGCTTCTACCAGAGCAGCAGCGGCCTATCTGAAGCGTAACAATCAGATTTACAAAAACTGGATTTCTACCTTATATTCTTATATGTTAGGCGCGGGAGGTATCAGTAAAATTGTGCCTTCTGAATGGACAAATGCCTCAAGAGTTGAATTTGATGGCCGTACAGACCGCTACCTGATTAAAACCATTGCGGCTCGTGTGGCTTTTGAGTATCGTATGAACCGTATGAGAGAAAATCCTTATGCTTTTGTTGAATACCGCAAAGGAAAAGGTAAAACCCTGGCACAAATAGCCTCAATGGTAGAGGTAGAAACTTTAGACCTGAAAAAACATAATTCGTGGCTACAAACCACTACTATTCCCGACGATTATTCGGTGGCTATTCTGGTGCCTGTAACCCGGTTAGACGAAGTACAATCGAAAATTGGTCGTCAGCCTGAGGTAGTTGCTGGTAAAGGTAGTAAAGCCAAAAAAGAGGAAATCAACCACAGAGATTATCCGGTGTTAGAAAGAGTTACGATGCAGGTGAACAATGAAGAAGACCCTGTGTTTTATACCATCAACGAAATGAAAGGGATTCTTGCCAAACCGGGTGATGATGTGGCTTCTCTGGCAAGAGGTGGAAAGTTAAAAATCAAAGATTTCCTGCTTTTTAACGACATGAGCGACCGATCTGTTGTAGAAGAAGGACAAGTATATTACCTGCAAAGAAAGCTACGCAAAGGGCCTGTTGAAAAACATCAGGTGCAGGCAGGTGAGAGCATGTGGAGCATTTCGCAGATGTTTGGCGTAAAGTTGAAAAACTTGCTGAGACTCAACCGCATGAGAACATCGCAGGTGATTCAGGAAGGGCAGATTGTGTATTTGCAAAAGAGACGTCCGAAAAATGAGCCAATCGAAAAGTCTAAGGATATACAGGAGCAGGAACCTCAGCAAAAAGTACCTGTGATGGAAAATTATGAAGAGCAAACCGTAGCAAGCAACCAGAAGTCAGGCAAAAAGCAATCGCAGGATGAAGTGATGGAGAGTACGGGTGAAACGGTTGTGGTAGAAAGAACTACTAAAAGGACGCCCAAAAAAGAGCCTGTAAAAGAAACCACCAGTACAGAAACTACCAGCACAAGAGAAGAAACTGAAGAAGATGATATTGTAGTAATCACAGAAGACGAAGACAAGACTGATTATTCTACGCCTGTAACGCCTGTGAAACCTGCTCCGGTGAACCCGAATGTAACCATTAAAAACTCGCCTGCTACTACAGAAACCAGGAAAACTACAAATACCCCGACAACATCATCAATGCCTAAAACAGGCTTGCACACAGTTGATGTAGGGCAGACGCTCTATAGCATTGCACGCCAGTATAAGGTAACTGTAAAAGACTTGGCTGCCTGGAATGGTTTTACGGTAAATGAGCATGTAAAAGTAGGTCAGGAACTGATTGTGAGCAATAAAGCAAAAGGCGCATCGGGCAATACCTCAACGGCCTCTGCAAGCACAGCCGCTAAGGCAGAAACAGGTGGAAAAGTAGCTACCCATCAGGTAGCAAAAGGCGAAACTTTATTCAGCATTTCGAAGCGTTATAGTGTGGCTATGAAGCAGATTCAGGAATGGAACAATATGAACGACAACAACGTTAAAATAGGGCAGAAGTTAATTATCAGAAAGATTTGATGTATCTTTGATACCGAAATTTTATAGTTTACTATGCCATGCTTCTTAGCATGGCATATTTTATGGCATATATACAATGATATTAATCGAAAATACTTGTATCAGTGATGATGTGGCAGAGAAGTTCTTTGTTTGCAATTTAGAGAAATGCAAAGGTGCCTGCTGTGTAGAGGGAGACTTAGGTGCGCCTTTGGAAGAGGCTGAGTTGCCGATACTGGAAGAAATATACAAAGAGGTAAAACCGTATCTGTCAGAAGCCGGAATCAAGGCTATTGAGGAACAAGGAAAGTACATTAAAGACTGGGAGGGGGATTTTTCAACACCTACCATCGACGACCGTGAGTGTGCATACGCTATCTACGACGATAGGGGTATTCTGAAATGTGGCATTGAGCAGGCCTACCTTGACGGCAAAATTACCTGGAAAAAACCAATTTCCTGTCACCTATATCCGATACGGATTACCAAGTACGAAAAATTTCATGCGATTAACTACGACCGCTGGTCAATTTGCAACGATGCCTGCGAATTAGGTGCTCAATTAGGCGTTCCGGTGTATAAATTCCTGAAAGAACCTCTTACTCGCTTATATGGTGAGGCATGGTATGAGACTTTAGAGAAGGAGATAGAAGGGAAGGGAATTGAGTGAATGAGTGATTGAGTGAATGAGTGATTGAGTGATTGAGTGAATGTAACGTATTGCTACAATGTACACTAATTACACAATGTTTCACAATTTTATTTTATTTGCTCTACTAAGTACGCATTCGCTATTAATAATCACATATTCACTCAATCACTCAATCACACATTCACTCAATGGCTTCTTCACAAGAAAATCTTTTTGATGATATCTATCAGGTAGTTCGGTTGATACCTGTGGGCAGAGTAACCAGTTATGGAGCTATTGCGCAATATCTGGGTACAAAAGCAGGAGCCAGAATGGTGGGCTGGGCTATGAATGCCTGCCATAGCATGCCTGACGTACCTGCACATAGGGTAGTAAACCGCAACGGAGTTTTAAGCGGCAAACATCACTTTGGAGGCAATGTGATGCAGGAGCGATTAGAGGCAGAAGGTGTAAAAGTAGAGAACGATAAGATTATCGATTTTAACAAACATTTCTGGAATCCATCGACAGAATTATTATAGAAATATAGGTATAAGGTATATAAAGAAAAAACCCCCGAAACTCGGGGGTATTTCTCAACTTTATAGCCATGAAAACTAATTTCTTTATAACATAATGCAATAGTTATGCTAATGTTAATTTCAAGTCATTTAATTTTTTTCTGATAGAAGTGTCCACTTGTCTGTCCTCTAACTTCAGCACATAACCTCCTATCAGGTCTTCATTGATTTTCTCCTCTAAAATTACATCTTTTTTGGTAGCTTTTGCAACCAGGGCTGTAAATTCTTTACGTTGAGCATCAGTCAATGGAGAAACAGTAGTAATTGTAGCTTTTTGGATACCCTTTTGCTCATTATACAGCTTTTGAAATTCTTCGGCAATCGGATAAATCAAATTCTCTCTATGTTTCTTTGTTAAGACGTTGAATATTGAATAAGTAACATCGTTGACACGGTTTTCAAAAATGTTTTTCAATATTCCTAATTTTTTGTCGTGACGAACGATTGGATTGCTCATAACAACAGCAAATTGTCTGTTTTCGTCGCAGATTTTTTTAAACAACAACATATCGTCGTTTACTTTATCTACCACATTTTTTTCGTTTGCCAAATCAAACAATGATTTAGCGTATCGGTATGCAACTATTGAATCTGCCATTTTTTCTAAGTAAAAAACTAAATTCTCGGTTGCAACATATAATTATACAAAAATACAACCGACTCTATCAAAAAAACAAATTTTGGAACATTTATTTTGCAATAGCTTAACAACTAAATAGCAAAAAGTTAATGTTTTTTATTAAACGGTAAGAAGTAAACTGATAGATTAAACCGATTAGTTTAACTTTGCTTCCGAAATAAGATTCGATACGAGAGACTCCTGAGCTTTTTTATCAGTCAGCTCTTTACGTAAAACCTTTTCTGCAATTTCAATAGAGAAAGCAGCTACATCTTTTTTCATTTGCGCCACCATTGCTGTTTTTTCTTGTTGAATCGCTTCACGGGCGTCAGCAATAATTTTATTTCCTTCTGTTACGGCTTTTTCTCTCGCTTCGGCCAGCATATTGTCAGAAGCATTTTTTGCCTCACGGATAATCTTGTCACGTTCTAAACGGGCTTCAGCGATAATTCTATCGTTATCAGCTTTCAATTTTGCCATTTCTGCACGTGTTTCTTCTGCCATTCTCAGGGCAGAGTCAATCGAATCTTCACGCTCTTTCAGGGCGCTCAAAATAGGCTTCCACGCAAACTTGGCCAAGAAAAAAACTAAAATACCAAAAACCAAAAGCATCCAGAAAATTAATCCAATGCTGGGGGTTAGTAATTCCATATCTTTAAAAGAATTTTATTAATTATTTGATTTGTAAAGACCTATTATCTATGACAAAGTTTTATTTTCACCTGCCTGACGCTTGCCATTTACTGGTAGATTGAATCCTGTACTAACGCCTAATGCGAATAGTACAGGATTTTAATCAGCGTCGTTTAATTTGATTCTTAAACTAATTTGAAAGAAATCAAAAGACAAATTACGGCTGCAAAAAGCGCTACGGCTTCTACAAGGGCAGCGATGATGATCATCATAGTCTGGATTTTGTTAGCTGCTTCTGGTTGACGAGCTACACCTTCCAATGCGCTACCACCAATACGGCCAAGACCAACACCAGCACCGATAGCTGCCAAACCAGCACCAATTGCTGCGCCCATTACTGCGAAACCACGAGTTGCATCAGCACCTGCTTGTAAAAGAACTTGTAATAAAGACATGATTAAACAATTTATATGAGTGAAACATTAAATACAAAACAATTATCAATGACCGTGGTCTGCTTCGTGGTGTTCTTCGATAGCACTACCAATATACATGGATGATAACAAAGTAAAGATAAAGGCTTGCAGGAACGCTACCAACAACTCGATGGCATTCATAAACAAGGTGAATATGGTGATTACACCACCCACAGCCCAACTTTGAAAGATAAAAATCAAACCTAATAAACTTAAAATGATGATGTGCCCGGCTGTCATATTGGCAAAAAGTCGAATCATTAAAGACATAGGCTTCATAAATACTCCGGCAATCTCAACAACCCACATCAGCGGCAACATCAATACAGGTACACCCTCAGGTTTTACCAGGTGCAACCAATAATGTTTATTAGCGTTGATATGTGTAATAATAAAAGTAATTACTGCCAGAGTCATGGTAATAGCAATATTACCTGTTACGTTAGCACCACCTGGTAATAAACCTAATAGGTTGTTGATGAGAATGAAGAAGAACAAAGTCAGTAAATAAGGTAAATATTTGGCGTATTTAGGGCCAATATTTGGTTTTACTACTTCGTCTCTGATAAAGAAGATGATTGGCTCAATAAATGACTGAACACCTTTTGGGGCTTTGCCACGGTTGGTCTGAAAACTTTTGGCTACCGTTGACATCAACACTATCAGAATAATAGCGCTTAATAAAAGAGAGGCTACGTTTTTAGTAATAGAAAAATCCAAAACATGTACGGCCTCATCAATTTTGCCATCAGGGCTTAGTCGGTGAATGTGTTCATGCAGGTTAATATATCCGTTATAAACGCCATTTCCTTCTTTAAAACGGTTTGATGAAAACACTTCTAAACCATACTCTTTCGTGTAGAGAATCACCGGAAGAGGGATAACAGCACCATGTGCAAATTCCCATTCGTGCGAATCAGAAATGTGGTGCATAATCATTTGTCCGATGTCAAAATGCTCCTCGTCGTGTGCTGCCTCTGCTTTTGCTTCATGATGACCTTCGTGCCCTTCTTGTGCGAATGAAAAAGTCAGAGAAAAGATTGATAATGAGGCTATTAATAAGAATTTATTTGTAAGTAAACGCAACATAATTTTTAAATTATTCGGTCAATCAACGTTTCTGGATAATCACTTTTCTGAATTTTGGCGCAAGTTACTATTTAAATTCCAAATCTCAAAGATTGTGTAAAATAAATATAATACAAAAAAGTTTGCAATGAACAATTCCTGATGCGCTAAACCCCTGTATAATTCAATGGCAATAAAGATAATGCTCAGAATTAGACGTAAAGCAACACTGGATAGATAAAAAGGGATAAAGTTTTTACTTTTTTCTTTAAAACCCAATTCTATCAACCGATTGAAGAGAAACGAATAAGCCACAAAAAAGCTTAAAATTACCCATTTCTGTTGATGTAGCAGGTAACCTAAGCCAATGGCGTCAGCTAAAAAAAATACAATTATGAGTACACCTGTAAGTATAAGGGTTTTTGACATACAATGCTGGTATGAATGTGAGTAAGAGACTATTTACTGTTTAGGTAATTGTCTGATTACATTATAGAGTGAGATTCCGATAGAGGTAAGCGACAAGACAAGTGTCCAGACAGGCGTTTTGTTGGCGGCTCTACCGTCAAGCCAGTAACCAAACCATGTACCCAAACCAATAGTCAGAATCATCTGTAAGCCAATCTGGGTAAATTTGAGCCAGGTTTTGGTGTTTTTCATGTCATTGTTCTCTTCCATATATCCGGTTTTTTTAGCAAAATTAATGGAATAATAATTAGGTATTGATAAGAATGAGGGAAAATGTAGTTAGGCCAATCTTACCTTTGTTATTGTCTAATTTGGTAGAGACTGACTCGTCCTAAAATAAGTTTACAGTTAAATTGATAATCCTGCCATAGGTTTACAGCCTTTATTTGTATAATAATTTTTCCAATATCTTTCTAACTTACCTTCCATTTGGTGAGCCTGCTCTGGGGTCAAGAGTCCAACACTCATATGAGGTCTTTCTTTATTGTAAATCTCTATTATTTCTCTTAGTAAGCCTTGCGCATGCGATAGATTTTTGATAATTATTTTAGCCAAGAACTCATCTTTAAGGATACCGTTTACTCTTTCTGCAATTGCATTTTCTAAAGGATTGCCATTCTGTGTCATACTAATTTGTAGGCCATAATCCTGCAATAAGGTTACATACTCATGTGAACAGTATTGGATACCTCTATCAGAATGATGGATTAATTTATCCACTTTTTGAGGTAAACTCTTTAAGGCCATTTTTAATGCTTCTACTGAACTTATGGCTAAAAGATTATCAGCTATATGATAGCCCATTATCTTTCTTGAATAGGTATCAGTAATAAGTGATAGATAAACAAAACCCTCATTTGTTTCCAGATAGGTAATATCCGATGCCCAAATCTGATTAGGCTTTATAGGCTCAATATCTTTAATTAAATTCGGATATTTTCTTAACCAATGAGAGGAAAAAGTGGTTTTTGTTTTCCTGTTTCTCCTTCTTACTAACAGTCCATGCTGAGATAATAAGTCAAATAAGGCATCTCTGCCCATTTTTATCTGATGCTCAATCATAAAAGCCTGAAGCATTCCATACAACTTTCTTGTGCCAATCATCGGTTGTCTCTGACGAATGGCATTGACCTTTTGTATGAGTAACTCTTCTTCAATCAGACAATCATTTGCTCTCCAAAAATACTGATAATAGGCTTGTCTAGTTATGCCAAACATTCTACATATTTGTCCTAAACCTATTGCTGGTTTGGCCTCTTTGAGGGCGTAGATTGTTTGGCAACGTACTTTTTTT
>NZ_SEWF01000060.1 GCF_004168285.1 Emticicia agri | reverse complement strand
TGCGCAGGTGGTACGATTAACTGGTATGCAGGCGTAAGTGGGGGAACATCTTTAGGTACAGGCACGAGCTTTAATACGCCAAGTATTGCTACTACTACTACCTATTATGTGGGTTGTTCGCTGATAGGCGCAAGCCCTTGTCAGTCGGTAAGAGTGCCTGTAGTGGCTACTGTCAATGTCAATCTTACTTTCTCGGGTAGTCAGGCAGCAGGCAATTACCGGGTGTCTCAAACCATTACCAGTACCGCCAATGTAGCCACAGGTGTCAATTATTATGCAGCAAAAGCGATAGTGATGAACCCCGGTTTTCAGGCAGGAGGCAGCGAGGTCTTTCTGGCTAAAATAGAAGACTGTCCGTAATGATAACAATTTCGGCAGGAGTTAAATAAGAGTTTATTTGTTGTTTAGAATAGGGCTGTATTGAAAGGAAGGAGTTCAGAATAATATTTGGCAGCGTACCGTTTGGAAAAATCCTCATCCCAACCCTTCTCCTGAAAAAGGAGAAGGGCTTAAAGTCTCCCTCCGCGCGGCGGCCGCTCCTTTTTCAGGAGAGGGAGATTTAGAGGGTGAGGAAAAATTTGTGCCAAATATAATTTTGCCAACAATTTCCTTTTAATACAGCCATTTTTTTACGCCTGTTTATAACCTATTACTGCGAAAACCTACTCATTTATAGTTTAAAAATCATTCTTTTCTCAATCCAGGCTTAACCGTATAATAAGGTTTAGGCATATTTCTTCTATTTACTGTTTATTATCAATAGTTTTGCTTATAGAATAAAAAGCCTTGATATACTATACCTATTATATAAAAGTCTGATGAAGACATACCTTCTGATTGTTTTTTTACTATTGCTCTATGAGTGGCCGCTTATGGGTCAGGACAAGCCTAAAAGCATGGGTATCAATGAGCTGTCGAACGCAGTGGTAATGTTGTATCAACGCACAAACGGTATGGGACTCAGGTAGCGATTTACCCGTACCTAAGTATCTACCTACGTTTATCAAGCTGAATAAACGCCTGTCAGAAAATCTTTTACTGTGGCTGGTTTTCTGCCTAAAAGGTTAGCTAAATCTGTTTCGGTTGAAGAAAATTCTCCTTGTCTGAAACCCTCGGCAAACCCTGCTGACACGCCAATCACTTCGGCAGGCAGACCTGCATTGGTCAGTACCTGAACATACGTTTCAGGTTCAGGACTTATGTATCCTACCTGTTTACCCGAAGCCTCGCTGATGAATCGGGCAATATCATGGAAAGTAACCGCTTCGGTATTAGAGATAACATAGTCTTTATTTTCATGACCTTTGCCTGTCAGAACATTGGCTGCGGCCTCTGCCATGTCATTCCGAAGTGTGAACGCTACAGGTGTATCTCCGGCAGGCACAAATACACCTGTTTCAAGCACCGTTGGCCCGACAAACATCGGAATAAAATCGGCATAAATATTATTGCGCAGAATGGTATAAGTTAAGCCGCTTTCTTTCAATGCCTGTTCGGTGGCCAGATGCGTTTTAGCTACGATATAAATAGGCGATGTTTCGGTTTCGTTTTTGCGGCTGAAACTGGTATAAACCACATGACCTACCCCTGCTTCTTTAGCTGCATTTACTACATTTTCGTGTTGCTTGCCCCGGTTCAGTACATCGTTGCCCGATACAAAAAGCAGTTTATCAATGCCTTGAAATGCTTTAAGCAATGACTCATAATGGTTGTAGTCGCCTTCAAGAATGGTAATACCTTTGGCTTTCAAATCACCTGCTTTGGCTTCATCTCTTACCAGTGCTGCTATGTCTTTGGCCCGAAAGCCTTTTTTTAATAAAAAATCTATGGTTGCTGCACCAAAATGCCCTGTTGCGCCTGTAATTAAAATCATGGTTTGTGTTTTTATATAGAAAATTATTTTGTTGTGGCAAAAGTAGCTATATTTGCTATATAAAATATAGTGATATACTTTAGTATAGTGCTATACTAAAGTATAGTAAGCCCCAAACGACATGACAGTAACCAAAAAAATAACAGATTTTGCAGCTATAAAATCTTGCCCCGAACAGTTTGTATTAGCCTTAAATGATACCCTGAATGTGCTGACAGGTAAATGGAAATTACCCATTTTAGGGTCATTGCTGTTTGGTATCAAAAGGTTTACGGAATTACAAAGAAACATTCCGAAAATTACGCCACGTATGCTCTCGAAAGAACTGAAAGAACTCGAACTGAATGGTATGGTAAAGCGTATGGTGTATGATGCCACCCCTGTATTGGTAGAGTATGAACTGACCGAATCGGGCAAGAAGCTATCTGACGTATTGGATAGTATGTTGCAATGGGGGTTGAATCATAGAAAAGCCACCATGGGGGTTCAGTAACATCCACCGATGGTACTGGTAAAGACCTCGTTTGGCCCGGCAGAGAAACCCGGTAACAGTACAATGTACTGACCTGCCAGATAGGTAACAGGCGTGCTGACATTGGCTTTACTGCTGATACTGATGGCAGCTTCGTAAGTACCCATACCCTGATTGATTGTTTCGTAGCTGAGATTATCAGGGCAGGCAATAATATTAAGGGCATAGTCTTCGGTTTCTCCGAAACCGTAAGCGCCACAGGGCGTAATGGAAGACGGAGAAGCCTCTGCGGTAACAATTCTGATACGGGTAATTCCTGCGAGGGCATCAGCAGGAATGGTAATGGTGTCTGACTCTACATGAGCCCCTTGCGTAGTACCGGGCGACACATAGACTTCTTCTCCGGCATCGTTAAAATCTTTGTCATGGTTAAAGTCTATATAAATCTTGGTAGCATTGCTATAAGAACCTCCACAACTTCCTATCTGAACAGAAAAGGGGTAACTTTTGCCTGTATAGGCTATTGCAGGTGTATCGAAAGTATAATTAGAATAAGCACTTCTGACAGACCCCGGCCCTCCGGTTGTATTACAGTTGGAAGAGGTATTGATAGTGGTAAAACTAAAATTATATATTTCTTCGTCGCCCAGATACATGGCATACGATTCACAATAACATTCGTTGACAGGAGTTACAATGGCTTGCACAGCAACTCTGACCGAAGGCTGACAGGTAGCTACCTGGCAATCGACATAGTAGGTGGTAGTAGTTTCTATTGGTGGCGTTGTAAAACTCTCACCTGTAGCCAGTGCCTCACCTCCGGTGCTTTGGCTATACCAGCTATACGTGCCTAAACATCCACTGGCTGTTAGGGCAACAGTGCCTGTACCACACCTTAAATTAGAGACTGCCGCCGGAGCCGCTGTTTGTGCCGAAAGATAAGGCGAATTGAACCAGTTGGGTTTAAATTGAGCTACGCTGTTTCTGGCACGTTCAATCTGCTTGGGGGTAAATTTTCGCCAGCAGTATTCACTGTACGACAAAAAGTTCTCAAAAATATCTCCATACGTCAAACTATCACAAGGATTAATAGACATGGGAGGCGTATTATAGCAGTTTTGTCCTCGTTTGTGCGGGGGCGTATCGCTAATCATATCACCATCATTTTCGGGATCGTTATTGGGAGGGCATTGGAAGCCGAAATTATCGCCTTCAAATGTATGTTTAAGATTCAGTACATGCCCTAATTCATGTGCCATTATACCTATTCCGAATAATCTGGCATCAATAAAAGTATAGCCTTCCAGATATCCGGCAAATCCGCCTGCTCCGTTTATTTTATGCACTAATTCAATAGTAATGTAGTTATCCCGGTCGCTCCAGTTGTGTAGGGTTCTTAACTGAAAAATCATAATGAGGTCGTTATAATTGAGCCCGTTATCACTATAATTAGGCACTTCTGAGGCATCTACCCGTACAATACTGTTCATATCGCCACAATTAGCCAGGGCAAATTCTATTTTCATGTCGTTATGCGCTGCGTATCCGTTTCTTGCCCTGAAAGCATCGTTCAGCGCATTGAGTTGTTGCAGAATGGTTGCATCTGACAGGTTGGAACCGGCACCCTCTGCTTCGCCTTTGTGGTAAATAATAAATACAACCGGAATGGTAAAAACCGTGTTCGGGTCAACGAGGTTGCCTGCATTCTGTAGGCGTTTGATTTGTTCCTGAACCTTTTGTTGTAATGCCGGATTGTTTTTGTAGATGTCGTCGGTGCCGCATTGTATTTGCGAGAAGGTTGGCAGAGTAAAGAGACATAGCAAAAGGCTTATGACAACCAAAGGGCAGGATTTCATAAAAAAAGTGGTTCTGTTGAATAAATAATAGGTACTAAAGTTGATTCACATGGAATACTCATAAATTTCCGATTCTTTAAAGAATTATGCTAATGATTAGCCGGAAATTTATTGGGTGGAGCATAGTTGCCTATCTCTCTGACAACCGATAACAGGTCATTAAAAATCTTTCTTTTTCACTTCATCGTGGTGTTTCATGTAGAGCGGTAGCGCTGCCGAACCATACCACGGGAAAATCTCTACATCAAATACCTTGGCTTTAATGGCGGGGTCTGTATCTAACAGGGCTCTGGTTTCTTCAACGGTTTTGGTGTTGAGAATAAAAATTCCCCGATAATTGAGGGCATTTTTGCTTAACGGCCCGGCAACTATTAGTTTACCCATCGACTCCATTCTGCCCATATTCATCATGTGGCCGCTGAACAGACTATCTAATACAGCTTTATCGGTGGTCTGGTTAGTTCCGGTTTTAAGTATCACTAATGTGTACATTTTCATACCATATTCATCGGCACCCAACGAATCGGCCAAGGCTTGTTTAAATTTCGGGTTGGGGGTTTGGGCCTGTGCCACAGCTGCAAAAGCCACTAAGAACACAATCAGGAAAAATTTATACATAAGCAAGAGTTTTTATGAAGTAAATATTTAGAAACTGTTTGAGTTAATCTTGTTATATTCAAAATTACTATTTTTTACAAATACTTCGTTACTAAAATCTTCACTTAGCTCTGCTAAGCTCCAGTTTTAGTAACTTGTCTTTGTGAAAAATATTTCATTTTGATTCATAAAATTTAACTCAAACAGTTTCTAAAAAAAGCTACGTATAAGCTAATAATATGAACAGATATTCATTCAATAATGATATGGAGAGACCTACAGACGATTTTCGTAACGACGAACCGTAAAAATCGTGATACAAAAAAACACCCCTTCAGGGGCGGGGGGTATAACGGTACTGATAAGTAAGTCCGTTATCTTCAGCCACTTCGGTTGGATAGCCCTCATCATCGTATTTAAAAGTGCGCTGAAAATTATATCTACCTGTAGCTTTAATAACATTATTAGGGCTTTTATTGAAGGCACTTACCCAGGCAGGTCTTTGGTTGATTAGGTAGTAGGGGTTAATTTTATTATCGTATTCGTAATAAGCAACTGCGCCATCGGGGTCTGTTTCCTTAACTAAATTGCCTTTGGTGTCATATTCAAAAGTAGTGGTGAGCGAGTTTTGTCCGGCAATGATGATTTGCTTTTCAATGAAACCTCTTGCGTTATACACATATTCAGTAGTAGTACCTAACATAGTGTCTAATTTACGGGTAACCTTCACAATTTTTCCCTGCGTATTGTATTGAAATATTTCTTCGCCTTTTAAGCCTACTGCCGGATTGCATAAAGCTGACGTACTTGAAAACATACTACGCATAGTGGTTTTCAGTTTATTGAGCTGTCCGTTGGCATATTCATAGGTAAATTCGTCAGTCGGATTGGTTTCGCAGAAAGTAAAAGCATTTTCTTTAACCAATAACTCTTTCTGAAACTCAAAAGTGATATAGGGCTTATTGTTCACGGTTACGCTCGTTAGTCTTTTGCCGGGTGTAGATGGCGTTTTCGGGTCGGCAGATTCTTTTTTACAACCCAGGCAAAGAGCAAGAAGCAAGATTATAGTAAGATTTTTCATTTTTCCTTAGCGATTAATAGAGTGGAGTTAGACAAATATAATCAGAAAAAATGGAAAAGGAACGCTATTTTATTTAATAAACTCAGTGTTACGCTGTAGTAAAATTTTTAACCACAGGGTAACACTGAGTAAATGCACAGAGGAGCACGGAGTTCTGAAAAGTTAAGAATTATCTACCCAACCTCTCTATTATAATTACCTATAGAAATCTTATGCCTTTAAGCATCCTCCTAATGATAAAATTAATCCTATTAAAATTGTAAGATTAAAAAAAACTGGTATATATACACCAATTAAAGAATTAACTCCAAATAATGCAGTTTTACCTTGTTGTTTCATCTCAGTTTCTATAATAGGAAATACATGATGGGATTCTAATCTATGAAGGATTTTAAGTAAAATTATTAATTTTATATATGCACGATAAAGTACTAAAGAAAGGAGAAAAACAACAATAAAACCAATACATAATATACAATTTAGAAAGAATTGATTTTTTGCAGAGCCCGCTCCAGCTATTATTATAGCATATATTGCAATTAAATAATTAAACCTTTGGCAGAATAGATTTTCAATGAATTGTCTTTCAGCATAAAAATCCCAACCAATATCTTTTTTCTGGTTTTTAAAAGCTTCATTTAAAAATTCATTGGACATTGATTTTATCATAACATATGGAATTTTAATTGTTGTAAATATTTTCCCGCTAAATAAATAATAATTCAGTTAATAAAGTTTATAATAAAATTATTTTAATTTACTTAGTACCTGCTTGCCACCCTTATTATTAGGGTTCAGTTCAACTGATTTCTGATACATTTTGATGGCTTCTTCTTTATTGCCTGATTTTAATAAGACTTCGCCTAAGCTATCATAAACATTCCAACTGTCGGGGTAAAGGGCTACGTTTAGCTTGAAGAGTTCGAGTGCTTCTTTGTTTTTATCTTTGCTCATTACCCGGTAAGCCCATTCATTCAGTTCGTTCTCATCAGGTGTAAAAGAAGGGTCTTTTCTGCGGGCTTCTTCTACTACCTGCATGGCTTTGTCGTACCCACGTTTATCGAGTTCAGTTCTTAATAAAGTGATGGGGTCAGCCGCTGGAATCTCAGGGTTGAAATAGCCAGCTAATTCTTCAATCCAGTTTTCAGGAGACGAACCACCTAAATTTGTGAGTACAATCACAGCCATATCATCGTCAGGATAAACTAAAAATGCTGAACGACCACCACCACTCATGCCTACTGCCCGGTGTTTCGCACGGAATTTATTAACACCCCAACCCAAAGCCCAGTTAGTAGGCTTGCCATTATTGAAAGTAATGGGCGACCACATGGTTTTAAGCGTTTCTTTCTTTAGTAATTTGCCTTCTTGCAAGGCAATTACCCAGTGAGCCATATCTTCGGCGGTGCTGTTTAAGCCTGAACCTGTGCGACGTGAACGTGGAAACTCTGAATAATTAGCAGTTAGCTTCTCTGCCGGCAATAGCTCACCGTCTATTGCTTTTTTAAAGGTATAGGTAGGCGCATAATGGGGGATAATGTCGCGGGAATCGCCAAAAACCGTGTGCGACATTCCTACTACATCAAATTGTTTTTCCTGAAATACCTGTGTAAAATGTTTCCCTCTTAATTGGGTGATTACTTTGCCTAATAAAACATAGTTAGTCTGGTTATAGCTGAACTGGTCTCCGGTCGGGAAATCCATCGGCATAGCTATTATTTTCTGCCATGATTTTGCTTCGTTAAATGCCCCTGCACCTGTATTTTCCTGAATGCGTAAAATATCAGGCAAACCAGAAATATGCGTTAGTAATTGCTGGATTTTGATAGGTTGCCATTGGGCAGGCAGGCTATCAATGTATTTAGAAATAGGGGCCATCAGGTCGAGTTTGCCTTCTTCTACCAGTTGCATAATGGCCACGCCTGTAAATGACTTGGTGCAGGAATTAATGGCAAAAATACTTTGGTTATCTACCGGAATATTATCAGGAATATTGGCAGTGCCGTAAGATTTGCTAAAGACGATTTTACCCTTTTCTACCACTGCTACCTGTAAACCCGGAATTTTTTGTGTTTTCATCTGCCGGAGCAGGAAATCTTCTGCCTGTTTTTCTCTTGATTGTGTGAACCCAAGCTGACTAATCAGCATCAATACAGTAATTAGCTTTTTCATAATTCAATTAAAAGGTGATTTTTTGTGGATACTCGGGTCGGAGAAAAAGGTTACAGAAAAATTTACGCAAAAAATATTTTACTACGCAGATAGGCTGCGTTGGATGAAAATAGTTTTGCCTATCAATTCAACAGCTATACAGCATTTCGATACTATGGAAACCCGGGAATCAGTATTAACCAAAAGTCAACTGGCAGAGAGTGTTATTTCTATTTTGTCGATTAACACGCTGGGTTATACATTCTTAAAATCAAATAACCGTGCGTATTATTTTGTAAGGGAAGACCATAATCCAATAGTAATAGATATGATGGTGATTACCGTTTATTTCCGAAGAGGATTAATTACCTGTGAACTGCAATCAAGGTTAGATACTAAAAAACATTCAGGCACTTTGCGTGGAGGCATTAATACAAATGCTTATCTGATTAATACCAGACATGAATGGAAGAAAAAACAAAACATTTTTGAAGACCCCAAATGTTTTCATTATTGTTTCAAACAGTCAACCGATTCTCTGAATGAAACTTTACGCTTTTTATTAGCTGATTTAGAAGTTCAGGGAGCTATTCTATTAAAAACATTTGATGCCCGCCTGAACCACCCTAAGTTTTTGTGTGCGGTGGAATTTATCAGACAATATGAACCTGCAAAAAGACTTTTAAGAGAAGTGTTAAGATATAATTTGATAGCAGATAGAATACCAAACTGGACACTGTACACCAAAGAGATTGAAAAACATCAGATATTTGAGTATTTACTGGAAGAGTTATTGAATAGACTGAAGAAAATAAAAGAAAAGATGGTGAGTATGGATTATGACCCCCATAAACCTCGTAGAGCAAGAGAGGTTACAGACAGAATGTTAGCCTTTGAGGCGGTTTATCATATTTTGTTTAGTGACCTGAAAAATGTATTTTATTGGTCGAGTGGGTGGCATTATGTATAGTCTTCCGGTCATTCAGAAATTTTGTTAGATGGGTATTTACTTTGACTTGTTTACTACCTCTCTGATAGCCTCTACTACTATCTCAGGTTCATCTAATTGAATATGGTGTCCGCTATTATGGGCGATGACTTGTTTGCTGTTACCGGATAGCTTCGTAAGGTCTTTCTGGTCTTGCAGGCGTTTTTGCTCTTCGGCTTCTGTATCATTTGAGAAAGGTCTCCCTCTGGTAATCACTATGAGCGGTTTATTACCTAATGATTGTGGATTCCGGGTTCTTGCCTGCATCAATTGCAATAGCTCTTCCATCAGAAAGGTATTATCGCTGGCGGCATAGTATTCATAATTGCCTAAAGCCCAAAGACGGATTTGCTGAATTGAGTCAGGTAATTGTGCAAAAGACCCATGCACCTGTTTAGCAGGTAAACCCATTTTGTTCAGGGCATCGCCAATGGCTTTTATGGCTTCGGGTGTTCTGGCTAAATGATTGTCTTCGGGTGTAGCAGTGGTTTTTATCGGTGGAATGGGTTCTCCCTTTGCATCTTTTTCGGGACTTTGCATTTTGCCATTGATAAAATATCGTCCGTATTCGGTACCTCCGTCCACTAAAACGAGCCCTGCTACTTCATCAGGGTAGGTCTGTTCATAAAGCCTCACCAACAAGCCTCCCAAAGAAGCACCAACTAATACATAGGGCTTAGGTACTTGCGCTTTGTGTAACAGCATGTGCAGATTATAGACATTCTGCTGCATGGTGTGAGGGTGTGGCCCTAACTCGCTCCACGCCGAACCTGCCCTGTCGTAAGAATATACCTTTGCGAATGCGGCTACTTTAGCTTGAACCAATGCCCAATCAAAAGAGAAGTCGCCGCTACCTGCTTCTAAAATTACACTTGGCCCCTGGGTGTGTTGAGAACCTTGTCCGAAAAGATGCATTCGCCAACCACCTATATCAACCAATTGGCCTAAAGGACGAGGGGATTCCTTGGTTTGGGCAATTGTAGTACTGCTTAGACTAAATCCGAATAGAATCAAAAAAGCAATTTTGATTGTGAGTTCTGAAGGATTAGAAGATAAAAAGATTTTAGTATAAAACGGTTGCCTACCATTTCTGAGTTGAAATGATGCAATAATAATAAGAACGGTATTAGTCAGGAAGAGGAAACCAGCGCCAAGTAAAAGATAAACAGGAAAAAATGGACTCATACCTTCCGGACGAATAAGACTTATAGCTAAAGTTATGGCCAGAATACCGTAGAGCAGGCATGTCCAGATGATTTGGAACCGAATTAGCTGACGACCCACTTTTCTCACCCCCACAATCGTATCTCTATACCTCCACCACAAGAAAAAAGGCAGAATTAAATTACCAAATGGAATGAGCCAGATAGATAGGGCAGAGAGGTTAAGTATCTGTAAAAAGGTGGGGTCTTCTTTAAGGTCAAGAGAGGTACTGAGACTCAGTAAATCTTCGGGTGATTGCCCCAACGCATTGGCTATTAACCGGAGGGTTAATCCCCGTGGTTCGGTATGCCCTTGTTCGATTCTTTGTAAGGTACGTAAATTAATAGATGCCTTGTCTGCCAGTTCTTCCTGAGAAAGCCCCTGACTTTTACGTAAATTGAGAATTTTTTTAGCTATCGTCATAGTTTTGTGTTTTTAATTGTGCCACAAATTTAGCCTGCTCTCACAACAAATATAACGGTTTTCAGGCGGCTTTTATACGGCTTTTGGAATGGGAGAGGGGTAAGGGCATGGAGCATAGGGATACTGCATAGGGAATTTTAATCGTGGATTGGCGAATTGCGAATGAGTGAATAATTGATTCAGATTTGTAGAGACAATGGCATCGCCTTGTCTCATTGTCGATTGTGCATTGGCTTAACCCACAAGATTCACCACATACCATTGCCATACTCAATTAATTATCCCAATTTTGTTGAACGTAAAATAAAGTCCCCCTTTAGGGGCGGCCGTCGCACGGCTAGGGGTTAAAGTTGCCAAATAAAATCATCATAGCCGGAAGTGGGCTTACAGGGCTCACACTTGCCTTGCTCCTTGCCAAAAAGGGAGTGAAAGTATTGCTATTGGATGAAAAAAACGAAACAGGCAAGGGAAGTAAAGCCATTTGTTTTTCGAGACGTACCTTAGAGATTTTTGATAAACTGGGGATAGTAAAGCCTGTTTTTGAACAGGGCGTGCAATGGAACACAGGCAGGATATTTTTCAGAAATCAGGAGGTGCATAGTTTTGAACTGTTGCCGGATAAATATGCCAGATACCCGGCTTTTGTGAATATCTCTCAATACGAAGTTGAGAAGTTATTACTTGCTGCCGTTCAGAAGGAAAAGCTGATAGACTTACGATGGCAGCATCAGATAAAATGGGTGGATACTACCCCGCAAGGCAACACGATTCTGGTACTGACTCCTGACGGAGAACAGACCTTTAATTGTGAATTTCTGGTGGCTTGTGATGGTAGCAAAAGTACTATCAGACGGTTGATGCAACTGGAAATGACAGGTTCACGTTCGGAAGAAAAATTTCTGATTGCAGATTTCAGAATGGAAGCCGATTTCCCGTCGGAAAGGTGGTTCTGGTTTGCACCACCGCATAATGAACATGAGACTATTTTACTACACAAACAACCGGATAATGTGTGGCGATTAGATGTAAAACTCAATAAAGAGGTGCCAGACGAAGTAGTGAATGATGCTGATTTTGTGATACAAAAAATAAAGCAGGTAGTAGGCGATAAATCTATCAGTTTGTTATGGACAAGCCTGTATAGATTCAGCAATAAAATGTTAGAAGAATTTGTGTACGGGCAAGTGATTTTTGCAGGCGATGCTGCCCATGTGTTTAGTCCGTTCGGGGCAAGAGGGGCTAATTCGGGTATGCACGATGCTGATAATCTGGCCTGGAAACTGGCGGAGATTCTATTAGCTAAAGCTACGCCTGCCTTGTTGCAAACCTATCAAGAGGAGCGTGTAAGGGCTTGTCAACAGAATATTACCTGTACAACCCATGCTACCTTGTTTATCAGTCCGCCATCTGCTCAGGCAGTAGCTGTAAGAGATGCCATTTTGCTGAAAGCAGTAGATGATGTAACTGCCAAAAAACAAATCAATTGCGGACGATTGAGCGTGCCCAATGTATATGCCCGATATGCTTTGAGCGAAGAAGGGGAGTGGCAGACCACAGAAACTGCTCCGGGGCATTGTGTGAAAGATTGCCTGATGGCAGAGGGCTATCTGATAGAAAAACTGGGCTATGCGTTTACTTTAATTGTAGGTGTCGGGACACTATCTGAAGACATGAAGGCATATCTGACTACTCATGAGATTGCTTTACTGACTATTCCGGCGTATGAAACAGCTTTTATTGCCCTTTATGAATTTACCTCTGATTCGGCTTATCTTATCATGCCCGACCAGTATATTTTAGGGCGATGGAAGCATTTTTCTGCTGCTCAGGCTATTCAGCTAAAGACAAAGTATTTATCGGGTGCTTTAAAAGATATGATTCCACCCTTACCATCAGCACAGGAACTGATTGATGAAGAAGTCGCCGGACAATTGATGGGGGAACGATAATATATCTGTTGTTTTAAGGAGTCTCGTGGCAATATGTTTTATAAATCCCTATGCAGTTAAAATCTTCATAAATAGACTTCAGGTAGCTTTTAAAAATTACGGTTTTATCAGATTATCAGTAGAGATAAAAGACGACTTGAAAAGTCGTGATACATTTTTTGCCGTTAAATAACAAAAATACCGTACAATCAGGAATCAGATTTGGCAGCCTTTTCTATCATGGGAATAACTCATAAATTTCTTCTTCGGATATCGTAAGATTGATGAAACCAAGGGAGGATATGTTGAGGCTATGAAAATGTATCCGAAAACTCGTTGAACTGCTTGTTTTGAATAATGAAAGATACCCCATTTAAAATCTGAGGCGAACAAACCTTGTTTTTAAATGGGGTATCTTTTAGTTTAGCAGGGAAAATACGATTTCCGGAACGACGAACCATAAAAATCGTGATACAAAACACACGCTGTCGAAAACAATCTGACATATCGGTTAGTATGAAAATAGGTTTAGCACAATCAAAATCGGTAAAAGGAGATATTCAGGCGAATATTGAGAATCATTTGCGGTTGATAGAACAGGCTTTGGCACAGAAAGCCGATGCTGTGTTTTTTCCTGAATTGTCGCTGACGGGCTATGAACCCGAACTGGCAGCCGTTTTAGCTACTACACCAGAAGATGTACGCTTTGCCGTGTTTCAGCAAATGAGCGATGCACATACGCTTACTATTGGGGTGGGTATGCCTATCAGGACAGCTAAAGGCATACAGATAACACTATTGGTTTTTCAGCCACATCAGTCTTTACAAACCTATGCTAAACAACAACTGCATGCCGATGAATTACCGTATTTTATAGCCGGAGACAAGCAACTTTTACTCTGGCCTGATACCTTAAAAGTGGCCCCTGCCATCTGCTATGAGTCTCTGCAAATCAGTCATGCTGAAAGTGCCAATGCTTTGGGGGCGCAGGTGTATCTAACAAGTGTCGCCAAGTCTCAGAAAGGTATTGACAAAGCCCGTACGCACTACCCTCTGATTGCCCGACAATACGAGATGCCTGTATTGATGGTGAATGGTGTAGGCTATTGCGATAATTTTGAAAGTGCCGGAAACAGCGGATTCTGGAATAGTAAAGGAGAATTAGTAGCGGCTCTGGATAATGGAAGTGAGGGGGTGCTGGTAGTGGAGGTGGGGGAAGTGGGGGGTTAGGGAATAAAGTAGTAGAAGGTATATATAGTTCATCAGAGCTTTATCTGAAAAACAGTTTGTTAATAGTGCCGTAAAATAAGATTATTTGAATTTTAATTGTAGTTTATTTACATTCAGTAATCAAAACCCGGTAAGTCTATGAAGTTAACTTTGCTATTTTTCTTTTGGATAGTTTTAATTTTTTTTGGAGAGCTGTCCACAGAAAGTAATTTCAAGAAAACTATCACTATTTGTCATGGAGCATGTACAGGAAGTGCGTATTGTAGTGCTTGTAAAAATTGTAAATACTGTAAGCACTGCAATAGCGGTGGAACCTGCGGAGTTTGTAGTTCAGGTATAAAAAATAGGCGGAGTAATGAATTTTCGAATGATTTTAGCAGCAAAGAAGAGTTTCGGGTAAAGAAAATTGTACCAAACAACAGCTCAAATATAAATACAACAATTATTGGAAAATATTTTGTTGTTATAAAAGACAAAGCCTATCTGTATCAGAGTCCTTCTGAATTTAAACCTAAAAGAGCTTTTTTAGTTTATGGAGATAAAAGCCTGATTCTTGCTGTAAGTGAAACATTTATTTATACTGAATTCAGAAATCCTACCGGTATCATAACAACAGGTTGGGTCAAAAAGGAGGATATAGCAATCAGATAGTAATCTCAAAGGATTCAACATAATTCTTTCCTGAATTGGAGATTTTTCAATAAACTACTACCGAAAATCTACTTCAGCATAACTCTTAATTTTTGCTTTAAGCTCGATTCTCAATATTATTTTCCTAATTTATACTTACAATATAAGTATAAATTAGTATATTTGCCTATAAAATCCACATAAAACGTTGACTGAAAAAGAATACTACCGCCTGCGGTCTGTAAACGGGCAGGATAGGGTGTATAAAACCCCTAAAGCCCTCATAACTGCTTGCAATGCTTATTTTGCCTGGTGTCTCGATAATCCGATACTCGAAGAAAAGGTGTTTCAGCACCAGGGCAGACCTGTGAGTGCAGACATACGCCATACCCGACCGTTTACTTTAGAAGGGCTTTGCAACCATATCGACATCAGCCTTGCTACTTTTAAAAGTTATGAAGAACAGGCTATGTTTAAACAGACGGCTGCCCGCATCAGACAGATTATTGATAATCAGCAGTTTGAAGGGGTAGCTGCCGGAATACTCAACGCCAATATCATAGCCCGTAAGTTGGGACTGGTTGACAAGAAAGACCATACGACCGGGGGTGAGAGCCTGAACAGAGGTTTTTTTGATTTTCTGAGAGAAACATCGGTGGCGCATGAAGATGAATGAAAATTATGAGCTGACTGCCAAGGCTAAAATTATAGAGTGGCGGCTGGATTGGTGCCAGTTTGCCCGTGAAGCATTGGGTGTCAGTCTTGATGCCGAGCAGGAAGCAATTCTGCGTTCGGTACAGATGAATCCACGAACCAGTGTGGCATCGGGCACTGCCCGTGGGAAGGATTTTGTGGCGGCTGTGGCGGCTATGTGCTTTCTATACCTGACACCCAAATGGAATGAGAAAGGCGAACTGATAGCCAATACCAAAGTAGCGCTTACAGCACCGACCGAGCGGCAGGTAAAAAACATTTGTGTGCCCGAAATAGCCCGTTTGTTTAACCGGGCTAAAAGCCGGGGCATTGATTTGCCCGGAAAAATGACTGCTTTCGATATCAGAACCGAACATGAGGAATGGTTTCTGACTGCTTTTCGGGCAGACCCTCACAGGCATGAAGCCTGGTCGGGTTTTCATGCGGTGAATACCATGTTTGTGGTTACTGAGGCTTCGGGCATCTTAGACGATACTTTTACGGCTATAGAAGGGAATCTACAAGGTAACTCACGGATATTGATTGTGTTTAACCCGAATACGCCGATTGGTTATGCAGCACGAAGTCAGAAAGGAGAGCGGTGGTCTAAGTTTCGGCTCAATTCGCTTACAGCACCTAATGTAGTGCATCGGCAAAGCATTATTCCCGGTCAGGTTGATTATGAATGGGTAAAAGATAAAGTTGTTAACTGGTGTAGCGTGATACAGGCAAGTGATTACAATGAAACGCTTGACGATTTTGAGTTTGAAGGAAACTGGTACCGCCCCGAAGATAATTTCAGAAAGAAAGTATTAGGCAAGTTTCCGAAGGTATCAGAAGATAACCTGATACCCGAAGTCTGGATTGAGTTGGCACAAAAGCGTTGGGTTGCCTATCATCAGGCATATGGGCAGGAAGGGTATTATACTGATGTTTTGCGTCTGGGGGTGGACGTGGCAGGTATGGGTCGGGATAGTACGGTTTTTTGCTATCGGTATGGGAATATTGTACAGCAGTTTACACAAACCAATTCGGGCGGAGTAGCCGACCACATGCAGGTAGCGGGCAGAATTGCTTCCATATTGGCGCTTGATAATCATGCGCTGAGTATGATTGACACCATCGGCGAGGGGGCAGGGGTTTATGCACGTATAGTAGAGTTAGGCTATAAATCAAGAGCCTTTTCGTGTAAATACAGTGAAGCTGCCAAAAATGAAAAGGGAGAGAGCCTGACCGACCTGACAGGGCAATATACTTTTGCCAATATGCGTGCCTACCTCTTCTGGGCTATCAGAGACTGGCTTAATCCAAAAAACGGGCAGGAAGCCATGCTGCCTCCAGGGTTTGGTCTGACCGAAGAGGCTACAGAAATCAAGTGGCGGTTTCAGAGCAATGGGGCTATTATTATTGAACCCAAAGAAGAAATCAAAAAACGATTAGGCAGAAGCACCGATGCCTTTGATGCACTGGCGAATACTTTTTATCCGGTTAAGATGAGTAGGAGAGTGAAGAATTTAGGGAATTTGTTTTAGGTTGGAGAAAGGAGGATGGAAAACGGAACAAAGGATTTGTTATTTATCGGTACCTGTTTATTTTGCCAGCGTATCTAATCCGTTGGGTTTACGTAATTTGTTGAGGGTAAAAAATATCTTTTAATAATTTCAGGTAGGTTCAGAAATTAAAATAGTCATACAATTTAAACCTCTATAACTTGTTTAAAGAATAAGACCTTAATATATTTCCGCTTCAATTGTTTATTTGGCAAGATACATTCATGAAGAAATTAACTGTCTGGGTGCTGGCATTGGTACTTTTTTCGTGTGGCACAAAAGAGATACTTTCTCCTGATTTATCGAAGGATATAACCGGAGTATATCAGGTCTATCTGATTGGTAACGGCGTGAAAACTATCAGTATGCCTACGCCTTCAGACACCATCAGTATAGCCTTGCAGCCGATAGATAAACAGCGTTGC
>NZ_SEWF01000059.1 GCF_004168285.1 Emticicia agri | reverse complement strand
CCGCATAAAATTCATCCTGAATAGTACGATGGAAACGCTCGCATATACCATTAGTTTGAGGACTTTTGGCCTTAGTTTTAGTATGGTCAATATCTTCTATAGCCAAATATAATTGATATTCGTGTTGCTCCCTATTACCACAATATTCTGTACCCCTATCAGTTAAAACTCTTAGTAGACGAATCTGATTTTGCTCATGAAAAGGAATAACCTTATCATTGAGCATATCAGCGGCTACTAAAGCGTTTTTCCGGTCATAGAGTTTAACAAAAGCTACCTTTGAATAAGTATCTATAAAAGTCTGTTGATAAATATGGCCTACTCCCTTAATATTACCTACGTAATACGTATCCTGTGCTCCTAAATAACCCGGATGATGTGTCTCTATTTCTCCATGAGCCTGTTTCTCAGCTTTGGCTCTTTCTAAGGCTGTTATTTGCTCATCTGTAAGGATAATTCCTTCCTGATTAACCTTCGCTTCCAATGCTTTTAAACGTTTCTTAAAGGTAGCTAAATCATGTCTTAACCAGATTGAACGTACTCCACCAGGAGAGACAACTATACCTTGTTTCTTTAGCTCATTTGATACTCTTAGCTGTCCATAAGCTGGTAAGTCCAATGCCATCTTGACAACGGCTTCTTCTACTAACGTATCTACCCGATTTTTCTCTATGGGTTTTCTGCGACTAATTTCTTGAAGTGCTAATTCACCACCTTGTTCATAGAGTTCCTTGAAGCGATAGAAACTATCTCGACTATAACCCATTACCTTGCAAGCCTTTGAGACATTGCCTAAAACATTGGCAAGTTCTAATACTCCTAACTTGTTCTTGATGATTTTTGCCTGTGTTGTCATTTGATTTAATCTTTAATTTTAAGTTACTAAATAAATCGTAACTGTCAGATTAAATCATGACTATTTCACATTAGGGCATTTCTGGGTTCCCTGTCTCAATTCTATCTACTCTGAATGATGTATTTCTACAAAAGAATGGCACATCTTATTACTTCCGTAAACAATGTCTCAATTCTATCTACTCTGAATGATGTATTTCTACTCTAGGAATCGCCCAGTTTTTGACATTCACTTACTTTAATCGTCTCAATTCTATCTACTCTGAATGATGTATTTCTACTGGTTCATTTGCTAATATAGCAGGTAAAGCTGAAGTGTCTCAATTCTATCTACTCTGAATGATGTATTTCTACAATATGACCGCCTCCTTACGGATAGGATTACCTGTCTCAATTCTATCTACTCTGAATGATGTATTTCTACTTAATTACACCTGCACAATTAGCTCCATTTATGAAGGTCTCAATTCTATCTACTCTGAATGATGTATTTCTACGGAATAATTTAAGATATGACTCAGTATCAGGAGAGTCTCAATTCTATCTACTCTGAATGATGTATTTCTACTATGACAGTAGTTTAAAATTCCTTAACTTCTTTATGTCTCAATTCTATCTACTCTGAATGATGTATTTCTACCGATGGAAAGAATCTTATTCCTTTGGTTGAAATTGTCTCAATTCTATCTACTCTGAATGATGTATTTCTACTGAGATGGTTAAGAAAGCCTCCCCTGAAGATGTAGAGTCTCAATTCTATCTACTCTGAATGATGTATTTCTACAAAAACCCGTACGTTGACTTTACAACTGCAAGCTGTCTCAATTCTATCTACTCTGAATGATGTATTTCTACTCACAAGAAACCTCTTAAATACAATAATATGAATGTCTCAATTCTATCTACTCTGAATGATGTATTTCTACTAGCTAAATGCGAAACTCCGGAATTGGAACTTTTTGTCTCAATTCTATCTACTCTGAATGATGTATTTCTACGTACCCATGGTTTAACGGAATCATGCGTACAAGTCGTCTCAATTCTATCTACTCTGAATGATGTATTTCTACACTGTAGATGAAGATGATTTTCACCACATTAAAGTGTCTCAATTCTATCTACTCTGAATGATGTATTTCTACGTGGTTAGGGTTTTCCATGACTCTTGAGAAATTAGTCTCAATTCTATCTACTCTGAATGATGTATTTCTACTGAAGTCAGAAATGACAAAAATGGCAAAAAGTGTCTCAATTCTATCTACTCTGAATGATGTATTTCTACTTCAACGTGCGCAAATTGCGGCAACAAAAGAAAAGTCTCAATTCTATCTACTCTGAATGATGTATTTCTACGTTCTAATCCTGATATTAGCAAGGATAAAAACGAATGTCTCAATTCTATCTACTCTGAATGATGTATTTCTACATTTATTGTTAACTCTGTCGGTATTAATCATTACGTGTCTCAATTCTATCTACTCTGAATGATGTATTTCTACAAATTATTGACGCCCTGGATTCAACTCCGTATGTGTCTCAATTCTATCTACTCTGAATGATGTATTTCTACGCGATGACGAATGCCTTGGCAAAAGTGTTAAAGACGTCTCAATTCTATCTACTCTGAATGATGTATTTCTACACTCTGATAAGCCTGATTGTGTGAGTGTGCAGCAAAAGCATCTGTCTCAATTCTATCTACTCTGAATGATGTATTTCTACTTCGGATGTGTGTACTTTGTGTACACGCAAAATGTCTCAATTCTATCTACTCTGAATGATGTATTTCTACGGACTGAATTAGAGGACGCAGTTCATAAGACAATAGTCTCAATTCTATCTACTCTGAATGATGTATTTCTACGTATACGAGTCACTTAAGAAGAAGGCGGAAAAAATGTCTCAATTCTATCTACTCTGAATGATGTATTTCTACAGACACAAAACTCTTTGAGTCTTTGCCAGAAGTCTCAATTCTATCTACTCTGAATGATGTATTTCTACAATATAATCAAATGACAGCAATCACAACGCCTGTGTCTCAATTCTATCTACTCTGAATGATGTATTTCTACAATCTATCAGGTTACAGGTAAAACATTAAAGTATAAGTCTTAATTCTATCTACTCTGAATGATGTATTTCTACTGGGTACAAAAAGGAAGCGAACGGTGGGGTGGAAATTCTCAATTCTATCTACTCTGAATGATGTATTTCTACTCAGTACAAGCTGCATTCCTATTTGGGTTGCAACCGTCTCAATTCTATCTACTCTGAATGATGTATTTCTACATAGTAGCTTGCTCGTATGTGATGAACGGTAAAAAGTCTCAATTCTATCTACTCTGAATGATGTATTTCTACAATATGACCTGCCTTTCGGCAGCTTAATAGCTTGTCTTAATTCTATCTACTCTGAATGATGTATTTCTACCCAGGGTAGAATTTGGGTATCTTGATAAGGCTCAGAGTCTCAATTCTATCTACTCTGAATGATGTATTTCTACAAAAGTTGTTCGTTCAATTGTTCAAAATGTCTGCATGTCTCAATTCTATCTACTCTGAATGATGTATTTCTACAAATATGAATCGCAATACACTCAAAATGCTATGTGTATCAATTCTATCTACTCTGAATGATGTATTTCTACACTGAGTTGGTGTATCCAATAAAGTCTATCAAGTCTCAATTCTATCTACTCTGAATGATGTATTTCTACTGAATATCTTGGGGAGGAAGATTTTGAAACCCTCTGTCTCAATTCTATCTACTCTGAATGATGTATTTCTACGGTTAAGCCTAATGTGATGACAATTAAGCCTCAATGTCTCAATTCTATCTACTCTGAATGATGTATTTCTACTTTTTCACATCATGAAAAATTTCAGCAAAATTTCAAGTCTCAATTCTATCTACTCTGAATGATGTATTTCTACATTTATACCGCAAGCGGTGACCACATCGGCGGCCACAAAGTATGTCTCAATTCTATCTACTCTGAATGATGTATTTCTACGCAGTATGATACTTTTATAGAAGCAGCTCAGAATGGTCTCAATTCTATCTACTCTGAATGATGTATTTCTACTTTGTTGCTAAATTAATAAAATGAATAAAAAACTAGTCTCAATTCTATCTACTCTGAATGATGTATTTCTACTTTAACATCCGCAGCATTAGGCCTTGCCTGTGCAGTCTCAATTCTATCTACTCTGAATGATGTATTTCTACGCACGCAATCCACTCGCCGGAGTGAAATGTTTCAGTGTCTCAATTCTATCTACTCTGAATGATGTATTTCTACGAGGAGTGCTATGTTCCAAAGCACATTAAGATTTGTGTCTCAATTCTATCTACTCTGAATGATGTATTTCTACATTCCGGAAAAGCACCTTTGGAGTATCATTAAAGTTTGTCTCAATTCTATCTACTCTGAATGATGTATTTCTACGGAGAGTTTTAAAGGGGAAAGAATCGGAGATGTAAGTCTCAATTCTATCTACTCTGACTGATGTATTTCTACAATGTATTGTTATCATCGGATTACCAGTTTTGTCTCAATTCTATCTACTCTGAATGATATATTTCTACCAGTTGAGACAGCAGACCAAGGAACCAAAACATTTAGTCTCAATTCTATCTACTCTGAATGATGTATTTCTACAACATGGCTCACTTACCATCTCTTCTTTTAATGTTGTCTCAATTCTATCTACTCTGAATGATGTATTTCTACTATCATGTTCTGAAAGTACATCAAATGTATGCATAGTGTCTCAATTCTATCTACTCTGAATGATATATTTCTACAAAAATATGGGCAGCCTGCACTTTCGTCTGTATTGTCTCAATTCTATCTACTCTGAATGATGTATTTCTACTAATTTTTGGAGCCCTTCTTGGCTTCATTTTAACGTCTCAATTCTATCTACTCTGAATGATGTATTTCTACCTATGTACCTACAAGTGATCGCTTTAATCGCCATTGTCTCAATTCTATCTACTCTGAATGATGTATTTCTACTGCCAGCCCGGGCCAGCGACAAGCAGACATACTGTGTCTCAATTCTATCTACTCTGAATGATGTATTTCTACAAAAAACTGTTTTTTGTAATGTTTTTTGTTTCTTTGTCTCAATTCTATCTACTCTGAATGATGTATTTCTACTTCAAAGTAGATGAAAATTCGGTGTGGACTATAGTTAGTCTCAATTCTATCTACTCTGAATGATGTATTTCTACAAAGTATGACCTTTAAGATTGACAATGCTAATGTGTCTCAATTCTATCTACTCTGAATGATGTATTTCTACCGTATAAAGCAAAGGGGGATTGGCGCGAGGATGACAGTCTCAATTCTATCTACTCTGAATGATGTATTTCTACAATACCCAAAAAACCAAAAGAAGGAGCCGAACTGAGGTCTCAATTCTATCTACTCTGAATGATGTATTTCTACAGTGTTTGCTGTAATAATATTATTACACGGAATGTCTCAATTCTATCTACTCTGAATGATGTATTTCTACAGAAATCAAGAAAATCAGCATTGAGCATCCAGGGTCTATTCAGGTGGCATTGCGCATTTGTCAGGATATTGCGGATTTCTGTTTCGTCATCACCCTCGTCAGCTAACTGAAAAGCATAAGCAGCCGAGGTTCTTCGGAGGTAATAGCAACATTGGAGGTAATAATTCAGCTCTCGTTGTATGGCTTTCAGGTTTTCTTCGGGGTCTTCCAATAGCCTGAATCCTCCTTTCTTTTTTGGAATTTTAAATTCATGGTAGGAAGGGTTACTTGCAAAAAACTCAAGGGCAAAGACCTGTGTTTTTAGTAGATAAGCCAAATCATCAACTGTTCTTACCTGACAAAAGATATTCTGAGCCGTTTGCTGATAGGAATATTGAGCCATTGTCTGAAATTTTTAAAAATCCGATACGTCAAAGAACTCAATTGTGAGAATTTAAGGTCTTTGTCAGTTTTTATGAACCGCTGACACGGGTTTTACTCTTGTATCCTTGATAGGGGCTGAAATTTGATGCAATAAAATACCTTTGCCTTTGCTTACGCCTTTGCCTAACCCGATGCCTTGCGGTAGCTGAATATTTGCTTCGAACAGCACGTCAAATGTGAGTCGCCAAAGGTCGGCATTCTGGGTAGAGAATTTTTTGTAGCCTACTTCTTTCAACGAGCCTATCAGTTTTACTTTCAACGATTTATCGGGTATTTCAAAACCAACTGATCGGCAAAAGCCTAAAATATGACCTGTCAGGATATTCTGTAGGAGATCTATACGTTCAATAATTCCGTTGGTTTCTTGCCAGATTTGGTAATTTTCGGCATGAAAGGGCTGCCAGTTGATGATTCTGTATTGTTTGGGTTGGGTAAGCATCTGTATTTCTTCTCGTTGCATATCCATGCTCAACTGTGTTTCAGCCAGGAGTAGAGGAAGCAAAGCCATTAATAATGTTCCACCCTCGTTGATGCCACAAAATCCGTTATGACGGTATTGTACCATCGGATAACGATAGTGTTCGCCACCCTCTTCTTTATGGTTATGCAACAAATCATGTTGCCATTCTGTGAGGTCATTGAGCCAGCTACGCCATTGCTGCGGTGTGCGGTAGGGGAGGTTCTGGGGTTGAATGCTGAGTATGCTGAACTGTGCCATGCGTAAATGTTTAAGAGATTTATTTTGTGTTTGAAACCATGCGCCCATATCCCACATTCGTTTTAGCCCCGATCCCTATGGTGCGGATAATCTCCATAAAAACTTTTTGCTTGATTGCCTTCGTGACAAAAGGATAGCGTTTACTGTCTTTAATATCCATTTCGAAATGAAAAGTAACATTGGGTAATATTTTCATGAATAATAAAGGTATGGGGTTTTTCAAAGCAGATGGGTGTGGTGTAATAGAGTCATCACCTATGATTTCCCTTAAGCTATTACCTTGTACCAGTGTGGCATCATGAAAGATGTCACGGGTATAAATACTCAATTGGATATCCTTTTTGTCTTTATCTATACTTTTACCCTCAAAAATTTCTTTTTCAAGTACATCAATGTCTATTTGTAGCACTTGCTCATCGCTTAGCCCAGCTTTGTAGAAAAGATAACGGATAAATCCTCTTTTGGCTTCTGTTTTCTCCAATTCGTCAGTATTATATTTTTCCTTATGATCAGGCTTTATATTCGGAAAACAGCTTCTTAGCGTGCCTTTTACGCTACTGCCAGGTATAACAGGCAAGCCCGAGGTATAGTCAAAATAAAAGCCCAGTTTGAATTCACCCTCTGCTTTGATACCATGCCCATAGCCAAGCCCTATGGCAAGACCCGGATAAACAGTGGTAAGATCCAGAACACCTTTAGGTGTCTTTGTACCGGTAAAAATAAACCGTTTGAATCGTTCATTTTGCTTCTTAAAGAAACCCTGTGAATACGTGGCATTTCCCCTATCAGCAAAATTGAATGATGTTTCTCCATTATGTTTGTAGTATTCTTTATTAAAAAGAAAACCCAGATTTACCTCTTTCTCATTCATTGTTTTTGTTGATTTTATAGGTGCGTATCATCATTTTCAGGGCAACAGAGGCGTTCATTACTTTTTCTTTTAATAGTCTTTTAGCCGACACAGTCTGTCCTTCTGCATCCATTATCTTCTCAAACAATTTGTCCCTATTGTCACTGCTATTGAGTGTCCTGGCAATGGCATCAATTACTTTCCGGCGGTTTTCGTCTTCCATGTAGACCGCTACCGTTGGTAGTAAATCAATATTGATTACCATTGCGCCAAAGCCTGCAATATGCCCTTCAATTACTCCTTTCTCAACTATGCCGTTGGCTACAATATGAGCATTCTTCAATGCTTCATTAGCCGGTATTAATAACTGATTGATAGCTCTCATTTAATTAACTGGTTAAGGTTAGTGATTTTACAGCGGCCATACCCTACAGTAGCGTTTCCGCCAATCTGAACAAGTTTAGTATTGCTTGTTAATGTTGTATCAAAAAGTGTATCGGGGGTATAATCATCGACAGTAAAATAGAAGCGTGTCATTTTGGGCACTACCTGTTCGTACCAAAGATTCTGGCTGATACCATTCTCGAGATGATTACGAGCCAGCACAGGCAGGGCGTAGTCGCCACATTGGTAGGTAAAGTCTTCATCTGAAAACAGGACTATATCTGTGCCTAATAAGGTATGTATCTTGCTTAATGGAGGATTTTGGTAGGTAAATTCCGTTAAGTCTTCAATCTTTAAATCAGGTATTACTGAGGATGCTATTACTGCTGGTTTTTCGGTTTTAGTAGGAAGGCTTGATAGTGCCTTAAAATCTTTTTTCAAATCCTCATCAAGCTTATACCCGAATTCTTCTGAAATAGAGAGAAATTTCTTCAAAACGTAAGGGGATGTAGCTATGAAATAAGGTCTTTTATTACTTCTGACAGGTAAGCCCAGGAGATGCCCTTCTGAAAAAACACAATTACCTTTGCCTTCATCGGCACTTCCAAATATTTTATTTGATTCTGTTTTTAGGTTGAGTGCTTCCTCAAAAAATTCACGTAAGGCTCCTTTAAGGCTTGAAGCGTGTATATTGGGATATTGGTCAATGGCATCCCGCTGGACGAGATTATCAATAATGCCATAATTTGAACTACCTGCACCAACATGCAGGTTGGACTGAGGAACGAGTAGATATAGGTTTGTTGTCATTGTATAAGAATCAGGAGTTAACGTGTTTGAATTTGATAGTGGTTATAACCAATGGTCTGGAAGGCTTTTGCAGCATCAAGAATTTCTGTCACTTTCATTATATCTTTTGGATAGATAACAGTGCCTCTGCTTAACAGGTGATATTGATTACTGCGAGTAATAGATTTATAGTAGTCTGATTTTTTGTTTTTATTAAATCTGAAAGGCGTAGGCGCATCAGTTAGTATAAAAGAAGAATGGTTCTTTAATACAGCTAAGTCCTCTATGTAAGAATCGCTTAAAAGAATAATTTTATGCTCATTTGCTCCTTTGTCTTTTAATGAATCATTAATCGATTGAATTCTTTCAAAAATACCTTTAGATGGGGTAAGTTCGACTGTAAAAGAAGATTCTGCTCCCAGAAATACAGTTTTGATGGTGGTTAACTCGACTTTTTCTGTTGTTTCAATCTCAAGCCCAAAAGCAAATCGACTTTCATAATTTGCAGGGTCACGTTTGAAACTCTTATAAATATGTTTGAAAAAGGCATCCTGCAAAGTTTTACCATTTCTTTCTTTGGCATTACCTACCTGTGGCGTATCCAGAAAAAAGTAATCTAAAGGTTGAATAGATTGAGTATAATCTGATGAAATGAACTGCTGTTTCAATTCTTTTTTAGGGTCGAAACCATCAATTTTCAGATTTTTATCTGAAGATAATTTTAATGATATCTTGTCCTGGTTATCTAATCCGGCGCTTAGCCATATGTGCTGTTTTTCGACAATGAAGACAGGTGAGATATTTTTAACAATGCCGTAAGCATGGGAATTTAAATCAAAACCTGTAGAGCCAATGAGTTTTTCTTTGTCTAATTCTTCTTTTTCTAAAAGTCCATACTCATTCAGAAGTGCATAGCGTAACATACCTAATAAGGCTGTTTGCTGTGGAAAGTAAGTAGAATGTGCATAATAATTCTGCCGTTCTTGCGAAGTAAAAGTCCGGTCTCCACCAAAGAAAAATTTACTCCTAGGCTTGAGTGTAACGAGGTATTTCATAGATGAATCAATTTTTAACTTCTTCTAATCCTTTGATAAATTTGCTTGTTCGGATGATGGAGAAAACCTCTTTCATCGTCTTATCTATATCATGATTTTGCTGGATATAAGAGTAGTTGACCAATAATCTTACCTGCTCCATATATAAATCTGTTTCTTGCTTATTTTCCAGTTTTTCATCAAATACATTGTGAAATAAGTTAGCTAAATGAGTAGGTTCTTGTCCAATTATCTTGATTAGTTCATGATTATCCCGAAGTTTATAGCCAACCGAATTGAGAAATGATTGATCATCAACCATTTTATTGATAATACTTTTAAAATGGGTTTGATAGAGAGGGTCTGATTTTTTAAGAACTAATTCGAATTCCGTACCACTATGCTTCAATAGTTTTAGTACTATTGCGTTACTACTATTTTTCTTGTTATAAATATCAATTTGTTCTTTTGCTTTAGACTTTCTCTCGTTTTCATTAAATTGAACATCGTCTAATAATTCGATAATTTCCGTAATGGCTTCAATTCCTTTATATTTAGGTAACTCTAAGATTTGTTTTACTTCATTAAATCTATATTTGTCTTCAGACAATAACTTTATCGCTTTTTCAAGATTTTTATCGCCTCCCTTAGCCGTATATAATAATTCATTCGCTTCTTCGATGGCTTCGCCTAAAGGGAATTTGTAATAGGTGAGAGAAATTCCGTAAGAGAGACTAGGGGTTATTTCTTCATTAATTTCAAGCCAATTCCGGTCGGCAAATAGTTCATCAATGGCGTCTATTAGATCAATGATATTTTCTTTACCATTGCTTATAGGAGCAAAAAATAATAAATCATCACCGCCTACATAAATAGGTACACCTCCATATTCTCTGATTCTGTCTTTTGCCAGCAGGCCCCAGTCCAGTAGTTTTTTTGAAAAATCGAATATTTTGCTGCCTGTTATTTTTTCGAGCGTTTTGCCAATTTTGTCTCCATCGGCTTTAACTACGCAGATGTATTTATGGTAGTTCTTAAAATCATCTTTCCTTTGTGAAAGTGCTTCAATAAATTTAGTGTCCCCTTTATCATCTTCACCATTTTTTGGCTCATCCCAAATTGTTGAATTTAATATTCTTTTATAATAAGGTTTACTCTGTAATTCACGCGTAGCTATTTCAGATAATGATTCAAATCTTATCTGTCCATTCGTATCTTTCTGATTATAATTTCTCTTGAGAAACTCATTCCTATTAATTTCTAATAAGAACTGGGTAAGCGGGTTTTTATTAATTTCAGTTACAAATTGAGGATTTAGCTCTAATGAATCCAGATATTGGGAAATAGTAAGAATAGGGTTTTTATCTTCTTCCACATCAAATTCATCCCAATCAATTCTAAGATATTTTTTCAAAAACAAGGAGATTTTTTCGCTTTCATCTGCATTTGCCTCATCAATTTCATCAGCTATATCTTCTATTACTGCATCGATAATATTCTGGAAGTTTTCGGTACCGAGTAATTCGCTTTTGAAAATAATTCTATCCGGAAATAGACCAACGCCAGTTTTAGATTCAAATAGTTGTAAGTCACCAATATTTGGTAAGATAAAATCATCTTTTTTCGCAACGATTGCAGCCTTATCTTTTTCAGAAATATTGCTGTATTTTTTTTATCCTCTTTCGAAGTTTCATTATCACTTTCCTTATTAAAATCTGGTAGGCAAGTACGAACGATAATACCTTTAGCAAGGTATGAAAACAAGAAACTGGCGGCCCAGACTTCTCTTGTTTGGCGGGCATTCCGGAATGTCTGGTAAATGGGGCCTATGGTAATGGCGTGGTATTTCATGGGTTGGGGTTATTAAATTCAGTTAAGGTTTCAAATATTTTTTCAATCTGTTTTAAATCATTATTTGATGTTGATTGGATAAAGTCGGGTAAGATACTGTCTTTATATACCCCATTTAGAAATCTAAAATATTTAGTGATACCAAATGCTGGAGGTGTTTTTAAAATGAGATTATTTTTTACTCTTTCTCCTCTTTTCTTCCATTCTATCCTGAAAGATTTATCCAGAAACCCTTTTTCAACGGGGTTCAGATAAATAAATACATCAAAGCTTTTGGTCTTCTCATTCCATCTGGGCTTAAATGTAATGGGTGATTTATACCTATCAATTTCATCTTCTGTATGATTTTTTTTCACTACTACATTGTCTGACTTCCAGTCAGATTCTGATGCCAGACCTAATAAATCCCTCGCTAGAAGATTATTGGGAGAGACTACCAAAGCGTTATCTTTATACGCTAATTTGATATTTTTTTTATCCCAGAAGTACGATTTACCAGCTTCAAAATAATCGTTTAGATAGAATACAAGCGGTGCCTTTATATAATTATTACTATCACGCCGCCCATCGCTATATCCTGACCTGGCTACTTTCCAAAAAAGCTCTATCTGTTTAAATACCTGCCAGTATCTTTCCAAAAGTAAAATTTTGTCATTATTCAAATCAGAGTCAGGGTATCTGAGCTTATAATCTTTAAATACATTTTGCTCTCTATAAGTAATCTCTGATTTAAATTTGAATTTATTTACACCAGGTGCGACCTGCTGATTAATTAGCCAAAAAGCGCCAAAGCCTTTTGATTGTCTTGTGCCAAAGTTCTTTCGTTCAATAAAACCTGTAAAATGGTTTTTTATGTGGTTCAACAGTTCTGTTTTAAATGAAAAAAAACTAACTTCTATTATCCCTTCAGCCATAGAGAATTGTTTTGTATTAGTTTCGCCCATATTCCCAAAAAAACAAGGAAATTGCTCAGGTCCTGCTAGTGTTTGCTTTCCTGTTTGCCTGTCAAATTTTATCTTAGGTCTTTCAATTGGGCTTTTCCATATTTCTGCCTTGCTGTAGTCAATATTTATTTTATAGTCCAATGCTATGTTACCGCCTTCAAACTTGGAAGGGTCTATAAGGAATTTTTTATAGGCATTAAAGTCATTTTTAAATGCTTTCGCCCATAAATATTTGTCTAAGGCAGGTCTCAATTCCTTAGCCCGTAAAGTAGCTCCATCTTGCTCATGTTGGAAATGAATGAGAGGGGTATGTTGTTTAAGATGAAACGTAATGGTAGTATTAGGTAAATTCATAACTATTTTGAGATTTAAAAAGATATAAGGCGATAGATAAATGGAAGCAGAATACAGAAAATGAAACTTAGAATAAAAAGCAAGGAAAATGCTAATAGTTTATTTTTTCTTTTTGTGTTAAAATTTGTCCATATCTGGTGGCCACAATAAAAAAGGATTAAGATTCCTATAGTTTCTAATATCCATGTAGAACTATAGAAATTCAAACCAAATTTTTCTATTTCAGTATTATCTTTTTCTACTTTATCAGTAATATTAATGTCTTTTATTAGACTAATAAAACTGATTATCAATGAAATAAAAGTGATAGGTAGACCTACATACGCAATCAAATCTAATTTTCTTGAGCGTGTTTTTTCTTCTATTAATCTTGTTTTCTCCTCCAGTAATAAAGCATAATCATGTAATTCATTCAGTTCCTTATCAAGAAACTCCACCTGTTCATTGATCCTCATGGTTTTTTGGATCATGTCGTATAGTTCGATTCCTTGCTCTTGGGGGGTAATCTCTCTGAAATCAATTTTGTTAATAAACCTGATATGGTATTCATATAAGCCTCGAATCATTTCATTTTTTTTGAATTCATCTTCTATGCTATTGATATACTGCACTTCATCAGAAAAACGTAAGACTGTTGCTCGCTGAACTAATGAGAGTTCCGCCATTTTTAAATACATGGTCTCATGTACAGAAAGCAAGTATTCAGGCCCAGTGTCGCTACAGAGCATAGTGAAAGAATATTTAGAGATACCATATAAAGTTCCATAGTCAGACCATCTTTTATAGGTACTTTTTTCTATTATTTCGTTTTTGAAAGAAATATTCTGGTGACTTTCGCCACCTTGATGGTCAATGAATGTGTACTTATACCAAAATTCTGAATTTTCATTAAATTGATTTGAATTTAACTCAGTCTTAGTTTTACTTCCTTTTTTCTTCTCGTCTACCGTATTATCATTGCTGTAACAATACCAGCAATGAACAAACATTCGATCATCTATTGATGGGGCAATCCAAATTCTGGCTTCAGAAGATTCATAACTCCATTCAGTTGTAAGCAATGCATTTTTATTTGAACTTTCAGCATTGTACGTAATAAGTTCAGTAATGGTTTTAGGAAGAAAAAAAGGCGCTTTTTCAAACTTCTCAAAATCCTTACAATTTTGAAAATCCTCTGTAATCAGCGTCTGATTACCAAAAGAAATTTTAAAATGTCTGGCTAAATCAACAAATTGAACCTCATTGGGCGACAGGTTTTTTCGGGCATCATAATAGGTGCCGGGTAATTGATAGCCTCCAACAAATATTCTTCTGCCGAATTGATTTATATTTAATATATCGTCAGGGCGATCATAAGTGTCATTTTCTAAATGATAAGAAAAAATACCTACTCCTGTTTCATAGATATTCAATTGAATTTTTCTGATTTTCAATTGATAGAGTGGAGTATCTTTTAACCCAGTATCGATTTCGAAGAATGAGTTTTCTTGAGGAAACTTAAAATCATAATGGCGAACTATACTTTTTAGTTTAAAATCTTTTTTGTCCTGATCGCCTCTATCGTAGATTACATCTCTGACAAAATCATAAAAGTAGTTATATTCATTATATGCTAGCTGCTGATCTATTACAAAATGTTTCCTTTGCCACCTCAAATTCTGATTTCTGTTTAAATTTTGAGCATCATTATTTAGCCCCAAAATCTTCTCAAAATCCTCTAAACTACACCTCTCTCCAAATGGTTTTATTGAGTTGAATAATATTTCCCATTTAAACGGAAAAAGGAATGCATGGTAGCTAAATGGTTGTATTTTATTTTCGTGAACAGAAGGGTTAGAAGGTGTCATTTGTTTTATTAATGAATGGCGTGATGATTTCAATTTCAGGAAAAAACTGTAATAATCATAGAAAATTATAGCTTATTTATTTTTCGGCTCTTTTTAGCCAAGAATTTAAGTCTTGTTACGCCGACCTTTTCGCTTGATGACTCAAATTTCTTTTTAGGGATTTATATATCAAATGGCTTTTTATTCCGTATAAATAGCTACTTACCAAAGTCAAACCGTAGTGTAATTTAGAGAGGTCTAAGTTTAGTTCTATAAGCTAAATATGCTTCTTTAGGATTTATTTTGATGATCCTTTTTATTAAATACAGTCAAACCTGAACAAGCCAGGCTGATCTGTATCCGGGCAATCACCATACAAAATATATAGTGCAGACTATACATTTTCTATATCGGCTCCGAAAAGCAGCAAAAGCATAAGTTCCTAAATTGCAGGGTAAAACGAATCACTCCATAGACTGGAATCTACGATCAACAGGTTAAAGGAGAAAAAAGCTGAAAATCAGTAGTTTAATTTAATGAATATTAATTTGTTTCAGAACAAACACTTAATACTATCATGATATACCTTGCGCAATTTCTTTCAAAATCTTTTGAGAAGAAGGATATTTTCTGCTATACTCTACGGGTCAACACAGGGAGGAACGTGATGGCACAGTTGAGTTTTCGTCAGGGCTTAGTTACATTATTCGGTGCAATGACATTCGGTCTTGCCTCATGTGATAAAGGCGACCCGATTAATCCATCAGGCGGTAATACTAATCCAGACCCTATTGCTAAAGTTGATACTGTTGACTCTATTCTACAGGTTTATCCAAATGCCAGCTCTGCTGTTATGGGTGAATCCATAACAAAAGACGGTAAAAGATATTTTGGTTTTAATGCACGTATCTCGGAAGACATAAATGATACAAAAGTTACCACCGGAGCCTCCGGTTACGATAACATGAAGTATAAAGTAAAATATTTCAGAGAGAACATGAAAAAAGGAACAAAATCCACTCCAGGTGGTGAATACTATATTGCGGCTGATAGCACCCAGAAGCCAATCATGTCCTATGAACCAGCAGACGGTAAGTACTTTAAAATTGTTCCTGTAACAGTGGGTAACCAAACCACTTACCATCGCATTAAACGTGCAGATGTTTTTGTCGAATCAAAAGATGGTCTTCGGATTATGGGTTCTACAATCGCCGATGATGCAGCTTTTAATGATCGTCTTGATAATGTAGCAAGCCAGCAAAGTGCAGAATTATCTGCTAAACTCAATGTGCTTGATTTAAATGCGACCTCTAAGTCTAAACTTGTTGTAATGAAGATTAATTAACATTTGCACATGGATTTGGTTTGGGAACAGGGTTAATCAACCAGTTTGATAGGGTGGTGCTGATTAACCCTCCTTCTGCCATATCATTAGCCCTGAGATTATTATAGACAGGCTTTTGTTCGTTTCCTAAATTGATATGGTTGGCGAAAATATATAAATCTCCTCCACCGGATCGGTATTTATCGACCGCAGCATCCATCATATCCCTGACGGAATTAAATGTTCCGCCTCCTAATGCCGGGCATCCTTCTGGCTTACTAAAATCCTGGGTCTCATCAAAAATGCCAAAAATCATGAGACGTTTTGCTTGTGAAGAAGCGAGTTCACACAATACTGTTGGGTCATTGAAGAGTGGAAGTGAAGTTGCAGGATTTAATCGTGTAATGGAATTATCAGGCGGTAACGGGTTATCAACTTTAGATAAATAAGCAGTCAATAAAGCCTCGTAACTTGACTCCAACAACTCAATATTTGGATTATCTGCATCTCGATCACAAAATCCGTTACATATGGATTGTTCTTGACCCAGAATAGGGTTGCATGATCCGCTTCCTGAACATATCAGATTGGGCAGAGATATAGGTGCGCCAGTATAAGTACCATTTTGTAAACCGCCCGTATCTACCCAAATCTCAATACCATTACTGTTTCCACCAGTCCCACAAGGATCACCAGCGTTATTGCAGGAGATAATCGGATCAGAAACAGAAGCCGGATTGCGTTTACGCATGGCATCTACCAAAAGTTCCGACCAAATCAGATCATTAGGTGCGGCATCCAGAGTCGCTGCTGAAATATCCGGCACAACATAGCCCCTCTCATCGGCTGTCTGCCAGATTTCCGGCCGACTGTCATTAGTAGACATTCTGCTCGTGTCCCAGGCATTAGACGAAGGCTTGCTCATGCTCCATTCCAGAGCCACCGGAATATTCATAGTGACATGGCGGACAATAGGAAGCCGATTATTGGGGTTCGACCCGGCAATGGCCGGACAAGCCACAGTTGTATTCAAATCCCTCTCACATTGAGCGGCGGCATATCCCACCCGGTAAATGGTTTGAGGGGTAGATACCACCTGACTAACTCCATCGACGACTTTTATCAACTGGCAACGTCTAGTCAGATAACGGGCTGTCAGTCTTCCATACCAGCCCTTCCCGCAATCTCGGTTTTCTGCCGGGTTGCCGATCAGTTCACCGATAGCGTTTAACTGCATAGGGGAATAAGGGTTGATAGTAAATCGTGGGGGTGGCATATCCTGATCACACTTGAGATAGGTTTTAGGTTCAGGATTATAGGGTTCTGCATCACAGGTATTGGAGCCATCCTTATTTTTCCGACAGAAGAAGGTATAATACCCCGGCCCGCTGCCTTCCAGTTCCTGCTTTAGACTGGAGACTTGCAGTTCGATTACATCATCGGCAGGTTTGGTAATGTCCTGGCTGGGATCACGACAATAGATACTAATCTCTTGTGAGGTCGCAGGGGGCAGGGTAGTTGATAAATCAGGCGTACATTCCCAGGATTTATTCAGTCTTTGTATTTCATTGGTTGCGTTGCCAATTGTGATAGTGCCTATTTCTCTGGTGGTTTCGTTATCGGCAAATTTAAGTTGACAGATTTGTTCCCGTTTGATTACTCCATCTGTTCCGGTGGGACAAGGTAGGGTTATATCCCTTTTGAAAGTCGGCTGTGTCGTTTTCTTTGGATCGGGCAAACCATCTAGGCCGTCAGGTGCAAGAAATCCTGCTACAAAGATGGGTGAACCCTCCACAATATCCTCTCCAACGGTACAGCCTAATGCTAACCCTTTCTTAGGTAACTGAACACTATTGGCGTTTTTCATGCCGACAGCATCATTGCCAAATTTAAGGGCTAAGGAAGTAGCCATTATATTTCCTTGTTGTTTGAGGCTGGCAACTCCCGCAGGTGTTTGGGTGAAGTAGGTAATTGCTCCGTATTTCCCACAGGAACTAACATGAATACCTGTAGGTGGAACAGGTTTAGGATTGTTCTGAACGGTATAATCTGTAGGTTTGTCAGAGAGGATTTTGCCATCATCAGATAAAGGTTTTTTGCGTTTCATTTGAGAAGCGACCAGATAGGCAGATAAATTTTGTGCAGAAGTAGCCAGGCTTCCGGCCATGTTTTCAATATGCGCCCGTTGATTAATAGCATTGTACCGGGCGGAAACATCGCCTTCATCCGGCAGACAGCCGCTTAGTAAAGCAACAGATAACAGGAAAGGGATTTTTCGCAAAAGCATGGAAAATGGCCTTAGGATCAGAGGTCAATCATAAGGATACTATAAAAAGCTATCAATTAGTTAAATGTGGCAGGCAACTTGCCTTTTATGTACAGGATTGTAAGATACCCGGGAAGCCTTTCTGGGCTTTAGGGTGTGGAAACCTTTTAAGTGGCGGTTTGTGATCGTCAACTCACTCCTCGATTTGTCGGGGAGGCCCAAATGTATGTTCAGCCCAGATGGGTAAAGATTTGGGCAGCCATCCACTTATGGCTTTCCAACTCCCTGACACCAATCGAGGGGGATTTAGATGAACATAGTGGCAACTGCCAAGTAAAACGAGAATAGATTTCAAATGCTCTCCCAAAAAATGATTTATTTCTATCAGAAGCAAATAGTCCACCCCAAATTTTTGCTGAATTATTCATGTGCCTCATTGAACTTTTAAACGCATTTCCGACCCTTGTTCTTGCACCTTCTTCAAAATTTCCTCTCATTGCGAATAAACCCTTAAAGAAGCCTGTAATCGTAGCGATAGCAATTCTTCCATCTGGATCAATATATGCCGTAGGATTATTTCTCTGTAAAAATATTTTTGGTTGTTTTTATCCTGTAATTTTGGATATATTTATCAACAAAAAGACCCCGACTAGTCGGGGCCTTTTTGTTATAGCTCTATTCCATTCTCATAATGCCAATGTTCAACTGATGCTGAAGTGAAACGCTGGATAAAACGAGATTCTTTTTGATAATCCTTTTTAGGCTCAAAATAGCCTTGCATTATTGACCAATCATAAACACTTATATTAATTGGTAATTTATGTAAGGAACCACTCAATGAATTTGATATTATCCAATCCTTGATATTATCTATATCTAAATAAATAGCCGAAGGCAATTTTGACTCTTCGCCTACAAAAACAAATACATATTCAAACATATTATTGACCACTTAAATAATTTTGATATTGTTGATATTTATTAATTTTGTTGCCAGCACTTCTAATAGCAGACTTATTATTTTCTACAACTTGCTTTTGGACTCCACTAAGCTCTGGGCTACCTTTTATAGGCTTTCCATTTGCCCCAATTTTGGTTTTTGCACCACCCCCACTTACATGCATATGTGCAGGGGCGTGATCTCCTGATTTATAATAATGTTCAACCGAAACTCCATTTTCAGAAACTATATTTTTTTTAGGCAATGAGGGTTCGGTAAATTTTCCAGTTTTTGATAATTTCGCTTCACCCTTAACGGCATCAATGGCATTATCAATGATTTTGATGTCTTTTTCAATTTTACCAGCCTTTGCCAAGTCGCCAGCATAAGGAAGTACTCCTAATCCGCTAATAATTGCATCGCCATAATTTCCACTTTTGGCTGATAAAACTGCATTGATACCATCTGCTATGCCAGTAGGGTCGAAAACACCAACAATGTCAAGTCCTGCTTGTAAAATGTCATTGCCTTCTAAAGTATAATTCCCGCCAAAATTTACCCCCAAACTACTTGCATCTACTTTTACATCAATGAGGTCTGTTTTTATGGTAACGCTCGAATTGTTTGCTCCTAAAAGTGTAATATCAACAGGTGCTGCACCGTCGGGGTCTATGAATCTAACTGGGTTGTTAAAGGCAAAACTGTACGGCGAATAAGATGGCATTTTCTCCGTCAGCGGGTCAATTTGTATAAATCTTCCTATTTGACTATCTGAAGGACGATACTTGAACAAATCCCAATTCAAACCAAAATCAAAAAGGCGTTCTTGTTGCTGGAAACGGAAATTATTACTACCACTCTGTCCTGTTTTTAACTCTAAACCCAACATATCGAAGTCGGCGGTTTGAGTAGTTATTAATTTCCCATTTTCATTTTTATAGTTTACTCGTAAATTGTTCCAAATATCTCTATATTCAAACTCAAAATCAAAAGAACTTCCATTTTTTACTATTCTCCCTTCTTGTTGTGAAAACTGATACAATAAATTATTTTTATAGATACCCTTTGATGTATAGTCCCATACTTCTTCTAACGAATTACTTCTTCTTAATAGCGTACCATTTCCATCATAAAAGAATTTAACCCAATCACCGTTAGCAAAATCAATTTGTTTTATTCGTTTCAGAAAGCTATCATAAGTAATTTGAGAAACATCTTTATTAGCATCTGATTTTAATGAGCCATCATTCCAGTAAGTATAATCACTATTACTTCCATTATCTCTAAAATCTCCTACATCTTCATTTCCATTGATTGCATCAGTCACTCCTAATAATGTGTTACCACTGTAAGTATAAGTTAAATTATCAATATCCCCAAAAGACCCATCATTCAGTCCTTTGCGCCGTAATGTTTTTATATTCCCGTTTTTATCATAGGTCAAATCAGCTAATGAATAGTTTTCGCCATTAATCCCTGCATAGGTGGCAGATTTAAGGCGAGATATAGGGTCATAAGTAAAAGTATAAGCTCTAAGTCCCACAGGAGTATTATTTTGCGCACTTTGCCAGGTTTGCTTACCTATATTGCCATCATAAAATCCGGCTGTCTCATAGTCTAATTTATAGCTAAACAAATCTCCTTGCGTTGCATCAGGTACAGGATTTCCGGAACCATCTAAATTGATACCTCTTAATCCGCCACGGATATGGTAGGCATAATCGATGGTTTGTAAGTTGATAATGTTGGTTCCATCGGCAGCATTGGGATCAATAGTAGCAGAATATTTGCCGATAGAAGCTCCATCAATTGTAGTCCCTTCATCCAAATTAATAGCTTTACGTGCTAAGTCGTTTACATTACTGGTAGGATTTGGAGGACGGTTGATATACTCAGCTGCGCCGCCTGCTATAAAATTACCATCAGGATAAATCTTCTTGGTTTTTAGCCTGCCTACTTCATCATATTCATATTTAGCTATGGTCTCGGTCGAAGACCCTATGCCCAGTTTATAAACTGTTTTTCTGCCTGCATGGTCATACTCCCATTGCTCCAGTTGTGTTGTACTGGCGTTGTTGACATCTCTTGATTCACTTCGTGTGGTTAGTGTCTCCCCGGCCTGATTATATTGAAAATCAACTCGCTCTACATGCCCATACAGATTATGGCTGAAAACCTGAATGGCTCTTGCTTTGCTATCATAATAAGAAACTGATGCCATCCAATTATTATTTTCTGAGTTACGGCTTCGGTTACCTGTAGCCATTCCACGGGCATCTGCGTATCTGGTATGGTAAGCATTGGCCGGAACAAATGCCATTTCAGAAGGCACCCAATCGTTATAAGTATCATAATACGTTACGTGTCTTATCTCATCCGTATTAAACACCTGAGGGTACGCATTAGAATAACTGTAGTAAATAGGGCCTCCGGTTACACGGCTTTCGTATCTGTCGTAATTCCAGTCATGAGCCTCTGTTTCAATTGCATTAAATGACCTTGTATCGGTTTTTTCCCCCCGTATGATTTCTCTGTTGAAGGCATCATACTTATAGAATGTCCATTTGTTTTGTTCACGCTGTAAAGCTGTTTGCGACCAGACCAGTCTATCCCATCTGTCATAAATCATATATTCTTCCTCAGCCGCAGGTACTTTCTTCCGGCGTAGCCTGCCTTTCTGGTCATACTCATAAAAAAACACCCATTTGTTCCATTCGTCAGAGTTCCTGGCTATACTACTGTTAAGTTCATATCCTTCCGGCTGAATCACCGCTGCCAACCTGTCAAAATCATCATATATATAGTAAGTAGTAATAAAGCTTGCGGGCGGCGTTCCGCTATTATCCTGTTGCTGCTTTTGAATCACTCTATCGGCCTTATCAGTATAGACAATAGTGGTATTGCCTTGTTCATCTATCAAACGTTTTTTGAAAATGGTATTCTCAGGATAAGCCCCTTGTTTAACAATGTTGCCCGAGGCATCCATCCGATACAAGCGCACATCTGCCCCGGCACTTTCGTAGAAAATCTGACTTTTCTTGTTATTGGTTTGCCAGGCTATTCCCGGCCCCATGCTTTCTTTTTCACGGTTTAATGGCGAACTCTCATAAAGCAAAACAGAAGAGAAAGGTTTGGCATCGGCATAAAAGCTCAGACCCAAAGCAGCAACATTGGTTTGGTAGCTACCTGTGCCATCTGTAAAAGGAGTTGGCAGGTACTTCTGAACAACCCGGCTATAAGCATCATATTGGGTAGATTCCGTGATGATGTCCTTCAAGGTAGGGCTTTGTTTGTAGCCAACTGTTTGTAAAGGGCGTCCCAAGCCATCAAAATAGCTGATTGATATAAGTGCTTTAGTGGCATCACTGGCATCAGCTATGTTTGTAGTAGGAATACGTAATTTACTGTAGGTAACAGCATTTTTGTCCGGACTTAATGTCTGACCGTTCGCAAATATAGTTAAACCCAGATATAAACAGCAAGATAAAGCTACCTGTAGGGTTCTTTTGTATGTATATAAATAAGTGAAATATTTCATTGTAAAATTGGGTTTGCTTGAAAATTTCCAAACGCTTTTATTAAATAATCAGAGGCTTTAGAAAGCCACACCATTGACAGTAATATTACTGAAGGTAGTTGTATTGGTTACGGAGGTATTATTGTATCTGCTTGTAAAACCAATCAGGAAATTACTGCCCAGGTCGTTATCAGTAGCATCATCCCAGACAACCTCCTGCCAATTTAGAATATTGGTCGTATTCTTCACATAGGCTCTAATGGTGTTGCCAATTTTCTCTAATTTTAACCAGGTATTATTTAAGGGGGTCACATTACTGCCATCTGGTGCAAAACCTACAAACTGAACCTCATTATTATTCTGTCCGGATCTTCTTTTCTGCTTCCCAACTTTTCCATTTCCATCAATGATAAACTCTACAAAATCTGCATTAGTATTGGCACTACTTCTAAAAATGAGCCCCGACCTCATCCCATCAACATTGGCTATATCATCTATTTTAGCTATGAGTGTTACATCTCCGCTCATAGGTTTGTAAACCCAATGGAAATTGTCATTGGCACCACCCATCGCACCTGTACCTCGAAGCGTAAGGGTTGAGCCGTCCCACTTCGTACAACCAGCTACGGGAGGCGCACCGACATCTGAACTAAGCCATGAATTAGGCAATGAAGGAATACTTAAAGTATTGGAATTAGCACTGGTGCATCCTGAAACTGTACAGGTTGCCCAATAACTTGTAACGGTATTTGTACTTACAGTTATACTCGATCCTGTTTGACCGTTATTCCAGTTAACCGTACCACTACATGCCGTGGCAGTCAAAGTAACTGAACATGGGTTTGCTGTGAATGTTGAGGAAATCGTAGGAGCAGGTGTAGAACAACCATTGGCATACTGATACCCCACTTTGTCTATAATTTCATTTTCATGATTAGTGCTATAAGATAGTCGTCCAAGCGCATCATAATTATAGCTGGTTAGTAAACCATTCGATGAAGTAATCGTTTTGACTCCGTTGGGTATTTCATAAGTGTAAATCTGAGCAAGTGTATTGGAAATCCCGAAAACAGGGTTCAACTGACTTTGTATCTGGGCAGGCGTTAGCGTATTAGAATTACGAAGATTATCAACGACTGATGGAGTCAATGCAGACTGAACTGTACTGAAGTTTGCGTTTCTGATTTCGGCAATCGGATAGCCTGAGCCATATCCCCATAGATAGGTACGAACGTTAGTACTTCCTTGCGGTTCATACACTTCAGAGAGATTTCCTTTAGAGTCAAATGTATAAAAAACATCAGCCTGTGGCGGATAATGAGGGTCTTTCTGGAAAGTTGCCGGATTAGCATTAATTACACTGGAGTGGACAAATGAATTAAGTTCTAGAGGGGATTCAAGTTCAAGTCCGTATTTAGCAAAAGGTTTATAATAGGTTCCATGATAGTAAGTTAAACTTCCACCTATTACTTTTTGAGAATTATCAATATACTTACGAATATTTACTTGCTCAACAGGAGTGATAATATTAGCATTTTTAGCATTTCTGATACCTTCACTGGCTGCATCTGCACTACCAAGACTGACTGTATAATCAGCCGTATATTTGATTTTTGTTATCAAAGAATCACCCCAGCTACTTGGCTGACTACTTCTGGTCATTTGAAAATGATTAGGGCTGCCGTATTCATAATGTTCAGTACTTACCGCACAATTATTTCCGTTTTCATCGCAAATCGTAGTCGTTTTGCTGCGTAATTCGCTACGTCCTGTGGTAAAACCATAAAAATTATAAAATGGATAGACGTTAGAGGAAGGATTAATATATATTTCCGCCCTCATGGCAGGAATAATTATTTTCTTAGAACTTATTAAATAGTTATAGCTAACTTTTTTCAGAACTTTATTATTCTGATTCACTATTTCTTCTAAAGCCAATGTTCCCTGAAGGTAGTTCTCTCTTAGCGGGTTCGGAGGATAATTAGTGATACGAAGAACGCCAAAATCATCATAAGAGTTAGGATACATATTATTATCATGCACATTCATGTTGTAGGTATATAGAGCATATCCGTTGGTATTTGCAGTACCATTTGATTCCAGAACTTTCACTTCTCTATAGCCAAAATGATTTCCCTGGGTCGATTGCAGAGGCAGTAATGAAGTTGATGATAAAAAATTAAGCGGACAAGTGGGATTAGGAAAACAGGGTGTCGGGGCTGGTGGGCAATTGGCTCCTACTGGTGGCGTACCAAGAATGGCAGCAGTATAAAAATAGGTGGGTCTGCTGAATAAAATTCCTGATGATAAATAATCGAACTGCTTTTTAGCAATGAATGCTCCATTATTATCAAAATTGTTAATGGCTGCAATCCGTAAACCACCAATAAAATTTGAACCTGATTGATGTACGCCATAGTCAAAGGTAGTATAGCCTTTGGTAGGGTAGGTTATTTTGGTTAGAGCCCCAAATCCAACATAGTTGCTGTTGGTTGTTCGATTACTTATCCACATGCCAGGTACATAATTGCTTGGAACACCATTGATTCCATCATTATTGAATACATGGAGTAAAGAGTTATTACGTGTACCACCAAATTCATTGCCATTATAATATCCCCAATGGTCCCGGCTGTAACAAAGCCTGCGTGGGAAAGGTATTGAAGTATTGTATTCAAACTCATAAGGAGGCATCTGGGTGGTTCCATCCCAGGATTTTTCTTGTAGCGATAGCAGTTTCAGACGTTTTGTATCTGCTTGGAAGAAAGAGCTATGATAAGAAGGCTTCCAGTGGTTATCAAGATTGCCTTGTGAGGCATAAAAATAGTTATAGGAGAATATGAATTGTCTGAATCCATTCAGAGGATTACCATTTGTACCATTTGTTATCAGAATTCTATCCAATGCCTTTGCTTCTGAAAGCGATGGGTTATATTCTCCACTCACATATTCACCTACATCTTGCCGAAGGGTGGTTGCCTGAAATACTATCTGTATATTATTTTCAGAGGTGTAGATATTACTCAGTCGAACACCATCAAATTTATTAAGGGTATAGGAAGTTGGGAATGTCGTTCCGCTTTGGGAGGTGAATTTTTCCTGAGTTAAATCAAAATAGGCAGACTTTTCTGATTGGTAGGCCAGCATAATGCTTGATTGGCTATCAGCAGATTCAATTTTTGTGAGATACCAGGAAGTAGTAACAGGATAAGTAGCCCCAGAGCTTGTTTTTTCCACGGCATCTATACCCTGATTAAAGTTATTAACTCCGTGAGTACCTCCGAAATAATATTTTGTTCCGTTTGGAATGGTCAATATAAATTGATTGAATGTTCCTTTTTCTGCGCTATTGCCCCCATCTGGCGTATAAACGACAGATACTTTTACATCTTGCTCCGGAAAAAAGTGAGCAACTCTCAGGGTATCAAACATAAACTTTCCTGAATAGCCTCCAATATTGAAATAAAATAAATCCGGTTCAGTATCAATTTTGCCATTCAGGGCATCATCCCAGTTTTGATCAAACGGATTAGGAGTTCCGCCATTGGGATTGCAATTCGTTGGAGATGATTGATAATCAGGTGGACGTGGAATGCCGTATTTTTTTGTAGTACTGAATTGACCATTGTGCACTAATGGATAAAGGGTTGGAGAAAAGTAATTACGGGCATAGTATCCAATGCTATAAGGCGCACCAAAACCTTCATCAGGCGAGCCTTGGACAGTTCGGGTAATTACTCCACCTGCATTGAGTGACCAACCAAGCCCTACCCATGAGGCCACATCTCCGACTTTGTTGCCTGACCCATGATAGGAGAGACTTAAATCCAGACTCACATCTTTGGATTTAACCGTGTAAATTGGGATACTTTGGTTAGTCAAACCAGTATGATAGTTTACCGGAATTTCTCCATATCTGGCAAAATTGGCTGCTGTAGGAGAAGGAGGCAGAACTTTGATGTTTTCCTGTGGGCTTAGCGATTGGGTAATTGGTAATTGAGGCTGGACTATCCCAGTAAATAGAGCAGGAGAACTTATACATGTATCCGTTTGACAAGTAGCATAAAGGCTAAAAGATGCTCCGTTGCTAAGTTTTGGGATGGTATAATTGATAATGCTTCCCATCTCTATTGGTTTAACATCACCAGTAGGCTTTTCGGAATACCACAAAACGAACCCACTGCAACCATTTGCCTGGAAAGATACAGTAGTGCCTGCCCTAAATGTATTACTTAATGGAGTAATTGTAGGTTCAGAACAAGGGGTTTGACAAAAACAGAGTGTAGATAATAAAAAAAATGGGAATAGTAATAATTTTTTCATTTGTGAATTAATCGTATGGTTCAACTTTTTTAAAGCAAAATCAATTAAAAAATAAGTCAGTGGTATGTTTAGATTATGGTCAAAATTCCAAATAGCCTTCTCTTGCCATTTAGTCAGAAATTTAGACGATAAAAAGGATGTAGGACAAGTTGTTGTGCGACTTGTCTAATTTTATTTGTGAATAATTTTCTATTTATCGCCGGTGTTGCCCATACCTGCATAAAGACTTACTGGAACATCACCATATTCTGCACAAGAAGGTGCATCAGGATTGAGTGTAACAAGGTTCGTGATGGACTGATAAATAGGGTTTGGATTGAAATTGTAAGTAAATGGAGGATTTTCAGTCGTAGGTGATTTATCCTGTGAAAAAGCCTGAAATGCGCTCAAAAGAAATAAAAATAGTGGCATGCCGTCCAGCAATTTTTTCATAAGTAGAGTGGTGGTTTTTTTAGACACTGTGAAAAGTTTTTAAAATTAAGAAAATCTGAGCAAGTAAAAAAGAATTATTTATTTTTTGGATACTTTTTAGTCGATTGAAACGGATATAGATTTAGCATTTAATGTATATTTATATGAATAACTTTTCTCAGTTTTAGTCGTCAAAAGTTATATTTGGTAAACAAGATAAACGGTTTAATTTTTACTACTTTTGTTTGTCAGTATAGATTTAGTATAGTCAAACTATATATTTTATTATGAATATGCACACAGGAGCAAAAATCAGAGGGATTAGATTATTAAAAAATCTATCACAGGAAAATATGGCTGAAATGTTGGATATGAGTATCTTGGCCTATGGCAATATTGAGAGAGGAAAGACCAATGTTTCGGAAGAAAGACTTCAACAAATTGCAGATAAATTAGGGGTTTCCACAGATGATATTTTAGGCTTTAGCGATAAGGTCAATAATTTTTTTGACCACTGTAATGGGAATTTTGTAAATACTGGTGGCTCACCGACAAATAATTATAATCTTGCAAAAGAAGAGCTTGAAGTAGAAAAGTTGAAATTGGAGATAGAAAAGCTCAAACTTGAAAAAGAAAAAGCTGAATTGGAAGCTAAATATTGGCGAGAAAAAAGCGATAAATTATAGAGCCAAAAATAGTAGCAAAGCTCCTCAAATGGTTCTTTGTAAGGGCAGACCGGGCTATTATTTAGGCTCATTTGACTTTTCTTTTGGCTTCTTGCTCAATACCTTGTCCAAAGCATCATCTGTCTGCTCATGTGTAAAGTTAGATTGATAACCCATCGTCGTTAGAATACTTTCATGCCGATACAATTTTTGCAGAAGTTGAATTGAGATAGTATCACCAGCCATTTGAGCAAATGAATGACGAGAAATGTGCATCGTAAGTTTTTTGGTTATTTCAGCTTTTGGAGCAACATTCAAATTCAGACATTTATCAATGGCACTTGTCTTGAAAGCAATGGTACGTTTTGTTATGAACTGATCGCTTAGATCAACGCCTTTTAATTCAGGAAATACTAAATCACCTTTGTTTTCTTTGAAGACTTCATATTGTTTAAGGATAGCCAAGGCTTTATCAGGAACTTTGAGTGAATCAGCTTTCTGATTTTTGCCCATACCGTAATATAATCGGTCATTCTGAAAGTCCGACCAGCGGAGACGTAAAACATCACTGATCCGCATTCCTGCAAAATAATAAGAGAATAACCAGAGGTTTCTTACATGATTCTCCCGGTCGTTTAATTCAATTGTTTCTAATCTTTCGATTTCTTCTTCATTTAAGCCGATCTTGGAGGATTCAGGAAACTTGATTTTTACTTTGCCTTTTCCAAAAGGGGAATGTTTTTTATCAACAACACCTTCTTTTACTGCAAAACTAAAGACAGAACGGATGACCGATAAGTGATTAACCGCACTACGCTCTGACAGTTTGAGCTGGGTAATGACGTAGCTTTTAAATCGCTCTAAAAGTGGTATGCTAATATCGGGGAAAGCAATATCATTTTTGATAAATTCTTTAAAGTGCTTAATGCGTGGCTTGTTAGCCGTATATTCATTATACTTCCCGGCTTCTTTCAATCTTTGAAGATAAAGATCAGATTGCCCAAAGAAAGTGGCACTTGCAGTTGGTTTGATTTTTTGCCTGACAGATTGAGGGGAAACTGTATTTCTATTTGCTTCAATTTCTAAGGCATGCTCATTTGCTTCTGCTAACTTTTTAAGTAGAAAGTTATTCAGACGTACAGAATTAGGATGTGTTTTTTTTACACGTTGTTTGTCTGCATCCCAATCTTCTTTTTTTAGCCTATAATCTAAATAGATAAAAGAAGATTTTCTATCTTTGGTGATGCGAATAGCAAGAGGGTACTTCCCATCTTTCTTTTTCTCTGCTCGTAAAACAATTGCGACTGTTACCATTTTACTACAACAATACTACAACAAATTGAGGTTTAACATGGTACCTGGTGTAGTGATTTGACGATAAATGTAGGCAAAAATAGTGATTTTAGTACATATTTCATCATATCAATACAGAATCATAAGGACTGAAAATCCTTGTGTCGGCGGTTCGATTCCGTCCATTACCACCAGAGAATCAGGCAGTTAGAACCTAGGTTTTAACTGCCTTTTTTGTTGGGTACAACATTTTTGAAAATGGAAATTTTCGTGGATCAAGTCTAAAACCTGTGGGGTAGGTATAGTCTAAGCATAGATTTGCGTAAGTCTGTATAAAAAGAAAGGGATATTCTTCACCCCTCTGAATTGGCTTCTGAATGCTTTGATTTTAGCATTAAAAGATTCAGCAGAAGCATTAGTACTTCTATTCTCAAATAAGTTTACAATCGTTTTATAATGGTTCTGAATTGACCTGGCTACTGTATTGAACGATTTAAAACCAGCCTGTCTTACTTTCTCGTGCCATTTAGCCAGTCTTGTTAGGCCATATAGCTTATCATTGGTATTCTCAAAGATATGAGAAAGACTCATGGTTAAGTCATAGGCTTGCTTAATGTCAGGGTACAGGTCGAATAATAAAGTAGCTCTTTGCTTTTGGTTTTCAGTCCAGTCTTTCTCTTTTTTGTAAAGGACATATCTGCTTCTGGCTAGTAGCTGTTTGATAGTATCTCCATTGGAGAGTACTATGGGGACATATTCTGTATCGGTTTTCTTAGCCAATTCAATAGCATCATTTTCAGCATCCAGTGCTTCCCATCTGTGTTTGATTCTGATTTCCTGTAAAGCCTCTGTGGCTAGTTTTTGTACATGAAAACGGTCTGTAACTCTGGTAGCATTTGGGAAAGTTCTTTTGGCAATTAATTCCATATTAGCAGCCATATCTAAGGTAATCTCTCTGACTTTCTTGCGAAGATTGACATGAATTTTCTGTAA
>NZ_SEWF01000058.1 GCF_004168285.1 Emticicia agri | reverse complement strand
ACATCATCATCGGCCGTGCCTGTAGCTGTACCGCACGTAATGGCCGGCAGACTCTGGGTAGCCCCTACTGTGGTGCCTTCAATAGGTGAGTAAGAATCAGGAGTAGTAGAAGTAAGGGAAATAGCACCAGCACAATCATCGTTGGTATGCGTAACACCAATCCCGAATAATCCACGATTGGAGGGCATATTGCCAAAACTATAGATGCGTATATAATAGGTATTGCCGATAGTTAAGCCCGATACAGTTAAGGTATGCGCTCCGGCAATAGAGAAAGTATTCGCACAGGCGATATTGGCTCCGTTGCAGGCACCCGAACGAACATCCACTACCGCATCAAGTCCTGACTGTGGGTCACCGATAACTGTTATGTTATGTTTAGTAACAACCGCTACAAATTTAAACCAGACATCGTCGTCAGCCGTACCTGTAAAGGTAGCACAGGTAATGGCTGACATACTCTGGCTGGCGCCCACTGTTGTGCCTGCAATACCCGACAAAGGATTATGGGAAGTAAGGGTAATTGCGTTGGCACACTCATCATTAGCAGGGATTTGAGCCTGCACCCTCCCGATTGAGCCTACCAGCAAAAACAGGATTGCAATAAAAAAAGATGGGGAACTCAACGGGACGGCGGACAGTATTCGTTTTTGCATTCTTCTGGGCATTAAAGTTTGCAGTGTTCTAAAAAACTGTAAAGGTTAAAGTTACACTTTTTTATGAATTATGGCATATATATGACTGCAATTTTTAGTTATAGGGGATTTCTGCTGTATTAAAATCTGTTCAGCCTTGAATCGGTTTATGTCAACCTATTTTAGGATATCAAACACCCCTATTCAACAATCTGCAATCGAAACTTGACAATACATTCTTTTCCCACTACCTTTGCCTCGGCTTTAGGGGTATTCTGTAAAGAATTGAGAGAGTCCCTTTGAACCTGATACGGTTGATACCGACGTAGGGAAAAGCGAATAACAGAGAGCTTCAGACATTCTATCTTGTCTCTTCTTTATTCCTGACAAATCTTCTTTAGCCATTGTATTTAGAAACTGTTTGAGTTAATCTTATTCCGCTCAAAATGGCTATTATTGGCAAATACTGCGTCACTAAAATCCTCATTTGGCTCTGCCAAACTGCGGTTTTAGTTTCTTGTCTTTGCCAATAATAGCCATTTTGATTCGTAAAATTTAACTCAAACAGTTTCTTAAACTCAAAAGCAATGGAAAACAATCTCTGGAAACACATTAAAACCGTGCGGGCTCAGTCGCCACTGGTGCACAACATTACCAATTTTGTCGTAATGAACAATACAGCCAATGCTTTGCTGGCTGTGGGGGCATCGCCTATTATGGCTCATGCCCATGCCGAGGTGCAGGACATGACAAGCATCTGCTCATCATTAGTCGTTAATATTGGTACTTTAGACGAATACTGGGTAAAATCGATGTTGATGGCCGCCGAAAAAGCACATCATCTTCACAAACCCTGGATACTTGACCCCGTTGGCGCAGGGGCAACGCCCTACCGTAACCATACCATCAGTGCTTTATTGGGGTATAAACCCACCGTAATCAGAGGGAATGCTTCTGAAATAATGGCATTAGCGAAAGACAACACCACTCCCACCAAAGGCGTTGACAGCACTGCCGAAAGCAACGAGGCCATTGTAGCCGCTAAAATGATTGCCAAAGAATACGATACTCTGGTATGTATTTCGGGCAAGACAGATATTATTGTTGGCAAAGACACCCTTGTTTACCTCAATAATGGTGATGCCCTGATGACCAAAGTTACCGGACTCGGTTGCTCATCAACAGCTGTTATCGGCGCATTTATAGCCGTGATTGAAAACAAAGCCGAAGCAATAACCGCAGCAATGGCCTTGTTCAGCATTGCCGGAGAACTGGCAGCAAGACAATGTGCCGGGCCGGGTAGTTTGCAGGTACAATTGCTCGACAAATTGCATAACATAACCGAGCAGGAGTTTTCTGAAACTTTGAAAATATCCTAAAATGCCTCTACATCGTTTGTTTCCATATCAGCTTTATCTGGTTATTTCAGAAGAAGCCTGCCGGGGACGGGATTTTCTGACAGTAGCCCGACAGGCCATTGCCGGAGGGGTAGATATTATTCAGCTACGAGAAAAAAATATTGATACGCCTGCTTATTTAGCCAAAGCCACGCAACTGAAAGCCATTACTGACCATTATAATATTCCCCTAATCATTAACGATAATGTGGCAGTTGCACAGCATATTGGGGCTTTTGGGGTACATGTAGGCAATAGTGATACGCCTCCTACCGAAATCAGAGCCCAGTGGGGTACACTATTACAGATTGGCTATTCTATTGAATACCTCTCTCAGTTGGATAATGAAGAAACCTTAGTGGCCGATCATCTGGGCATCAGTCCGGTTTTTTCTACTGCTACCAAAACAGATACTGTAACCGAGTGGGGACTCAAAGGTATTGAACTTATCAGAAGCAAGACCAACAAACCTCTGATTGCCATTGGCAACATGAATAAAACCAATGCGGCAGCAGTAATGCAGGCAGGGGCTAATTGCATAGCCGTAGTGTCGGCCATCTGTTCGGCCGAAAACCCCGAAAAAGCAGCCTATGAACTTAGAAACTGTTTGAGTTAATCTTATTGAATTAAAAAAGTCGATTTTTGTTCAATACAGCGCTTTAAAAATCCTCATTTAGCGCTGCTAAACTCCGGTTTTTAAAGCTCGTCTTGAAGCAAAAAGTCGTTCTTTTTTATTTTCAAAATTTAACTCAAACAGTTTCTTAGAAATCTTATTGCCAAATGAATAAAAAATACACTTATCCATCGGTGCTGACCATTGCCGGATTCGATGGAAGTGGCGGAGCAGGTATTCAGGCCGATATTAAAACTTTTTCGGCATTAGGCTGTTTTGCTACCTCGGTTCTTACTGCATTGCCTGTGCAGAATACACAGGGCGTCCGTAGTATTTATCCTATCCCTAATCAGGCAGTAGCCGAGCAGATAGAGGCAATTGTAGATGATATTTTCCCCGATACCATTAAAATCGGTATGGTTCATACCTCCGAACTGGTGGCAACCATTGTAGCCACCCTCAAAAAATATCCGGCAGTACCGCTCGTATTTGACCCCGTAATGGTAGCCACAAGCGGGCATAAACTCATTGAAGATACCACCATACAGACTATCATTGAGCAATTGTTCCCTATAGCCTCAGTCATTACCCCTAATATGGACGAAGCAGCCATACTCGCACAAATGTCTGTAACTACGTTAGATGATATGTATGTGGCAGGCCAGAAAATTCTGGCTTTGGGTTGCCAATCGGTGCTGCTCAAAGGCGGGCATCTGAATCTGCCCAAAATTACCTCTTTGTATTTCGATACCGAGGGGGAGGTACATTCGTTTGAATTTGAGAAATTCCCAACCAATAATACGCATGGTTCGGGTTGTACTTTATCGTCGGCTATTGGGGCTTATATAGCACAAGGTAAAAGTCTGTCAGATGCCGTTACATCGGCACAAACCTATGTACATCAGGCCATCAGACATGGAGCCGATGTAGCTATCGGAAAGGGTAACGGTCCTCTAAATCACTTCTTCAACCCACAAAAACTGATAAAAAATGAAATGGTCTGAACAAGCCTGGCTAAGTATTGAGCCTATTTATGAATCCATTCTGCAAATGCCTTTTATTCAGGAACTTACTAATGGCTCGTTGGCTCTTGAAAAGTTCCAGTATTACCTCATGCAGGATTCTATCTATCTGGAGCACTTCGGCAGGGCTTTGGCTATAGTAGGCGCAAGGGCGAACAATATACCTGATATGCTGTCTTTCTTCCGCTTTGCCGAAACTACCATTATTGTAGAAAATGCTTTGCATGAATCTTATTTCAAAGATTTTGGGATTGTTGCCAAAGACAGTATCCAACCTGCCTGCCACCATTATACCCATTTTCTGCGAAGTAATGCAACTATGGAAGCCGTAGAAGTAGCGATGGCAGCCGTATTGCCCTGCTTCTGGATATACAAAGCGGTAGGTGATTATATTTATCAGCATCAGAAAGCCGGAGATAATCCCTATCAGAAATGGATTAACACCTACGCCGGAGAAGAATTTGGCATTGCCGTGAAATCGGCCATTAGTATCTGTGATAATAATGCTGCACAGACTACGGTTGCCATACAGGAGAAAATGACAGAAGCCTTCATTATGTCAGCCCGGCTGGAATATGATTTCTGGGAAGCTGCCTATATAAACCGGAGGTGGCGGTAGTTGGCTGTAACTGAAACAGGTTTGTGTAAAGCAAACCTGTTTCAGTATAAAAAACCTATTTAACCTCCTGCCTCTCGGCAAGCATTACTTTCATGTGTTCACGGGCCAGTTCACGCATAGAATCAAAACGGTCATATACCCACGATGCTTTTGATTTCAAACCCGATGCTTTTGCGTGGTTATATGAGACAAGACTTAATTCGCCCACTGCATTAATCATTTCAAGAATGTCTGATAATTTAGCATCAATAATGGCCCCTGCAATGCAGTTAACGGCAGTGATATTTTTGGCCAGTTGCTCATCTACTATCTTGAACAGTTCTTCATCTTTGTGCGGGTGGTAAAACAGATACAGCAACGCAATAATAATTTCTTCTGCTGAATCAGAAGCAAGGTAAGGTGCGAGGTTATCGTATTTAAAATCTATCTGAAACGACTCAAAGCTCAGGGTTTCTTCTTTTAATTTTGTCGGACTAACCAGATTGTCTAAACCACCCTGACAATGATAGCGGATGGATTCCTGTGCGTTTGTAAGACCATCAATCAACAGCCAGAGTATTTTTGTGAGCGGATAGTGCCGATAGTTTTCTAAAAACTTATCAATACACATAAAGGCAATGGCTTCTAATTCGGGATCGGCGGTGTAGTACAGAAACAAGTCTAATACGTCTTCGCTGTTATGTCCACCTAAAGCAATGTTCAGCAGTGCGTGTTCTTTTTCTTTGATTGTTCCGTTTTCTAAAATCTGCATCAATTCGTCATTTTCTGCAAATTCTTCCGGAAAATCGTATGTATTTGGGTTGTTCATAAAAAATGTGGGTTGTTTTCTAATCAAGCTAAAACTCTTACCATAGCCAAATCGTCAGCAGGCATTAAACCATAGTTGAGTTGTAAATGCTTTAATTGCCAACTCAACATCTCACGGTTTTGTTTATTGGTTTTATCAGAAAGCATAAAATCAACAGGGTCAATGTTTTCTGAACGATTGTTTTTATCTATAGGCATAAACGTAAAAATACCGTTAGTTGCTACAATTATATCATGTATTTCATGAAATAGTATTTTTTGCTGCTGGGTGTTGTACCAATTTTCAAAATCTTCGTGTAAATGATACCCTAAATAGTCGGGTATATTATCCTGGTCGAAAATGGTAATATGCCCATTAATGCTCACCAGTCCATCGCCCACAACCAGAATTACTCCCTGTCTGGCGTTTTTGTCAATCAGCATAATCATTAAAGTAGTCAACAACTCAGTAGTTTCAAGCATCAACTGATTTCTGGCTGTATTTAATTCTTTAAATAAATCAGCCAATATACTTTTCAGGCAATTTTCAGCCGATGCGTACACCTCTAACCCATAAAAGTCTTTATAAGATTTTTCTTTAACGATTTTCCTCGGCAATTTGCCTGTCAGGGTTGCAGCAAAATAGCTCTCAGTTGCCATCGTGCAACCATCCATTACAGCACATAGCGTTTTGCTGTCGCCAATGTTACCAACAAAAAAATAGTCTTCACAATAATTCAGGTGATGTTCACCTTTTTGCAGGGTAGTATATATTTTCATTCCGAATCTGACAAAAATAAGCAAAAGTATTTACAGCCGTGTACCTAATCATACACTTTTCTTTTACGCTGATATAAATTAAAGCACCTTTCCAACCTTTTTATCAAAAGTATCATCATTGGTATAAATCCCTATGTAGTTAATTAAACTATTCTGATTCTATGAAAAAACTTCTCCTTTTCTGTTTCATTCTATCGCTTACAGGCTGTAAAGAAAAAAACAGTGTTGACCCTGAAAACGATTTAGTGGGCAAATGGCGACTGATTTCTTATTGCCAACCTTCGGGTGGTTTGATGTCGGGCTGCCAGTCGGTAACTATACCCACCAACAAATCGGTATATGTAGAATTTTCAGACAAAGGTATATTTAAGGAAACCTATAAGAACACCATTCCTGCCGATTATGCTTTTCTCGGTTGCGGACAAGGCAGCTATGCCATAGAAGACAAAAACATCAGAATCAAAGCCATGTGTATGTCGTCGTTGAACGGTGTTTTAGTAGAAATAAATCAGCTGACCAGTAAGAAGCTGGTGCTAACCTATGCAGTAATAGGCGAATATGTCTTTGAAAGAGAATAGGCTTAGAGCGTAGTGAGATAAAAGAGCAGGAAAAATGGTAAAAACAACGCTACGTTTCAACTGATTTACTTCAACTCTACCCCAATAAAAGACCCGAAACCAATGGTATTATCCAGGTCATTTCTGTTGAGTTCGGGGAGATACATTTTTGAGATGGCGCCATCGAGATAAAGGGCATTGCGACAATTGAATTTTTCTCTGAACAAAACGGCAAACTCATAAAAATTGACGGGCTGGTCTGAAATGGCAAAAACGACCTTATTTTTATCAATAATTCCTACTCCGCTGCGGATATTCTTGTTGGCTGACCCTGCCACAAATCGTGGATGAATTTTGCCGTCAATCAATAGCATCGGACCTGATTGCGTGGCATGGGTTATTGTATGGGTATTTTCGTCAAAGCCCTCGGTAGTCGTCATAAAAGCCTCGCCTTGTTTAATATAGAAAACCCCGTTGGGTGTTAGATAAAAATTATCTGTACCTTGCCTTCGGTTCAGCGGTACCAACTGCTTGCCATTTTCGATATATAAACCTAAAGGCACTAAGGTTTCGGTATAGATACCCCCATTGGTAGCAAAAACCAATGACTTTTGTTGTCGGTCAAGGTATTCGTACAGATATTTGAATGTACCTATGGGTTTACCATCTGGGGTTTTATGATAGAAAGTCAGTTTTGAGGCTCTTAAATCAACCGTGTAGGTGGAGTAACTATTGCCATTCATTACAACTTTCTCAGCCTTATTGGCTTCAATTTTCGGGAAAGTAGCAGGTGTAACGTTTTTCATTTTTATCGCCCCTTGCAGATTCACCGATTCGTTGACCGCAGTACCGTAATACTGCCATGAAAAGTAACCCATAAAGGCAAGAGCTACCAACCACAACAGCAAAAGCCTGATGGTTTTTATGCGTTTCAGGGTTACACTATCTCTATCCTCTTTTGTATGGGTCATCCTTTTTTTCAGCTAATTACTTCTATCCTAATCATGTAATCCCTCCGGTTTTTCACCACTAAATTTCCTGCTACGCTTCCATTATACGTAAGTTCAAAAAACTGATTGAGGTAATTTTTTTGATTAAGCGGCAAAAGTTTAATGATGAATAAACTCTTTCCAATTTTAAGCAAAGTTTTTGCATTTCAACTTGCTTTTTAAAATTAATTATCGCAAAATTTGTGAACTTTTTTAGTCACAGCAAAACATACTTAAAAAAGCGGGATTTTGTCCTGCTTTTTTTTTATTTGGTCGAAACATATTGACTAATTACTCTCTTCAAAAATCCAATTGCTTTGCTCAACTGATGGGGAAAGTTTTGGCTAAAGCCAATACAGATGCCATTGCAATCAGATAACTTCCGGCTAAAGCGGGAGGCAATTAAATAGCAAATGGACAAGAAATTCAATAGCCCCAAGCGGTGCGAAAGCTACTACAAATAATTTTTTTCATGCTTATATCATTTCTATTGTAGTATTTAAAATGTATAGACACCGCATGACCCAATATTTATTTAATTGCCTCCTGCTTTAGCTGCGGACGCCGCGCGGGAGGTACAATAAATTGCCTCATCTACTTCGGCTTTAGCCAAAATTGACTATTCGTCCAAGTTTTTCCCTTAAACCTTAAGCAAAACACAACTATTTGTTTAAATTTTAATCTGTTTTTTTAAACTAAACAGCCATTTTTCTCGTTTACTAATCAAAACTCATCCGAGATAACCTTTACGCTTCACGTTTTTTGCTTACTCACGCCCTAATATTTGTTGATGCAATCCCTTTGGGGATTAATTAGTATTTGCAAGTAAGCGAACGATCCATACAACTTTTTTTAAGTACCATGAAAACAAACAGACTCTACTGGTTAGGTTTCCTGTTAATACCTATGTTGATTTTTCAGTCCTGTGAGCCTGACGAAATCGTTACTCTTCCCCTTGTTTCGGGGCTGAACTGTTCTACTGCCACTATTTCGGCTACACCCATGAATGGCGTTGCTTTCTCAGGAAGAGCCACCATAGGCTACACAGGGGGCAATGGCATGGCTTATTCATCAACTGATAGCATTGCTTCCAATGGTGTGGCAGGGTTAAAAGCCCATCTGGTAGCAGGTATTCTCTCGCATGGCGAAGGAACTATTGCCTATACTATTACAGGCAGGCCTAACGCTACCGGAAAGGCTACTTTTCCTATCTCTTTTGGCGGACAAACCTGTAATCTCGAAGTGTCTGTCTCGGTCGATACTACTACGCCTAAGCCTTCTACGGCTTCGGTTGACAGGGTATTGGCGGCTATTGATACATTCCGTACTACGCTATCAGCCGCACAGCGTACGGCACTGCAACTGCCTTATACCAAAGCCAATGCTATGAACTGGACAGTACAGGCCGGGAATGTTACCCGAAACGGGTTATCATTCAATACCCTGACTGAGACGCAGATAATAGCGGCCAAAAAAGTTATAGCGGCTGCCACAGGTACTACACCAGATGAGGGATACGGAGAGTTTACGCAGATATTAATGGCAGAAGATGTATTGGCGGCCAATTCGGAGGGCAATTACTCATCGAAATATTATAATATTGCTTTAATAGGTACGCCTGATTTAACAAGCACCTGGACACTCCAGTTCGGCGGACACAACTATATTCAGCATATCACTTACAGCAATGGGGCTGTGGTGGGTGTTACGCCCTCATTTCAGGCAGTTGAACCCCGCACCTGGTTGCAGGCTACTGTAGCCTATGCCCCGCTCGACAACGAGAAAAACGGCATGGCCGCTATGCTCGCAGGCCTGACAACCGAACAACTGACAGCCGCAAAACTGACTACTGCGTTTACCGAGGTAAGTTTAGGTGCAGGCAAAGACGGGCAGTTTCCAACCAGAGCAGGCATACCTGTGAGCTCGCTGACAGCCTCACAAAAAGCCCTTGTACTGGCCGCCATAAAACCCTGGACATTGGATGCCGACGATGTTACAGGCATGGCCATGCTGGCTATTTATGAAAAAGAATTAGACAATACCTATATCTCTTACACAGGCAATGCCACACTTAGCCAGAGTGGCGATTATGTGCGCATTGATGGCCCAAGTGTCTGGATAGAATTTTTAGTAAGACCGGGCGTAGTGAATCCGGCAGAAGTTCAGTACCGTTCGGTGTATCGCGACAGAAAACGTGATTACGGCGGTATGTAAAATTCCGGAGCGATGTTTCCCTTTGTTCGCTTGATTTGTCAGTCTGAAGTGCCTCTCTGGGGCACTTTTTTTGTTGATAGGCTTTTTATGGAAACCTGATATGCGAAGAAAATTCTGATACAAAAACACAAAGAAGTAGCGGAGAAGGGATTTTCTGCCCTCTCTTAGGTATTATCAAAACAAACAGGCACGCTGATACATAGGCCTTATCCAATCGTAAAATCGCTAAAAATCGTCAGTTTGATAGCACCTGTACCGGGCTTTAAAGACGATTGATACATTACTTTCAAATCGTTGAGGTAATTCACAAAATCGTTCATTTTTTTCTGACAAACCTCTTTACTGATTGAAATAGTTAAAGCGGCTTGCAGCACACTGGTACTGATGTCGGTATAAACAATCTCATAACGCCCTAAAGCGTGCGTAATGTCGTTATTAAGTTCATGAAAAGTTTTCATTGTGTCTTTAGTTAAGGTAAAACTGATTAACGGCAAAATAGCTTATATAATAGGAAAACACCTGTAAAAGGGGGAATCGTATTGGAACAGAATTATAGTGCAGTCGTAGGAGTGTTGTAAATATAAGATTTTGTTCAGACTTTTCCAATCAAAACTTCATAAATATTAAACGTACTAAATACAGGCTTATTTTATAGGGGTGTAAAAAGAATCAGTAATTATTTTCTGATAGAAATGATAAGGGTTCAAAATTTTGAACCCCTACATGCGTTTAATAGCCCCTGAAATCTTTCGTTTACCCCCTTATTAAAGGAAGATTAAAATCTCAAAAAAATTGCTGTTAAATTTATTTTATATTTTGGTTTTCTTGTATATTTGTTTCATATTACTAACCTTTATAAAATTACAAGTATTAACCTATAGTATGTTTTTTTACCTGAGCAGCAATATTCTTACCTGCTTCAATCTGTTATTTAGCCAAAAACCGACCCTATTGTAAAACACCTTTGGCAACCTGTTGCTGTGGGTCTCTTCAATAGTTTTTTCCCTTTTTACCTTATACAAGATTTGTCCATTGAAAACTAAGATTTAAGAAACTTTTTAAGTTAAGCCTATTTTGAGTCAAAAAGTTTAACTCAAACAGGTTCTAAAAAAACGCTTTTAAACTGTTGTTAATTCTGATTTTCATTAGTTGCTGTTTTGGACATCTGACAATAACCTGTTGCTTTCTGTTTGTCTGGAAAAATTGACTTATGCCATCACTATCCGACGGTTGATGGTGGCTGTACATTTTTTCAGAAACAACAAAAAATCAAGTTCATACCCCCTCATGCAGTCAGGATTGACTGATAACCGGGTGTCAACCAAAGGCCGGATTGTGGTGTTAAAGTAAGCCTGAGAACGAGAAGGTTTTGCTTTGTTTTTGTTTGTTAAGTTTTCAGGAAATTTTGTACTATTAAAAGTTATTGTGTGTAATTTATGAAAAGGATACTTCTTACGACAGATTTTTCCGTAGTATCAGAGAACGCCTTGCGCTATGTGGTGGGATTATTGGGTAATCATGCCTGTGAATTTACTTTTTTACATGCCTATTATTCGTTTCCGAGCGATAGTTCAACAGAGGCCTCATTCAGCCTTTTTGAAGCTATTTATAGCCGTTCAAAGGCTAATATGCGGCAGTTTATCAGTACTGCCGAAAAAATAGATACCCGCCAGATTCATACTTTCAAGAGCCTGCTATTGCCTGCTTCACCTGCCGGAGCCATGAATTTTCTGAGTTATCAGCATGATTTTGACCTGGTAGTGGCCGGAGCCAATGGCAAAGGAGAAGATATTTTCTTTGGTAATATGGCTACAGATATTGTGCGCTATGTACCTGCCAATGCCATTATTGTACCCGAGAAGGTAAACCTGAGCCCGCTCAGGAGCGTAGTAATGGCCGTTGATGCACAAACCATGTGTTCGTTTCAGGAATTGTCGGGTTTAAAAGCCATTTTAGAGAAGAATGGGGCTACCCTTATCCTGTTGAATGTACAGAAACATAAGCATCAGGATAAAGAGCCTTTGCCTACCTACGACTATCATTTTTTCTTCAAGGGTATTACGGTAATAGATTATCCGATTTATGCTAAAAACCTCGAAGACGGCATTGCCAAATATCTCAATTTTCATGAGGCCGATATGCTGGTAACCATTACCCGGCAACGCTCATTTCTTGAAGGATTTTTCAATCGTCCGGTGTCCACCAAACTGGCATCGAATCCGTTAGTACCGCTGATGAGTATTTATAGTAAATCAACTGCTGAGGTTATCAATAAAGAAAAAGTGAGTTTTTAACCTGAACTAAATAGTATAGCTTTTCAATTGTTGCCCTGGATTTCTCAACTTTAGCATTGAAGTACCCTTTCTTACTTCAAACATGAAACTATTCCACAGGCCTGATTATGTATCAGGTCTGTTTTTTTTGAATCAATGGCAGGCTTCTTTCTATGAGACCTGTACAACCCTCTGGCAGAAGAAAGGGATAAGCACTTTTCTTTCAGCCTCAACTGTTCCTAACCGCAGTTAGGCTTACAGAAAAAATATTTTAAGCTATTCCCCCACCGTAAAGGGCTGACAGGTTTTCATACGCTTATGATAGGCTAATTGTTTTTGTAGGAGAGAACTACCTGAGAGATACACAGATTTATAAATACGTAAGTCGGAAATCGGCTATTTTTTTCTATGGCTGCGAGCATCAGACTCATAGGCTGATAAAGCACTTTTCCGGTTCGGGTCGTCAGGTATTTCCTTTTCATCAGGTTTGTGTAACAGTGCCGACTCATAGAGGGCCAATCTGGCATCTAATTGTCTGATGAGGTCTTGCAGTTCCTGATTTTCAGTCTTTAGCTTTTGGGTCCGTTTCTCTAAAGCCTGTGCAAATATAAACAGTAAGCCGTCCATATTCAGGGTACTCACGGTTGTATCAGTACCAATAGTACCATATTTATCTTTACCATAGGCCGTAAAGACTTCCTGCGCCATCGGGCCATAGAAACGCTGGGGTTGTTTGCCCTGGTTTTTGTAATTCCACGAGCCTAAGCGCAAACCTCTGAGTTTCAACAAAAAATTCTCTCCATCGGCTGGTACAAATCTTTCTTTAAGGGTCGAATCACTGATGGCACTCCAGGAGGTTTCTCCGTTGCCTATCCGTGTTCCCGTTCGGTTAAAATTGCCACTGGTCATCAGGTAATAACCGTTTTTAAATCTGGCTACAAACTCATCTGGCGCTCCACTATAGGTAGTACCTTCCCGATTAGGGTCTGAGTCGCTGATGATAAATGCTCCTTGTTGAAAATTTGTATTAATCCAGTAACCAATAGCTGTAGAATGATGTCCACTGGCAGTGGTACTGTAACCTGCAGCAAAAGAAGCAACGCCCGAGGCTGTCGTACTTCCACCTATAGTAAATGCCCCCGAGCCAGAAGCACGTGTATTGTATCCGGTGGCTACGGCGCCTATACCGGTAGCAACATTGCTGAAACCAAATGCAGTAGAGGCATACCCCGTAGCCTTGGTGGCTAATCCCATTGCCACCGACAAAGTGCCACTTGCTTTGGCGTTGTGTCCGGTAGCAAAAGAAAAAAGACCTACGCTGTCGGCCGACCAGTCAAGCGTATTATCTACGGTACCTGCCCTGAACGCTGACCGACTGGGTATCCACATCAGTCGTGTGCCTGGTTCATTCACAGGTACAATCGGAGGATTGGAAACGTTGTCGGCATAGTTGGGTACGATAACCGGATTTTTCGACCAGAATCCACCTGTGTTATTGTGTGTGATTTCATTACCATTCATGCCTGCCAATCGCCAGTAACTCAGGCTACCCTCGCCCAGCTTAGTCCATACGCCATTACTTCTGTACCAATAGTCGAGCGTGTTTACATCAAACACCAATGTACCGTTGGCGGGGTTTTCCATAGCCATTCGCTGGGCGGTGGTAACTCTCGGGAGCATACTACCGGGCAATATTGTAGATTGTTGGGCAAAAGTCAGTACCCCTGTCAGACACAACAGGATACTCAGGTATAATTTCTTCATGATTTTATTGATAGTCAGGCTGTGGGTTAATCCGGCAAAGCCTGTCTATCAGGTTTTCCGGTGTTTGTTTTCTTTCTGTTTGCAAGAGTGCTATGATATAGCCGTGTCTTTTGGGGCAGGCTCGTAGGGTCTAAGTCTGCCTCCAATGCTTCCATACGGGCATATAAGTGTTTTAAAATACTTCTTAACTTATTATTCTCTGCCTGTAATTCATGGGTTTGTTGTTCCAGCGTTTGCGAGAAAATAAAGAGAAGACCATCCATATTCAGAGTGCTTACCGTGGTATCGTTTCCGATAGTACCCCACTCATCTTTCCCAAAAGCGGCATAAATCTCCTGCGCCATTGGTCCATAAAAACGTTGGGGTTGTGTAGATTCAGCGTGTTTATAATTCCATGAGCCTAAGCGCAGTTGCCTGAGTTTCTGCAAAAACTCCCTGCCATCGGCTTTTACAAATTTTTCCTTACGGGTCGAATCGCTGATGGTGTTCCAGTCTGATTGCAAACGCCCTATTGATATACCCGTACGAAACTGATTTCCGCTTGTCATCAGGTAATACCCTTGATTGAAGCGTGCTACAAACTGGTCTGGTAATTCAGCAAAAGTTGTCCCCTGATCTCCACTACTATAATCCCCAATCATCACCGCTCCTTTTTTATGATTGGTATCCATCCTATACCCCATTGCCTTAGAATGGTTGCCACTGGCCACTAAATCTTTACCAATAGCTACTGAATAATCGCCATAGGCCGTGCTTTGTTCTCCCATTACAAAAGCGCCTTCTCCAAGTGCAGCTGTACTCGTTCCCATAGCCGTTGCAAAACTACCTCCTGCTTCTGCGTAAGTGCCTATGGCAAGCGAAGCAAAGTTTCGGGCTATTGAATGGGTTCCTATGGCTACTGCCCCTCTCTCGCTTGCCCTATTATTAAAGCCATTGGCAAAAGAAAAAAGACCGATATTGGCCGGAGCCCAGCAGGCTGAATCAGTCACAGTACCGACTCTGAAAGCCGAACGACTGGGTATCCACATCAGCCTTGTCCCCTTTTCGTTGATGGGTGCTACAGGCGGATAGGTTCCTTCGGGAGCAAATAAATCAACCCTGACCGGATTTTTAGACCAGAACCCTCCGGCATTGGTATTGCTGACAAAGTTAGTTCCGTTGGTTGGTGTCCATAAGCCGGGCGAAGCATTACTATATTCAGCCCATATACCGTTTTTTATCACCCAATAACTTTGAGTATCCGTATCAAACACCAGCGTACCTGCTGCCGGACTCACCAAAGCCATGCGTTGGGCGGTAGTCATGGCAGACTCTACCATGCCAGGTAACAGGGCTATACTTTGCCCGTTCATTTTACCTGCCATGAGCATTAATAGCACGATAAGGTATGTTTTATTCATAGTTATTGTGTGATTGCTAAACAAATATACTTCTGCTCATATAGGCAAGCCAAGAAAAAAAGCCGAATTTTAGGCATCGGTCGTCTTGACTTTTATCCCGATAGCTTTTATCTGTTCCTGCTATTGTTATTGGTCTTAAATACTACCGATGCCGAAGCCTTTTTGTATGAATTTTGTTTAACAGACTGGTTATTCTTTTTAAGATTCCCTGTAGTTTCTATGACTGACAGGCGGGCATCTAATTTTCCGATAAGATTCTTTAATTGTTCATTTTCTGCTGATAGTTGTGCATAGCCCTGTTTCAGATGTTGTTCACTCCTTTGTAAATCTGCTGTGCGTTGCTCTAAAGCCTTGGCGAAAATAAACAATAGTCCATCCATATTCAGGGTGCTGACGGTTGTATCTGTACCAATAGTACCATATTTATCTTTGCCATAAGCAGCAAAAATTTCCTGCGCCATAGGGCCGTAGAAGCGTTCGGGTTGCTTGTCCTGATTTTTATAGTTCCATGAACCTAATTTTAAGTCTCTTAATTTGAGCAGGAAAGTTTCACCATCGGCTGCAATGAATTTTTCTTTGCGTGTAGAATCGCTGACGGCACTCCAGGTAGATTGTCCACGACCCATAAATGCCCCCGTACGAAACTGATTTCCGCTGGTCATAAAGTAATAACCGTTATAAAACCTCGCCACAAACTCATCGGGCGCACCACTATAGGTAGTTCCGGCTTCTAATGGGTCCGAATCGCCGAATACAAAAGAACCTTTTTGTTGGTTGGTATGAATGGAAGTGCCCAAAGCCACCGAACTATTGCCAGTTGCTATGGCGCTTCTTCCTAATGCAATGGCATTTACCCCTTCCACAATTATATCACGGCCAATCCCGACAGCATAACCTGCCCTGACAATTACATTGCTTCCCAAGGCAATAGCAGCAACATTGGTAGCTCTTGCGTTATAACCTGCTGCAAAAGCATAATATCCCGCCGATTCTGAATCGTAGCCAAAAGTGGAAGAAAATACTCCACTTGCTTTGGTATTAAACCCTGTAGCAAAAGAAAACAGACCTATGTTTTCGGCAGACCATGCTTCTGTATTATTGACAGTACCCACTCTGAACGCAGAGCGTGAGGGTATCCACATCAATCGGGTTCCTGCCTCATTGACAGGTGCCGTGGGCGGATACGTTTCATTATTGGCATTTTCTGGCACACCTATTGGGTTTTTAGACCAGAAACCTCCGGCATTATTATTTTTGATTGAAGTGCCTGACAATTGCCAGAAATTACCTCCTAAGGTGGTATTCAGCAATTCAGTCCAGGAATTATTGCGTCTGTACCAATAGCTTTGGGTATTGGTATCAAAAACCAATGTACCATTGGCAGGATTCTCCATGCCATTCCTGAGCGCAAAGCTCATTTTAGGCAGTACCAACCCAGGTTCTATGGTAGTACTCTGCGCTATTGTTATAGTATATATCCAGGCTAAAAAAAGTGTATATAATAGTTTTTTCATCATTGTTTGTGAGGCATTAGTGCTTGTTTGTAGAAAGTCTCCGGGCATCAGAAGTCTGCTCAATATACTTATCTTTTACAAGGGTTTCCAGTTGTTGCACCCGTGTATTGAGTAGTTGAAAAACATCGTTCAGTTTCTGTTTCTCTGCTTCCAGTTGTTGTTTCAACAGCAGGTTTTCTGCTTGCAGGTTATGGGTACGCTTTTCTAAGGTCTGTGAGAAGATAAACAGCAATCCATCCATGTTCAGGGTACTCACGGTAGTGTCGGTGCCTATGGTTCCATAAGTATCTTTACCATAAGCCGCAAATATTTCCTGCGCCATCGGGCCATAGAAGCGTTCGGTTTCTCCTTTATAGTTCCATGAGCCTAAACGTAAACCTCTTAGTTTCAATAAAAAGTTTTCGCCATCGGCCACAACAATTTTTTCTTTATGGGTCGAATCACTGTAAGCACTCCAGGCAGTTTGCCCAAGCCCTAAAGTAGCCCCTCTGCCAGTTAAAGCCCCTCCTGTAAGCAGAAAATACCCATTTCTGAATCTTGCCATAAAGATATCGTTTGCAAAGGCAGCAATCGGTCCTTCCCGTTCAGGGTCTGAGTCGCCCATGACAAAAGAACCTTTTTGTCCGGCTGTATTTGTTAGTGTACCCATCGCAGTAGAGTAATCTCCATCGGCAATAGCACCCAAACCAATGGCTGTAGAAGCTACCCCGATAGCACTTGAACTATTACCTAAAGCGGTGGCATAATTACCGGAGGCCATCGTATTATTACCCAAAGCCGTTGAGGCTGTTCCATACGCTTTGGTGCCAATCCCCATTGAGGTACTGAATCTACCCGAAGCAACCGTATTGAACCCTGTACCAAAAGAAAAAAGACCGATACTATCGGCAGACCACTTGGCTGTATTATCAACGGTACCTACCCTGAAGGCTGACCGGGCAGGTATCCACATCAACCGGGTTCCGGCTTCATTGACAGGAGCCACTGGCGGATGTGTATTGTTATCTGCTTTTACAGGTAAGGCAGTAGGGTTTTTAGACCAGAACCCGGCTGAATTGATATTTCTGATGCTATTGGCTGATAGTTCCCAATAGTTGGCAGTAGCTCCTCCGCTTATTATCTCAATCCATTCACCTCTTTTGGCGTACCAATAGCTGAGTGTATTTATATCAAACACCAATGTTCCGCTATCAGCCGCACCTAAAGCGAGCCGCTGGGCAGTTGTCAGGCGGGGCAACACATTACCGGGCATAATGGTACTGCTTTGGGCAAAAACCTGCGCCTTAACCAACAAGCAAAAGAAAAGTAGGAGCTTTTTCATGAGTTAATTTTGTATGACCGAAGAGCAAAGATATTCCGGTCTTTAGGCCACAACCAAGAGAAAAAACCGAATTTTAGGCATCGGTAAGAGGTGGAGAAACAAGTAGGTTGACCTATAGAAACAGAAAACCATGCCTGCATTGGCAGACATGGCGATAGTTTAAGGCAATACTATTAACGGTCGGCAGGTGCTTTAGTGCTATTGTTGAGCGATGATTCAAGTGTTTCAAGACGTGTACCTAATTGCTGAATCAGAGATTTTAAGGCTTTGTTTTCCTCAGCCAGATTCATATCTGCCTGTTTGAGTGTGCTGATTTCTGCTTTCAATTGCTGGTTTTCTGATTTCAGGTTTTGTGTGCGTTTCTCTAATGCCTGCGAGAAGATAAACAATAGTCCGTCCATATTCAGGGTGCTTACCGTAGTATCGTTACCAATAGTGCCGTAGCTATCTTTTCCATAGGCGGCAAATATTTCCTGCGCCATCGGGCCATAGAAGCGTTCGGGTTTATTGGTTTTCTGACCTTTATAATTCCATGAACCCAGGCGAAGGTTTCTTAATTTGGTGAGGAATACCTCCCCGTCAGCCTTTACAAATTTTTCCTTACGGGTCGAATCACTGATGGAACTCCAGGCTGTTTGCCCACTATTAATCTTCACACCCACACGAGTATCACTTCCGCTGGTATAAAATATGTAGCCATTTTTAAAACGGGCTGTAAACTGGTCATGCAAACTGGCCAATGTCTGGCCTTCGTTATCAGGGTCAGAATCACCTAAAACAAAACCCCCTCTTCTTGTATTTGTACTTACTTTAGTACCCATCGCTACAGAGGTTGTTCCACTCGCAATTGCTTGCTCTCCAAAGGCAACGGCATAATCACCATTGGCCGTAGATAAATTACCCCCGGCTATAGAAGCTATACCTCCTGCCAATGTACCGCTCCCCAAAGCTGTTGACGAGTTGCCTCTGGCCTCAGTAGCGTAGCCCATAGCGGTTGATACAATCCCATTAGCGGAGGTCATATATCCGATAGCAGTTGAACCCTCACCCTTAGCCTTTGTCAGCACGCCCATAGCCATTGTTCCTTTTCCGCTTGCCAATACATTGTATCCGGTAGCAAATGAAAACAAACCTATGCTATCGGCAGCCCACTGACCCGTATTATTTACTGTACCTGCTCTGAACGCCGATCGGTTGGGTATCCACATCAATCGTGTTCCTGCTTCATTGACCGGGGCTGTTGGCGGATTAGTAATACTATCTGCTTCAATTTTAACATCTGTTGTATTCTTTGACCAGAAGCCACCTGAATTGGTGTTCTGTATTTCGTTACCTGCCATTCCGGCCAGTTGCCAGTAATTGGCAGTGCTTCCGGCTTTGGGTAATTCTGCCCATGCGCCCGACTGACGATACCAGTAACTTTGCGTATTGGTATCAAAAATCAGGCTCCCATTGGCAGGATTGACCATAGCCGTACGTTGGGCGGTGGTCATTTGGGGTAAAACCAACCCCGGTAGTATTTCGGTGCTCTGGGCAAAAGTCAGATGAGATACAACTATTAACAGAAGAAAGGTAAATTTTTTCATAGAAAATTATGCTGTTTCAGGTGATTTGATTAACTGAAACAAAACTATACTGCCCATGAACGACTCAAAAAAATACCTGTCTGAATCGCGAAAACCATCAGTTGAATGACAAGGATTTAAAGATGAGTCGTGTAATTACCTTTCTAATCCCAATGTTTCAAACGACTTTAATTTTTCAAGAATTATCCTTTGTTTCAGACCTATTTCATTGATAAAATGTTGGTCGTGCGAAATAACTAATAATGTACCCTCATACACTCTGATAGCCTGTGTCATTACTTCCTGACTATAGACATCGAGGTTATTAGTGGGTTCGTCTACTATCAGCATATCAGGGGTATGGTTTCTGATGGCTACGCAACAAAGAATCAGTTTCATTTTTTCTCCCCCACTCAAAGCCTCACATTTTCTGTCCCATACCTCCTTTGGAAACTGATGGTAATGCAAAAGCATTTTCAATTCATGTTCCGGCAACTGACGCTCATTCAATCGCTGTGTCTGTTCAAAAACTGTCAGTTGATTATCAATCAGCGAATAATTCTGATCGATATACAAGTAGTTAAAATCCGCCCGATAAATAGCACCGACTGAGGGTTGCAACAAACCCATAATCAATTGCAGAAGTGTAGTTTTGCCTGAGCCATTATTGCCCTCGATACGGATTCTATCTCCCGAACGGATTTGAAAAGACAAAGGCAAAGCCCAGAGTAAAGCCGCCTGATACCCGAAATTTATGTCTTTGGCTTCTACCAGAATCTTCCCCTGATGCAAATCAGATTTTCTGAGGTCTATTTTCAGAACCTGCTGTGCCTGTATTTGTGTCCGAATCTGACGGAGCCCCTCACCTATTTCCTGTATTTTCTCCTGCTGAATGTCTCTGGTTTTGGCTGTACTCACTTCGGCTTTGCTTTTCAGATTACCTGCCACTATTTTAGGCAGGTTCTGTTTTTGTCCGTGTGCTTTTCCTCTTACCTCCTGTTTCTGGCGTTGTTCTATCAAGGCTCTTGCCTTTTGCTGCGTCTGTTTCAGGGTCTTTTCTTTTTCATCTAATTGCGCTTCCAGTGCCTCCAGTTTTTCGTCTTTCAGCGTTTTATAGAAATCATAATTACCACCAAAGACCTCAACGCCTGTTTTTGTAAGTTCCAGTGTTGTATCTGTCAGATTAAGTAAAGTTCTGTCGTGGCTCACAAGTAATACAGTTGCTTTGCTCTTGCTGATAAAATCATAAAGTAATTCTCTGCTGTCGGCATCCAAATGATTAGAAGGCTCGTCGAGCAGAATAATTTCAGGTTCATGTATCTGGATACCTGCCAGAAAAACCTTGGTTTTCTCTCCCCCACTCAATAAGTGCATGGGTTGGCGGAGCGACAAATGCTGCAAATGCCAGAAACTGAAAGCCTGCTGTACACGTTCTTCAATAGTCCAGTCGTCGTTCAGCAAAGTAAAGTTTTCGGCGGAAACATCGCCTTGTAAAATGGCCTCATAAGCATTCAGTTCTTGGGCAATACCTAATGCCTCTGCAATACTGCAATTATCATACTGCCCCAGATGTTGCGGCACAAAGTAGGTGCTACCTGTGAATGCCACATCTCCAGCCGATGGTTGTAACAAACCTGCGATGATTTGCAGCAAAGTCGATTTACCTGTGCCATTATTTCCTACCAAAGCGGCTTTCTCACCTTTGGCAATAGCAAAACTGATATGCTGAAACTGGATTTCCCTGTCGGGATGTATATAAGCTAATGAATGAATAATCATACTCATGTGTCAAGTGTGTAAAAGAATGTGAAATGATAGGTGAAGAATCAATCAGGGCAAAGCAGACAAAACAAAGAAGTTTTACCCCAATGGAATTGCCGCAATGGAATTGCCGCAACGGAGTTGCCCCAATGGAATTGCCCCAATGGAATTGCTATTGAATAAGCCCTGAAAGCTAAAAATGAAAGGGTATTACATGATTAAAGAATCTGACCGCAACACGTAGTAAAGTGTCGTTGGTGAATTGAAAACTGGATTTATCAAAACATTCCGCTCAGGAATCTACGAGAGTTGAGATACTCTCCGAATTAATCTCACATGAAGTATATTGTATTATTCTGCTGCAAAGGTAAGAGGATTGGGGGAGTTTTGCAAGGATTAGATTAGTATTCAACACAAAAAATTACCATATTTGTATATTATTTACCATTTTGGGAATTTATTTTAATTTCTATGCGGATTATTACAAAAGGGACACTAAGAGAGTTCTGGGAATTATATCCTGATTCGGAACAGGAATTAAGATATTGGTATGATAAAATAAAAAATGCTGAATACAAAACGCCTAATGAAGTAATTGAAGATAATCCAAGAACAGATACTGTAGGCAATAATAGAATTGTATTTAATATCTGTAGAAACAAATATCGTTTGATTGCATTATTCAGGTGTAAACTGCAAACAGTTTATGTCAGGTTTAATGGTACACACAAAGAATACGATTTAATAGAAGATATCAGGAATATATAATTAGCCATCCTATGGAAAATTTGGAAACAATAAAACTGGGTTTAAAACCGATTAAAACCAAAGAGCAATATCAAGCATATTTAAAAATTATTGATTCTTTGGTTGATTGTGCAGAAGATAGTCCGGAAGAAGAGACATTAGAATTAGTATCTATTCTGGTAGAAGACTATGAATCAAAACATTATGCAATTGAAGCCCCTGACCCTATTGAGGCCATAAAAATTAAAATAGAAGAAGAAGGAATCAAACGTAAAGACTTGGCGCAATATTTCGGGAGCAGCAGCAGAGTATCAGAAGTACTAAACAGAAAAAGACCTCTTACACTCGAAATGATGCGCAAGCTTCATGAAGGTTTAGGTATTTCTGCTAAAACACTTTTAGGAGTGTAAGCTCAAATCAGTATTTTGTTGAAATAGTCATGATTTAATCTGACAGTTACGATTTATTTAGTAACTTAAAATTAAAGATTAAATCAAATGACAACACAGGCAAAAATCATCAAGAACAAGTTAGGAGTATTAGAACTTGCCAATGTTTTAGGCAATGTCTCAAAGGCTTGCAAGGTAATGGGTTATAGTCGAGATAGTTTCTATCGCTTCAAGGAACTCTATGAACAAGGTGGTGAATTAGCACTTCAAGAAATTAGTCGCAGAAAACCCATAGAGAAAAATCGGGTAGATACGTTAGTAGAAGAAGCCGTTGTCAAGATGGCATTGGACTTACCAGCTTATGGACAGCTAAGAGTATCAAATGAGCTAAAGAAACAAGGTATAGTTGTCTCTCCTGGTGGAGTACGTTCAATCTGGTTAAGACATGATTTAGCTACCTTTAAGAAACGTTTAAAAGCATTGGAAGCGAAGGTTAATCAGGAAGGAATTATCCTTACAGATGAGCAAATAACAGCCTTAGAAAGAGCCAAAGCTGAGAAACAGGCTCATGGAGAAATAGAGACACATCATCCGGGTTATTTAGGAGCACAGGATACGTATTACGTAGGTAATATTAAGGGAGTAGGCCATATTTATCAACAGACTTTTATAGATACTTATTCAAAGGTAGCTTTTGTTAAACTCTATGACCGGAAAAACGCTTTAGTAGCCGCTGATATGCTCAATGATAAGGTTATTCCTTTTCATGAGCAAAATCAGATTCGTCTACTAAGAGTTTTAACTGATAGGGGTACAGAATATTGTGGTAATAGGGAGCAACACGAATATCAATTATATTTGGCTATAGAAGATATTGACCATACTAAAACTAAGGCCAAAAGTCCTCAAACTAATGGTATATGCGAGCGTTTCCATCGTACTATTCAGGATGAATTTTATGCGG
>NZ_SEWF01000057.1 GCF_004168285.1 Emticicia agri | reverse complement strand
TAATGTATCTTTGGTGGATTCATTGCCTATCATGCTTTCCAAACACCCTTATACAGCTAAAGTAGCATCTGAGATAGCAGATAAGGGTTATTGCGATGCAAAAAAACAATTTTATCATGGAGTAAAGCTCCATTTGATAGGTAAGGACAGATTTGAAAAAATACCTAAACCTAACTTTTTTGATTTTACGCCTGCCAGTGTGAATGATTTAACAGCTATAAAACCCATGATTTGCCAATTAAAAAATCAAATTGTGGTCGGTGATAAAGCATATAGTTCAGAAAAATTCAACCAACAACTTTCTAAAAATAACACGGTCGTTTTAACGCCTATAAAATTGAAAAAAAGACAACAATATCTACAATCGGATGATAGCCTATTTTCTAAGTATATTAGCTCTGTTAGGCAACCTATTGAATCTTTCTTTAAGTGGCTCATTAGCAAAACAGATATTCAAAATGCTTCAAAGGTACGTTCTGCTAATGCTCTATGGTCGCATTGTTTAGGTAGAATAACTGCTGCCATTTGTCTATTTATTTTTAACCCTTGATTCACATTTTTAATACAAGAGTATGCTTAAACATTATTATTCGACCTCCAAAGCCATCTTTTTTGGCTATACTGTGTTGCATTTTTTCGATGTAGCTGCTGGCTACATCTGCAAAATGACTCCTTGTCTATCCAAAAAATCTGTGCTTTTCGGTCAGAATAACAAAATTTAAACATACTCTAACATATGTTCAGACTAAAACTTATTTATCTTTTCTTCTTTTTCATCACCGAGTTGCAGGCAGGAGGTATAAAAGGAATAATTACCAATAGCAAAGGTGAGCGATTGCCTTTTACTTCCATCATTGTAAAAGGGCAGAACTCCGGAACAATGGCTAATGCAGAGGGTGAATATCTCCTGAATCTGAAGCCTGGTACTTATGAGGTGAACTTTCAGTTTTTAGGCTATAAAACGCTTATCAGACGTGTAACCATTGCTGAGGATTTTATTGAACTAAATATTAAGCTGGAAGAACAATCGGTTTCGTTGAAAGAGGTTAAAATAAGCTCTAAAGAAGAAGATCCAGCATATACCATCATGCGCAAGGCCATTGCCAAAAGCAAAATTCATCAGAAACAGGTGATAAGCTATCAGGCAAAGGCCTACGTTAAAAATTCGGTTCTATTAAACAAAATTCCATTAGTTTTACGAAAAGACCTTAATAAGCAGAATATCAAAGAAGGAGTACCATTTTTGTCAGAATCAGTGATGGAAATAAGCTATGCGCAGCCTAATTCCAAATATACCAAGGTTTTTGGGCAAAAAAGTACCTTTGAAGGCATTTCTATGTCAGATGGTTTTTATCTTTTTGATTTCTACGACCCCGGCACCAACCGTGTTTCGCCGTTATCTCCGTTGGCTTTTAAGTATTATCGGTTTGAGTATGAAGGTTTCTTTGAAGACCGAGGGATGATCGTGAATAAAATTAAAATACTTCCAAAATCATATGGCGATGGAGTTTGGCAAGGTACGATACATATTATTGATAATTACTGGAACATTCATAGTATTGATGTAGAAACGATTGACAATGGGCTAAACCTTAAACTAAGCCAGTATTACGGGCCAATTGAAAAAGTGTGGTTGCCAATTAACCAACGGCTTGATTTTTCAGGTAAATTATTTGGTTTTGATTTTATGATAAAAGCGCAAGTCAATGCCAATTATTCGGCTATTAAAACTAATCCCGCTTTTGTAGAAGAAATAAAGTTAATTGATGAAACTAAAGAAGGAAAGTTTCAGGACCCACTCTCTAAAAAATCTCTTAAAGATTCTAAAACTGAAAATTTATTGAAGGAGCAGAAAGAATTTTCGATAAAAAATATCAGGAAAATAATGAAGGATTTTGAGAAGGAGGAGAGAAAACAAGCCAAAGAAAAGAATAAGGATTTAGATGTAGTCAGTAATGAAATAATAGAAATTGACCCACAGGCAAGAACCCGAGACTCAACTTTCTGGAGTAACATAAGAAATATACCGTTGACTGTCGAAGAAAAGAAAAGTTATCAATTCGGAGATAGTATAAAAGTGGCACGTGTGCAAAAAAAAGATAGTCTCAAAAAAGACTCTGTCCGCAAATCATGGCAATACTTTATTATGAATTATGACTTTAAGCTTAAAAATGGCAAATATTTACATTTTGAGCCGCCTTATATGCCATTGGTTGGGCTAAATTATAATTCGGTAGAAGGTATTGTGGCAGACCTGGGATTGGGTTATAAAAATCATACACTTTTTAGTCCGAGAGTCAGATTTAAATACAATGTTTATGGTAATATACGTTATGCATTTGAGGAAAAAGGGGTAAGAGGAAGATTAGGGTTTGAATTTGAAAAAAGTGGCTCAAAACTGACAGTTGGTCTGGGTAAATACATTACTCAGTTTGACCCTAATAGCTTCATTTTTGAGTGGATGAACTCGGTAACCACACTTTTAAATGAACAGAATTTTCTGAAAATTTATGATAAAAAATATGGTACTCTTGGTTACGCATTTGAAAAAGACCCAAGGTTAACTTTATCTACCAATATTGAAATAGCAGAAAGGTCTCCCTTAGAAAATCTCAATAAAATTTATACCATTAAGGATTTTGAAAAAAATGGTTTTTCTATCAATAATCCTCCAAGTATTGAGTTAGGAAATGGGGCTTTTCAAAAACACACCGCATTTATCTGGCAAGGACAGATGAGGTGGACTCCGTCGTCTAAGGTGAGTATTCGCAATGGTATCCGGAAGATACTCGCTGGTAAAGCTCCTGCTATTACACTTACTTATAAGAAAGGAATGATAGATGCAGACTTTGATTACCTGAGTCTGAATGTTAAACAGAATATAAGTCTGGGGCAACTTGGAAAATTAGATTATATGATTGAAGCAGGTGACTTTTTTAACAACAGAAAAGTTTATCTGATGGATATGAAGCATATCAATAATAACTACCTGAATGCCCTGCAAACCGGACTTTTTGCCCGTTATCGTTTATTAAATACCCGTGTGCCTGTAGAAGGAGAAGAAAACATTACCTATATTAATCAATATAGATTCAGTACCAAAGGAGCTTATCTGCAAGGGCACGTGATTAATGAGTTTAAAAAGTTACTTTTAACCCAAGTTCCGCTTGCCCGAATCTGGGGATTGAAAGAGGATATTTTTGTAAATTATCTGAACTCTCCATCTTTAAAAAATTATGTAGAAATTGGTTATGGTATTGATGGTATTCTAAAAGCCTTACGGTTAGAAGCCATCACAAGCTATGAGAACGGAAAATATCAAAGGTGGGGATTTAAACTGGGTGTAACCATGTAATTATTGCTATATATGAAACCCCTCTTGCTGCTTTTACTATCTATGTTACCATTTATTTCTGACCCTGATTTTTTTACAAATCAACTGAAACACCCGAGAGTTAAAGAAGCCTACGATTCTAAAGGAAAAATTGTAGAAGAATTATTGAAACTGAATAATATTCATTCTTCAAAATTTGACCTCTTTTTAAGAGCATTAAAAAAAGAGAAAAAATTAGAAGTCTGGGCCAAGAATAAAAATGAAGCTACTTTTAAATTGATTAAGACTTATGATTTTTGTGAGACATCAGGTGTTTTAGGCCCTAAAAGGCGTTCTGGAGACAGACAAATCCCTGAAGGGTTTTACTATATAACTACATTTAATCCTTATAGCGACTACCATCTATCGTTTAAAATAAATTACCCTAACGCAGCTGACTTGGTGCATTCTGATAAACTAAATCCTGGTGGCGATATATTTATTCATGGTGATTGTGTAACTATTGGTTGTATTCCCTTAGGGGCGGATAATATAAATATTAAAGAATTATATATTCTGGCAGCTAAAGCTAAAAGCGCAGGTGGAACAACTCATGTGTATATTTTCCCGTGCTATATGAATGAGGAAAATTATAAAGATTTGCAGACTAAGTATGCTGATAATAAAAACCTGTTAGACTTCTGGGCTAATCTGAAGCCAGTCTATAACGCATTTGAGAAAAGCAAAACAATTCCTGGAATAACAGTTGACAGAAGAGGCTTTTATCAGTTGCTTAAGCCTGAGAAATGAAAAGACCCGATTTAACAATTGGTTATTGAGTAACAGGTATAGATGAACTTTAGAAAGATAAAAAGAACTATGCTTTTTGTTTAAAAAAAAGTATATTTGTTCTTAGAACTACATAACTCTATGAAAATTAATAACATTTACTGTGGCAGATACAATTTGTTTGTATCGGTTGTATCTTTATTTATTCCCTTCTATTGCTCCGCACAGGTCAACTTTCAGAAATTCCCAATTGATAATCAGATTCTGCAGAGAGACGAGAAAGACGAGGCTACTATTGCTATTTCCGGAACGGTAGACGCATCTTTGAGAGGGAAAGTCAGTCTCAAAATATGGCAGGAAGAAAAACTTTATGCCGAAAATGAAATTACGCTTACGGGCCAGACACAGGTCAGTTTTACACCCAAAATTAAAGCAGGAGAGTATAATTATTATCTGAAAGTGTATTTCAATGGGAATGAAATAAAAAAAGCAGACAGGGTAGTGGCCGGTGATATTTATTTGTTTTATGGTCAGTCAAATGCCTTAGGGTATAGCGGTATTAACGAGTACCAACCCTTGAGAAATGTTTTTCTAAGGTACTACGTGATGTACAATTTTGACAACAAGGAAGGCGAATGGTTAGTGCCTTTTGAGACCTCACAATGGCCTGGTACAGGTTTATTCCCTTTGGAATTAGAAAGAATGTTGTATGAAAAACATAAGTATCCGATTGGGGTAATAGTGGGTGCTGTTGGGGGTGCTGATATTGCCACTTTGGGTAACAGAAATGCTGCCAACCCTGCTGATACGCATACAGATTATGGAAGGTTACTGACACAAGTCAATACAAGTGGTCAAAAAGAACAACTAAAATACTTGATTTTCAGACATGGAGAAAGCGACGCTTCTTTTATTAACCAGTCTGAAACCTATCCTCATCAATTTACTAAATTATTGAACCATCTGAAGACCGATATACCTAATATAAAAAAGATATATAATTTTCAGACCAATATTCTTATTACGCATAATACACGGGCAGGTTTTTTAAGAGAGTTTCAGCGAAACTCTGAAAATGTGTCTTCAACCATCACAAATATCAGTACCGTTGGTACAACAGGCTATGATGGCCTGCATTATAATACCGCCGGTTATCATCAAACTTCATTTGAGTTAGCCCGGATACTTGGGAAAGAAATTTATGGGGCAAAGGAATCGGCTGAAATTTATTCTCCTGATTTGAAAAAAGCCTACTGGGAAAACAACCAACTTGTGTTGGAATTTGATGAAGGTATGAAGATGGTGTACCCTAAAGATACTATTATTAATAATCATGTCTGGAGGATGAAGGACTTTATCTATATTGATGGGAAGAGTGGGTTAGTAACCTCGGGCAATGCAGTGGGCAACAAAATTTATCTGAATACAACTGCTAAAGGGTCAACTGTTTCGTATTTGCCTTCCTCTTATGGTAATCCCACGCCACTTGTGTATTATAATGGAACGCACTTCAAAAATTCTTTGGGAATGCGGGCATTTAGTTTCGATCATGTGAGCATCAAAAATAATCCTATTGAAGTTTCACCACATTTAGGCCCTTTAACACTTTATATCGACCCCCAAACCAAGTGTATAGGTACTCCGGCAGAAGTGCATTATACCACTTATGAGTTTGATGCCAACCAGATCTTTAAGGTTCAACTATCAGATGCCAATGGTTCTTTTGCTTCAAGCAGAATTCTTGGAGAAGGAAATAAGTCTCCGATTATTGTTAATTTCCCGGAAGATGTGAAAACAGGAGACCATTATAAGATAAGACTGGTTACCGATAATAAAACGAACGAATTAGCAACCAATAGCTTTGCCATTCAGATAAAACCGTCGGTTAGCATTTCAACAAAAACACCTCAGATTACAGAAGGGGCACAAGGGAACATTCATTTAAAATTTACCGGTTTACCACCTTTTGATGTGTTGCTATCAGATTCATCTTTACATAAATCGACCAGAAATGAGTTGGATTTAATTGTGAAACCTCTTGAAACAATTACTTATAAAGTTCTTGGCGTAAGTAATATATGCGGCATGGGTAAAACAGACGGAACTGCGGCTATTGAGGTAAAGAAAATTATTCTCGAAAATGAACCGGGAAATTTGCAGACCATTAAAGTATTTCCTAATCCTACGACTGACTATTTTACCATTACTACTGATAGTAAATTGCTTACAGATTTTCGCTTGTTTGATGCCAAAGGGGGATTAGTAAAGGAAATTCAGTTTTATGAGCAGCATAAAATCTCTACTAAACATCTGCATAAAGGAGTCTATTTTTATCAGATGAAAATTGGTAAATTTGTTAATTCGGGAAAAATACTTGTTCAATAATCTGAAACATTACAGGTAACTAATGGTTAAGCTATCATATCGACTTTAAGTTTTGGAAAAAATTGGCACGTTTTTTTCTGACCTGATACTTAAAACTCATCCTGTAACTTATTATTTGTGTTTAAATTAAGCCATTCTTATCAGAAAAAGAGTTTTCTTAAACTCATTTTGCCAATAGTATTCTGTTGGCAAACGGCTTATTCGCAAATTTCTTATCATAAATTCCCCCTTTCAAATCAGGTTTTACAGCGTAACGAGCAAAATGAAGCTACTGTGAGTGTTAAGGGGCTACTTACGGAAGGAAACCATTCATCTATCACGCTTAAAATCCTTCGTGAGGCAAGTGTTTTTTATGAAAGCACCATTAATGTTACAGGCGTCTCTTCTTTTGAGTTCTCTCCAAAAATCAATGCCGGAAAGTACGATTATACAGTTACTTTATATCTTGATGGAAGAGAAGTAAAATCGGCCACAAGAGTAGCAGCTGGAGACGTGTTTTTAATTTACGGACAATCTAATGCCTTAGGCTATGGAGGAATTAACGAATATCAGCCAGCACGTGACCCATTTCTGAGGTATTATGTCATGTATGACTTTAGTCAGAATAGTGGAGAGTGGCTGGTACCTTTTGAAACTGCTCAATGGCCTGGTACGGGGCTGATTGCTTTGGAATTGCAACGTGTATTAAGCCAGAAATATAATTATCCGGTAGGTGTTGTAGTTGCCGCAGTAGGAGGAGCAGCCATTAAAGCGCTTAATGACCGGAATCCTCAGAATCCAACTGACCAGAGTAGTAATTATGGAAAAATGATTATTCAGGCCAACGCAAGTGGCATGAGAGAGCAGATTAAGTATCTGGTGTTCAGACACGGCGAAAGTGATGGGTATTATTTTGGCGATTCAGAAAATTATCCTGAACAGTTTTCTATTTTATATAAACATCTGAATACTGATTTTCCTAATCTCAAGAAAATCTATAATCTTCAGGCAAATATTTTAACGCAGTCGAATCATAAGGCAGGATATTTAAGAGATTTTCAGCGTAGAAGCAAATATCTCTATCCTAAAATCAGTACCCTAAGTACGGTCGGAACCCGAGGTTATGATGGGCTACATTATGTTTTTGAAGGGTATCAGCAAACCGCTTTGGAGTTATCAAGAATTATTGGCAGAGAGGTTTATGGAAACTTTGAATCGAATAATATTTATTCACCTGATATTCAACGGATTTATTGGGAAGGCAGTAGATTGGTATTAGAATTTGATGCAGGTATGGAAATGAGATACCCTCAGGATTCGACAGCCAATTATACGCTTAGGAGTATGAAAGACTTTATTTATGTTGATGGCAGAAATGACGTTGTTCAATCTGGTGAAGGCATTGCGAATAAGATATATCTGAATCTGGCTAATATCAATAATCCTAAATTAGTGTCTTACTTGCCCAGTTGGTTTGCTGATAATACTTACCCGTTTTATAATGGTGTGCATATTAAAAATAGTTTCGGTATGAGGGCATTTAGCTTTGATAATGTTGAAATTGGTGGTCAGGCACCTGAAATACCAACGACACCTGACCCTCCGACAAATCCTGAGCCACCGACAAATCCCGAACCACCTGTGGTAACTCCTGAACCTCCGACTCCGGACCCTCCGGTTAACCCAGAACCCCCGGAGCCAGGTACACCTAATAATCCGCAACCACCTGTAACACCCACTTCTCTGGACTTAGCTGTAAGTCTGCATGAAGAGTTGATGGTTCATTTAAAATGGAACGGAAATGCAGAGACAACCTATCATATTTTCAGAGGTGTAAATAATTCCGATAACTTAACTGAAATAGGTGCCATTAAAGGCGATAACTATTACGATACACAAGTAGAACTGAATAATAGATACTATTATAAGATTACTGCTGATAATGCCCAATCGGCTGTGAAAGATGTTTTGTTGAAATGTTTGGATAGTATCCTATTGAAGAATTTAACCCAGTTGGCTTATATCGGTGCCAATTCCTCAATTACAGCTTATATTGCATTGAATAGCACAAAACAATTAACTTTGGAAGCAAATAAATTTATAGACCTTAATCATGGTTTTGATGCACCACAGGGAAGTGTTTTTACTGCACAAATCGGCGGCTGCAAAAACGATTGAATTTAATTAGTATTAAACCTGCATGCTTCTTTTTTTTCAGCCAAATATTTCCCAGAATCAGTTTTTGGATATTGAAGACTCACGCCATTGTGTGAAAGTTTTAAGAAATTCAGCCAAAGACATCATTCATATTGTAGATGGGGTAGGAGGGCTATATGAATGTGAAATTACCAAAGCCAACGATAAAAAATGTGAGTTTAAAGTTATCTCAGAAAAACAGAATTACCATCAAAGAGAGAATTATCTGCATATAGCCATAGCACCAACCAAAAATGCTGACCGTCTTGAATGGTTTATTGAGAAATGCGTTGAAATAGGAATAGATGAAATTTCGTTAATACAAACAGCACACTCAGAACGAAAGCAGCAGAAAGTAGAAAGACTGGTTAAAATTGCCATTTCAGCCATGAAACAATCGTTAAAAGCCTATCTGCCGAAGATCAATGAATTAGTGCCTTTTGAAAAATTCCTGAAAACAGTCAGTCAGGAACAGAAGTTTTTGGCGCATTTAACCGATGATTCAAAACCTTTGGTAAGTTTATTAAAACCCAAGTCTTCTTACTGTATCATGATTGGCCCCGAAGGAGATTTTTCAAGTGATGAAATTTTACAGGCCAGGCAGGAAAAGTTTGAATGGGTAACCTTAGGAAATTCAAGATTAAGAACAGAAACCGCAGGCATTGTAGCCTGCACCCTGAGCAATAACCTACTTAGGTAAAATATAAATAAACACCGGAATGAATTCGATGAAAAAAATAATCAGAATTTCTTTATTAAGCCTCACTATATGTTACGGATTAATAATTACTGCCTTGGCTCAACAACCAACCCTGAAAATTGCCAAGTTGCGCTATGGGGGTGGTGGTGATTGGTATGCTAATAAAACCTCTTTACCTAATCTGATTAAATTCTGCAATCAGAATCTTAAAATGAATCTATATCCTGAAGAAGACATTGTGGAGGTAGGCAGTGGGGATATTTTTCAATATCCGTTTATACACATGACCGGGCATGGAAACGTGGTTTTTACTGATGCAGAAGTGCAGAATATGCGAAAATACCTTGTTTCAGGTGGGTTTTTGCATATTGATGATAACTATGGTTTGAATAAGTTTATCAGACGGGAAATGAAAAAGGTGTTTCCTGAGCTTGAATTTATAGAGTTACCTTATAATCATCCAATATATCAGCAGAAATATAAATTCCCTGCGGGTTTACCTAAAGTTCATGAACACGATAACCAACCTCCTCAGGGATTTGGATTAATCTGGCAGGGTCGATTAATATGTTATTACAGCTTTGAATGTGACTTAGGAAATGGCTGGGAAGACCAGAGCGTGTACCATGACCCAGAGGAACTTCGCCTGAAAGCATTGCAGATGGGAGCAAATTTAGTGCAATATGCTTTTACCAATTACTAATAAAATCTGAATTGGATAATTCATAGGTTCATATTTGGACATTTTGAAGAAGTTTCTTGTTTCTTTTGCAACATAGTAACATTTTTGTAAGATTTACCGTTTACAACTTATATTTGTATTTTAATCTAATTACTAACAAAACAAAATGGTTGCCGCATTATCTTTTTTTATTGGACACTGGTATTTATCGTTGTTTAGCCAAACATTCTTTTTGCACAGATATTCTGCACACAAAATGTTTACAATGAATAAATTCTGGGAAAAGTTCTTTTATTTCCTTACTTACGTTTCACAAGGTTCATCATATCTTAATCCTCGCTCGTATGCCATTTTGCATCGTATGCACCATGCCTACAGCGATACTGAAAGAGATCCACACTCACCGCATCATACTGAAAATGTTTTTACCATGATGTGGAAAACCAAAGAGATTTACAATGCTTTATTGAATTATAAATATAAAATTGAAGAAAGATTTGAAAAGGATTTGCCGGAGTGGAAAATTATCGACAAAATAGGTGATACCTGGATTTCAAGAGTTATATGGGGAACAAGTTATGTGGTATTTTACGTAGTTGGGTTCTTCTATTTCGATATTCACTGGGGTTTCTTTTTCTTATTACCGATTCACTTTCTGATGGGACCCATTCATGGTGCTATTGTAAACTGGAGTGGTCATAAATACGGTTACCAGAACTTTGATAATAAAGATGAATCTAAAAATTCGTTGTTTTTTGATTTTCTGATGTTGGGTGAATTATTTCAGAATAACCATCACAAACATCCGATGTCGATTAATTTCGGAAAGAAGTGGTACGAAATAGACCCGACATATCCGGTTATCAAATTCCTGACCTGGACCAAGATAATCAAGCCCAAAAAAGCAGTGAAAGGGGCGATTCACAGTCATAGTCATAGTCATTAAAAGGTCACTAAAAAGAAATGGGCATTCTTAACAAATCGTTAGAATGCCCATTTCTTTTATAATTCTTGATAATCCTTATTGAGGGTTATTTTTTTGTTCTTCGTCTAAGTGTCTTTTCAGACTTCTGCAAGTGCTCTCTAAAATCTCAATCATCTTCTTGTCTCCTGTAGAATCAGCCACCATTTGTGCTACGTTTCCTACAATGTCAATGGCAAAATGTTTCATTTCATCTGATGCCATATCTTTTGTCCAGAGGTTTATACCCAACAAACCTTTATGATAATGGTCCCAAACACTGATAGAAATAGCTTTGCTTTCGTTGATTCCTTCATTTGGATTCTCTGTAGCATCCCAAAAAATTCTCTCAGGGATTCTGGTATCGTCTAATTCGACTGTAAAATTGATTTCTGATTTCTTCATTCAACTAATATTAGATAAGTATATCGGATTAATGCCTTTGGCTTTTAGCTGTGTACCACAAGCAGGTATAGATGTAAAATTATTTTTTAGCTCAGAAAGTTCAAAAACAGATTTAAATTCTGATTAAGACTTTTCATTTTTTGATGGTAATTTGTCCAAAATGTAATTTTTCGGTGAAAAAATTTAATTAACATACGTGTACAGGAGAGTAAAATTGGATATAATTCAGTATCTTTGGTTCACCGAATACCCTAATGATTCTCATGATTTTTCTTTCCCGATTGATAAAACTATACTTGTTGATTGTTTTTCCTCTGATAGGCTTCGCCCAGAAGATTAATCGTGAAGCATTGGTAAACAGACATACTATTGTAGTAAAATCATTAGATACTTTATCTTCACTTACGGTTGGAAATGGCAGTTTTGCTTTTACAGTAGATGCTACCGGGCTACAGACTTTTCCTGATTACTATGCTAACGGAATACCGTTAGGTACACAATCAGACTGGGGATGGCACAGTTTTCCGAATAAAGAGAATTATAACATTGAGGAGGGTTTTAAAGAAATGGAAAGCCACGGACGAAAAGTAATTTATACGCCTCAATTTTCAGAACCCAATCGTAAAAGAGATGCTGTTAATTTTCTTCGTCAAAATCCTCATAGAATTCATTTAGGGAATATTGGTTTTGAACTGTATAAAAAAGATGGCACAAAAGCAGATGTAAGCGATATAATACAGATTAACCAGATTTTGAATTTATGGACAGGTGAGATTTCGAGCCAATTTATTTTTGATGGCCAACCTGTGCACGTGAAAACTATTTGCCATCAACAAAAAGACCTCATAGGTGTTTCTGTTGACTCGCCATTACTTAAAACCAATCAGCTATTGATAAGAATCAGGATTCCGTTCCCAACCGATAAATTTTTAGATAGCGGCAATAATTGGACTAATACAGATAAGCATAATTCAATTATTACAAAGCAAGGGGAGAAACGAGTAGTGGTTCAGCATAGAATTAATGATTTGAATTATGTTATTGGGTTCAGCTCAAGTCTGAATGTGCAGTCACAAATCAAGCAACCTCATTATTTTACTATTCAGCCATCAACCTCAGCAACCAATTGGTCTTTTACTTGTGATTTTTCAGAAAAGGCTAACAATTCAGTTCCTTTAAACTTTGCCGCTGTTGTTACAAATAGTCAGCAAGGGTGGAATAAATTCTGGAATTCAGGTGGCGCAGTTGATTTTTCAGGTAGTACAGACAAACGGGCAAAGGAGTTAGAAAGAAGAATTATTTTATCTCAATATTTAACAAAAGTACAAGGAACTACTAATACTCCTCCACAAGAAACAGGACTTACCTATAATAGCTGGTTTGGAAAACCTCATCTTGAAATGCACTGGTGGCATGGCGTGCATTTTGCCTTATGGGGAAGAATTGAATTATTGGAAAAAAGCCTTGACTGGTACAAGATTGCTTTGCCGACTGCTAGAAAAATAGCTAAAAGACAGGGATTCAGAGGGGCAAGGTGGCAAAAAATGACTGATAATAAAGGTGGTGAAACAAGCTCATCGGTGGGTTCTTACCTGATTTGGCAACAACCCCATATTATTACTTTTGCCGAATTATGTTACAGAGAAAAACCTACCAGACAAACACTGGAAAAATACAGCGAACTGATTTTTGAGACTGCTAACTTTATGGCATCTTATGCCTTTTTTGATACGCAGAAAGGTAAATATATATTAGGAAAAGGGTTGATACCTGCGCAGGAAAGATTCAAGCCTGAGGATACCTATAATCCATCTTATGAACTTAATTACTGGTACTGGGCATTAAATACCGCACAAAACTGGCGGAAAAGATTAGGTTTAAAACCGGAAAAATCGTGGCAGGAAGTAATTGATAAATTATCGCCTTTACCTGTTAAAGATGAAGTTTATCTGGCTACTGAAAGTGCACAGGATTCTTATACTAATCCGCTTTTTTTAACTGACCATCCATCTGTATTGGGGACTTTAGGCATGTTGCCGGAGACACCGATGATTGATAAGGGTATCATGAAGAATACCTTTGAAAAAGTGTGGAATGTGTGGCATTGGGAAGATACATGGGGTTGGGATTTTCCGATGGTGGCTATGACCGCTACTCGCTTAGGAATGCCTAAGTATGCACTTGATGGCCTGTTAATGAATATCAGAACCAATACTTATCTGAATAATGGGCATAATTTTCAAGACCAGCGTCTTAGATTATACATGCCCGGCAATGGAGGTTTATTAACCGCAGTTGCCTTAATGTGTGCCGGGTATGATGATTGTAAAGAAGTAAATCCGGGGTTTCCGACTGATGGAACCTGGAAAGTAAAGTGGGAGGGATTGAAGAAATTTTTTTAAACACCTGATTATGATGCAAAGAGTTGCCCTAAAAATGAAGTTGCATGCCGGACAAACCGAAGAATATAAACGTCGACACGATGAATTGTGGCCTGAAATGAAGGAATTATTAAAGAGTATTGGTGTTGAAGATTATGCCATTTTTCTTGATGAAGAAACAAATATTCTGTTTGCCTCTTTAAAAATTGAAAATTCTGAACTATTGGATACTCTGCCACAAACACCTACTGTGAAACGTTGGTGGGCGTATATGGCCGATATTATGGAAACAAACCCCGATAATTCACCGACTACGGTACCTTTAAAAGAAGTCTTTTACTTACTCTAATACATACTTATCATATGAACGCAATTCTTGGAATTATTTTTCACTTTATTGGGGGCTTTGCTTCCGGTAGTTTTTACATTCCTTATAAAAATATAAAAAAATGGTCGTGGGAGAGTGGCTGGATTATCGGTGGAGTAGCTTCGTGGATTATTGCTCCCTGGCTTTTTGGTTTTCTCACCGTTAAAGATTTAATCCCAAGCATCCAGTCGGCCGATAGTCAGACTATGTTTTATACCGTCTTATTTGGTGTTCTTTGGGGATTTGGCGGCCTTACCTACGGATTGACTATGCGATATCTGGGAGTTTCGTTAGGAGTGGCTGTTGCTTTGGGTTTCTGCGCTGCTTTTGGAACCCTTATACCTCCTATTTATGAAGGTCGTTTTGATGAGTTAATTGCTACCAACTCAGGTCAGATTACACTGGCTGGTGTAGCACTTTGCGTGGTGGGTATATTTGTGTGTGGCAAAGCCGGAATGATGAAAGAAAAAGAATTAGATGCCAGCAGCAAACAGGAAGCTGTCAAAGAGTTTGATTTAAGAAAAGGCTTGCTTGTGGGTACTTTTTGCGGAATTATGAGTGCCTGTTTTGCTTTTGGTCTTGCTGTGGGTGCGCCTATTGCTACTCAGGCAGAAGCCTATGGAACAGACCCTTTATTTAAAAATAATGCTATTTTACCAGTGCTATTAATTGGTGGTTTTGCTACCAATTTTGTATGGTGTATGATTCTCAATTTCAGAAATAAATCTTTCGGAGACTATACCAATGGCAAAACACCTTTAAAGACGAATTATTTGTGGGCTTTACTGGCAGGAGTAACCTGGTATTTTCAATTCTTTTTCTATGGAATGGGTCAGTCTAAATTAGGAAAATCATTAGATTTTGCTTCCTGGACCCTTCATATGGCATTTATTATTCTGGTGGGTACGCTATGGGGCTTGTTTTATAAGGAGTGGAAAGGGGTAAGTGGGTCAACGATGCGGGTTTTATATATAGGACTATTATTAATTGTACTTTCTTCGGCATTTATCGGAATGGGAAGCTATTTCGTTCATTAAACACAAGTATTCATGGTAAGATTATCTACGCTGATTGCCCTCATTCTGACAATTGTATGGCAAGGCCATGCCCAGCAACAAGCGCCTGCCTCTACTTTACACTCAGATGCCTTGCATACAGCAAAGCCTGATTATCCGACTTTGTATGGCACAACAAAGCCGGAAGATATATTAATGGTGATGAATAGGGTAAAGAACTATTTAGATAAAGTAACACCAATTAAAGTAGTTGATAAGAATACGAATGCCGAAATAGCTGATTATTCAAAAATTAGTTCAAATTCTATCGTATTAAAGGGTGATTTCAGTCTGACAAGTTATGAATGGGGCGTAACTTATGAAGCCATGTTATTAGCCGGAGAAGTAACTGGTGATACCTCTTTTACCAATTATACCGCTAAAAGATTCAAGTTTTTAGCTGATGTTCTGCCTTATTTCAGAGAAATCTACAAAACCAATCCTCAGACTTCTCTTAGACAGATTATTGCGCCGCATGCCTTAGATGATTGTGGTGCCATGTGTGCGGCGATGATTCGTGCTACTAAAAGTGGTGTGGTAAAGACGAATTTAAGACCCATTATCGACAATTATATTAATTATATTTTTACTAAGGAGTTCCGATTGAAAGACGGAACGCTGGCCAGAAACAGGCCTTTGCCTAATACTTTGTGGCTTGATGATATGTTTATGGGAGTTCCGGCAATAGCACAAATGGGTAGCCTGACGGGGAATAAGAAGTATTTTGACGATGCTGTAAAGCAGGTTTTACAGTTTTCGAAACGCATGTTTAATAAAGATTTAGGCGTGTATATGCATGGTTGGGTACAGGAGATGGAAACTCACCCTGAGTTTCATTGGGCAAGAGCCAACGGTTGGGCAATTCTTACGATGGTAGAATTATTAGAGGTTCTGCCTGAAAATTATGCTGGTAGGGCTGAAATTATTCAGCAATTGAAAGCGCATGCGAAAGGCTTGGCTGCACAGCAGTCTGGTTCTGGTTTCTGGCATCAGTTACTTGACCGACATGATTCGTATTTAGAAACTTCTGCTACAGCCATTTATACGCATTGCATTGCCAAGGCAATTAACAGAGGCTGGCTTGATGCCACAACCTATGGACCTATGGTCTTATTGGGCTGGAATGCAGTAGCAACCAAAGTTAATGAAAAGGGGCAGGTAGAAGGCGTTTGTGTAGGAACCGGAATGGGATTTGACCCCGCTTTTTATTACTACCGCCCTGTAAATGTTTATGCGGCGCATGGTTATGGGCCGGTTTTACTGGCAGGGGCTGAAATGATAAAATTGCTTAGAAATAAAAAATTTGACCTGAATGATAGTGCAGTGATGTTCAGTAAATAGCATTGCTAAAGGCTTGATTTTAAAGGTAAACCTTTTGAAAATCCATAAAAAAAGGACACGTTTTTGGCGCGTCCTTTGAATTAATGCTGTATTTTATTAAATCGAGCCAAATACTTTTTTCAATAAATCGGTTGTTCTGGCCCAAGGATTTTCTCTGATTTTAGCCTCTTCGTTTTCAACCAATATAAAAAGCCCGTCAATTGCCTTTTGAGTAGCGTAGAGTTTCAAATCAGGGTTTACTTTTTGAACAAAAGGAAGCCTGTTATAAGAATTTGCTAAGTCGGTGTAATAACGGGTTGCTTGTGTTTTTTGCAAAGCTTTTTCTACCACTGGAGAAAAAGCAGCAATCAACTGTTCGGAAGTAGTACGTTTCAGATACATGGTAGCTGCATTTTTTTCTCCTCTCAGAATAGCCCACGCATCCGAAAAATTCATGCTTAAAATAGCATTGATAAAGATGGGTTTCGCTTCTTTGGCAGCTTCTTCAGCACCTCTGTTCAACGCCATTACAAATTTATCTACTTCACCTCCTAAACCTACTTTTCTTAGAGCAGTTTCAACTTTCTGCACTTCAGGAGGAAAAGGAATCTTAATTATTGGATTCAGAAAGTAGCCATTGAGTTTCGAAGCACTATCAGCCCCTTTATTAATTCCTACCTGCAAAGCTTGTTTGAGTCCTGAAATAACCTCATCATTGCTTAATCCGCCTCCCTGAGTTGATTTAGAAATACCATCTAAAACTTTACCCAGATTTATTTTCTGTCCTGCACAGCTCTGCAAGCCTAAAATACTAATAATCAACGAAAGAATAAGTAATCTTCTCATTTTTGACTCGTTTAAAATTGTTTTTTAAGAATTAATAATTGTCTTACTAACGAATGAACACCGAAAATTGTATTTTTGTGCAAATTAAGAAATTGTGGATGTAAATTTCCAGCATCAAAATGAGCGGTGTATCATAAAGCCTATTTTGCAAAGATACCTGATTTTGATTGAGACAACTCAAACAATTGATGGTTTAATTCACACTTTAAGAAATAACAAAACCCAATATTATATATATGAGACCGATTCTGGCCGAAGTAGTAACAATCGGAGATGAAATTTTGTACGGGCAGATAACCGATACAAATACCCAATGGATGAGTACTCAATTAGATAAAATAGGTATAAAGACCGTGAGGAAATCGTCAGTAGGAGACCAAGAAGATAAGATTTTACAGATACTTGAAGAAGCTGAATCAAGGGCTGACATTATTTTACTAACCGGAGGGTTAGGGCCAACAAAAGATGATATTACCAAAAAAACACTCTGTAAATATTTTGATGATGAACTAATTATCAATGAGGATGCCTTAGGGTTTATCACAGAATTTTTTACAAAAAGAGGCCGGCCAATGACAGAATTAAATCGTCAGCAGGCAATGGTGCCGAAAAAGTGTATCTATCTGGCCAATAAAACCGGAACAGCTCCAGGCATGTGGTTTGAAAAAAGTATGGGTTCAGGAAAAGGCAAAATTTTTGTTTCGATGCCGGGCGTGCCGCATGAAATGAAGTACCTGATGGCCAATGAGGTAATTCCAAGATTAAAGAAATACTTTGAAACACCGATAATATATCATAAAATGATTCGTACCATTGGAGTAGGTGAATCATTTCTTGCAGAAAAAATTGAAAAATGGGAAGATAGTTTACCCGCTCATATCAAATTGGCCTACCTTCCAAGTTTCGGACAAGTCCGTCTGAGATTGACCGGAATGGGAGAAAATGAAGAAACCCTGAAACAAGAAGTACAGAATGAAGTTGATAAGGTATTACCTATGATTCAGTCGTTTGTTTTTGGATACGACGACGATGATTTAGAGGTAGCGTTAGGGAAACTGTTAAAAAGTAAAAATAAAACCATTTCAGCGGCAGAAAGTTGTACAGGAGGCTTTATCTCCCATTTATTCACTAAAGTGCCAGGAAGCTCTGCTTACTTTATGGGTAGTGTAGTAAGTTATGCTAATGCAGTGAAAATAAATGTTTTAGGCGTGAAGCCTGAGACAATAGAGAATCATGGGGCTGTAAGCGAAGAGACCGTTATGCAAATGGCAGAAGGTGTGCGGGCGTTGATGAAAACAGATTTTGCTATTGCTACAAGCGGAGTCGCAGGCCCTGATGGAGGAACGCCTGAAAAACCTGTGGGTACACTCTGGATTGCATGTGCAATGGAGGGAAGAACAATTGCCCGAAAAGTACAAATGTCGAACCAGAGAGAAACCAATATAAATTATGGCAGTGTAGTTGCCATGAATCTTTTAAGAAAAATGCTGAATGGCGATTATGAATCTTAGAGTATGTTTAAAAATTATGATTCGACCTGCAAAGCCATCTTTTCCGGCTACACTGCGTTGCATTTTTTCGATGTAGCTGCTGGCTACATCTGCAAAATACGCCTTGTTTAGCCAAAAAACCTGTGCTTTTCGGTCAGAATAACAAAATTTAAACATACTCTTAATTTGATATCAACAAAATCTAAAAAATAGACTATGGCGCTTGTAGAAATGATAATGCCTAAAATGGGTGAAAGTATATTTGAATGTACGGTCTTGAACTGGTTGAAAAATGTAGGGGATGTAATAGAATCAGACGAAATGATTCTGGAAGTGGCCACTGATAAAATTGACACAGAGATTGGGTCAGCCTATGATGGTGTTCTGAAAGAGATATTGGTTAAAAAAGGAGAAATAGCTACCATTGGCAAGCCTATATGTATTATTGAAACAGATGTGGAGCAGGTAAGTGAAAATACAAGCAAATCTCCTGTTCAGACCGTTATTACCGAAGAGAAAGAAATTGAAAACATAGCTGACGAACTTGAAAAGCAATCGAAATTAACTTCAATAATGGTTGAGAATGCTGAACCTAAAGCCAATTCATTGACCGGGCGTTTTTATTCCCCTTTGGTTCAGAATATTGCTAAAGAAGAAAATGTAACCAGCGAAGAGTTAGAAAGTATTAAAGGCTCAGGAGCAGAAAACCGAGTAACTAAAGATGATATTTTAGCTTTTGTAAAACTGAAGAAAGAAAAAGGGGTTTCCTCAACAGCTATTATCGAAGCACCGATCTCTTCTGCTTCAACCATTTATATAAATACCTCAACTGACCAGATTATAGAAATGGACAGAATGAGAAAAATGATTGCAGAAAGAATGGTTGAATCGAAAAGAATTTCGGCACATGTTACTTCGTTTGTAGAGACAGATATGACTAATGTATCGTTGTGGAGAGATAAAATTAAAGGTAAATTTCAGCAGGAAACAGGCGAAAATATCACTTTTACACCATTATTGATTGAAGCAGTAGTAAAAGCCATTAAAGATTTTCCATTCATCAATATTCAGGTTGATGGTGATAAAATTATTCGCAAAGGAAAAATTAATATAGGTATGGCAGTTGCGTTGCAAACCGGTAACCTGATAGTTCCAGTAGTGCATGAAGCAGATTCTTATAGTTTAATCGGGCTTACCAAAAAAGTAAATGAACTGGCAGGCAGAGCGAGAGCAAATAAACTAAAAGCTGACGACCTGGCTGATGGTACGCTGACTGTTTCTAATATTGGTTCGTTTGGCAATATTGCCGGAACGCCTATTATCATGCAACCACAGGTCTCTATTTTAGCCTTTGGCGTAATACAGAAAAAAGTATCGGTAATAGAAACGCCACATGGAGATACCATAGGTATCCGCCAGAAAATGATAATTTCTCATTCTTACGACCACCGGGTGGTAGATGGCTCTTTAGGAGGGCAATTTGTTAAGCGGGTTTCTGATTATCTCGAAAACTTTGATTTAGATAGAAAATTGTTTTAAATTATAAAATCATAAAGGGTCTGAATGTCAGGCCTTTTATGATTTTAAACCCAATTGTTTATTGAATGAATAGTATAAATTCAGTATCAAAAACACGAAATTTATTTTAAAATCTAACATTAAAGCAAGAACTTTGAAACTCGAACTTTGAACACCCTCTCTGATGCTTTTTAATTCGCTTGAGTTTTTAATATTTTTTCCGATTGTTACCCTTCTTTATTTTGCTATTCCGCACAAATACCGCTGGTTTCATTTACTGGTAGCGAGTTGTATTTTTTATAGCTTCTTCATACCATACTATATCCTGATACTTTTTTTTACGATTATTATAGATTACTTTGCTGGAATCTGGATTGAACAATCGCAGGGAAAGCAAAGAAAGTGGGCATTAATTATGAGTCTGGTGGCTAATATTGGTGTATTAGCCGTTTTTAAGTATTACAACTTCTTTATTGATAATTTCAATACAATTCTATTTAAAATCAACCCTGAAAATATATTGCCATACTGGGATATTATTCTGCCCATTGGCTTGTCTTTCCATACTTTTCAGGCAATGAGCTATACCATTGAGGTGTATCGTGGAAATCAGAAGGCCGAACGCCATTTTGGTATTTATGCCCTGTATGTGATGTTTTATCCGCAGTTAGTAGCCGGTCCGATTGAAAGACCACAGAATGTAATACATCAGTTTTATGAAAAGCATAACTTTGATTATGAAAGAGTAGTGAGTGGGCTTCGTCTGATGTTGTGGGGAATGTTTAAAAAAGTGGTGATTGCCGATAGATTATCAAAATTTGTAAATCTGGTTTATAATAATCCGACCGAGTATCAGGGCTTACCTCTCATTGTAGCTACTATTTTCTTTACTTTCCAGATTTATTGTGATTTCTCCGGCTATTCAGACATAGCATTAGGCTCTGCTCGTGTGATGGGTTTTGACTTGATGAAAAACTTTGACAGACCCTATCTGTCAAAATCAGTCGGAGAGTTCTGGCGACGGTGGCATATTTCACTGTCCACCTGGTTCCGTGATTACCTTTATATTCCGTTAGGCGGAAACCGGGTTTCAAGGCCAAGACAATATTTTAACCGATTCTTTGTATTTATGGTAAGTGGGCTTTGGCATGGAGCCAACTGGCATTATGTAATATGGGGAGCTTTACACGGCTTTTATTTAATTATCGGCCAGATAACAGAATCTTTTCAGAAGAAAATTACTGGTGTTAAGACCTCACTTAGTCACGCATCGGTTCCCCAGAAATTAATTCATGGTTTTATTACTTTTATTTTAGTTTCTTTTGCCTGGATTTTCTTCCGTGCCAATACAAATGCCGACTCTTTATATATAGCAAGGCATATTTTTAGCAGTAGTTCACATTCTTTAGACTTTGTGATATACCTGATTGGTAAAAATGACTTATATTTAATTATTATTTCATTTATTATCATGGAGTCGGTTCAATGGTTGCAGAGAGGTAAAAACTTGTCGGCATGGATTGATGCTAGACCACGTTGGCAGAGATGGGGGGCCTATTACCTGATTTTATTTATGATTTTATGTTATGGGGTATATAACAACTCACAATTTATTTATTTCCAATTTTAAGATATGAAAAACGAAGGATTTGACCCTCAGGAAATAGCTCAACTGAAAGCTGAATGCCAACAGGAAGGGCAGAACTATGTAATTGTTGAAGATGAAGATGGCATGAATGATTCAGGTGAATTTGCACATTTTCAGTTTGTTGGCAGGTATAACGGTCAGGAGGTTATTTATGATGCAGTAATGGGAACTTTGCGGTTGAACCACAGCAGTCTGGTTTTTGAAGAAGCAGAGGTTAGAATGAAAAAATCATATCCTAACTATGTAGAGGTAGAAAAACGCAAACCCAATTATAAGGCCAATGAAGACATGGAGTTGATGCTGGAAGAAATAATTGAAGAACTGGAAGAGGAAGAAGTAATTCAGGTAGCTGAATTTGTTGAAATAGATGAGGACTTTGAATATGGCATTGGCCTGGACATTGCCCTGAATGTAGAGGAAATTGATGATAAAGTAATCACGAAATTCGTTCATGAATTTAATGCCGGAACATTGAAACTTGACCCGACTTTGTATAGTTTTACCAGTGAAGAGGAGTAGTGAAAGGCAATCAATATAATTATGGCTCATAATTCTTATAAAAATAATAACTTTTCAGGTACTTCTGATTATATAGCTACCCGGGAACTGCAAACAGCAGTAAATGCCGCAATTGCCTTACAACGTCCGTTATTAATTAAAGGTGAACCCGGAACAGGCAAAACACTTTTGGCTTTTGAAGTGGCAAAGGCTTTAGGCAAGCAACTCTTTACGTGGCATATAAAATCTACTACAACTGCTCAGCAAGGGCTATACGAATATGATGCAGTTTCCCGCCTGCGTGATTCGCAATTGGGTGATGACCGAGTGAACCATATTGAAAATTATGTTAAGAAAGGAAAAATATGGGAAGCCTTTGATACTGATGAGCAGAGCGTATTATTGATTGACGAAATAGATAAAGCTGATATAGAATTTCCGAATGATTTATTGCAGGAACTCGACCGCATGGAATTTTATTGTTATGAGTTGAAACAAACCATAAAAGCGAAGTATCGGCCTATTATTATTATTACCTCAAACAACGAAAAAGAATTGCCTGATGCTTTTTTGCGTCGGTGTTTCTTTCATTTCATCCGTTTTCCTGATAAGGAGACGATGCAACAAATTGTTGATGTGCACTATCCATGCTTAGATGAGACACTCCTCGCCAATGCCTTAAAAACTTTTTTTGGAATAAGAGAGATTAAAAACCTGAAGAAAAGACCTTCAACCAGCGAACTGATTGATTGGCTTAAATTACTTCTGGTAGGTAAAGTTTCTGCTGATGATTTGAATGACTTAAGCAGAATGAATGAAGTACCCCCATTTTTAGGAGCATTGCTTAAAAATGAATCAGATTATGATTTGTATAAGGCTTTGAGAGAGAAAGGGATTAAATAAATACTTAAACATTTAAAGCGTTGCTTTTAGATTTCTTTTATTATCTGAAAACTAATAAACTTCCGGTTTCTATCAGAGAGCATCTAACTTTGTTAGAGGCGCTTGATAGAGAGGTAATTGCTTACAGTGTAGAAGATTTTTATTTTCTGAGTAGAGCTATTTATGTGAAACACGAACAGAATCTTGATTTATTTGATAAACTTTTCGGGCAATTTTTTAATGATTCTGAAAATATTCCTGTTGAAAAAATTTTAGCCGATATTGATGAAAACTGGTTAAAGAGCCAGTTGTTGAGAGAAATGACTGACGAAGAAAAAGAGGCTGTGAAAGCAATGGGTGGTTTGGAAGAGTTACTCAATAGATTCAGGCAAATATTAGAAGAACAAAAAGAAAAGCATGAAGGCGGCAACAAATGGATAGGCACCGCAGGTACTTCCCCCTTAGGTAATTCAGGGTATAACCCAACGGGTATAAGAATAGGAGGAAAAGGCGGTGGGAAAAATGCAGTAAAGGTATGGGACAAAAGAGAGTTTAAGAACTATGATGATGACCTTGAACTGAATACCCGAAATACAAAAATGGCGTTAAGGAGGTTAAGGATACTAACGAGAGAAGGGGTTGAAGATGAACTGAACTTAGAGGAGACTATCCATAAAACGAGTGAGAATGCAGGGCTTCTGGATATTAAGATGCAGGCATCTAAACAAAACAGAGTAAAAGTTTTGTTACTGCTGGATGTCGGCGGCTCAATGGACGAATATATAGAAGAGTGCTCAATGCTTTTTTCTTCGGCTAAATATCAATTCAAGCATTTAGAATATTATTACTTTCATAATTGTATCTATGAGAGTCTATGGAAAGACAATGGCCGACGTTATGAAGACAAGATTTCTACGTGGGAGGTGTTGAATAAATATAATAAAGATTATAAGGTGATTTTTGTTGGCGATGCTTCAATGTCGCCTTGGGAGTTATCGGAGCCAAGAGGAAGCGTGGAGCATTACAATGAAGAATCGGGTCTAACCTGGTTGGAAAGATTTAAAGAAAAGTTTCCAAATCTGGTCTGGTTAAACCCGATTAACGATGGGTACTGGCAATACACAAGCACCATTAAGCAAATCAGAGAATGGGCTGATGAACGGATGTTTCCGCTAACAATTAATGGTATCGAAAAGGCGATGAAATGTCTGAAAAACCGAAAACTCAAATTTTGATTCAGATTTGTTTTAAAAACTGAATAGTATTTACGCCATCAGCAAAATCATTCAGATTTGGTGATTGTGCTTCTCCGAACTTAAAACTGTTTTCGTATCTTCCTTCATTGGAAACAATACACTGAATCTTATTCTTATGGCCATCTATTAGTTGATTCAGATGTGTTTCATTGTCATAATATTCAAAATGACAAACAGAAATAGCGGATACAAGCGCGGTATCTTCTCTTAATAACAAAAAGCCGTTATCCAAATGAGGTATTCTATTCACTAACAATACAGATTTGTTATAATCGTAATTATTATTGTATTTATGGTGTATCCTGATGGTACTCCAGTATTCAATTGATTCGTAGAATTTATCAAATGTGTATCCTTTCGGAACAAAAAGTTTTGATACATTTCGACAACCTAATCCGAAATACTGAAAAATATCATTGCCTAAATTTGCTAACTCAGTTCTTGATTCCTCACCAGTAAGAATAGCCACAGAGGTTCTGTTTTTACGGATAATGTGGGGGACTTTGGCGAAATAATATTCAAAATGTTTGGCCGTGTTATCACTACCTGTGGCAATCATGGCTTCAGCTATATTCAATTTATCTGCTACCTGAATGAGTTCTTTTAGTTCTTGATTAATCTCATAAAGTTTTAATATAAGCAATCGCATTAAAACAGAATCGCTGGAGCTTAATTTAGCCAAAGCAATATTGCCACTTAAAACTACGCAGAGTAAATCATGAAATCCGACCACCGGAATATTGCCTGCCATAACAATACCCACTTTTTTTGGACTAATATTTGTTTCTATATGATTGGCAGCAATAAAATTTTCTAATGATTCTTTACTAAGATAATATTTAGCTGTATTACTCAGGGCTAATTTGACGTTATCTTCTGTAAACCAGGCATTTTCGTTACGGGAAGCGGATGACCATTGTTTAAGCAGTTCTGTATTCTTTTCATCAAGTATGAAATCTCCCAATTGCGAAAATGTGAGTATAAGGTCTTTTAATTGCATTATTTTTAGAAAAAATGTTTTGTATCTTAAAAACCTACAAAAATACGACTAAATTGAAACTTTGAAGCCGTATATTTGTTGATTATTTGAAAACTACTAAATATAGAGAGAGTATGGCGATAATGATTACAGACGAATGTATCAATTGTGCTGCATGCGAGCCTGAATGCCCTAATACGGCAATTTATGAAGGTGGTGTTGAGTGGACGTGGGGAGGGGGAACAAAGCTGACCGAAGTGGAATTAGGAGATGGAACGATTATCGGAGGAAAAGATCCAATGTCGCCTGTGTCTGACGAATTTTATTATATAGTAACTGATAAATGTACAGAGTGTCATGGTTTTCATGAAGAACCCCAATGCGCAGCGGTTTGTCCGGTTGATTGTTGTGTACCAGATCCTGATAATGTGGAAGACGATGATACATTGGCTGCAAAAAAAGCATGGCTTCATGCTGAA
>NZ_SEWF01000056.1 GCF_004168285.1 Emticicia agri | reverse complement strand
TAGCATCTGCATTAGAATCGATTGATAGCTTTTAAAAAAGCGGCAAACTCTTGTGTCATTCGAGTGCCGTCCGCTACTAATTCCCAGTTCCGATATACTACTTTGCCAAGCGTATGACTAAACCACCTACGGCGCTTAATGTGTAGAAAAACTTTATGCCCTCTGATTGGAAAATCCTGAACTGTAATCTCATCAAAGAAACCTTTGGATTCCAACTTCTGAGATTCAAATTCTTTGGGTATATGATTAAATTCCTGTAGATATAAATGCTTCACCTCCTCTGTAGTCTTATTAGAAGTAAGTTCAAAATTTTCAATAATGATAGCTGGTAGCAATAACTTTAATAATTCTTCGTAATTTCCTTGCATCTGTTCTTTTAGTAAAATGCAAAGGTCGAAATTATTTTACCTCCCCACAACTTTTGGGACTGATCCAAAGTTTATTAGAAGCGATCAAAACATATTCTTAAGTTAATTACATTTTTGCAGTTTTTTAAAACAAGAAGAAAATAAAAGCACTAACAAAAACAAAAAAGAGTATAAGTTGCTAGTAATCAGCTTCTTATACTCTTTTTGTTTTACTTTTGTTATGCTGTTTTTTGCATAACTTGTACCGGGGACGGGAATCGAACCCGTACGAGCGTTTCGGCTCACAGGATTTTCTTACCAACTACGACTTTCGCCGCTCCATTCATTAATGGATTTGTGGTCTGGACTTTCTCTTTACCGTGGTTCAGTTTAATGAACTTTAGGTATCGCCTATTAAGTCTCTACACCTTTCTCACTTTTCGTGAGACTTGGCTCGGGATTGCCATTTGCAATTTTCATTGTGAAGGATTCCCCGAATTTAAGCGATTCTACTCTTGATGTTTCCATCAAGGCACTCAAATTTACATTATTAAGTCCTGCGTGTCTACCAGTTCCACCACCCCGGCGGATGGTGTATTTCTGAAAAAAAAAGCACCTTTTAATGGGTGCTGAACTTTTCGAGCGGAAGACGAGTCTCGAACTCGCGACCTTAACCTTGGCAAGGTTACGCTCTACCAACTGAGCTACTTCCGCGTATCACATTCATTTGGTGTTGAATGGGACTGCAAAGGTAGCAGGAGTTTTTATATATGTCAAGACCCTGACGAAAAAAAATCAATATTTTTTTTGCGCTTACGTATAAATACCTGATTATAAGTTTCTTTATAACAGAAATTTTTTTGAAAAATTTTCTGCTCATATTTTAACCGAAACATGAACTCATACGATATTGACAAATTTTCAGGGTTTTATAGGTATTAGTTTTGAACATCTGTACTTTTGTGGAAAACTACGGTTGGAATGGATAAGAAAATTGATTTTGAAAAATCTCCTGATGGACTCGTGCCTGCCATTATACAAGATTATCAGACTGGTAAGGTATTGATGTTAGGCTATATGAATGCAGAAGCCTACCAAAAAACCCGGGAAGAAAATATTGTAACGTTTTTCAGCAGAAGTAAACAAAGACTCTGGACTAAAGGCGAAACTTCTGATAATTTTTTGCATGTAAAAGAAATGCTTGTTGATTGTGACGGCGATACCATTCTGATTCATGCCTCGCCTGATGGCCCTACCTGCCATACCGGAGCAGATACTTGTTTTAATGAGGTAAATACCATAGGGGATAAGAAAGTTTTGTTTGTGAATCATTTGCGAAGTGTTATTAAAAACAGAAAGCAAAACCCGACAGACGAATCTTATACCAGCCATTTATTCAGAAAAGGCATTAATAAAGTAGCACAGAAAGTAGGAGAGGAGGCAGTAGAATTAGTGATTGAAGCTAAAGATGATAATAAAGAATTATTTTTAGGAGAAGCGGCTGATTTATTCTATCATTATTTAGTACTTTTAGAACAAAAAAACTACGAGTTTGACGAAGTACTCGATGTTTTGATACAAAGGCATGCCCCTCGTCCGTAAGGGCTACCCCACGGGGGAATGTTACTACTAACGCTAAACCTGATCTCCTGCGGGGAAGGAGGACCTTTTACTATGCTCAATTATATCATCCGTTTGATATGCTGCGGTGCCGCAGTGTATTTTATGCCTGCTATTTTAAGTAAAATTAGTGTTGATACTTTTACAACCGCAGTAATTGTAGCTTTTGTAATGAGTATCCTTAATGCTGTTGTTAAACCCATTCTTCAACTGCTTTCATTACCTATTACTATTCTTACTTTAGGGTTTTTCTATCTGGTTGTAAATGTGTTTGTGGTTTATATCTGTGACTATATAGTACCGGGTTTCACAGTAGATGGTTTCTTACAACCTCTGATATTCGGATTTATTTTGTCAATTGTAAATGGTATTGTAGGCGGTTTTCAGGATTAACAATAAAATCCCCCTCTTGTTTTGTCAAAAGGGGGACGCTCCAATAAATGTTGTATAGTCAGGTTATAGACTCTCTAAAGTGCTTTTAATCGCTTCAAAATCGGGTACTTCACTTGCTTTTTCTAATACTTCTGCATAACGGATAATTCCTTCTTTGTCTATCACAAATGCCGAACGTTTAGATACGCCGTGCATACCAAAAGCAAAGTTTTCATAAAGAGAATCAAAAGCTAAAGAAGTTTCTTTGTTAAAGTCTGACAGTAAAAGGAAAGGCAGTTTTTGTTCTTCTTTAAATTTATTCAGTGTGTAAAGCGAATCTACCGAAATAGCCAATATATCAGCATTCAATCTTGCATAGGTAGCAATATCGTCTCGCATGGCACAAAGTTCTGCTGTACAAACACTCGTAAAGGCCAACGGGAAAAATAAGACTACTACGTTTTTGCCACGATAGTCCGAAAGATTTACTTCTTGTTTATCGCTGCTATATAATTTAAAATCGGGTGCCTGGTCGCCTGCTTTTAAAGACATATGAATATTATTTAGATAGGTAATAATACAACCACAACAGTTAAAGAATTGAAACAGTTTCTTGCTTAAACCTACAACCGCTCAAATTGATAACCTTTCTTCTTCAAAATCTTAATCAACTCATCTAATCGGTTATAAAACTTTTCTTTTCGGCGTGGGTCAGTACCTAAGTGCAGTAGCAATACAAAACCATTGAGTTTGTCTTTGGCGTTGGCTTCGTATTTCAGAATATCGTTCATGAGCGTCTGATTACCGGCATACCTTGCACCCATTTCCGGGTAAGTGTAATCACGGTTGGCACCTGTTCCACTTGTAAAATTAATCAGTTGCAAACCTGATGCTTTTGCCCATTCGGCTATGGTTTCATTATACCATTCGTAAGGAGGCATAAAATATAATGCTTTCTCTTTTGTAATACCAAAATCTGCCATTGCTTCATAATTGGCTTTCAGGTCTTTTTCAAATTCTTCACGATTTACCAGTAGCGAATCACGCTTGGTCCAGTCATTGTATAACAAATGTTTGTCTGAGTGTCCGCCTAAATAATGGCCGTCGGCTTGTAAATACTTAATCAGTGATTGGGTTTCAGGATTTCTGTAAAAATCTCCTGTAAAGAAAAAAGAAGCCTTTATGGCGTTTTTCTTGAGTGTATTCCTAATAATGTTACCACCCTCATAAAAATCATGTCCGGTAAAAGCCAACCGAATTACCTTTTGTTGAGGATTGAAACGGGTAATGGCTCCTTTGGTAAAAGTCAGTTTTTGCGCACTGGCAGGAATTGCAACCGGATTTACCGTTTCTAAAGTGGACAGATAATAGGTCAAAGAGGCTGTACCATCCATTGTAGGTTCATTGGTAGAGTAATCACCGAAATCGTCATGATACACTGCCATTGTTGATTGAAAATCGGCATACTCATCAGGAGAATGAAGATTGACATATTTTAAACCTGAAAAAATAGAATTTCTCACGGGGCCATCTACTAACCCTCCATCAATAGGATAATTGTATTTAATGCTGAATGATGAATGAGGGTCTTCGGGCGAATCACCAGTTTTTGGTAAACCTACAATCATAGCTGTTCCCCACGGATTACAGCCAAATAACCAGTCTCTCAGGGCTGCTTCCATTTCAGTAAAGCCTTTGCCACCCATTTTACGATACAAATGCAATTGTGTAAGGGTAGCAGATACTAAGTTATTAGAGCACCAGATAAACGGAATCCCATTCAGAAAGGGATTCTTTTTTGCACGGGTTTGTATGGCATCCAGGCCTTTTTCGTAATAACTCAAATAAGTCTGTTTATCTGTAGTCTGGCTGGCAATTTGGTAATGGCCTGCATTCATAAACGGGTACCACTGATAATGGCGGGCAGTATCATTAACCATCCAGGGCGTAACAGTTTCCTCCTTGCTGAAACCAACGGCGTCTTTCAGGTAAGATTTATCTGCTGTGAGTTTGGCTAATTCAGCACCTGCCAATTCCATATCATCTGTCCAGTTATCTTCTTCATAAAAATAAGGAGCTTTACAGGGGGCTGTCTGGCAAGCACCCGGATTCTTCTTGCCCCAATCGTATGCTTCTACAGCCTTTGTTTTTAATGTTTTAGCATAATCAGGATAGTATTTCTGTAAGATTTTTGAACCCAACGCAAAGGTTGAAGCGTATTTTCCGGCAGTAGAAGCAATCCCTGTTGCCCTGCTTTTATATTGAAAAGCACCTTGCGGTTTGCCTGTACAGAAGTACACAGGTCGCATTTTACCTTTGCCATAGTTAGCAACATCTTGTGTCGGCAAGCGTAAGCCCGAATGGTCTCTGTCATCGGCAATCTGATTATACATTTCTCCATAGGCAGGATTCATGCGCAACAGCCAGTCAATACCCCATTTTACTTCGTCTAAAATATCGGGTATGCCATTGGTTCCTTCTTGTCCGTTGGCATTATAGGCATCTTTAAAAGCCGATGGGTTATGCTGATAAGCCAATAACATCTGATAAATAGCATTGGCGGTAGTGGTAGTGTATTGCAGATAATCAGAGGCATCGTGCCAGCCACCCACTACATTGATATAGGTAGAATCTTTCTTAGGGTCGGGGTGATAAACAATAAAACCATCCTGCGTGTGACACGAATCTTTCAGAAAAGGATTATACCCACACCTTTGCTGACGCATATAGGTCAACAAAAAATCGGCCGTCCCGGCATATACATCAGGGGCTACCCTGAATTTGACTGATTGAGTTTTAGGTAAATAAATATAATAAGCCCCCTGTTTCCGAAAAGCTGAAAAATCTAACCTGTAAGAAGTAGTAAAATTGCCGAATGCACCATGTGATTGAATTTTATCAGAGGTAAAAACGGTTTTATCTGTCAGGGCATCTCTGATTTCAAAAGCATGAACAGGTGTACTTTCTTTCGATAGTAATACAGCTACTTTGATGGCATCAGGCAAATATCCTAACTGATTGACCCTAATGTATTGCTGGGTAAAACCGATATAAGGAAATATAAGTGTAAAGAGAAGTGTTTTCAGAAATTTCATTATTGGTTGATGATTGTGTTAAACGAAAAATTTGTACTTTGCATAAAGAAAACAAACACTATTGTAATGCCTTCGTCAGAGCAAAAACCTGCTGATAAAACCATTGAAACTATCCTTGTCCGTCTTCAATGGATTGTTGGTATAGTTGCAACAGGAGTTTTTCTGATGTTGGCACTTTTGGTAAAAAGCTTTTTTCAGTTTCCGCATTCTGCTTCAAATTTATCTGCAATTGACAAGAAATTTATTAAAATTGATACAAATTTTGTAAGTCTCTGGACTGCTCCGTCTGATTGGCGAATGGATAGGTTGACAAAAGAAGAAAAGGAAAAAGTACAGTATGGTCGTGAACTGATAGCCCATACCGCCCGGTATCTCGGTCCTAATGGAAGTGTCAGGCATATGTCGAATGGTATGAATTGTCAGAACTGTCATTTACAGGCAGGTACACAACCCTGGGGAAACAATTATTTTGCTGTTTATGCTACTTATCCAAGATTTCGAGCAAGGTCAGGGAGTAAAGAGAGTATTGTGAAACGAGTAAATGATTGTCTGGAGCGTAGCCTGAATGGCAAAGCATTGGATTCGACAAGCTATGAAATGCAAGCAATAAAGGCTTATATCAAATGGTTAGGAACAGATGTACCCAAGAAAGTATCTCCTAAAGGGACAGGCGTTTTTAAGCTGAAATACCTCGTAAGAGCAGCAGACCCCGAGAAAGGGCGAATAGTATATGAGAATAGCTGTCAGTCTTGCCACCAGTCTGGTGGGCAGGGAGTAATGGCGGCAGATGGCAAAACCTATACTTATCCGCCATTGTGGGGCGAGCATAGTTATAATACAGGTGCAGGTTTGTTCAGGGTATCCATGTTTGCCGGATATGTCAAATACAACATGCCTTTAGGAACAACCTACCAGAAACCTAAACTAAGTGATGAAGAGGCCTGGGATGTAGCCGCATTTGTCAACTCGATGCCTCGCCCGACAAAAGATTTAAGTGCTGACTGGCCGGATATAGCCAAGAAACCCATAGACCATCCTTTTGGCCCTTATACCGATTCATTCAGCGAACAACAGCATAAGTATGGCCCATTTAAGCCTATCAAACAATGGTATGATAAGAAAATGTAATGGTCTGCATAGCACGCAAACAAATTAAACCAAAATATACTATGAAAACTTTCATTCAGATTTTTACCTTGGCATGCGGAATAATGCTAATGGCTTTCTCAAACAGTTATGCCCAAACCAAAACGCATAAACTATTAATAGACCTGAATAGTGCTGATACAACTGACCAGGGTACTATGATGCGCCAGATTAGAAACTTATGGAAAGAATTGCCTGGTACCCAAGTAGAGGTACTGATTCATGGCCCTGCCATTGCCTTTATTAAAAAAGATACCTCTCCTTATGCCTTACAGATAGAAAAACTACAAAAAGATGGGGTAGTATTTGCTGTGTGCCGTAATACCATGAAACGATATAAATTAGCAGACACAGATCTATTGCCAACAGCCTCTTTTGTGCCTTCAGCTATTGCTGAAACTGTATTGAAGCAGGAAGAAGGCTGGAGTTATCAGAAAGCGGGGCATTAAAAATAATACACTCAAACTTGCATATAGTAGGAAAATACCGGATAGATATTTGTCAGGAACATGCTTTCACAGGAGGTAGTGCTGATAATGCCTTTTCTTATGACTTTGAATATTTTATTGACTCTCCATATAGCGCTTCAACAGTTGTCGGTATAAAAATATTTGAAGATGAAGAATTATCAGATAGTGTAGTTATCGGAGCATCAGGAGGCGCAACGGGTCTTCATGAAAATGCGGTTATTTTTGAAGAGGATAGGTTTTTAATCTGTTGTGCTGATACTATATTTTGTTTATCAATTCCTGATCTGGTTTTACGCTGGCAAGTAAAAGCTGATGAGATAACCTGTTTTGAGATTTTTAAATATCAAAGTAATTATATTGTTCATGGAGAAATCTATGTCACCTGTCTGGATAGAAATGGAGATATAATCTGGCAACGAATGGGAAGAGATATTTTTGTTGTGATGGATAATAAACCTGCGTTTGTGTTAGAAAAGGATTATATCATAGTCAGAGATTTCAATAATGAGATTTACAAGTTCGGTTACGATGGAAATGTTGTAGATGATGAATAAACCCGAAAGCTAAAAAAGTGCTACAATGACTAAAGATACCCTGATTGATAAATTAACAAAACATCAGTTAAATAGTATCCTTAAAAAAATAGAGCCGGAACTGCGGGATACTATCAGGATTTATCCGATAGCAGGCGAAGAAAAAGACATACATATAGGGCAAACTAAAATAGGCGGAAAACCTGACTTGTCTGAAACACAGGTATGGCCTACAGAATCAGTGGTAGAAAAAAAGAAAAGATTCTGGCTTTTTGGCAAGTCAACAGAAGAAATAAGAGTTGAAACACTTGCTTTTATTGCACAAATTAATCTTGAAGAGATTGCACCATTTGATACAGAAAATGTGCTTCCCGAAAAGGGTATTTTGTATTTCTTCTATTGGGTATATTCTGACATTTGTAAAGTTATTTTTTACGAAAAAAATGTGAAAGCCCTAAAGAGAACAGATTTCCCGGAAGATTTAAAAGAAACATCAAAGTTTAAAGCAAGTGCTATTCAGGTGGCGAAAGAAATCAGTTTCCCTTATATGGAAAGTAAAGTATATAATAAATTTACCGACCAGGAACAGGATAAATTCTGGGGCAAGATTAATGAAGAAATAATCATTAATAAGCTTTTAGGATATTCAGACAATATTCAGGGCGAAATGGAATCAGAATGTGAAGGTGTATTTAATCATTCGGAGGGAGATGAATTAGAGAGGATTGCAAAAAACTGGATATTACTTTTACAAATTGATAGCAATGAAGAAAATAAGATGATGTGGGGAGATTGCGGAAGGCTTTATTTCTGGATAAGAAGAGAGGATTTAATCAATAGGAGATTTGAAAATGTAAAGGTTGTGGTTCAATGCCATTAATTAAGAGATGATTATATAACCAAAATGCTTTATCGTATAACTAATGCAAGCCCAGTACCCTAAAGTATATCTTTATCGCAGAATTGTACAGGCGAAACTCTTTATTGATAAGCATTATCAGGAAAACATAGATTTGAATGATATTGCTGATGAAGCTTTTTTCTCAAAGTTTCATTTTATCAGGCTTTTCAAAAATACTTATGGCAAAACACCACATCAGTATCTTACTTATGTACGGATTGAGAAAGCCAAAGGGTTGCTGAAAACAGCTATTCCTATTGCAGAAGTATGCTATGACGTTGGTTTTGATAGTGTGAGTTCTTTTACAGGGCTATTCAAAAGAAATGTAGGTAAAACTCCCTCAACTTATCAGCAGGAGCAATTAAACAGACAAGCTGAAATCCTGTCGAAACCCTTACGTTATATACCCGGTTGTTTTGCCGAAGCCAAAGGCTGGAAGCAGAAAAGCAATTTTGAAGAAGTAGTTTCCTGAATGATTGTCGAAGTTTGTGTTATCAATTATTTAAACCAACACGACAATGATTTCAAAAATTTCTCATGTAAGTATTTACGTCTTAAATCAGGATAGCGCCCATGATTTCTATGTAAACAAATTAGGTTTTCAGGTAGCTACAGACGCACCAATGGGGCCAGGTATGCGTTGGCTCACAGTAACTCCGCCCGACCAGCCCGATATTGAAATTACGCTGATGCCTATCATTTCGGGTATGATGTTCGACGATGAGTCGGCCGAGCAAATGAAAAAACTGGTCAAAAGAGGTACTTTTGGTTATGCGGTTTTTCAGTGCAATGATATTTATGCTACTTACGAAGAACTGAAAGCCAAAGGGGTAGAATTTACCAAAGCACCAAAAGAAGAATTTTATGGCATAGAAGCCCTGTTTAAAGATGATTCAGGCAATTGGTTTAGCCTTGGTCAAAAAATGTAAGACAATGGACGCACCCGCTATTTTCAAAAAACTCAGATTGAACGATACAGGGGCTTTGCTGATAGTAAATGCTCCTGCTGAATATACTGCTATACTGAAAGACATTCCTCATGATACCACAGCAGAAGCAGGGAAGAAGTATGATTTTGTACAGGTTTTTGCTACCAGTCAGTCAGCACTCGAAAGACTTTGTGCGGAGGTGAAAGAGGCTGGTAAGTACGATTGCCTGTTCTGGGCTTGTTATCCGAAAGGAACAGGGAAAATCAAAAGTGATATTAAAAGAGAGACAGTCTGGACGGCTCTGGAACTGGCAGGTGTGCAGGCTGTTACACAAATTGCAATTGATGATACCTGGAGTGCTTTACGTGGCCGACCCCCTGCTATGGTTGGAAAGTAAAAGGGAATTTTGGTATTCTGTCTGAAATGGTATTAATTCGTGAAAGAATTACTATTCAGGCTAAATACAGGTAATGAACGAATTATTGGCAGAAATAGAGCAATTAAAAGCTGAATTAGATAAATTCAGGTCTCTTGATAATGACAGTATCAGAGATGCTTTGGCTATTGAATATACGTATGAGTCAAATCGGATTGAGGGGAATACACTTACGCTGAGAGAAACTGACTTGGTAATCAATAAAGGTTTGACTATTGGCGGCAAGAGCATGCGGGAACACCTCGAAGCTATCAATCATAAAGATGCCATTGATTATATCAAAGAAATTGCCCAAAGCCATATCGACTTATCAGAGAGAGTAATTAAAGATATACATGCGCTTATTTTAAGGGGTATTGACAAAGAAAATGCAGGTACTTATAGAAAATTACCTGTCATGATTTCAGGAGCAAGCCATATTCCACCACAGCCTTATTTACTGGAAAAACTGATGGAAGAATATTTTGAGTTCTATGAAGCAAGTAAGTATACCTTACACCCCGTAATATTAGCTGCTGAAATGCACGAAAGATTGGTAAGTATTCACCCGTTTATTGATGGCAATGGACGTACTTCAAGGTTAGTCATGAATCTGTTATTAGTCAGAAACGGCTATCCGATTACCAATATTAAAGGAGATACCCAAAGCAGATTGCAGTATTATGAAGCTTTAGAAACAGTTCAGATGGAGGAAAATAAAAATAGTTTTATAGAGTTTATTGCAGTAGAAGTAAAGAAATCTTTAGAACATTATTTAAAATTACTTAGATAAAACTATTTTTAGAGTTAAGTTGTACCACATTGTACAACAAACTCTTATACTTCATCTACGACAATGCTTAAAGAACCCATTACGACTTCTATTTTTGATTTATTCAAAATTGGTCCCGGCCCTTCAAGTTCGCATACCATCGGGCCTATGAAAGCTGCCTATGACTTCTTGCAGCGAGCCAAGTCCTTGCCTGATTCGGTATTGACAGAGCCACTACAGATAAAAATACATTTATACGGGTCTTTAAGTGCCACCGGTAAAGGACATGGCACTGACAGGGCAGTAATGGCAGGGCTATTAGGTTGGTTACCCGATACCTGTGAGCCAACAGCTTTTACGGCCTTACTGAAAAATCCGGACGATGTTTACTCAATCAGAATTCAGGATAAACCTGTTGCACTGACCGCTAAGAGCATTCTATTTGAGAGAGGTCGATATGATTCTCCGCACCCGAATACGCTGGTATTTAAATTATCAGGCAATGGAATTAGCTTATTGCAGGAAGAGTATTATTCAGTAGGCGGAGGATTTATTCAGCGCAAAGGAGAAGATACACAGGCGGCTTCTAATAAGATTCCTGCTTTCCCATTCTCTACGATGGACGAGTTGATGGAACAAATGGTGAAGCATAAACTCTCTTTAACTGACCTGATGATAGCCAACGAAATGGCTTTAACAGGTTTGATACGCAAAGAAATCTATCAGAAAATAGATGATATTCTTGAAACCATGCACAAAGCAGTTAAAAGAGGTTTGCGCCACAAAGGAGTTTTACCGGGTAGTATCAGGTTGAGGAGGAAGGCTCCGGTTTTATACCAACAAGCCAAAAGTCATGCCTCTGCTACCGATAGCTTCATGGTATTTCTGAATGCCTACTGCATGGCGGCATCAGAAGAAAACGCTGCAGGCAATATTGTAGTAACTGCGCCCACTTCAGGTGCCTCAGGGGTTATTCCGGGAATCACCTATCTGCTTCGGAATCATTACCATTACGATAAACAGAAATTGCGTGAGGGCATGCTGGCCGCCGCTGCTGTTGGCTTCCTGATTAAGCACAATGCCAGTATATCGGGTGCCGAAATGGGTTGCATGGGCGAGATAGGTTCTGCCTCTGCTATGGCTGCGGCTATGTTGGCCTATTGTGCCGGACGCTCGATAGAAACAGTAGAAGCCGCCGCTGAAATAGCGATTGAGCACCACCTCGGCATGACCTGTGACCCCATAGGCGGCTATGTGCAGATACCCTGCATAGAGCGCAATGCGATGGGCGCTATTAAAGCCTATAATGCCTATTTACTGGCTTCATCGGGCAATACAGGCTATCAGAAAATTTCATTAGATAGTGTCATTAAAGTCATGAGGGCTACCGGAAAAGATATGTCAAAAAAGTATAAGGAAACATCACAGGCGGGTTTGGCTTTGAGTGCTACCGAATGCTGAACCACTCAGTAAATTCTTTTACAGATAATAGCAATACTTATGAGTGTCTCTATTTGTTTTATGAAAGAATTTGCATAGTTTCGGTAAAAAAACTGTGGTTGTGCGCATCCTTTATTGGCCATGAAGTCCCTCTTTCTCCTATTATTTATTGCATTCACTACCTATGCGCAATTACCGCAGGTCAGATTTGAGCATCTGACCTCGAAAGATGGATTGCCAAGCAATAATGTACTGAATATTATTCAGGATAAAGGAGGGTTTATCTGGGTAGGTACCCGTAAATACCTGACTCGCTACGATGGCTATCGGTTTCAGAATTTTACAAGGGTAGAGGGTATCTATAACCACGGGGTGAGTTCTGACTGGCAGAATAATATCTGGTTTTCTTCAAGTACTATTCCATTCGGAAGAATCGACAACAAGACATTCAAAATCAATGATTTTACCAGTAAATTACCACCATTGAGCGATGGTAACTATGGCAATATTTATTTCGACCACCAAAAACAGGGTTGGATAAGTGATTTTCATGGGGTGTATAAATTTGACCCTTCTACTTTCAAGTTCAAATATTTTCCGCTGCCTAAAACTACTTATAAAGATATTAAAGGTGATTTTATTGAAGATAAGCAGAAAAACCTCTGGGTATTAGGATTAGACGTAGGCATTTATAAATACAACCCTGATAAACAGGAGTTACGTTGTGTCATAGGCCCTAATATTGCTGACCCTAAAAAACGATTTTTCTTTGAAGTTGGTAGGGCTATTATAGACGAACATGGCATTATCTGGATTGCGGCTTATCAGAAAGGCTTGATACGATTTGACCCTCAGACCGAAGAAATCAGATTCTATGATAACCATATCATGGCTGTTTGTGCAGATAAAGATGAAAACGGCAAAGATATACTGTGGGTAAGCAACGGAAAAACCATTGGTATTTTCAGACCTGAACAAGAAAAATTTTATTTTTATGAAGACATTCACACCGACGAAATTCAGGTATTTAATATCTGCAAAAGCCCCTCTACGGGTGTAATATGGTTTTGTACCATGCAGGATGGTATATTTGTCTATAATCCTCATAATCAGTTAATTAAGAGTGTCAGTTTTGCAAATGCGATGCCACAGAAAAACCTGACTATTAATGCTATTCTGAAAGATAGTACAGATGCCAGCGGACAGACGTTTTATGTGGGTTTATCGAGATGGGGGATGGTGAAATGGAACAGAACAGATAACACGAAGCAATTTTTTAAATATCCGCATTATCCGGCTGATGCCGAAACCAGGCAGATGATACAGGATGAAGAGGGGAGAATCTGGATTTTTACCAATCAATGGCAAACCTGGGCAGATGGTAAAGAAAACCCGGAAGACAATGAATTTGAAGGGATTTTTGTCTTTGATACCCAAAAGCAGAAATTCATTCCTATACCTTTTACTACCCATCATGGATTCTTTACTGTGCCTTTTTATTCGATAGGCATGGAAGACTCAAAAAAACGCCTATGGATTATTAATCACTACCTGAGTATGCACGTGGTTGACAAAAAAACAGGCAAAGAGCTGACGCTCTGGGATAAAAAAGACCATACAGAACTGATGCGAGACCGATGGCTGATGGATATAGTAGAAGATAAAGAAGGGCGTTTCTGGCTGGCTACTACAGCAGGCGTTTTTTATTTCGACGAAACAACAAGGAAGTTTCAACAGGTAAGATTTTCTGACGATAACAGAGAAGTATCTGTTATTAAACTATTGTTAGATAAACAAGGCGATGTATGGGTAACAGGCTGGGATATTCTGGCAAAAATCAGCCGGACTTACAAAGTAAAAATGGATTTAAGTTCGAAAGATGGGATTTACGATGTAGAGTGCCGACAGTTAGCCGAAGATGCGCATGGGAATATATGGATAGGTACTTTAGGAGGATTGCAATTGTATATTCCATCTCAGAACCGTTTTTTAAGATTTACACAGAATGACGGGCTGATGAGTGATAATACTACTTTCAGTTTCTATATGAATAACGGGAAGGAGTTACTGATTGGACAGAAAAATGGTGTCAACATTGTCAATACTGAAAATATACTGAAAAGCAGGGCTTTAAATAATATTGCCATCAGTTCGGTAACTGTCAACAATGAACAAAGGTTTTATGACTGGTCTAAGCCTTTTGAACTGAAACGTACTGAAAATGCGATTACCTTCTATGTATCGGCGCTGAACTTCCTGAAAGATAACCAGAATCATTACAGTTATTACCTTGAAGGACTGGAAGATAACTGGATAGATGCACGAGACAATGCCACTTTTACTTATAATAATTTATCGCCGGGAAGTTATACCTTTCATGTCAGGTTACTCGATGAAAAAGGGAATAAGCAATTAAAAGAAGTATCGGTTAATTTCTCAATACAGCCGTATTATTACGAAACCTGGTGGTTTAAGACTTTGATTATTGCCCTCATTATTGGTCTTGCTTACCTGCTCTATCGTTTCCGAATCAATCAGTTACTCAAATTGCAGGAGGTGCGCAACCGTATATCCAGAGATTTGCATGACGATATAGGGTCTTCGTTGAGTAGTATCAGTCTTTTAAGTGTAATGGCCAGTAAAAAAATTGACCCGCAGAATCCATCAAATCAACTATTGAAACAAATACCTGAAGAGGTAAGCCGATTGAGTAGTGCCATTGATGATATGATATGGAATATCCGGCCTGAAAATGATGATTTAGAAAACTTCTTTGTCCGTCTGAGAGACCATTCGGTACAGACCCTACAGGCGCAGGATATAGATGTTGATATAGATTTTTCCATTAACCATCAGGCAGGAGGGTTGTCGATGGAAGTGCGTAGAAATATCTTTTTGATTGTGAAAGAAGCTCTGCATAATATTACTAAGCACGCACAGGCAAAGCACGTGGGTATAAAACTATATGTGCAGAGAGGCATGCTTGTAATTGAAATAAACGACGATGGCAAAGGTTTTGACAAGCACAAACCCTCGTCTCGTAACGGACTACGAAACATGACAAGCCGTGCCGCCGAAGTAGAAGGAACCTTCGAAATTAAATCAGAAGTTGGCAAAGGGGCTGAAATTATCTTACGTGTGCCTATGCTCCAGAAAAAACTCATGCGGATTTAACGATGAGTCAGTTGAGATTTGAAATTAGTTTCGTAAAATTGTCGTAATTATTCATCCCGGCGTATTCGCCTTATTAAACTAACAAAATACCTTATGAAACGAATTTGTTATTATGCTTTTGTATTGTTTCTGCTAACTCATGTAAGCTTTGCTCAAAAAAAGTCGAAAGATGGTTGGTATTCTTTATTTGATGGTAAATCGTTTGATGGCTGGAAAGTAGGCGACAATGCCAGCACTTTCAGCATTGAAAATGGCACCATTGCGGTTAATGGTCCGGTGGCGCACTTGTTTTATGTAGGCCCGGTTAATAACCATGACTGGAAAAATTTTGAGTTCAAAGCACAGGTAATGACTACACCGGGTTCAAACTCAGGTATTTATTTCCATACTGAGTTTCAACAAGGTAGTTGGCCAGATAAAGGATACGAGGTACAAGTAAACAACTCACATACAGACTGGCGACGTACCGGAAGTTTATACGGTATTCAGGATGTGAAAGATACGCTGGTAAAAGACAATATATGGTACACCGAGCATATTATCGTAAAAGATAAACATGTAACCATTAAAATCAACGACAAGGTAGCTGTAGAATATGATGAGCCGGCCGAATTACCTGCCAACAGAAAAGGCAGAAGAATAAGCAGCGGCACTTTTGCGCTACAAGGCCACGACCCTAAGAGCAAAGTATATTTTAAAGATATAATGGTAAAACCATTACCTTGATTATGCTATAACAGAGGAGCCTCTTACTTTTGGTAAGGGGCTTTTTTTATGGGGTATTATAGTATATGTAGGGAGTATATAAAAAGGAAACCAGGCACACCATTAAATGGAAGCCCAGTTTCCTTAAAATATATGAGGGTATCTTGAAGGATATTAATATCTACGTCCGCCGCCGTTACCGCCACGGTCACCACCACGATTGTAGCCACCACCACCGCCGCCGCGGTTGAAATCGCCACCACCACGGTTAAATCCGCCACCACCACCTGATGGTCTTTCTCTTCTCTCTTCAGCCTGATTTACAACAGCTGTACGACCACCGATTTCAGCACCATTTAATTGGCTGATAGCTTTTAGTGCTGCTGCATCGTCTGGCATTTCAACAAAAGCAAAACCTTTGCTTCTTCCGGTAACTTTGTCGATGATAATTTTCACAGAACTAACTTCACCATATTCTTCAAAATATTGCTTTAATTCACTTTCTTCAATTCTAAATGGAAGACTTCCAACAAAAATGTTCATGATAACTTGATATGATTTGATTGATAAATTTATACAAAAGTATATTTATTTTATTGAATAACTATTAATAAAGGTTTTTTTGATGTTAAATAATGAAAAATAATACTTCAGACCCTTATTTTTGTTCTTAAACGGCACTAATTAACTAATTATTTGTCAATTAATAAATCTGAACCGTATAAAAAAATAAAAAAGTGTGAAATACCTGTAGGCATTGCTCACACTTTTTTATGATTTTGTTGTATATCTGTTGCCCAAAAGGGCAAGTTTATTCTGTTACTTCAAATATAAGCAATTAATTGGCCATTTCCGATAAGAATTTAATACGCATTAAACGTAATTCTTCTTCAGGATACTCGTCGCCGTCAAAAATCTTTTGTGCAGCACGGATATTATCGGTTTCAGCAGTCATAAAGTAGTCATAAATTTCTTCCTGGTGTTCTTCATCAACTACCTGATTAATATAATAATCAAGATTCAGGCGGGTACCCGAATAACAGATGTGTTCTATCTCTTCGATTAGTTCAGCCATTGTCAGATCTTTTGAATCTGCAATTTCATCAAGGTCAATCTTGCGGTCGATTTGCTGAATAATATAAATCTTGATTTTTGACTTATTAACGGCTGATTTTACAACTAAATCCTGTGTTGTTTCAATTTCGTTTTCTTCTACATATTTCGAAATCAACTCTAAGAATGGCTTTCCGAATTTCTGAACTTTCCCTAAACCAACGCCATTTATCTGAGCAAGGTCTTGCCCGGTAGTCGGATAGGTAGTTGCCATTTCTTCCAGCGAAGGGTCCTGGAAAACCACATAAGGCGGTACATTTTTTTCTTTCGCTATTTTTTTACGAAGTGCTTTCAGCAACTCAAATAAGGCTGAGTCAAAAGCACCACCACCACCTGAAGGGCCACCATTCATTGGCACATCATCATCGTCGCTACTTTCGGTATTTTCGTAGTTATGGTCTTCGGCAATCGTAATCGGATAAGAATCCTGAATAAATCCTTTTCCTTTTTCAGACAGCCTTACTACCCCATAAGCATTCTCTATATCTTTCTCAATATAGCCCAATGCCATCATCTGGCGCAGTATTGACACCCAATAATCGTTCGGTGTTCTTTTGTTATCAGTTTTCTTAGGCTTTTCGGCTTTCTTGGGTGGGTGCGATGGGCTTTTGGTTGCTACCGGCGCATCATCATCGTCATCATCAGAATCGTCGTCGGTTGCAACATCTAATTCTTCTTCTTCCTCATCGTCATCCTCTTCTTCATCTGTTTCAACAAACATGCCTTTGCCTTTGCCATATACCTCCAGCTTGTCGTGTTCATAGCTACGAATATAAGCATTAGCCGTATTGGCTGTCAGCACATCAGCAATGTGCTGAATATCGAATCTTTCGCCTACCTGTTGAATCGCTTTCAAAGCCAGTACGGCTTCGTCTTCTATTTTAAATTTCTTGGTTGGTTTCAGACAGTTATCACAAAAACCGCAATCTTTTTCAGCGTATTCGCCAAAATAACTTAATAACTGACGACGACGGCAGATACCTAAATTGGAATAAGCCACCATTTCCATCAATAAGGCTTTGGCATTATCTCTTTCGGTAACGGTTTTGTCTTTATTGAATTTCTCTAATTTCAGAATATCATCGAAACTATAGAACATCAGACAGTTACCCTCTAATCCGTCACGTCCGGCTCTTCCTGTTTCCTGATAATATCCTTCAAGAGATTTCGGCGCATCGTAATGAATCACAAACCGAACGTCAGGCTTATCAATACCCATTCCGAACGCAATCGTAGCTACAATTACATCAGCTTCTTCGTTCAGGAAGGCATCCTGATTTCTCATACGTGTATCAGCATCCAAACCTGCATGGTAGTGTAAAGCCTTCACGCCGTTTACGCTCAACAAATTCGCTATTTCTTCAACTTTTTTACGGCTCAGACAGTAAACAATACCCGATTTGCCTTTATTATTTAAGATATAGCGGATCAGCTGTTTCTTGGAATCTATTTTCGGACGAATCTCGTAATACAAATTCTTACGGTTGAACGACGATTTAAAAATCATCGCTTCATCCATATTCAGATTTTTCTTAATATCCTGCTGTACTTTTGGGGTAGCAGTAGCTGTAAGCGCAATAACCGGTAAATTCGGATTGATGTCGTCAATAATTCCTCTGATACGACGGTACTCAGGTCTGAAATCATGACCCCATTCAGATATACAGTGGGCCTCGTCAACTGCAACAAAAGAAAGATTGGCTTTTTGCAAAAACGATAGATTATCTTCTTTGGTAAGAGATTCTGGTGCAATATACAACAGGCGACACTCTCCACTTAGTACATCGTTCTTTACTTTGGTCATTTCCGCCTTATTCAGTGTCGAATTCAGAAACTGGGCGTTAATACCAAAGGCGGTCATCTGGTCAACCTGATTTTTCATCAAGGCAATGAGCGGGGAAATAACAATCGCTGTGCCATCGAGTACCATTGCCGGTAACTGATAGCATAGAGACTTCCCTGCTCCTGTGGGCATAATAACAAAAGTGTTTTTCCCTGACACTATGTTATGAATAATCACTTCCTGCTCGCCACGAAAAGCATCAAAACCAAAAATTTCTTTGAGTTTTTCTTTTAATGATTGTTTAATTATTGGTTCTACCATAAACGCAAAATTGCTGTACGGAAAATTTACAATATTTTTAAAAATAGGTCAGTATCTGAGCAATTTCATGTTGACTTCTTTGATGAAGCTATCATCAAATTCACCTATAAGTAATATTTTGCTGAGTAATGTTGCTGAGTTGACAGATTAATAATAGTTGGTTGAGATAATCGTCTGAACTACAGCCGGATAATTCTGATATTTATATGGTCAGCGCAATGAATTGCCTGAATTTTAGATACTATAAAAGTTTGAATTAATTTAAGGTAATTACTTAAGCCTTTGCTAAGATACTATTTTTTTGCTTGAGTTTTACAAATTTTTAATGCGGTTTTTTTTTAATAGATACATTCGGTGGTTTATAAAATGTTTTGTTGTAATTGGTTTTTTGCCTGCAAGGGTTTTTATACCCATTCCTCACTATTCTTTTGAGGCTTGCCAAACAAACGTTACTTTTGCAGACAAAATACCTTGTTTGAAAAAGTGAAGACGAAGTTAGAAAAAAATTTACAAAGCGTAGCGAAAAAAGTTTTGCAAGATGAGGCCGAAGCAATTCTTTCTTTGAAAAGTTATATTAATGAAGAATTTGAGTTGTGTGTAAGGGCTATTTTGGCCTCTAAAGGCAGACTTGTAGTAACAGGCATCGGGAAAAGTGCAATTATTGGTCAGAAAATTGTAGCTACTATGAACTCTACAGGCACACCTGCGCTCTTTATGCACGCAGCAGACGCCATACACGGAGATTTGGGCATGATACAGAAAGAAGACCTTGTATTGTGCATCTCAAAGAGTGGCGATACGCCCGAAATTAAGGTACTGGTGCCACTGTTGAAAATGCACGGAAACCAGATGATTGCTCTCGTAAGCAACGAAAAATCGTATCTGGCAACCCATGCTGATTTTGTGCTGAATGCGCACGTAGAAAGAGAGGCTTGTCCACTTAATTTAGCACCTACTACTTCTACTACTGCGGCTTTGGCATTAGGCGATGCCCTGGCTATATGCTTGTTAGAAATGAGAGGGTTTACCAGCACAGATTTTGCCCGGTACCATCCCGGCGGAAGTTTAGGCAAGAAAATGTATCTGAAAGTAAGTGATGTGCATCCGAATAATGCCTTGCCTAAAGTTGGCCCTGATGCCGATATTCATACAGTAATTCTCGAAATGACCTCAAAATTATTGGGGGCTACTGCTGTTACCAATGAAAACAATGAACTGTTAGGTATTATAACCGATGGCGATTTGCGAAGAATGTTGAACAAGCAACAGGATTTTACGACGCTGAAGGCAAAAGATATAATGACTACTACACCCAAAACTATTGCGCCTGATGAGTATGCAGTAAAGGCACTCTCTTTGATGCAGGAAAAGAATATTACCCAACTGGTAGTGGTGGAAGAGAATATCCTGATGGGCTTTGTGCATTTGCACGATTTATTGAAAGAGGGTTTGTTGTAAGAAATCTGATAGATTTTCTATCTTTGAAACGAACCTGATAACATTAGTCTTTATGCAACATAACGGAATCTATTATGACGGGCAGACTAGCCAGCCTCATCAAGCACATATTGAGGTATTTGGCAATTCGTTAAGTATCTATTACGACGAAAAGAAAGTAGTCTGGGCTATTTCTGAAATTGAATACGGTTCTTTTTCAGGAAAAGGTAAAACTATGTTGCAGTATGCGGTATTCCCTCATCAGTATTTAGAATACACTAACGATAGCTCTCTGGCACAGGCATTAAGCGGATATTTACCCAAACACACAAGCGGGCTGGCAGGTAGAACTAAAGAGTATAATGCTGTACTGAAAGCCGCTCTGATGGGTATTGCTATTTTTTCGGCTATTGCGGCAGTTATTTATTTTATACTATTGCCATTTGTAGCGTCTTTTATTGCCAGCAAGATTCCTGTATCGACAGAAATAGCTTTAGGCGAAAAATTCTATGAAAGTTTTATAGGCGACGCCGAAATTGATAAAGAGAAAACAAAACTGTTGAATGATTTTGCCCTTAAGATAGACTTTGAAACAATTTATCCTTTAAAATTTACAGTAGTTAAAGATAATCAGGTAAATGCCTTTGCTTTACCCGGAGGCAACGTAGTGGTATTTAGTGGTATTTTAGACAAAATTAAATCTTCTGAAGAATTGGCCGCTTTGCTTGCACACGAAGTTACGCATGTAAAAGAAAGACATTCGTTAAAAGGACTTGCTAGAAGTCTGACGGGCTCCTTACTTATCTCTGTAATTTTTGGCGATATGGGTTCTTTAGGGAGTGTGCTTGCCAGTCAGGCCGATGATATTTATCAGTTGGGTTTTTCGAGAGAGATGGAGAAAGAGGCAGATTTGGAAGGGTTGCAACTCATGTACCACAACCAATTAGACCCCCAAGGCATGATACACCTGATGGAGCGATTGCACGAAGAAGAACAAAAGCAGGGCAGTAGCAAAATGCTGGCCTATCTGAACTCGCACCCGATGACCGATGATAGAATTACCTATATCAGAGAGAATAGTGCAGGCAAAACAGGAACTGCTCATAAAGAACTGGATAGTGTCTGGGAAAAAATAGAGAATACGGTAGACAATAAATATTAGAATAATTATATTTTTGGAACAAATTTTGCTTGTTATTTCAACGCATATCCACTCACTAAATAATTGAAAAATTTAATGCTGAGGTTACAATAATTTTTATATATTTGTGTTTGATAGAAGAAAAGAAACTACCTAATCTTACTTGTAAATCATCCTTCAATCTGTTAAATAGCATAACAGATTTCTTTTAAAGTTTTTTAAAAGTGGATGACACTACTAATTCCTTTAATAGAAACGACCTCTAAGTTATAAAATCACCAAAAGTACAAAATAATAAGGCTGGGATAAGTATGTCCTGATTACGATACTATGCCATCCGGTTTTGTAGATAGGTGCAAACTGCTACATTTAAAAATCATTTTTTTTAAATTTTTATTTACTTAATTTCTATTAATTTGAATGAACTTTCCTTTATATGTGTTTCGAGGATTCCTTAGAATCCGACAGGAAGTAAATTTGTTAGTATTGATAGGCTTCTTTGGCATAAGTACCATTGGTAATGCCCAAAAAACAATAACTTTTGGTAAAGGGAATGCCACAAATGTAACAGTATCCTCTTCTTCCAATGCCAGTAACCAGACGGGTATCAAAACCCTGATGAGTTCTGGGTATCTGCCCAATAAAAATTCTGCCGCCAGATTGCTTTCTCAGGCAACCTTAGGTACTACCTACGCCGATATTGAGAGTGTGGCAACCCTTGGTGTTGAAAAATGGATTGACCAACAGTTTGCCTTGCCGAACTCTTTCAATCTGACTAATTATCTGCAGAACCTGCATCAGGCTACGACCGATTCATTAAGACGGACTGACCCTTCAAGGACAATTTATAATGTGGCCGTAAGCGATTGGATTTTTGATGTTACCTGGTTTCAGGGACACATGACTGCGCCGGATATTCTAAGATGGCGGGTAGCATTGGCTTTAAGTGAAATTTTTGTTACTTCCCGTATTTCTACTTTTGAGAATAACCCCTATGCGCTGGCAAGCTATTACGATATGTTATTAGAAAATAGTTTTACTAATTATCGTACCTTAATTGAGAAAATTACTTACCATCCTTCTATGGCGGTTTATCTGACCTACATGAACAACCATGCTACGGATAATAATAACGGAAAACTGAGTTTCCCCGACGAAAACTATGCCAGAGAGATTATGCAGTTATTTTCAATAGGCCTCTTTAAATTAAATCTTGACGGAACTGAAATGAAAGACGGAACCGGGAAGTCGATACCTACTTATGATAATAACGATATTGCCAACCTTGCAAAAGTATTCACGGGTTTATCCTGGGGCGATAGCCAATATTTAGGGGAGAGATATAAAGACTACTGGAGTTATACTAAAAAACTGAAATTCTATGCCGTTGACTCAAGTGATTATTATATAAGACCTTACCGCCGCCCAAACAATAGAATTGTGAATGGCCATGAAGTAGGTCCTAAAACTTTTTTAGGACAAACGATTCCTCAGAGACCTGTTGCACAGGGAGAATTGGATATTAAAGATGCTTTAGATATATTAGCTAACCACCCTAATACAGGCCCGTTTATCTCAAGAAGGCTTATTCAGCGTTTAGTGATGTCAAATCCGAGTCCGGCCTATATTCAACGGGTAGCTACTATTTTTAATAATAATGGCAGTGGTGTAAGAGGAGACCTGAAAGCGGTTATCAAAGCTATTCTGGTTGACCCCGAAGCCCGTGATTGTTGTAACAATGGTAATACCGAATTTGCAGGAGCTTTAAAAGAACCATTTATCAGATACACTAATCTGGTAAAAGGTCTGGAATTGACTGCTCAGGGTGGAAAATATCGGAACGCCATGAGAAGAGCTTATGACAAAATGGGGCAACTTCCATTAAATTCACCAAGTGTGTTTAATTTTTTCTCGCCTGATTATATACCTGATGGCCCATTAAAAACGGCAGTTAAATATGCGCCTGAATTTCAGACTCTGAACTCACAGACCTTAACCGGTTATCTGAATGCTATTAACAACTGGCTTATACACAACGATGCCGTTGAGTATTTCAGTTACTTTGGTGGTGAGACTTATAAGGTACAGGAAGATGCCAAATTTGATCATACTGCTGACTATCCTTTAACAAGAAACGACAGATTGACTCAACTACTGGATAAATATAACCTTATTTTAGCACATGGCCGACTATCAGAGGCAACACTGAATACCATTAAAAAAGCGCTGTTGGGCATGCCACTCAACATCACCAATGGTGTGATTAACGCCGACGATGCTACCAGAAGGATACGCATTGCCATATATTTAATAATGTCTTCACCGGATTATATGATTAATAAGTAAAAAGAAATGAATAGACGTGATTTCATCAAACAGTCAGGCTGTGCTGCTATGGGCGCAACTACCATGCTCAGTACGCTCACAAGTCTGGGTGCTGTCAATGGAGCAATCAGCCATAAAAAATTCTCAGAAGAAAACGCTGCTTTTAATGATTATAGAGCCTTGGTATGTGTATTGTTAGCCGGAGGTATAGACTCTTATAATGTATTAGTACCGAGAGGAACATCGGGAGCAGATATTGGTTATAACGAATATGCCGCTACAAGAGGTGATTTGGCCGTTCCTCAGGCCTCACTTTTAGCATTAAACAATCCACAGTGCACAGGTTTCAGAGGTTTCAATTGTAACTATGGGGCTTTTGGGATACATCCGGCTATGACGGGCATGCGTGATTTGTTCAATGCAGGGAAACTGGCATTTATGGCCAATGTAGGTACCCTGGTTGAGCCTATTACTTCTGCTGCGCAGTTTCAGAGTGGTATAAAAAAAGTACCGGAAGGCATTTACTCACACTCAGATCAGATTATGCAATGGCAAACTTCGGTTCCTCAAAGCCGCACGGCTCTTGGAGTAGGAGGTAGAATAGCCGAACTCTTAAATGCCAGCAATACAAACGATAAGATTTCAATGAATATCTCTCTGAGCGGAAAGAACTCCTTCCAGGCCGGAGATACAGTATCAGAATACTCAATCAGTAATAATATAACACCTGCTGCCATAGGGCTTGAGTCTGTGCCTACCTGGTGGAACAACGCCGGACTGGTAAACGAACTGAGAGACGCCGCAATTGATAGCCTGGTTGGGCAAACCTATGCCAACTTATTGCAACAAACCTATTCAGGCATAACAAAGAGCGCCATTGCGTCTTACGATATTTTTAAAGATGCAGTTAGAAGAGTACCAAGTTTTGCTACCCAGTTTCCGACAACCTCTTTAGGGAACGACTTATCCGCCGTGGCAAAGGTGATGAGTGTAAGAAATAATCTGGGAGCTAAGAGACAGATTTTCTTTATCACCTATGGCGGTTGGGATATGCACGATAACCTTGAAGGAGGAATGAATCAGAAACTGCCTGTAGTAAGCAATGCACTCAAGGCTTTTTATGATGCCACAGTAGAGTTGGGTATAGCAGATAAAGTTACCACATTTACCATTTCAGATTTTGCCCGTACAGTTACTTCTAATGGTTTAGGCTCAGACCACGGTTGGGGAGGTAATTCTATGGTAATGGGCGGAAGTGTAAAGGGTGGGAAAATTTATGGAGCTTACCCAAGCATGAATCTAACAGATAATACGCAAAGTATTTCTTTCAGAGGAAACTTCCTTCCGGCAGTTTCTACTGATGAATTATATGCAGAAATGGCTCTTTGGTATGGTGTAAGCCCGGCAGATTTATGTTATGTATTACCTAATCTGAGCAATTTTTATAGCTATACTCCAAATAACTATCCGATAGGATTTATGAATTTTAATGGTACCACCATTTCAACCGACGACAGACCTCAGACCTGTTTAACCTACTAAGCAAGTGAAGATAACTTTTAAAATAGTATTACTGTTATTTGTTTTGGCTATCTCGGCAGCTACCGTCAAGGGACAAGGCTGCGTAGGTCCTGCCGGACAGGTAAAATGGGGTTATTGGGGAAATTTTGTTTTATTCGACTATGTAGACCTGGAAGATTTATCTGTTTTGGATACTTATCCTGACAGACCGGATGCCACACAGATATTAAACTCTTTAAGGTCACCCATTAATCATACCGATTATTATGCAGGTATGATAAGAGGCTTTATAAAAGTTCCTACTACCGATAGTTATATCTTCAATCTCACAAGCGATGATAAAGGCTTGTTCTTTTTAAGTACCGACCAGTCTCCGGCAAACAAAGTTAAAAGAGCCGAAGTAACGACATTGACATTGATTGACCAGCATACAAAAGAAGCCGGACAAACTTCTGCAAGCATACAATTGGTAGGAGGGCAGTATTACTACTTTGAAATGTATAATTTTGAAGGAAGAGCCGACGACCACATGACTTTATTCTGGAAAAAAGCTTCTACTCCCAATGCTCCCTGGGCAATTGTTGGCGAACCATTTATTTATGAATATATCTGTGGGCAGGTTTGCCCCGACAGAGGCACACCCTGTAATGATAACAATGCTGCTACAACCGACGACAAACAGGACGGCTTATGCAATTGTGTGGGCGTATATGCTACGGCTAACACTTGTGTAGGAGAAAGAGGATTGGTAGAGGCCTATTATTACGATAATATTACGGGTAGTTTTGTTGAACCCGATTTAATTAATGCCCCTAAATTTCCGCTATCACCTGATAGAAAAGAAAAACTGCCGGCCATTGCAGGACCAACTCCGGCTAATCCTATTAATGCAACCGAACGCTATGGAACATTAGTGCAGGGCTTTATTACTGTACCTGTTACAGGCACTTATGAGTTTAACCTTACGGGTGATAATCAGACTTTCTTTTACCTGAGTAACAATGATGCCATTCAGAATAAAAACGATAATAAAGCAGACGTTACGCAAAGCATGGGAATAACAGACCATAATAAATATGCGAGCCAGAACATAGGGCCTATGACCCTCGAAAAAGGCAAATATTACTATTATGAAATCAGGCATAAAGAGAATACCAATGTTGACCACTTTAATGTGTACTGGAAAACCCCTTATCATGCCTCAAGAGTATGGAAAAGAGTGCCTGCTTTTTATCTTTTCGATTATAAATGCGAGGTTTCCTGTATTCCGGCCGGAACAGCCTGTAATGATAATAATCCCTTTACTAATGATGATAAATACAACAATAGTTGTGAGTGTGTAGGCACACCCTGTTCAGGGCCTGATTGTGATGATGAATCGGCAAGGTATAAGGTTTATGACTCGTGTAGCCCGACAGATAATCTTACAACTTTGGCAGATGCTGCGTGGGTTTCGTGCGGTACGCTTAAACCTAATCCTAATCCGGCACGTGCTGCCAATAAAAACTGGATTATGTATGATTTCTCAGAACGTTATAAGTTTTTAGACAGTAGAGTATGGAATTTTAATGTAACAGGTGAAACCAATAAAGGGTTTAAAAGTGTAACCGTCGATTACTCGTTAGATGGTACAACCTGGCAGGCTTTAGGGGCTACTTATACCTGGCCACAGGCACCCGGCAATGCCGATTATGCAGGTTTTATAGGACCCAACTTTAATGAAATAAAGGCACGCTATATTCTTATCTCGGCTGTGAATAACTGGGGCAATGCCACCTGTTCAGGCTTTAGTAAAATTACCTTTAATGCGGCTGTATGTAAGCCTGCAGGTACTGCCTGTGACGATGGCGACCCATTGACAAGAGACGATAAGTTTGATAATAACTGTAATTGTAAAGGCATTAGCCTTAATTGTGCCAGCGATACCCTTAAATTAGACCGCTCGCCTTTAGCTGATGGCGACTATAAGGCCATTAAAGCGATTTCGGCACAAAGCCTTGTGCCTGCTACAAAAGATATTTCGTTCAGTGCAGGCAATAGTATTGTATTGCTACCCGGTTTTGAAGTAAAAAATACAGCTACATTCAAGGCAGATATTGCCAACTGTTTGCAACAGGCTTTTCTGAATAACGAAAAAGCAACAAGCGCAACTAAGGATAATGCGGTAACAGAATTCGGGACAGACAGCACTGAAATTGCCAGATTAAAGAAAATTATTTTCAGGCTTAACGAACCGGGATACGTAAAACTGAAGCTAAAAGACAATGACGAGAAGGAAATAGTAACACTGATAGATAGTTATTATGAGAATCTCGGAACACAAATAAAATTACTACCCACTAATAAGCTCGCTAAAGGTTTGTACTGGATAGAACTTGAAGTTTCCGGTAAAATATTAAAAGAACAACTGGAAATTAAAGAGTAGCTACCGTCAGGCCGGATTAATAGATTACCCTATATTATTGCTTTTAACTTTTGTCAGGATAAGCAATAATCATTACAAGAAAATACACGAGAATGAAAACACGTTTACTGTTAGTAGTAGTTACTCTGCTTTCTTCAATAATTTCTGTTCAGGCACAAGACTGTATTGGAACTGCCGGACAGGTTAAGTGGAGTTATTGGGATAAGTTTACTACTTTTCCTGAAATGAGTGATTTATCGGTGCTGGAAAACTTTCCGAGCAGACCCGATGGCTCTTCTATTTTAGGTTCATTGGCCGCTCCTGTAAATTATACCGATTATTACGCCGGAATGATCAGGGGTTTCATAAAAGTTCCGACGACGGCAAATTACATTTTTAATCTTACGAGTGACGACAGAGGCTTTTTTTATCTGAGTACAAATCAGTCTCCGGCAAACAAAGTGAAAAGAGCCGAGGTTCTCAGTTATACAGGCGTAGATGAACATAACAAAGAGGCCGGACAAACGTCTGCAAGTATCCAGTTAGTAGGGGGGCAATACTATTATTTTGAATTGTATAACTTTGAAGGAGGCGGGGGCGACCATCTTTCCTTATCCTGGAAAAAGGTTTCAACGCCAGATGCACCGTGGGCAATTGTCGATTTCAATTATATTTTTGAATATGCCTGCGGTCAGGTATGCCCCGAAAGAGGAACTCCGTGCAATGATGGCAACGAAGCTACTACAAACGACCAGGAAGATGGTTTTTGTAACTGTGTAGGTATTGCACCAACAGCCAATGCCTGCGTAGGCGAAAGAGGACTGATAGAAGCCTACTATTATGATGATATTACCGGAAGCGCCGTTGAAAACGACCTGATAGATTCTCCTAAATTCCCTTTATCGCCTGATAGAAGAGAAAAACTCAAAGGTGCTTATGGACCATTACCAACTTCACCCAATTACGCCAAAGATTATTATGGAACGCTGGTACAAGGTTTTCTGACCGTACCCGTAACTGGTAATTATGAGTTTAATATTACCGGAGACAACCAGACTTTTTTCTTTTTGAGTAGCAATGATTCCATAGAGAATAAGCAGGCACATCAGGCATTGGTGATGTATGGCGTAGATGAAACAGAACATAACAACTCTGTTTTTCAGACAATTGGGCCTACTTATTTAGAAAAAGGCAAATACTATTATTTCGAGTTCAGAAATAAGGAAAACAACTGGCGAGACCATTTTAATCTCTACTGGAAAACCTCATTCCATGAAAACAGGGTTTGGAAAAGAGTTCCGTCATTTTATCTTTTTGATTACAAGTGCGAGGTATCCTGTATTGCACAAGGTACGCCGTGCGATGATGATAATCCTTTTACAAACGATGATAAAATTAATGGTACCTGCGATTGTGTAGGAACGCCTTGTTCGGGGCCTGACTGCGACGATGCTTCGGCAAGATATAAAGTCTATGATTCCTGTAGCCCTACCGATAACCTCACTACGCTTTCTGAGGTTGCATGGGTTTCCTGTGGTACGCTCAAACCCAATCCTAATCCGGCACGTGCTGCCAATAAAAACTGGATTATGTATGATTTCTCAGACCGTTACAGATTTCAGGATTCAAGAGTATGGAATTATAATGTTACAGGCGAAACCAATAAAGGATTCAGGAGTGTTTATGTCGATTATTCGTTAGATGGTACAATCTGGCAGTCTTTAGGTGCCACTTATACCTGGCCACAAGCACCCGGCAATGCAGACTATGCAGGTTTTACGGGTCCTAATTTTAATAATATGAAGGCTCGTTATATTCTTATTTCAGCCATTAATAACTGGGGCGATGCTACTTGTTCGGGCTTTAGTAAAATTACTTTTAATGCCAAACAATGCGAGAGTGAAGGCACTGCCTGTGACGATGGCGACCCACTTACACAATACGATAAATTTGATAACGATTGCAATTGTAAGGGTATTAATATTAATTGTGCCAGCGATTCGATTAAATTAGACCGCTCACCTATCAGTAACGGAACTTTTAAGGCAATTAAAGGTATTGCCTCTCAGAGTCTGGTGCCAACCACCCGTGATATTTCTTTTAGCGCAGGTAACAGCATTGTTTTATTGCCTGGCTTTGAAGTAAATGCCAGTGCGGTTTTTAAAGCTGATATTGCCGATTGTGTGCAACAGGCCTTTGCCAATAACAACAAAGAAAGAGTAAATAATGCCACAGACGATAAGTCGGTAACAGAGTTTTCGACAGATAGTACTGAAACCAATAAACTGAAAAAGATTGTTTTCAGGATTAATAAACCCGGGTATGTAAAACTTAAGCTGAAAGATAAAAGCGAAAATGTAGTGGTAAGTATTATAGACCGTTATTTTGAGAACCTTGGTACACAGATAAAATTATTGCCGACCAACAAGTTACCAAAAGGAATCTACTGGATAGAATTAGCATATGCGGGTAAAGTACTTAGAGAGCAGTTAGACTTAACAAAATAGCTTTAGCAACGTAGTTTTCATACGCACAATAAGGGATTAAGGGCAACTTTAATCCCTTATTTAGTAAATAGCCTTATTGGTAAGTACCGAAAAAACTATACCGGATAGTAAAATAGTTTAGCCGTTTCTTGCGTTTTATTTCAATATTGGTAGTATTTTGCTGTCGAATAATTCCTTTTGCTCTTCAAAATGTGACTAATGCAATGAAAAAACTAAGATTTTTATTGTTTTGCATTTCAATAAGCCTTTTCTCTACGCAGGCATTTGCTCAACTACCCCAGGATTATACTGCCATTATTAAAACAAATGTATTAATCTTTAAAGACATACAACAATGGGCATTGTTAATAGAAACAAATACAAAAAAGCCTAAGCAAACCAATAATTATACTATAGGTTACAATCAGCTTTCAGATGATAGAACTGGTTATTATGCAAGCTATGCCAGAAGGTTTTATTTCCCCTTTTTATTTGAGCAGTTATATTTCTTCGGGTCTCCTTACGGAAAAGTCATATACAGGGATGTAAATAGTGATGGTTTCTGGTATTTTGGTGGACCTCGGTTTCAGTCTGCATCTATAAGTGCCGGAGGAAATTTAGGTATACAAGCAATTCAGTTCAAGAGAATGTCTATTGAGTTTCTGACTGGAATTGGTTTGGGAGTTGTTTGTTGGAAACAAAAATATTCGGGTGATGCACTGCCTGTGCATCTTGACGGGCAGCTAATGATTAATTTAGGATATATGTTTTAACTATTTGGAACTATGAAGCTACTACTCATTTTTTTTGCTTTAACCATAAGTCTATCGGGTTGCTCATTTTTTGATTCTCTTTTACCCAGAGGAAAGTTTTTTTGTAAAATAGATGGAGAGAATTTCAAACCAAGAAAAGATGATGCACCAGTTGGGGGTATTGGAGCAAGTCCAATTAGAAGATATTTGAATCTAAAAGATACTTTATTCACAATTTATGTTGATGGTGAAAATCAATCTATTGGTTTAACGCTGAAAGCACGTTCATTAGATAAAATTAATGTAGGGAAATATTTACTTAAAAATAATAATAAAAATAGCCACGCAATTTTTAACCCAGACAGACGTGCACACAAGCAAGAGATAATATATTCAAAAAATGGATATATTAATGTTACAAAATCCGAAGGGTTCAAAATTTCAGGCACATTTGAATTTACAACTGAAATTAACAATAGAGCCTGGAAAGAGTACAAAATAACAAAAGGGCAGTTTAACGAACTTTAATACTGACACAATGAAACTGCGATTCATTTCTTTCATATTATCAATAAGTCTATCGGGCTGTTCATTTCTTGATTCTCTTTTACCCAAAGAAGAATTCTTTTGTAGAGTAAATGGCGAAAAATTCAGACCTGAAAAAGATGATTCTCCTGTTGGAGGCATTGGGTCTGACCCTTTAAAAGTTTCTTGGAATAGACAAAGTAAAAATTTAAGCATTTATGTTAGAGGAAAAGGAAAACTCGTTGGTTAAAACTATTAATGCCTAATTCAGAAATTGAAATTGGAAAATACCAGTTGACTAACAATAAACTATTAAATGTCGGATTATTTAGTCCTAATAACAATAGCTCGTTCCCAACTGATTTAATCTCAGAAATAGGCGAAGTAAACATCACAAAGATAGATGGTTACAATTTGTCGGGTACTTTCTTTTTTACATGTAAAGAGTACAAGATAACTAAAGGAGAATTTAACGATATTTCTTATTACTGATGTGTTGATGAAAAAAGTGCTATTCAATCATAAAGCTTCAATTTTTATGAAAGCCATGATTTTAACATGCTTTTTGTGTTTTCTGCTCACAGGCTCTTCATTTCTTGATTCTCTTTTACCCAAAGAAGAATTCTTTTGTAGAGTAAATGGCGAAAAATTCAGACCTGAAAAAGATGATTCTCCTGTTGGAGGCATTGGGTCTGACCCTTTAAAAGTTTCTTGGAATAGACAAAGTAAAAATTTAAGCATTTATGTTAGAGGAAAAGGAAAACTCGTTGGTTAAAACTATTAATGCCTAATTCAGAAATTGAAATTGGAAAATACCAGTTGACTAACAATAAACTATTAAATGTCGGATTATTTAGTCCTAATAACAATAGCTCGTTCCCAACTGATTTAATCTCAGAAATAGGCGAAGTAAACATCACAAAGATAGATGGTTACAATTTGTCGGGTACTTTCTTTTTTACATGTAAAGAGTACAAGATAACTAAAGGAGAATTTAACGATATTTCTTATTACTGATGTGTTGATGAAAAAAGTGCTATTCAATCATAAAGCTTCAATTTTTATGAAAGCCATGATTTTAACATGCTTTTTGTGTTTTCTGCTCACAGGCTCTTCATTTCTTGATTCTCTTTTACCCAAAGAAGAATTCTTTTGTAGAGTAAATGGCGAAAAATTCAGACCTGAAAAAGATGATTCTCCTGTTGGAGGCATTGGGTCTGACCCTTTAAAAGTTTCTTGGAATAGACAAAGTAAAAATTTAAGCATTTATGTTAGAGGAAAAGGAAAACTCGTTGGTTAAAACTATTAATGCCTAATTCAGAAATTGAAATTGGAAAATACCAGTTGACTAACAATAAACTATTAAATGTCGGATTATTTAGTCCTAATAACAATAGCTCGTTCCCAACTGATTTAATCTCAGAAATAGGCGAAGTAAACATCACAAAGATAGATGGTTACAATTTGTCGGGTACTTTCTTTTTTACATGTAAAGAGTACAAGATAACTAAAGGAGAATTTAACGATATTTCTTATTACTGATGTGTTGATGAAAAAAGTGCTATTCAATCATAAAGCTTCAATTTTTATGAAAGCCATGATTTTAACATGCTTTTTGTGTTTTCTGCTCACAGGCTCTTCATTTCTTGATTCTCTTTTACCCAAAGAAGAATTCTTTTGTAGAGTAAATGGCGAAAAATTCAGACCT
>NZ_SEWF01000055.1 GCF_004168285.1 Emticicia agri | reverse complement strand
TTAGGCTTTCCTTTTATAGGGTAATTATTTGACTATCAATATTTTAGAAAATAAATAAACCCCGAATATGCACAGATTTGGCATATATCGGGGTTTTTCGTATTTTGTGTCTGCGAAAACAATAAAATACGGATGCAATTTACTCTAATCGACTTGGATTCTCCAAATTTTTCCCGATTGTATATTTTCAAGAATAAGACAGAATTGGGAGCTATTTACCAAACTATTGATTGGCCCGCTCTGGTTAAGCTATTACCTCAAAAAAGAACGAAAGTAGGTTCTCCCTCACTATTACCTGCACAAGGCTATTTTGGTTTGATGTTTCTAAAGCATTATCTAAAATTAAGTGATGAAAAATTGTTGGAGAGGTTGAACACTGACTGGGCAATACAGATGTTTTGTGGCGTTCAACTGAAAGATTATCAAATGATTCGAGATAATGCTTTTGTGTCTAATGTACGAACCTATCTGGCAAAACATATTGATTTGGGTGTTTTTCAACAAACTCTGATTAGCCAATGGAAACAAGAGATACCTGATAAGCAGGTAGTATCGATGGACGCTTCATGCTATGAGGTCTACATTCGCTTTCCCACAGATGTAAAGTTGCTTTGGGAGTCGTGTCAGTGGTTGTGGGAGAAACAAATTCCTTCACTTTGTAGCACTTATCGAATCAAGTTACCGCGTTCAAAGTTTAAAGAACAGAAGATTAAGTATGTCGCTTACAGTAAATTGCGGAAGAAAAGCCATCGGAAAACTAGAAGTAGGCAAAATGCTTTATTGAAGCTATTGTACAAAGCAATAGAAGCATATCAATTACTGCTCAATCAAACCCAGGCGAAAGGATTAAGCATTGCAGAGGCAGAAACCTTTAAAACCATTAAGTTGGTTTATCAGCAACAAAGGCAGAGATATTTACACCATCAAGCCAAAATACCAAATCGAATAGTAAGTTTATATAAGCCCTATATCAGACCCATTGTTAGGGGGAAAGAAAATAAACCTGTTGAGTTTGGAATGAAAGTCCATAAGTTACAAGTGGGAGGAATTAGCATGATAGAACATTGTAGCTATGAGGCTTTCAATGAGTATAAACGCTTGAAATTAAGTATAATCAAGCACAAAAGTAGTTTTGGTGTATGTACACATATAGCTGCTGACCGCATTTATGCTACTAATGAAAATCGTAGATATACTACTAAGAAAGACATACAGACCAATTTCGTCAGAAAAGGAGCTGGCAAAGATGACAAAGCCACTAAACAAATCAAAACATTGCTCAATAAAGAAAGAGCTACAAGATTGGAAGGTAGCTTCGGAACAGAAAAAGAACATTATCTTCTACATAAAAATAAAGCTAGGAGTGCTGACAACGAACAAGTTTGGCTTTATTTCGGCATTCATACTGCCAATGCCGTTTTGATTGCCAAAAGAAGACAGAAAGCTCAAAGGCAAGCACAAATGGCCGCTTAAATTGAAAGTTTAATAGTAAATGTCCACCAATAAAGATGGGGTGGCTTGGTGTGACTATACCTGAAGAAAAAAGTCGTCGCAAAAGAAAAAATCAAAAAAAAATGTACTTTTCAAAGATAATATGCCTTGAAAATTAACAAGACACCCTCTTTTTGAGTGTCTTGCTAATACAAAATCCTAAATATTTGAATTTCCAAGGGAAGCCTTTTTATTGCAATAGTATTTTTGTTATCTTACTCCTTTTACTTTCATTGGCAAAACAAAAACTGATTCAGAGGCCGTAATAAAGAGTGTATCAAGGTTTTTACCTCCAAAACAAACATTGGCCGTCCATTTGGCTGGTACCTCAATCTGCTCAATCTTTTTTCCTTCAGGGTTATAGACAGTTACGCCTCTACCTGCCAGATACACGTTGCCCTGATTATCAATAGTCATCCCATCTGAAAGGTCTTTGGCAAATTCTTTTTTATTAGTTAAAGAACCATCTGCATTAATATCATATCTGACAATTGCCCGATTGCCCATATCAGAAACATACAAGTATTTGTTATCGGGTGTCCCTATCAGGCCATTAGGTTTTTTAATTTCGGGGTCAACTAAAATCGCTTCGCTTTTGCCTTTTGGTAGATAATAGAGTTTTTCTCCTTTCATTTCAGGGTCAGGGCTTTTTCTTTCCCAATAATCTCTCTGAAAATACGGGTCTGTAAAATACATTCCTCCCTTTTTATCGATCCATAAGTCATTTGGTCCATTAAATATATGCCCGTTATAACCTTTCAATAATACAGTTACTTTTTTATCCGGGCTGATAGACCAAATCTCATTGTGTTCGTCGGCACAGGTTATCAGATTCCCTTTTTTATCAAAATAAGTACCGTTCGACCGTCCGGCATTATCCATAAAAACAGAGAGTTTTCCGTCTGTATCATATTTCCATATTTTATTATTGGGTTGGTCTGTAAAGAACACATTTCCGTTTTTGTCAACGGCTGGGCCTTCTGTAAAAGAAAATTCATTAGAAACAAGTTGTGGTTTGGCACCTTCGGCTATAATGCCCGACTGTTGGCTGAATCCTTTCATAGTTATACTTAGTATGAAACATACCCATATAACCGCCATTTGTTTTGTATTGTTTTTCATTGAATGATAAGAATAATTTGAATAGATAACGTAAAAATATAAATAAGTAATCAGAGTGAAAGAGGTAGTATCAAAATTTCACTCTTATTGAAAAGTAAAATAATAAAGTTAGCTATTTGACATGGTGAAAAAACCCTACAATATGGCATCAGCTTAATTTAATACTGAGGAATATTCATCTGATTTTACCCTTCCGAGAACATGGTATAGTTTTTTTGCCTTTTTCATAAACCTTTCTTTTAAATCACTCAAATGAATTAATTATGAAAACTTACAGCAAAAATTTTGGTTCAAGTTCGAATGGCAGCCATGAAGGTGAAGATTTAAGAAGATTATTGTTAGATGGTTTGAGAGATCTTTACTGGGCAGAAACAAGGTTAACCAAGTCATTGCCTACGATGGCGCAGGCAGCTACCTCAAAAGGCTTGACCAGAGCTTTTGAGTCTCATCTAAGCGAAACTGAAGAACACGTAAACCGCATAGAAAGAGTTTTTAAATTATTAGATGAACCCGCGCAAGGCAAAAAATGTGCTGCGATGATTGGGCTATTAGAAGAAGCTGATGAAATAACCAAATCGACCAAAGATGGTTCATTGGTACGGGATTGTGGTTTAATATTAGCTGCACAAAAAGTAGAACACTATGAAATTGCCTCTTATGGGACATTGAGAACCATCGCAGAAATATTAGGTTACGAAGAAGTAGCTGATATACTACAAATGACCTTGAACGAGGAAGAAGACGCTGATAGTAAACTGACACAATTGGCACAATCTCATATCAATGTCGCAGCAGCTCAGGAATAAACTATTGTAAATAATTCTGGTATGTAACAAGAAAGAAGCCTTGTCTTATCGGCAAGGCTTCTTTCTTTTATGACGCAAACTTTAGTTGAGATGCTTGTCTTTCTTTTCTCGTTCCCAAAAACGATGTTGTGCTATTGCACTAACAAATTCTTCAGGAGATTTATCAACGAGAATGCCTAATGGTAGAGATGTGTCTTTACCTAATTCTTTTTTAATTCTGTTAGAAGCCTTCAGTAATTCTACTCCGTCACCGACCGCAGCCATAGGCTTGCAATGTTTATAGGCTTCATCTACAAATTCCACAGCATCGGGTTCTTCTAAAAGCGTTTCTACACTTTTGCCACCGGCACAGACAAATACTGCATCAAAAAGCACCGATGCCGCAGTTAACAGGCTTTGATTTACTTTTGTTTCGTTACCGCCAGCACTTTTAATCGTCCCTAATTTAGGTGCAATAATAGTAAGCATAGCTCCCTCTTTCTCTAAAGCCTTTTTAAAATCGTTTAATGATTTTTCGTCAAAACCATTGGCAGCGAGTACCGCTATCTGCCTTGTTTTTATAGTATTTTTACTGGTACTATTCATGCTGAGTGCCTCTGATTTTTTAACAGGAGGCTTTCCGGCAACAGGTTGATAATCTTCAGGGTTACCATCAGCTGGTATACTATGATTAACAGGTTGCTCTAAAGTTTCAGGTACTTTTAATCCTAAAGCATCAGCCACATTTTTAGCCAGATTCTTATTAATTTGGGAAAGTAAGCCCACCATTCTCTCTCTGATTGCTATCGTTTCTACTTTGCCCAGTTCAAATCTCAAAGCATCTGTCAGATGTTGTTTTTCGGCCTCTGACTGGCTCTCATAAAACAAAGTAGCCTGGCTGAAATGGTCAAAAAAGCTTTTACTTCTGCCACGGATTTTTTTTCCGTCTATTCGTTCTGTATAACTCTGAAAACCGCCTTGCATAGCTTTAGCTTGAAAAGGACATCCACCACCTAAACTATTAGGATTATAACTGACCCTTCCCTGATTAATAGTTTGTCTCATATACCCATCACGTTGGTGGTTATGAACAGGAGCAACTGAACGGTTAATCGGAATTTCATGGAAATTAGGGCCACCTAAACGTATCAGTTGTGTGTCAGTATAAGAGAATAACCTTCCCTGTAATAATGGATCATTGGTAAAATCAATACCTGATACAATATGTCCGGGATGGAAAGCTACCTGTTCGGTTTCAGCAAAGAAATTGTCAGGATTCCGGTTAAGCACCATTTTCCCTATTTTTTTTACAGGAACTAATTCTTCAGGAATAATTTTGGTTGGATCTAATAAATCAAAATCATATTTGAATTCATCATCTTCAGATATGAGCTGCACACCAAACTCCCATTCAGGAAAAGCCCCATTTTCTATTGCTTCCCATAAATCTCTTCTATGGAAATCGGGGTCTTTGCCAGAAATTTTTTGTGCTTCATCCCAACAAACTGAATGTACGCCCAATAGTGGTTTCCAATGGAATTTCACAAAATGCGACTTCCCATCAGCATTAATGAAGCGAAAAGTATGAACACCAAAACCCTCCATCATCCGATAACTTCTCGGAATTGCCCTATCACTCATAGTCCACATTATCATGTGCATGCTTTCAGGCATTAAAGAAATAAAATCCCAGAAAGTATCATGTGCAGATGCCGCCTGTGGAATTTCGTTGTGAGGTTCAGGTTTTACTGCATGAACCAAATCAGGAAACTTAATAGCATCCTGAATAAAGAAAACCGGAATATTATTACCCACCAAATCATAAACACCTTGTTCGGTATAAAACTTTACGGCAAAGCCTCTCACATCTCTTGCTAAATCGGTAGAACCACGAGAGCCTGCCACCGTTGAGAACCTGACAAATACAGGTGTTTTTAAAGAAGGGTCTTGAAGAAAATGGGCTTTGGTGTATTTTTCCATTGATTCATATACCTGAAAATAACCATGTGCTGCTGCACCTCTGGCATGAACAATCCGCTCCGGTATCCGCTCATGATCAAAATGCGTAATCTTCTCTCTCAGAATAAAATCCTCTAATAATGTAGCTCCCCGTTCACCTGCTTTCAAAGAATTCTGGTCATCATTAATAGGTAACCCGTGATTGCTGGTAAGCAATTGACCTTCAGCATTTTCGGTATTCATACTCAAATCCTCCGTTTTTTTGCTCGCCTCAAATGAATCTGTTTTTTTCATGGCCAAGTATATATTAAATTGTTGGAAATAAAAGCCCTATTTTTTATCTTTCTTTTTATCCTTTTTCCCACCGAATACTTTTTCAAGAAAAGTTTTTTTCTCTGGTTCTGCCTGCACATTTCCTATACTAATGGTATTATCAACCGACGGTTTCAGGGCATTTACAAAGGCATTTCTTAGTACATAACTGATGGCAGTCCATAGATTAACATCAGGGTTTTCAAATTTACCCTCAATAGGAATTTTAGTAGCAAACTGGTCTTTAGGTTGGTTAGTAAACAGTTCTGCTACTGTTCCTACTATAGTCTCCCACAATATCTGCCCGAGGTTTCCCTCTTCCTTATTAAATTCAACTATATCCAAATCTTTAATCAGCGGTTTTACATAGCCATTAAAGGCTCCGTCTTTGGCTGCAAACTCAGAATAAAGGCCAAAATTTCCTTTATTTACATCAAATTTGCCGTAGGCTTTAAAGAAATTATTCAATAAAACCATATTTACATTCGTAACCCTGGCATTCAAATCAAAAGTAGGTTCCTTTTGCAGAGGGTCAAGATTTACATTTAATTCAAAATTCCCTTCGTACATCTCTCCGGTGGCTCTTATCCTTCCGGGCAATAATTTTGTACTATCGTTTACATTAGTCAGATTTTCTGCCACTGCAGAAATTTTCTTCATTGAAACATCTACTAATGGGCTTGCATTCTGGTCAATGTAGTGAATCTGGCCATTGTTTATTTCAAAATGGTTCACTTTTAAAGGCATTAAATCACGGATTAAATCGCTGAAATCAGAAGTATCAGCCTTAATATCCTCTCCCTTATGCTTGCCTTTTACAAAATTCAGCACGGGGTCATCTACATAAATTTCTCCTACTACAGAGCCTTTAAAAATTGATTTCCATTGTACGGACAAATCTATATGAGGGCTTTTAAAAAACGGTATCGTATCATGCTGCTTGGTTTCGTTATTTATCTTTTCAATTTTTATATCGTTAATCACATAAGCTCCTCTGATTAAGGCGAGATCAATATCCTCTACATGCCCGTAATACTGTTCCATTTCGGACAATTCCCGATTAACATATTTCAAAACAAAGTATGGTAATACTAAGCGCAGTGCAATCAGAAGTACGATAATGCTACCAATTACTATCAACCACCTGCGCTTTTTGGGTATTTTGTTTGAGACAGCATGTTTCCTGTCTGATGTTGCAGTTGTGTCTTTCTTCATAATAACTCATATGTTTATGGTGCAGTAAGTATCAGGCTTTTTCAATCTTTCTGGACTTTTCTCTTTGTTTAACAGCTTTATTTACCAGCAACTCTTCTTCTTCTGATAATTCCACAAGTATGGCATCTTTGCTTGGCTCTATACCCCGACCAAAGTGTGTAGCAAATTGTTTGGTAAATTCAGCCCCAAAAAAGACTATCATACATGAATAAGACACCCATAGCATTACCAAGATGATAGACCCTGCAGCACCATAAGTAGAGCCGGGTTCTGCTTTGCCAAAGTACACACCCAAACCAAACTTACCTAAAATAAACAGCAAGGTTGTTACCATCGCACCAATCCATACATCTCTCCACTTGATTCTGGCATCAGGCAGAATCTTGTACATGAGCGCAAATAGCACCGAGATAACTGCAAAAGAGACAAGGAAGTTGATAAACTGAAACAAGAACAGCATAAAATCAGGTAAATGAGCCTTTATCCAGATACTGAAAGCCGCTAAGGCAGTAGTGAGTATTAGCGAAATCAATAATAAAAACCCGATTGATACAATTAAACCAAAAGAAAACAAACGGTCCTTCAGCAGTTTCAGCCATTTTTCTTTCCCTTTCAGTTCCGGTTTTACTTTAACCTCCCATATCTGGTTTAAAGAAGTCTGTAATTGCAGAAAAACTCCCATTGCTCCAAAAACAAGCGAGATTATCCCGATAATTGTGGCTATGATAGACTTTTTTTGTTCGCCTGCTTTGGCGATGATTTCTTCTATCTGCTTGGCTGTATCGGTACCCATTGCAGACCCAATCTGGTTAGAAATTTCTCCCTGCACAGCTTCTCTGCCAAAAGCTAAACCTGCCAGCGCAATAATAATTACTAATAAAGACGGGATAGAAAAAATAGCGTAGTATGCAATGATAGCACTTTGGCGGAACGGGTCAGCGGCATTCCATGCTTCAAAAGATTTCTTAGTAATCAACCACAAATTTTTCGGACTTGATTTTGAATTGCTCATAATACTCATAATAGTAAATTTGAAAACGGTTCAACAAAAAGATATTTTACTACTATACGTACTTTTTGGCTAAAATTTCAGTCCATAGCGGTTCTGTGGAATTAGTTACGCATAAACATTGAAAACCAATAATATTAAAGCAAAAATGTCTACAAGGCGTTCAAACAGCTTCAGAATTACAATTGTGCCTGCTAATGGGTATTTCGTATTAAATTTTCCTTAAAAACAAGAATATTTTATTATTATAGAAATAAATAATAGTAAAATATCCTTTTTACCTTCTTTGATTGTTTCTATTATAAGAGTACCTCGCATAGATTTTTTGTAATCAATTATAATTCCGACCCGTTTTAGTTCAAAAGGTCGAAAATAACCTATTGAGTAGATTACTTATTTCAAATTAAAAGCAACTAATTGTTCCATTAAACATACAATAAAATGGCTTTGAATGAGGTAATGATTCAATTTTTTGAATGGTATTATCCTGCTGATGGCTCACTTTGGAAAAAGGTCAGCCAGGAAGCAGAAAAACTAAAAAAATCAGGTATTTCGGCAGTTTGGTTGCCCCCGGCCTATAAAGGCTGTAGTGGTGGATTTTCAGAAGGATATGATGTATATGACCTTTACGATTTAGGCGAATTTGACCAGAAAGGTAGTGTCAGAACCAAGTATGGTACCAAAGAAGAATATATTTCAGCAATCAATACACTTCATCAACAAAACATTCAGGTCTATGTTGATATCGTTTTAAACCATAAGGGCGGCGCTGATGGCACAGAAAAAGTAATGGTGAGAAAGGTAAACACAGAAAATCGTAATGAATTCATTAGTGCTCCCTTTGAGATTGAAGCCAACACAAAATTTAATTTTCCTAACCGAAAAAAGAAATACTCTGACTTTGTATGGGACTATAATTGTTTTACAGGCGTGGACTGTGCCAAAAACGTACAGGAATCTGAAAAATGTATTTATAGCATTATCAACGATTATGGTGATGATTGGGAAGAAGTAGTAGGAAATGAAAAAGGAAATTATGATTACCTGATGTTTTCGGATATCGAATTCAGGAATCCGTCTGTTCGGGAAGAATTAAAACACTGGGGCAAATGGTACTATGAAACCGTGGGCTTTGATGGCGTGCGATTAGATGCTCTGAAGCATATTTCTCCCGACTTCTATAATGAATGGATTGATTATATGCGCATTAATGTCAAGCCTGACTTGTTTGTAGTGGGAGAATATTGGGCTTTTGATGATGTATATGTGCTGGAAGAATACATTAAAGCTACCGAATCTCGTGTGCATCTGTTCGATGTTCCCCTGCATTACAATTTTCACCATGCTTCAAAAGCAGGAAAAGAGTATGATTTGAGAGGTATTTTTAATCATTCTTTACTGACCATCCGACCTGATTTAGCCATCACTTTTGTCGAAAATCATGATACTCAACCCTTTCAGAGTTTAGAATCATCTGTAGATGCGTGGTTTAAACCATTGGCTTATGCGTTCATATTACTTCGGCAGGAAGGTTATCCCTGTGTTTTTTATTGTGATTTTTATGGCACTTGCTATGCTGAAAAAGGGCATGATGGGACAGATGAACATGTAACCATGCCTAAGATTTCGGTACTTGACAAACTTCTTTTAGCCCGACAAAATTTTGCATGGGGAGAACAGTACGATTACTTTGACGAGGCTAATTGTATAGGTTGGGTAAGAAAAGGTGATGAATCACATAAAGGTTGTGTAGTCTTGGTGTCTAATGGTGAGAAAAACCAGAAAACTATGCAGGTAGGGATAGAATACGCAGGCAAATACTTTATAGATTATCTTGGCAACAATAAAAGCAAAGTATTAATAGATAAAAACGGTCTTGGAAATTTCAAGGTAAATGCAGGTTCGGTAGCTGTTTGGGTACTCAAAGACAAATAATTTTCTGAATTATCATAATAATAGTAATAAATCCACATCAACATGAAATCTTCAAAAAAAGCAATTGATAAGGCCGAATCGGCCGAGAGCGGAATGGAGCAAAAGCCCATTTTTGAAAGAGCCTACGACAGACAAGATAAAAAACTGGCAAACAAAGTAGCCATAGTTACGGGTGGTGATAGTGGCATTGGCAGAGCCATTTGTGTGGCCTTTGCCCGTGAAGGTGCCAATGTAGCCATTGTGTTCAGAAAAGAAAGTGCTGATGCCAAAGAAACCAAAAAATTAGTAGAAGAAAAGGGTACAAAAGCCATTATTGTAAGTGCCGATATTAGTATAGAAAGCAATTGCCAGAAAATAATTGATAAAGTAATAAAAACCTGGGGAAAGATTGACATTTTAGTAAATAATGCAGCCGTGCAATATCCACAGACAGAAATAGAAAACATCAAAGAGAAGCAGATACTGCAAACTTTCAGGACTAATATTTTTTCTCAGATATTTTTAGTTCAGGCGGCCTTGCCTCATCTGAAAGAAGGAAGTGCTATTATCAATACCACTTCTGTTACTGCTTATAAAGGCAATCCTTTTCTATTAGATTATTCTGCCACAAAGGGGGCTATTGTTTCTTTTACACGCTCACTTTCAGGGATATTGAACGGCAGAAAAATAAGAGTAAATGCGGTAGCTCCGGGGCCAATCTGGACACCACTAATCACCACCACATTTCCTGATGAATCGTTGGACACTTTCGGAAAAGATACCCCTATGCAACGGGCAGGCCAACCGGCTGAAGTTGCTCCGGCGTATGTATTTCTTGCTTCTGAAGACGCCAGTTATATTACAGGGCAGGTGATCCATGTAAACGGTGGTGAAATTGTAAACGGGTAAGCCGACTTTAAATAACTCATATTTATCTCATGAATCTGCAACCAAAAGAAATATTGACCGAAAAGGACGTTGAATGCGGAATGAAGCTCGGCATAAGAGAGGGTTTGGCTACAGAAACCATGAATGTAATGACAACCGGGGCTTTCTTAACGGCTCTGAGTTTGTTATTAGGCGCATCGAATCTGCAAGTGGGTTTAATTGCTGCTTTACCAGCTTTTTCTAATATTTCTCAGTTATTAACCATCTGGTTAGTAAAACGCTATAATAACCGGAGAGCCATCAGCGTACTTTTTTCTGTATTGGCTCGTATTCCCATAGTTATCATAGGTATCATTGCCTTGTTTTTCCCGAATAGTATTTCAGTCCAGTTTATTATACTCTTTCTTTTTTTCAATTTCTTTTTTGCCTCTATGGCTGGTCTCAGTTGGAATGCCTGGATGAAAGACCTGATACCGGAGAAAATAATGGGTACTTATTTTTCGAGAAGAAGCGGATACACACAAACGCTTAATGTGTGTATGAGTTTGATTATTGCCCTTGGTATTGATTATATGAAGCATCACTTTCCTAAACTGGAGTTAGATGTTTATGGAAGTATGTTTATTTTAGGTGGTGCTACCGGCTTGTTAGGAGTTTTCTTACTTTCACGTATTCCTGAACCAAAGTCTTTTTTAGGAGATGAAAATGTTTTCAGGCTTTTTGTGATGCCCCTTAAAGATAATAACTTTTTAAGGTTACTTGTTTTTAATTCTTTCTGGGTGTTTTCGTTGAATATCGCTGTTCCTTTTTTTACGGTATTCTTAATGAAACACATGAACTACACGCTCTCCTACATTATTACTTTAACTATTATCAGTCAGTTATGTAGCATAGCCACTATCCGTAGCTGGGGTATTTTTGCTGACCGATACAGTAACAAAACCATTCTTTCTATCTGCGCACCACTGTATATTATTTGTATAAGTGCCTGGTCTTTTGTGGGTATCTATACAGAATTTATTTCAAATTTTGCGCTGCTAATAATTATATACGCCTTAATGGGGACAGCTACCGCAGGTATTAACCTTTCATTAACTAACATCGGATTAAAACTTGCGCCACGCAAAGAAGCCATTGCTTATTTATCTGTAAAAAATACCATTACGGCTGTTTTCTCTTTTATAGGCCCTCTAATCGGAGGACTCTTAGCCGATTATTTTACAAACAAGCATCTGAATATCCGCATCGAATGGATTGCACCAAATATGGATAAAGTTTTCCGTCTTTTATCCCTTAATCAATGGAATTTCCTGTTTATTATAGGAGCACTTTTAGCTTTAATTTCACTTGAGTTTTTGGTAAGGGTAAAAGAGTTAGGAGAAGTAGAAAAGAATCTGGTAGTGAAAATCATGCGAAGCAGCATCCGTAATAACCTGAAAGATTATTTTGTATTAGGGAATATGCTGAACTGGCATAATCACCTGATGGCAATTATCAGAAAGAAAAAACCTGAAAATTTACCTAACGAAATTCCCAAACAGGTTTAAATTCTTAGAGGAGTTTGAATTACTCTCTCTGGCATAGATTTAGTGATTAGAAGTCAGATTTAACACCAATTATTAAAAATGGAAACGCTCCAGGAAATTTTCAGCCATGAAACAGAACTCACTGCACTTCAGATGGCACTTAGGGCAACTGCTGTTTTTTTTATAGCTTTTGCTTTAATACGCATAGCAGGCAGACGTTCTTTTGGTATCCGTACGCCCATAGATAATATCCTTGTCATATTGTTAGGAGCTATTTTAAGCCGGGCAGTAGTAGGTACTTCGCCCTTTTTACCTATTATAGTTGCCAGCTTAACCTTATGTGTATTGCACAGGGTTATTGGATGGTTATTTACACATTACGACAAATTTGGCAGGGTTGTAGAAGGAGAAAAGATTATATTATATGAAAATGGAGATTTTTTAAAGAACAATATGCGTCGGGGACTGGTGCGAGAAGAAGATATTATGCAAGCTGTTAGAAAAGCTACTTTCTCAGATAGTATCGAAGATATTGACAAAATATACCTTGAACATGATGGAGAAATAAGCATGATTAAGAAATATAGCCAGAAGTTAGAAACTACTAAGAAAAGACTTATTCATGAGAATTAACAGCATTTTGCATACATCTCCCTAAATCTGATAGCACTTCGTTGGTGTAAAACAACTGTATTTTTACCGAATCTCCTTTTTTGGAGACTATTTTTCTGGTATCTACTATTCTGCTTTTATGTGCAATTGCATAATAAGCATATAGTTTATTATCAGATTCGGGCACAGGTGCAGCATAGCCGGTAATACCTATACCCCACTGACTATGAAATAAGTCACATACATGTAAGGCCATCTCCTGAGCTATTTTTTCAGATACACAATTACAAGCCAAAGCCTGAACAGGTTCTATACGAAGATGTCGGAATTTCTGGCCGACATTATAAGCAGTAATACCTCCCTGATAAAACTGAGAAGCTTCTTCGGCCGTAGAAAACGCTGCCTGAATAAAACCGGAAGTAACACTTTCGGCTACGGCAATGGTTTCCTGACTGGCCTTTAAAAACCCTCTGATAATTTCAATAGCTTTTTTATCGAATATTTCTTTCATAAATGTCTGATAAATAGAGGTTAGATAAATATTTGCAAAAAACAGGTAAAAATATCAGACCAAATGTGAATGAGGAATTAATTACACAGGGCTTTATGAGTTCTTTTAGTTAGCGATGTACTATCTTTAAAGCAGTTTTATATCAAGTATTTAGACTAACATTTATTTATGATAAAAATTGGCGTGATTAATGTTTCAGACCGGGCGAGTGCAGGTATTTATGAAGATATTCCGGGTAAAGCTGTTGTTGAGACACTCAAAGAGTATCTGATTTCTGAATTTGAAACGGTGTATCGAGTGATACCAGACGAACAGACCCTGATTTCGGAGATATTGATTGAAATGGCAGACGAGCATCACTGTTGCCTGATTGTAACAACAGGAGGCACGGGTCCTGCCTTAAGAGATGTTACACCGGAAGCAACGGAAGCCGTATGCCAGAAAATGATGCCCGGTTTTGGTGAATTGATGCGTATGGAAAGCCTGAAATATGTTCCTACGGCCATTCTATCCCGACAAACCGCAGGCATACGTAACCATTCTTTAATCATCAACTTACCCGGAAAGCCCAAGGCTATCAGGCAATGCCTTGATGCCGTTTTTCCGGCAGTTCCTTACTGTATTGATTTGATTGAAGGGCCGTATCTGGTATGCAATCAGGAAGTAATGAAAGAGTTCAGGCCTAAAAGCTAAATAAAAAAGTCTCAACCTTAATCAGATTGAGACTTTTGCAGATAACCTAATCTTTTATACTTTTCTATCTGCTTTCAGATAAGTCTTGTTACCGTTTGAATTGATGTAGTACTGACCACCACGAGGACCTTCATAAATTGTGCGGCCTTTCTCGTCTTTGCCTATCTGTTTATCTGCACCTGCTATTTTTTTTCGTGTGCTTCCATCTGCTTCTTTACCATCATCTTTTACAGTTGTTTTTGGCGCAGGCTTAATGGTATTATTTTTATCAGCTACTTTATCAGCCTTCTCTTTTTTCTCAGGCTTTTCTTTTTTATCTGCTACCTTATCTGCTTTTTCTTTCTTCTCCGGTTTCTCTTTCTTTTCAGTTTTTTCTTTCTTTTCTGCAGTTTCTTTTTTCTCAGGCTTTTCCTTCTTCTCCGGTTTCTCTTTCTTTTCTGCTACTTCTTTTTTTTCCGGCTTTTCTTTTTTCTCAGCTTTTTCTTTTGCCTTACCTTTGCTCTTCACTTCTGATTGAGCAGCTAAATCAAGCACAGAAAAACTTAACAAACCCATAAATAATAGTACGAATAATTTTTTCATTGTTTTAGAGAGTTTTGGTTTAAACTTGTATCAAATGTATGCAAACTATAAAAAAAAATGCAAGCCTTTCATTAAAATTTAATCTTTGTCGTTACTATTAGTAAATTCTTTAATTAAAATCTATGAGAATTAACTCCTTTTTAATTGTAGTATTATTTCCCACATTTGTTTTTTCACAGGGTTACGTTTCAATCTCTGGAAAAATTATTGATAAAGCCACCCAGCAGATACTTCCGAATGCTTATCTGAGTATTCCCAGCAAAGGTTTTTCAAGTCAGACAAATGCTGTCGGAGAATTTAAGTTCTTTTTTCCGAAAATTGACCTTGACTCCATACTGATTATTTCGGCGATTGGCTATAAGAGCCAGAGCAAAAAAGCCTCTGCCTTTGACTCAACCAATGTTATTGAAATGGAAAAAGCCGAAACATTAGCTTCTGTACAAGGCGGAGACCCCAAAACTTTATTGAAAGAAGCATTTGCGCTGGTAAAGAAAAACAATCCGTCGTCCCCTACTTATCAGATTGGCTTTTATCTTGAAACGCTCGAAATGGCTAAATTAGGATTTGTAAAAATTACAGAGGGTATTCTTCGGGTTGAACGGCCACATACAGTCAAAGAAATAGGAGTTGAAAAAACTAAATTATTGAAAGGCCGGAGGTATGACTGGGTCGGACAAACGGCTAAACTTGATGGTTGGGGATTTATGAATGGTGCTTCTATTGTAACACGTTCGTTAGAGGGGGGTATTCCTGAATATCTTGATAAAGGAAATATCAATGATTACAACTTTAAAATTGACTCATTAATGACCTATTTCAATGATAGTCTGGTATATTCTATGAGTTTCTGGCCTGTTAATAAAAGGGTAAAAGCAGCGCGAAACGGCAAAGTATATATAGATGTCAATAATCAGGCTATTGTCAGAATTGAATATGAAATGACGCCGGAAGGTGTGAAAGATGTGATTGGCAGAAGTTTTGTAGATAATACCAAAAAAGTAGGCAAACTTGTAAAGGGCTATACACAGTTTTTGCCTCTGAATGGCAAGTGGCATTTGCAGGATAGTAAACTGACTTTTGTGGCAGATTTTGAAGATAAACTCGAAAAGAAATTTACAACAGAAGCTACCATGACCGTACAGTTTATGGCCAACGAAAGTATGCGAATGGGACGAAGTGCAATAAAATTTGATGAAGAGTTACTGACAACCAACAATTTCCCGAAAGGGGGTAAATATGAAGAAAAATTCTGGGTACAGAGCAATTACCTGATTCCTACCCCTGCTATGGTAGAAATGATGGATAAGATGGCTGGTAAAAAATAAGCAGTATGTATCAAGCAAAGAGCGCCTTGAGAAATATCCCGAGGCGCTCTTTGCTTATTATAGCATTACACATTAAATCTGAAGTGCATCACGTCTCCGTCGGCCACTACATATTCCTTGCCTTCAATGCGTAAACGTCCGGCCTCACGGCAAGCGGCTTCTGAGCCATATTTTACATAATCGTTATAGCCTATTACCTCTGCTTTGATGAATCCTTTCTCAAAATCTGTATGAATTACTCCTGCTGCCTGAGGGGCTTTCCAACCTTCCTGAATGGTCCATGCCCTTACTTCCTGTACTCCTGCCGTGAAATAAGTACGCAGTGTTAATAGCTTATATGCGGCTCTGATTAAACGATTCAGTCCTGCTTCTTTCATGCCATATTCCTCAAAAAACATCGCTTTATCGTCAGGGTCTTCCATTTCAGTAATCTGTGCTTCAATAGAGTTATTCAGAATAATCATCTGAGCTCCTTCTGCGTCGGCTACTTTCTGCAATATTTCCGAATACTTATTGCCTGTGTGCATAGAGCCTTCGTCAACATTGGCTACATAAAGCACAGGCTTGATAGACAACAGAAATAAATCGGCTATTGCCGGAAGTTCTTCTTTTGCCAGCCCTAATTCACGCACATTTTTACCTTGCAGTAGCCATTCCTGACAACGTTTCAATACCTCAAACTCAGCTTTTGCTTTGGCATCTCCCCCTACTCTGGCTTGTTTTTCAATCTTCTGAATCTTTTTCTCAACACTTTCCAGGTCTTTCAACTGCAATTCAGTATCAATGATTTCTTTATCACCTACCGGATTAATTTCGCCTTCATCACGCAGAATATTTTCATCTTCAAAACATCTGATTACGTGGATAATGGCATCTACTTCTCTGATATTTCCTAAGAATTTATTTCCTAAACCCTCGCCACGGCTTGCGCCTCTTACCAAGCCTGCAATATCAACGATTTCAATCTGGGTTGGTACTACTTTATTAGGTTTTACCAATTCGGCCAGTTTATCCAATCTTTCGTCTGGTACATCAACCAGACCTACGTTCGGGTCAATAGTACAGAAACGATAATTGCTTGCCTGCGCTTTGGCACTATTTGATACGGCATTAAAAAGTGTTGATTTTCCTACGTTAGGCAATCCCACAATTCCGGCTTGTAAAGGCATATAATCTGATAATCTTTAGTCTAAATGAAATTTCCCGCAAAATTACGCTAAAAGCAGGAGAAAGGCAAAAGTAAATAAAAGTCTCGTTGGTAATAAGTGCAAAAGTTGAACGTTTTATACATATACTGTGACTAAATACTAATTGATGAAAAACCTGTCCTTACCCACAATTTTTGTTTTTTCAATGCTCTATGCAGATGTCTGCTCTCAAACATTTAAGTCTTTTCAAACCCGATATACATTAGGCACCAGTTTAGAACTTTTAGGCGTAAGTCCATTAGGTAGTGCCAATGTTGACCTAATGGTATTTAAACGACCTAAAAGTTTTATCAATATTCAGGCAGGAATCGGGCTTGTTTCATATCCACAAGACATCTGGTCATTTCCGCAGGCTATTACCTATAATTACTGGCTGAATCAGCGGAATAATAGGAGAAGAAAAGACTGTAATCCGGAAAAGAAAGAGAGAAAGGCAGAATATTTCATTGAAGCAGGAATAGGCAATTTAATATTACCGGAATTATTACACGGCGAACAGAGAGATTATGTCATTGCTGTTTCAGGGCTGCGAGTTCATTTTCCGATTAGTCGTAAATCTGTGATTTTTGCAAAACTGAGGTATATCCCTTATACCAGATATACTTATCAGGCAAAGTTTGGCGCAGCCTTAGGGATAAGTCTAAAATAGCAAAGCCTCTGAGAAACTCTCAAAGGCTGAATGTCTTTAAACCCTTACGTAAGCAACAATTATCAATAAATAAGAGGTTTTACAGATTCCGGCTTAAAAAATAGCAGTAGAATCAGCAGCAAAAATTAATAATTGGTAAGTAAGGAATAACTACTCCCACTTTAAATCAGAACCACCACCTGATGCGTAGTCATCAGTTTCTTCGTTAGAAACAGAAACTTGTTCGTTTTTGTACTGGTCAAAGTCGAAATCCGGCATTAGTTCAGTTTTGATGTGGCCAATTGTTTCCTGTAGGGCTTCAAGGAATTTGTTAAAATCCTCTTTGTACACAAACATTTTGCTCTTTTCGAACACAAATCCTCCATCTTTCTGAAAACGACGGCTTTCGGTGATAGTTAGGTAGTAATCATTTGAACGGGTGCTTCTTACATCGAAAAAATAGGTACGCTTACCCGCTCTGACACGTTTAGAGTAAATTTTGTCTCTGTCTTCTCTTTCCACAATCCTTTTAAGTTTTAGAGGTTTAGAATGATTTTCAAATATAGGTTTTTATTGCTTTATGTAAAATATTTTATTAGGATTTTCTACCAAAAATAATGATATTTTCATTTGAAATAAGAAATTTCCCACATAAATATTTTAATTATGTTTTATATACAAAATTTTTGATTGTTTTTGCACTTGGTGAAATTTTCGTATCTATGCAGTTCGAAATCAAATTTTAACCGGGAATGACACTAAAAATAGTATCTTTTTTATGTTTATTCATTCTATTTAAACCTACTCAAGTATCCTGTCAATCATCAATTATCGGAGTCGAACTGTTTGGAAAAGCCTCTTATTACGAAAGCAAATTTTATGGTAAAAAAACGGCCAGTGGTGAAGTTCTGAAGAAAAATATGCTTACTTGTGCGCATCCTACTTTGCCTTTTGGTACAATGATTGAAGTAACTAACCTGGCAAACAATAAATGGTGCATTGTGAGGGTTAATGATAGAGGTCCGTTTGCAAAAGGCCGGGTACTTGACCTATCTCATGTAGCGGCCAAAAAACTGGATATGTTTCAGCAAGGTATAGCGAAGGTAAAACTGACAGTGGTAGGCGAAAATGATACGATTTATATCGAACGGCCAGACTCAATGATTAAAAGTGCCGCCGATTTAATAGTAGATGAACCTGAAGCAGAAGAGACAAAAATACCGCTGAAACCGAAACCTAAAACGGTCAGAAAAAAGCCTTCTAAGACTTTAAAAAAGAAAAGAGCAAGCCGGAGGAAAACTTCTTCGCCGACCACTAAAGGTAAACCCAAGAAAACCTTGGCAAAAAAAGTAACTAAGCCAAAAACAACCACCAAATAGCACAGAAAACAAGTCATAGAGCTGAATTATGTTAGATTTAGTAAAAATACGGGAATACGGAAATGTTGAATTTCTTGCCAAACAATTGGTAGAAGGCTTTATAACAGGCTTGCATAAATCTCCTTTTCATGGTTTTTCAGTAGAGTTTGCAGAACACCGCCTTTATAATACCGGTGAAAGTACCCGTTATATTGACTGGAAAGTATTTGGCAAAACCGACCGATTGTATGTAAAACGCTACGAAGAAGAAACCAACCTTCGTTGTCATTTACTGATAGATACGTCGTCGTCAATGTATTATCCTGAAAAATCTAATGGCAAAATGACTTTCAGCATTATGGCTGCAGGTGCATTGGCTTACACGCTACAAAAACAGCGTGATGCTGTCAGCCTTACGACTTTTTCGGAGGGTATAGAAATACAGACGCCTATTAAATCGACGCCATCGCATATTCATAAAATATTTTTAGATTTAGAGTCGCTTCTGCAGAAACCTAAGCCTAACAAGAGGACTTCGGTTGTAGAAACATTACATGAAATCGCCGAAAAAATTCATAAGCGCTCATTAGTGGTCATTTTCAGCGATATGTTTGATGACATTGCCAATACCGAACGCCTTTTTTCGGCTATGCAACATCTACGCCATAACCTGCACGAAGTATTGCTTTTTCATGTAACTGATAAGAATACTGAAGAAGAGTTTAATTTTGATGAACGCCCTTATGAATTTATTGACCTTGAAACAGGAGAAAAGGTAAAGGTGCAACCATCACAAGTGAAAAGCCATTATCAGGCTGCCATTAAAGAGTTTTATCATGACTTACGTTTGAAATGCGGGCAATATAAAATAGATTTTGTAGAAGCAGATATATCGCAGGGATTCGACCAGATTCTTTCTGCGTTTTTAGTAAAAAGAGGTAAAATGAAGTAACACTCCCTCTTTTCAATCCATACCATAAACTTTTATCTATGATGAATACAGGCAGACGTTTCTTTTTAGGTAATTCTGTGGCAGGCGTGATGTATCTGCTTTATAGACGCTTATTTGGAGGCGAACCTGTGAAATCTTCACTCAGCGTTACCCAACTGACAGATGTGTCGGTTCCTCCTGCGCCAGATAAAATTATTGCTAACGGCTCATTTACAGATTTTGAACGCAATCAGTTACCCGCATTAATCAGTGGTACCAATGATATTTCTGCCAAAAACACGCTGGGGTTTGAAGTATTCCCGAATGTAAACGGACGACCAACACAAACTTTCAATAGCCGTTTTCTATGGGGAAACGGGGTAGAGTTTTTGAATCATAGTGGAGACACCCCTCCTATCGCCTTGTTGAAAGGTGTAGCTACCGGATTTGACAATTGTTTTCTGAATACGCAAAAAGGGGTACCGGGCGAACATCGGTATAAATGGACGCTTTTTAATGATTTTATGTTCTGGCAAAAAAGCCATTCGGAATTAGAAACACAAGGCGCCGAAAACTATGTAGCCATGCAGTATCAGTCTTTAGATGCTACCGGCAAGCGTGTTCCTTTTGCTTATACCATGCTCGACATTGAGGCTGGTGTAACCGATTATTCTAAAATCAGTTCTTTTCTGAAAGGGTATTATACTGCTGCCAAAAAAGATAATCCCAAACATATAGTAATTCTGTATAGCTACGCCCCCAATAAAGGCTTTATTTACTGGCAAAGTGGCTATTACTACGATGGCGATAATGTATCGTTAGACGAAAAATTCTTTCCTTTCAGCAAACATTCCTATAATGAAAACAAGGCAAAAGTCAGCAGTGGTGTCATTAATAATTATTTCAGGGGAAAAGATTTGATGTATAATATTCTAGTCAGTTATCCGAAAGTTAATTTACCTCTTACTACGCCTATGTATCAGAAAGATACCAATGGCCGTTTTAAGGTGGACAAATTTGGGAACCGGGTGCTAAGAAGTGATACTTTTCAGGAAAACCAGCGAGGAGAATTGATTAATTTTTCAGCCGCAGGTGAAAGAAAAGATATATCACAATCAGAGGGGCATAATTATGGCGAATATCGGTTAAAGTCTGAATTATATCATGGCATCAATCAGTTTGGGGGCTATTATTCTGAAATCTTCTTCCGGTTACAAATGCTTGCCAATGATTGTGGCCTAAAAGAGGATTTTCAGAATATTCATGCCATTAATAACCCTTACCAGACTATCGGTATTCTACGGCATGATTTGGAGTCTAATCCATTTACGAATCTTTACCGCCCTATCGACCGTGTTACTGCCGAATGGCACGCCACATTGGTTTATACTTTATTGAATAACGTATTAATCTGGACAAATGTAACCGGAGGGAATGTTGGTTTGACACTTCGTGGAGCCTGGTTAAATGGCAATTTCATACCTGACCTGCACGTATCTACCCAAGAAGGAACACCCTTTGGGCAGGAATATTTTGGCGACGGAGCAGGACAACCCAAAAGAGAAGGTCATCTGGGAAATTACCGTCAATGGGCAGCCAAGCTGTACCAGATGCAAGCCGAAAACAGGGTATATGGTTTATGGCAAAAAACCGATAAGATATTGGCATTTGCCCACCCCGAACAAATCATTAACGGGCAGTTTCCGGCCGTGGGCCGATTACAGGGAAATATGTTGAAATTAAGTGCGGTAGAGTCGAAACTTGAAATTGGTGAGCGTCTTCAAATACACATAAAAAATAGAAAAAATAGTGCTGTTTTTACGAAAACCTTGTCAGCCAAAACTGTATTGAACGAACTTATAGAATTACCCGCAGGTCAATATAATGCGCAGGACATTTATCTTGAATATACTAATCCGGTAAAAGGCAGTTTACAAAGAGTAAACGGACGTGGCGAAACTGTTTAAAATCTATGAAAAAATAATCCTAAAAACGGTTTATAGAATAATTTTTATTTTGTGTGCAGACTTTAGTCTGCACCTGTAAGATGATAATTCCCGCGCGGCGTCCGCATTGTTATTTTAGGCAGCGAATTACATTCGCTGTTTAACCGCTCCATAACTCTTATTTCCTACATAAAACGATAGTTACATCAATTTCCCTAACACTTTATACCTTTAGAATACTGTATTCACAGTTATCTCTACCAAATTCACAGTTCGCCCCAAAGGCTAAAAAAATAGATATACCTTTGAAACATAACAATAATGCTATGAACAGGATACGCCTATTTTTCTTTTTTCTCGTTCACATATCAAGTTCTATCTATGCTCAGATTAACTGGGGTGATTATTCGCAGAGTTTCCAGAGTGGAGCTATGGACAAACCTGAAACCGTAGCATTAATTTTAGCCATTCCTAAAGAAAACAACTCCTTCTGGACGAGTCAGGGTAATAGTATTCATTTTGATGAATTTGCAAAGCATAATTCTTTCAAGGATTTGCGTCTTGGCAATATCATTGCCCGTACCACGTTTGATACAGCCAGCGCTCAGTTCTTCCTGCATGGTGTCAATAGAAAAAATGCCCATACTTATCAGTTTCGGGTAATAGAATACCCCAGTCAAAAGACGATTGTTTCCTGGCAAACTATTACACAGTTCACGGACTCTACCGTAATCAAAGATTCCGGTTTGCCTCAAATGGCTTATCTGGGAGGCTATAAAGCTCCGTTGGGAAGTATGTTAGTTGTTGACGTTCGGAAACAAGGAAACACATCTATTATTGCAACTAATTTAGTAGCATGGGAGTCTATCCGCCCTGCTGTATCAAAAATTTATACTTCTGATAATTTAGATATTTTTCTTCAAAAACTGCAATATTCCTGGGCTAAAACAAGAACTGATAAGACTAAATATTCACTTAATGAGCTAAAACTACCAGCTACCAATACAAACCTGGTTTTTGTATTGAATGCCGAAATTTATTCAAAAAATCAGGTGCAATACCAGTTATTACGCAATAACAAGATAATAAGACCCTGGCAAGCCAACGAATTTGATAATAGTTTTATATGGCTGAGAGATTTTTCGCCCGGTCAGTATCAGATTCAGATTCGTTACACTGCCCAACCGCAACATGTAACCGAATACCGTTTCGAGGTAGAGCCCAACTGGTATCAGACACTCTGGTTTAAGTTTGTGCTTACAGGCATTGGCCTTATTATTATGGCACTTATTGTATTTGTGTTTTTACTAATTCGCCAGCGTAATAAAACCAATCGGGAGACTGAGAAAAAACAAAAGTTAAATTTAGAACTTCAGGCACTATATGCACAGTTGAATCCTCACTTTGTATTCAATGCCCTTAATTCTATTCAGGGGCTGATTAACCAACAGGATATAAAAGGGGCAAACGAGTATCTATCTGATTTTGCCCGATTGATGCGTGAGTCGTTAACTAACGGAAGCAAAGGTGAAACCCCTCTCTGGCAGGAGGTACAAATGATGGAAACTTACCTGAAACTGGAACAATTGCGTTTCGGCTTCGGCTACTCCATACAAATAGATGAACATTTAGATTTATATAGCAATAATCTTCCTTCTTTGTTATGGCAGCCCTTGCTTGAAAATGCAGTGAAGCATGGAGTAGCTTCTTTACAACAGAAAGGCGAGATTACCATTCGATTAGAGAAACAAGATGATTGCATTGTTATCAGGATTAAGGATAACGGAAAGGGTATAAATACCCCGGAACCTACGAATGGGTTTGGCTTAGAACTAACCAACAACCGGATTCGGTTACTGAATGCATTGAATCCTGAACAACCTGTTTACCTGATTTTTACCAACAATTTACCGATAGGAACAGAAGTAACCTTAACTTTTACCCACTGGCTCTTATGAAAGCTGTTTTGATTGATGATGAACTGAACAACCTGAATAATTTAAAGGCTTTACTAGAAGCATACTGTCCACAAGTTGAGATATGTGCGATGGCCCAAACGGCCGAGCAGGGAAAAACGGCGATATACACCTATCAACCTGATTTATTATTCCTGGATATACAAATGCCGGATCAGGATGGCTTTGCTTTATTACGTAGCCTGACAAGGTATGACTTTGAGGTGATTTTTGTAACTGCATACGACCAATATGCCATTCAGGCAATGCGGTTTTCGGCGGTTGACTATCTGCTAAAGCCCGTAAACATTACTGAGTTACAGGCGGCCGTAGCCAGAGCATATAAACAGCGGCAATTAAAAGTCCAGAACCAGCAGGTAATTCATCTGATGCAATGGCTTGAGGCACAATCTAAAAAAGAAGATTTACAGGTTGCGCTGTCAACCGCACAGGAAACCCGGTTTGTAAAGACTAACGAAATTATCCGTTGTGAATCTTCCAACAATTACACAACATTCTTTTTAAACGACAAAACAAAACTATTAGTAAGCAAGCCAATTTATGAATATGATGAATTGCTGAATAATTATGGATTCTTACGTTGCCATCAGTCACATCTGGTTAACCAATCATTCATCAGAAGCTGGCAAAAAGAATATGGCGATTTTCTATTGCTCACCGATGGTACCCAGATACCTATCTCCAGAGGTAAAAGAGAAGTAGTGAAAAAAGCACTTCGTCTCTGAGAACCTTTTTTTCTACCAGTAAAATCTCTTTTAAATTTTATTAAACACCCTACTCTGATGAAAAAACTATCAGCCCTCTTTCTTATGCTCTTTTTGCACGCTTTTTGTGTGAAAGCACAAGTATTGTCCAATTCTGATTCGCCTGTCAGGCTCTCTGAAAGCTATGAACTGGCCAATATTATTCTGGCATTGACTGACTATGGCAAAAAAGACCCTTGGGAGGTAACGCAACAATCGGCATACTATGAGCAGGTAAGGACATACTTTGACAAACACAGCAATCATCCCCTACTGACAAAAGTCAACTATTCACGTAAGCAATGGGAGAATTATCTTAGCTTCCGGACTGACTCTTATGCTTTTGCTTTTGATGCAGGCAATCATCTCGTAAGAAAGTTCCAGATGGTAACCAATCAGGGGTTCAATCCTTTTGAAGAAAATCTGAGCCTGGTAGAAGACTTTGTGAGAGTATTGGGATTCCGGCAGTTTTATCAAGCTCATCTTTCCTATTACCAGGATTTAGCCAATGCCTATCTGATTTCTCAGCACTATCCCCAAATGCGCCAGTTTTTAGAAAGAGAATTAGGCAAACACACTATTACTGGTTCTTACGCCATTGTCATGTCTCCGTTAGTCGGCCGCATGAACTGCCATAGAAGAGTAGCCGGAGTGGATACTGATTTTATTACCTTACCCAGTTTTTTACTAACAGGCAAAACAGTAAAAGAAGCAACACAGGAAGAGATTGCATCGGGCACGCATATGTTATTTACAGAATTAGACCATGCTTTTGTCAATCCGCTTACTGAAAAACATCGTGCTTTGGTAAAAGCCCATTTTGATAATAAACTATGGGATGCAGGTAGTGGCTATGAGACAGACAGTCTGGCAACGTTTAATGAGTATATGACCTGGGGAATTTATGCTATTTTTGTAGAAGAATATTTTCCATCTGTGGCAGCTAAAGTAAGTACCGACTGGACTTTGCAGAATGAAACCCGTGGATTTTATGCCAGTGCTTTGTTTACCAAAGAACTGGTTACATTCTACAAAAATCGTAAACCCGGGCAAACCATCAAAGACCTCTATCCACCATTTATCAAGCGACTTGGCTCACTGAAAAATGCTTTAAGTAAACCTGTTATTCAGCAGTGCAATCTGAATAATCAAACCATTCAGGACACTACGGCTACCTTTATCATTGAGTTTTCAGAAACTATGATTCCGCTTCCCTCATTTGATATTATACATGTGATTGAGGAAAATGGAAAAACAAAATCGACCCGGATAAGTCTTACTACTGCTGACAATAAGCTGCTGTGGACAGATAAGGGAAAAGTAGTCAGCTTCCGTCTTTGTCTGGTTAAAGATGCCATCAATTATCTTTTTTTTAACTATCCCTGGAAAACCCTGACTCCTCTTCAGAACCTTCAGGGCATCAATTTACCCCCATATTCAAAAATTAAAACAACTGTACAAACCAATAAATAATAATAAGAGCATGCTTAAAATTATCATTCAACCATCAAAAGTGGCGAATAATAATTTAAAACATGCTCCCATTTAACTCATTCATACACTCAATAAAGAATCAGTAATTGTTTTATTAGTTATGTATGACAATAAACTTATTACTTACAAATCTTTTGTTATTAATAATTACCTGATACACATAAGTACCTGCCATCCAGTCGGCTGTGATTACTTTTAATTTTGTATCCCTATTCTCTATCGTATAAGTATCAATAACAGTACCCGATAAATTAAAGAAGACCAGTTTTGCCGAAGGAATATTATCGGGCAAAGTATAGTCAAAATTAATCTCTTTATCAGCAGGGTTCGGATATAAAGCTGAAATATTTACATTACTCAAATCATCATCTGTCTTCATAGTAGCACTTTCACACTTACACACTTTAGTGGTAAACATTTCTTCTTCACTATCATTCACTTCTGTAAGCGTTAGTTCTCTTTTCTCACTTACTACTTTGGTTTTCTTATCACGTGCGGCTACATAATAGGTACCTCCTCTTTTAGGCGTAAACTCCAAACCCATTGCAATAGGTCTTTCGGCTTTTTCATCGTCAAACCAAAGTACCTCTGTTCCTTTAGAAGTATTGGTAACACTAAAAGCAGGCATGGGTGAGCCGGGTGAAAATGTTTCGTTCTGATTTAATACCAGCGGAATCTGTACGGTAGGTAACTCACAGTTCGGTGCATTGACTATCTTGCTTGTACTACAAGCACCTGTTATATCTGTTGCTACGAGAGAAACATTCGGCATGAAAGCCGGAACATTCTCTATCGTATAAAATCCGTTACTATGCGCTACTACATACCCTGCACTCGACTGTAATGGTAATTTATTCAGCCGTTTCAGATAATCGTATGCGGTTGGCATACCAATATTGGTAACACCTGCATAAATTTGCTGAATAAGTGCCCAGTCGTCTCCTTCCAGTTTTACCCTTATACTATAACTATCTACTTTTTTGTTACAATAAATAGAGTCTATCACAATTTTAGGCCCCACACAGCCTTGCACTAAAATAGGGCAACAACTCGTAATATTACAGGTACCTGATGTTTTCGAGAAAGTATATTCGCCCCCTTTAGCAATGCTCAGGGAACTATCTTTATTAATGATGGCAATATTCGGAGAAGTATCTTTGGTAATTTCTTCATATAGCCCCGAAGATACATTTTTATAGTACCATTTTACCCCTTTATACCTTTTCAGCGTAACCCTATAGGTTTCATCTTTTTTCAACTCTACAGGCACACTTACACAACTTACACCATAATCGCTCTCATCGGCATTAGCCACCGGATTTTTCATATCCTTTTCTACGCCGTTCTGTCGCCATATATAAGACGTACAATAAGATAATCCTGATTGGGTTACCTTAGCCTTGATAATCAGTTTAATGGTTTCTCCACCATTTACATTACCAATACCCCATCCTCCGCCAATAGCCTCAAAAACCCCTTTGTCGGCATAGAAATAGACTACTTTCAGGCTACTGCTCAATAAATTCTGAACAGCAACGTTGGTGGCTGTTTTATTTCCTTTATTGACAATCAATGTAGTAAAAGTAACTACCTCGTCTAATTGTGGGGTATGTATATCTACTGCCTGAATGAGTTCTAATTTGCTGTAATCTGTCAAGTTGGCAAAGTTTACATGTTCTAAAACAATAGTCTGGTCGGCATAGCAGGTTTCCGAATTATAAACCCTGATGGTATATGCTTTTATGGTAGCAGGATTAGGCAGGTTCTTAATCTCAATTTCTCTTTTTCCGGGACTAATGAGTATAGATTTTGAATAATCTATTCCCTCAACACCGTTTTCTGAAATAGTATATCGTGTGGCATTATCTATATTAGAAATAAGAATTCTGGCATCATTGGCATTCGCTTGGGTTACATCAATACTACGAACAGAGAACGTAGGCGGATAACACCTATCCTGTACAACTACTTTCAGGAAACCATTGATTAAATCATTAGAATCACCTTTATTGAAGCCTAACAGTATAAATGCCACTATGATAAACCCAGCCCTGTAAAGACCGGAATACTTACTTCCTGACAAACTTAAAAAGTTCTTCATCGTAATTTCAATAGCTAAAAATCACTCATTAGCAAAGTCAGTAATTTTTGTTGAAACTCTTTAAAATCTTACAAAACACTTCTGATAAAGCATAATGGAATTGTGATAGTAAAACCCATATATAACCGTAAAATACTATTTTCCCATGACAAAAAGAAATTCTGGAAACATTGTTCTCATTTCCCTTTTACTCTATCGGGGTCAATTCATCGCTAAAATCCAATTTACGTCTGTTGTGTATCTTAAATCTTTTTTTTCGATTAACACCCCTTAACAATCGTTTTTTGGGAAATAAAACTTTAAAATACTTTTTTCAGAAGCGCTATCAGGTAATTTAACCTAAGTTAAAATCTATCAATTATATAATCAGTTAAATCCTGTAAGACTTACGCCTTACAGGATTCAACTAAATTATTTAGCTATTATGCCCGATTACTATTTTGTTTTGGTAACTGTAGCTGGTTCACAATAACCCCCAGGACAAGCACAATCTGTTTTGGTAAGTGTCGCTACGCGGTCAACTGTACAGTTAAACGAGTTTTTGATTCTTACTGTATAATCTTGTGTTGCTGCAGTTGGGTTTGGCAAGTTGCTTGCAAATACCCCGCCTGACGGAACAGTTGTATAAGTAGATGGCGTTGGCGTGCCATAAGTACTACCTATGTTATAAGAAACCTCATCTGAGTTACGATATCTGGTCAGAATCAACTGGGCATTGTTTTGTGAAACAGAACCCACGCAAAGAGAGTTTACAGCTATTACTGTTGCAACCGGTTTCGGATTTACCGTTACAGGCACCTGTGACATACCAGATTCACAACCTGTACCAGGTATTGTTTGCGATACGTAGAACATGGTCAGACCTGCCACCGCTGTATTTGGTGTTGGTGCAGTTAACGTAGTGCTACCTCCTACAAACCATTGTACAGTATTACCTGAATCTCCTGTGGCTGTCAGCGCTACAGCAGCGTCTTCTTCACAATAAGTTACTGCCGCTACTACTGGTGGTGCAGGTGTAGCATTTACTATCACGATAGCATCATCACGATTCGATTCGCAAGTGGTAGTTTCGTCTTTCTGGCTTACATAATAAGTAGTTGTACCAATGGCATTGGTTAATGGAACCGGAGCTGTTGTTTCCCCTGTACCACCTGTTGCATTAGTGCCATACCACAAGATAGTATTACCAGAAGCGCCTGTAGCTGTCAATGCAACTGCTGCTACCCCCTGACAATAGGTTTTATCCTGAGCAACTGGTGCAGCTGGTTTAGCATTTACTTTAATTGTTAGAGTATCACGATGAGACTCACAACCATTGGCATCTAACTGACTTACGTAGTAATTAGTAACGCCTGCAGTAGTTGGGTCATATACTGGTGCAGTAGT
>NZ_SEWF01000054.1 GCF_004168285.1 Emticicia agri | reverse complement strand
CTCAATCAATCGGGGTGCAAAATTCTGAACTTATTTTTACAACTCCTAATTTTTTTCGATTTTTATTTTCGCCTCATGCTTTCTCTTCAACTCTCTTTTCTTACTCTCTCAATCAATCGGGGTGCAAAATTCTGAACTTATTTCTACAACTCCAAATTAATTTTAAACTTTATTTTTGAGATTCCCTTAATTTTCTGATTATCACCTTTTTACTATGCTCCTGCTATGTAACGCTCAGTGTGTCTCTCATTTTTGGGACTGCAAAGGTACGCCACTTTTTTGCCTTTGTCAAGACCCTTTCTAAAAGTTTTTACAGACTCTTTCTTTACTTTCCTTACCATAAGCCCTTTAGCTTTTCAGCTTTTTTGAAGATTTATACACTTTCTTGATATTGTCCTATATATCTTTCTTTAAGCTGAGTTAATTGCTCGGTACGACTAAAAATCATCCTATTCTTTCTATTAACCGATTACTTGTTTTATACTTACTATCTTCTATTTTATAAGAACCTGGTCTAAACTTAAAAAATCAAATCTTTGTTAAGAGCATACCATTCATTCCTTATATATAATAAGGTAATAAGCCATTGTTTCATTTAAACACCATTGCATGAAAATCCCTGTTAATCTGATTACCGGTTTTTTAGGCGTAGGCAAAACCACTGCTATCAGGCATTTGCTGGCAAGCAAACCCCAGTCCGAACGTTGGGCTATTATTATTAACGAGTTCGGAGCTGTTTCTATCGACCATACGGCCATTGAAGAAAAAGATGGCCTTACAATTCGTGAAGTAGCCGGGGGTTGTATCTGTTGTACGGCCAATGTACCCATGCAATATACCCTTACAACTGTTTTGCGCCAGCAGAAACCTGACCGTATTCTGATTGAGCCTACGGGTATGGGACATCCTGAAAATATTCTGGATTTATTACGTGGCAAGTTTATGAAAGATATATTAGATGTAAGAGCCACGATTTGTCTGGTTGATCCACGTCGTTGGGCGAATGCAGATTTCAGAGCCAATGAGACCTTTCAGGACCAGATTAATCTGGCTGATGTACTAATTGCGAATAAAACAGATTTAGCAGGAGAAGAATTAACCGAAGAATTTAAAGATTGGGCAGACTCTTTGTATCCACCAAAATTGTTGATAGAGTCTATAAGCAATGGCGAGATTGATTTTAACTGGTTAAGTATCGAACCTTTCCCTGATAGAAAGGCACAGTTTTCGCATGAAGTTCCTCATCACCATCATGGACACGAAGAGGAATTGCCTACACCGACTGTTGGGAATCCGGTAAAAAAAGAAAGTCATGGCTTAGGCTTACACGGTTGCGGCTGGATTTTTTCGCCTGATGAAATTTTCAATTTGCCTAAGCTACGTCAATTCTTCAGCAACTTAAAAGATGTTTACCGAGCCAAGGGTGTTTTCAGAACGGGCAAAGATTGGGTGATGATTAATGCCGTGGGTGGAGAGTTTACCGTACAATATATGGCTTACCGCCGTGATAGCCGCATTGAACTGATTGCACCGACTAAACTGGACTGGGCGTTCTATGAAGAAAAACTGAATGCTTGTTTACTTGAAATTCCGGTGGCTTAATCGCTTGTACTCTATATACTATATATAATACAAGAAATTCCCCTTAAATTTGCATCTATCCTCATAGATACACTTTACCATAATAAACGTTATACAATACAATAAAACATAAGATATTGAATGACCTATATGCAAAACCTGAAAATTTATAATACACTTACACGCCAGAAAGAAGAATTTAAACCCCTGAGTCCACCCTATGTAGGTATGTATGTTTGCGGGCCAACCGTTTATAACTATGTACACTTAGGGAATGTCCGCACTTTCCTGACTTTCGATGTGCTTTTCCGTTATCTTACTCATATAGATTATAAAGTCCGTTATGTAAGAAATATTACTGATGTAGGTCACCTGGTAGGTGATGGCGATGAAGGAGAAGATAAAATCGGGAAAATGGCGAAACTGGAAAAACTGGAGCCAATGGAAATTGTGCAACGCTATACCAACGATTTCCATAAGGTATTAGAGCAATTCAATTTCCTGCCACCAAGCATAGAACCTACTGCCACAGGACACTTAGTTGAACAGATTGAGGCAGTAAAAACTCTGATTAATAAAGGTTTAGCCTACGAATCGAACGGCTCAGTTTATTTTGATATTAATCAATATAATAAAGAAGGAAACGATTACGGAAAATTATCAGGCAGAATCCTGGAAGATTTGCTGAATGAAACCCGTGAGTTGGATGGTCAATCAGAAAAAAGGAATCCGCTTGATTTTGCTATCTGGAAAAACGCAAGCCCTGAACATATTATGCAATGGAAATCTCCGTGGGGCATGGGCTTTCCGGGTTGGCACTTAGAGTGTTCTTGCATGAGTACCAAATATCTGGGCAAACAATTTGATATTCACGGCGGTGGTATGGACTTGAAATTTCCGCACCACGAATGTGAAATTGCACAGGGGGTAGGTATCACAGGTGTAGAACCCGTTCGCTACTGGATGCACTCGAATATGTTGACGGTAAACGGACAAAAGATGTCGAAATCATTAGGTAATTCATTTTTACCTGCTGAACTTTTCGCCGGAAGTCACCCATTGCTCGACCAGGCTTACAGCCCTATGACAGTTCGTTTCTTTATGCTGCAATCACAGTATCGTAGTACGCTTGACTTTTCAAACGATGCTTTAAGAGCAGCACAAAAAGGATATAGACGCCTGATTAATGGTTTACGCATTGTGAAGACTTTAACAATGGATATTAATGACAAGCCCGTTGAGAGAATTCCAAAAGAATTAATTGATGATACAAAGGAGTTAAATGGTATTAACAGTTTGGTTCAAAATTATGAGAATCTAAATGTTGCTATCTCTCCAGTTATTAAAATTGCCATTGATGAAAAGAAAAAAGCAGATATTGAAAAAACAGTACAGGCTTTTTATGAGGCAATGAATGACGACTTGAATACTGCCGTAGCTATTGCGCAATTATTCAACTTGTTGAAGTATGTGAACATGATTTATATGAATCAGCTTGACCCACGTGCTTTGGGTGAAGATACTTTCAACTTGTTGCAAGAAAAGTTCGTAGTGTTTATGGAACAGATTTTAGGCATTAAAGAAGAGCCATTAGCACAAGGAGATGGTATTCTGAGTGGTATGTTATCTCTCTATAAAGAATACAAATCAAGCCAGCGGTATGATAAAGTAGATGAAATCAGAAATTACTTTAAATCAAACGGTATGACTATCAAAGACATGAAACACCGCATTGATTGGGCCTGGGAGGAATAGAATTTTACAGTTATATAATAGAAAAGGTAGCATTTTTGAAGTGCTACCTTTTTTTGTTAATACGAATTTATATTTCTTACTCCTCCCCCAAAAACGGATATTTATAATCTGTAGGTGAAACAAAAGTTTCTTTAATTGTACGTGCTTGTACCCAACGAAATAAGTTCAGGATAGAACCTGCTTTATCATTCGTACCAGAGGCACGGGCACCACCGAATGGTTGTTGGCCTACTACAGCACCTGTCGGCTTATCATTGATGTAGAAGTTTCCGGCAGCATCAACTAATTTTTTGGTTGCTAAGTCAATCGCATATCGGTCTTTAGCAAAGATGGCACCTGTCAAGGCATAAGGCGAGGTTGTATTAACAATTTCCAGGGTTTTCTCAAAATCTGCTGGTTCATATACATAGATAGTCAGTACCGGGCCAAAGATTTCTTCACACATCGTTATATACATTGGGTCTGAGGTGAGTAAGATAGTCGGCTCAATAAAGTACCCTTTCGATTTATCGTAATTTCCTCCAGCTATAATAGTTACTTTATCGCTTTTCTTAGCATTATCTATATAGGTAGCAATTTTATCAAACGCCTTTTCGTCAATAACTGCATTGACGAAGTTGGAGAAGTCTTCTGTACCACCCATTTTAATTTCTTTCAAATCGGCCAGTATATATCCTTTTACTTCTTCCCAGAGATTCGATGGAATATAAGCACGGGAAGCTGCTGAACATTTTTGTCCCTGATATTCAAAAGCCCCACGCACCAAACCTGTTGCTAAAGCTTTAGCATCGGCAGACTCATGTGCCATCACAAAATCTTTACCCCCTGTTTCGCCCACAATGCGAGGATAAGATTTATATAAATGGATATTCTCGCCAATGGTTTTCCAGATAGTCTGAAATACTTTAGTACTACCCGTAAAGTGGATACCTGCAAAATCAGGGTGTTTGAAAACAACCTCCCCTACAGTAGGGCCGTCTACGTAAATCAGGTTAATCACTCCATCCGGCAAACCGGCTTCACGGAAAATTTCCATGATTATCTGAGCCGAATAGATTTGCGGATAGGCTGGTTTCCATACGGTTACATTACCCATCATCGCTACGCAAGAAGGTAGATTTCCGGCAATGGCTGTGAAATTGAAAGGAGTTAACGCAAATACAAAACCCTCTAATGGTCTGTATTCTACTCTGTTCCACAAACCACGTACTGATTCAGGCTGACCAGTATAGACCTGCTCCATAAATGCTACATTGAAGCGAAGAAAATCTATTAACTCACAGGCAGAATCTATCTCTGCCTGATAGGCATTTTTTGATTGACCCAGCATAGTAGCCGCATTCATTTTAGCACGATAAGGCCCTGCTAATAAATCTGCTGCTTTCAGGAAAATACTGGCTCTTTGCTCCCATGAAAGCGCTGACCAGGCCGGACGAGCCGCCAAAGCTGCTTCAATCGCTTTTTCTACATGAGAAGCATCTCCTTCACTGGCATAGCCTAATATATGCTGGTGGTCGTGCGGAGGAGACAGCTTAATTTTATTATTGGTATGAATTTGCTCGCTACCAATATACATGGGTACATCTATTTGTTTCGAGCGAGCTTCTGCAAGAGCCTTTTTTAATGCTATTTTTTCTGGAGAACCTTTTCCATAACTCAAAACCGGCTCATTCACCGGAGTGGGTACTTTAAAGATAGTATTGTTCATGATTTGATGAAGGGGGATTTTTTGCCAAAATTAGCCGAAATTTTAGATATGTGAGAATAAATCTTTTATCTATTCTTATTCAGCTAATACCATAATAATCAATACAACACAATTCTTTGCATTTCGGTTTACTTGTATTTGAACGTAGCAGATGCAAGTAATTGACTGTGCAATTGATTTAACAATTTTGTAGATTAACCCCACGAAGTGTTTTTCCATAAGCACGCTATAAATAAATGCTACAGCGATTGATTATTCCATATTTCAGCTTCATTCCAGTAGCTAAAATATGGAATAATATTAATATAGTAGAGTCTTTCCATTAGTTAAACGAAGCTCTGAATTCTAATGGACTTTGCTTGGTTTTTGCCTTAAATAATTTACTGAACGATTGAGAATGTTCAAAACCTAATTCGTAAGCAATTTCACTTACCGACATACTGGAGGTAGATAATTTTTCTTTGGCTTTTTCAATTAGTTTTTCGTGGATATGTTGTTGCGTAGTTAATCCTGTTAAATGTTTCATTAAACTACTTAAATATTTGGTAGAAATATTAAGTTTATCAGCAATAAACTGTACCGTAGGCAATCCCTTTGACAATAAATCTTCGTTGTTAAAATAGTCAGTCAACACATCTTCCAAACGTTCCAGAATTTTACTGTTAGTTATTTTTCGGGTAATGAATTGACGTTCATAAAAACGTTGTGCATAGGTAAACAAAAGTTCTAACTGTGCAATAATTACATCTTGGCTAAACTTATCAATTTGGGCATTGTATTCCTGTTGGATATTATCAATAATACCTTTGATAAGTGTTTCTTCTTTATCTGAAAGAAAGAGTGCTTCGTTGGTGGCATAATCAAAATAATCATACTGCTTGATTTTTTTGGCAAGGGGTGTGTTCCACAAAAAATCGGGATGAATGAACAGCATCCATCCTTCAAGATTGGGAGGCATTCCACCCTCTTCACCCCGTAATATTTGTCCGGGCGACATAAACGCCATTAAACCTTCATCAAAATCGTATTTTTGTTGTCCGTACAACAAATTATTACATCCTCGCTTAATTGACACCACATAAAAGTCAAAAATCACAGCGTTTATATCATAATGATTTTTAAATTTCGCTACATCTACAATGCTGATGAGCGGATGATGAGGTTTTTCAAGACCTGTCAATCGATGCCCCTCTGTTATGGTTTTTATTCGATATGGTGCTGTATTTGCCATGTTAAGGGTTTACTATTAAAATTTAAACGGGTATTTTAACCAAATCATTATCAACGGCATGGTAAGAAACGGAATTTCTATCAAGGCCATTTTATAATCTCCAGCCCTTAACGACAATGCCATAATTAAAACAATGGTTATGGCATTAAGAACATTGCTTAGAAAAAATGTTTGTGCAAAAAACAACATTACTCCTATAACAATGGAAAACACCCCAAAGAAGGGCATTACAGAGGGTGTAATTCCTAAGTTCCCCATCATTTTTGTTTGTTCGGCTGTAGCTGGCTGAAAAGCATCCCAACCGTGTTTGATACTTAGAAATGCTGATACTATCATGAGTATAATGCTAATGATTTTCATTTTTTATGATTTAAATTGTTATTGAATTCTTTTCAACTTCATCGTTTTTCCCAATAAAGAGATGCCTATATAACCCCGAAACTCTATCTGGTTAATACTTTTTATCCCCCGATTTATAAATTTCAAATTTTAGTCCTACCTCTGAATCCACACTTTCCCATATACCTATTATTTTATCTGCAGGCAATTGCTGTGCAAAGGTTATAATAGATGTAATCACCATCGTAGTTACCAAAAGTATGATTTTCATTAGTTGTTTTTACGATTTTTTTCTTTGAATTTTTTAAATTCTCCGTGTCCGAATTTTAAAAGTAAATTAGGCATAATTCTGCTTACTATTTTTAACACGCTTATTAAGAACGGTTTAAGTTCTGGTTTATCTTTCAAAAGTCCATCGATGGCAACATTTACCATTTTGTCCACACTCATCATTTGACTCGGATTAGGTTGTTGTACCCAATCATTTTGAAGATTAGTATTAACACCGGGAGGTATCATTTCAAACACTTTTACATTCGTGTCTTCAAGCTGCAAACGCAAAGCTTGTGTATAAGCCCGAACACCTGCTTTTGTAGCACTATAAATAGGTGCAGAAGAATAAGACATCAATGCAATACCCGATGAAACATTTACAATTGCAGCTGATTTCTTTGTAAGCAAATGCGGCAAAAACTCATGTACCATTTGGATTGTCCCGGTAAGGTTGGTGTTGATTTCACTAATAAGATTTCCTAAATCTATGGTAGTGTCCTGTAAATCTATCAGCCGCATAAGACCTGCGTTATTGATGATGATATTTAAATCAGGAAACTGTTGAGTAACATTCTTGTAAAGCTGTTGTATATCTTTCGGATTACTCACGTCGCTTTGAAAAATATGAATGTTTGGAAACTTCTTTTTTGTTTCGTCTAATGTATGAAGGTTACGCCCTGTAATGATGATTTTTGCCCCTTGTTCGGTAAGTTGCTTTACCAACTCCAGGCCGATTCCACTTGTTCCACCTGTAATCAGGATAGTGCTGTTTTTTAAGTCCATTTTTCTGATATTTTGATATGGCAAAGTTCAGCAGTAATCAGAAAACAGATGTAGTCAAAAGTCGCAATGTTGTAGTCAAAAGGAAGATTTTTGGTGGTGCAATTCGGGCAGCTTCTCTACTCAATCTTTATAGCAGTAGTATTTCAGTTATGGCTACTCAACAGGTAAAGCTCGTTTGCCATTTCACTTAGCGAATAATTACTAATAGCCTGCTATTGAAGGCAGATATATTGGCTAATGGTATTCACTTCTATTGAATAATAATGTCCCGAAAATATTAATTCCCGGGACATTACTCTCTATCTCATTAAAAAGAGAATTTATCTTTAATCTTACAACTTCACCCCCGACAATCTGCTCACTTCCAGTTTTGCCAGCAATATCTGATAATCGTATTGTAGTAAACTGAATTTGGCATCTTCCAGGGCTGTTTCTGAGGTCTGGATTTCTAAAGGAGTACTAACTCCATTGGTCAGACGGATTTTAGCTAACTTCAAACCATATTCTGCCTGATAGACATTTCGTTCGGCCAAGGTTTTCTTTTGGGTAGCTACTCTTATATCATTAAAGGCATTTTCAATATCACGGCTAATGAGTGTTTTCTGTGCTTCAGTGCTTTGTCTGGCAGCATCCAGATTAATTCTGGCAATCTGGGTATTATAAGCTCCTCGCTTTCCGGTATAAATCGGAATGCTCAGTTTTACACCTAATAAAGTATTAAAACGCCAGGCATCAATATCCGGCTGATAACCGTTTTTGATACCTATTGCTCCATTTGCTGCCAATTGTGGCAAGCTACTCATTGATGAGATTTTTACCTCCTGCGCCAAAGCACTCTCACGGGCTAAAGCTGTTTTAATGTCCAGGTTATTCACAGCAGCCTCCCCTATGGCTCCCTGCACATCAGCAAAAGGATAATTATACTGCAATTCAGCATTAGCCGGAATCTGTTTATGGGCATCAGAGCCAATCAGAGCACTCAGAAAAATATATTGTTTCTCTAATTGTCCTTGTAAATCTACTACCCTGATTTCGGCATTTTTGTAGCGTACCTGTGCCTGCACTACATCATAGTCAAGGGCATCACCACTTTTCAATCGGTCGCTGATAATCTTACTGTTTTCATCAACTAATTTCACCTGGTCTTGTTGTACCACAATGGCTTTTTGGAGGTAAATAATCCCATAATACAATTGTGCTACCTGATAGGCCAATGTCTGTTTCAGGCTTTCAATACCTTCACGTTGTTGTTGCATTTCAAGCAAGGTTTTTTGTACCCCTGCTTTAAATCTGCCCCAGTCATAAATTACATACGATGCAGCTATATTAGTATTATAGTTATTATGTGGCTGAAACTGTAATTTACCCTCAAAACCCGGAATCGGAATTACGGCTTCAGCAATAGGGTCGAGTCTTGTATAACTTATCTCGCCATTAATCTGTGGCTTTGTTCCACTTTGCTGAACCTTGATGCGGTAATCGCCAACGTTTAATAGTTGTATCTGTTCTTTTACACGTGGCGAATACTCTATGGCTTGTTTCACCAACGAACTCAGCGTTTCATTGGCATTCTGTGCGATGGCTATCTGACTAAAAATCAGTAAGATAGCTATGGTTATTTTTTGAAATTTCATTTTTCGGAAACGTAAATATTTTTGATAATCTATCATTAATGAGATTCTGCGGCGGCTTTAGCAGCAGCAGCAGCTTCGGCAGCACTTTTCTTTTTGGTTCTTAGCAATACTACTAATGGCAGCACACAGATAAAGAAAATGGATATGATACGGAAGGTATCCAGATACGCCAGATAGTACGATTGTCTGTCGAGCAGTAATTCCAATTGCCTGTAAGCCTGAGCAGTAGCCTGTACCGCATCGCCTGTACGAGACAGGAATGACATTTTGATGGCATTGAATCGCTCAGTGAACAAGGGATTGCTCGGCACATAATTAGCCACTAAATCTGCTCGGTGTTGGGCATATTGCTGTGCCACATAGTTATTGGCTAAGGCAATACCAAATGCCCCACCCAACTGACGAATCATATTGGTCAATGAGATACCTGCACCAAATTCATTGGGTTTCAGCCCTGCTACTGAGGCGTTAATCAGAGGTAATTGCAAAAGCACTGTTCCCAAACCACGCATAAGCTGCATTGAGTAAAAATCCCAGCGACCCATATCGGTAGTGGCGGTACCACTATAAAAACCAAAGGCAGCAAAAATGATAATCCCGGATACTACAAATGGAATAGGTGAAGCTCCCGCAGACATACGTCGCCCCAGAATCGGGAATAATGGCAGAATAGTAAGCGTAGGAAAGAGCAACGAAAGTCCGGTTTCATAGGGTGTAAAACCGTTGATTCTTTGCACCAGAACCGGGTAAACGAATACGGAGGTAAACAATCCAAAACCGGATACTAAAACGAAAATGCTTGAAAAGGCAAAGTTTCTATTGGCAAATACTTTCAGATTAACCACAGGGTGGTCAGTATTCAATTCACGGCTGATGAAACCAACAATGCCTACTAATGCTAATAAGGATACAATTGCAATCTCTTTCGATTGAAACCAGTCTTTTGATTCACCTTTCTCTAAAACATATTGTAAAGCGCCGATACCTATCATCAATAGTAATATGCCCAGATAGTCAATTTTTATTTTGTCTCTGTGTTTTCCCTCATCGGCCTTTTTAGGGATATACATAATGGTTAGAATAGTGGCAACTATACAGATAGGTACGTTGATAAAGAAAATATCGCCCCATGTATAATTATCTACTATATAACCTCCTAAGGTGGGTCCGAGTGTCGGGCCTAATACAATACCCATTCCAAAAAGCCCTGAGGCCATTCCTCTTTCTTTGCCCGGAAACGCATCGAATAAAATGGCCTGAGAGGTGGATAATAAAGCTCCTCCGCCGATGCCTTGCACAAATCGCCAGAGTACTAATTCCCAAAGACTGCCCGAATTACCACAGAGATAGGAAGCTATGCCAAAGAGTATCATTGAGCCGAGATAATAATTCTTTCGCCCGAAATACTCTCCTAAAAAGCCCGTCATCGGAATGATAATTACATTGGCAATAGCATAAGACGTAATAACCCAGGCAATATCTTCGATGGTAGCTCCCAGTGAGCCTGCCATCTGGTTGAGTGCTACGTTTACAATTGTGGTATCCAGTAACTCCATGATAGCGGCAGTTACGGTGGTAAGCACGATAATAAACCTTGAAACACCCGCCGCTTTGTTTTGTATTTCTACTGTTTGTTCCATGAAAAATTCTTATGTGGATAAAGTACCTTATTTAATCTTCACTTCTACTTCAAGGCTCATACCTGCACGCAATTTGTCCCGGTATTTCTCTACACCGTCAATAGCAATTTTAACAGGTATTTTCTGGGTTACTTTTACGAAGTTTCCACTGGCATTGTCAGGCGGAAGAAGGGCATATTTGGCTCCGGTAGCGTCTGAGAAATCAGCAATTTTACCTTTCATTTCAAGGTCAGGATACGCATCTAACTTAATAGTAGCCTCTTGCCCGACAGCTAAACGACCGATTTGTGTTTCTTTGAAATTGGCTACTACCCAATATAAAGAATCCTGTACAATGGTAGCTAAAGTTTGCCCAGGTTGAATATACTGACCGGGTTCAACGCTCTTTCTCCCAATTTTCCCGTTTTCGGTGGCATATACTTTCGAGTAAGTGAGGCGAAGTTTCTGCTGGTCTATTTTTGCTTTCTGCACGGCTAACGCAGCCTCTGCTTTATGCAGGTTGCTATACAGAATATCCAGACGTGATTTAGAAGCAGCAATATCCTGTTTCTGCCCTTCATATTGGGCACTTAATACTTCAAAATTCGATTTACTGTCATCTGCCTGCCGTCTTGTGATGGCATTGTCTGTATATAGTTTAGCATCTCTTTCCGAGTCTTTTTGTGCTTTGTCTTTGCGCAATACAGTGGCTGTAATACTGGTTTCAGCAGCGTTGATGGTCATACCTGTATTTTTGATATTAGCTTTGGCATTTTCAACGTCTGTCAGCAATTGCTGATACACTGCTTCCATTTCTGTTAAGGCCAGTTGCTGTTCACGGTCGTCAATGTCAACCAGTAGCTGGCCTTTCTTTACCTGCTCAAAATCTTTCATGCTTACACTGCTTACATAACCGCCCACACGTGGCACTACAGGTACTGTATAAGTTTCTATCTGTGCATTGTCGGTTGTTTCATAAGCCTGGTTGTACTTGTAGCGTTGGTAACCATAGATGCCTGCGCCTACCAGAATTAGGACTAAAATGATGCGGGGGATGTAGTTTTTAAAGGATTTTTTTTGTGGAGTTTCCATTCTTTTCTTAGGTAATATGAGTATATACTTTTTGTTTTCTTAATTAGTCAACTATATTGACGATGCAAAGGTAAACTAAGTTGACTAAATTAGTCAAGCATATTGACTAATTTATTTTTTCTATTTAGTTTTGTATTCCGAAAGGGAATTGACAGAATTTACTATTTTTGCAATAAGCTGATAATCAGCGAATTGAATCTTAACAACACAATGAACGAAGACATATTGAAAGAAGTAGCCATTTTTAAGGCTATTAAAGGAAGGCTTTTTGGCAAGTTGCTGGGTAAAAGTTATCGCTTTATGAGCGAGATAGCCAGTGAGTACCTGCAAGGTATTGGCTACAAAAATTTCAGAATCGGCCATGCAGTAGCTTTATTACACATAGATTTAGAAGGAACCAATATTAATAACCTTTCTAATAAAGTATGTGTAACCAAGCAGGCCATGAGTAAACTGATAAAAGAATTGCAGGCTGAGGGGTATGTAACTGTAGAAAAAGACCAGACAGATGCCCGGGCATTGATTGTGCGCCACTCCGAAAAAGGTATCAAGGCTTTGATTGACTGGAAAAGAGCCATGGAATATGTCAATGAAAAATTCAAGGAAATATTAGGCGCGGATAAATTAGAAATGCTACGGGGTATTTTGTACGAATTGGTTGATCACTACGAAGCCTCTACACAATATAATAAAGCAAATGACCTCAGTTATGCCATTATGCGAAAAGATTCACTGGTATTCCAGCCGGAAGAGGAACTCAATAAAAATTAGGTGAATCTTAAAGGCGCAATCTCTGATAATTCATAAAAACTATGTATGTTCGTAACTGAAAACCAATGCCTTAAGTAATTACTGCTGTCTGGCAGAAATAAATCTCCTGGAGTACTTATGACAGTTACGCAAATCATTATGGTAGTTGTTATTATCTATGTACTTATCTGTATCGTAGCTTATAAGGTACAGGAGTATTTTATATTCAAACCCGAAAAACTCTCACCCGATTTCAAATTCAAGTATGACGACCATTTTGAAGAACTTTTCTTTGACATGCCCGATGGCGCCCGTATTAATGGTCTGTTGTTTTATGATGTAGGCGAAACTACCCGTGGACTGGTGATTTATTTTCATGGCAATACCCGAAGTATTAAAGGCTGGGCTAAATATGCCAAAGATTTTTTTGCGCATGATTACGACGTACTGATGATTGATTACAGAGGCTTTGGCAAGAGTACCGGACGACGTAACGAAGACATTATGTACGAAGATTCGCAGGTAGTGTATAATAAAATGTTAACAAAAGGGTATCTTGAAAAGAATATTGTTATTTATGGCCGCTCGTTAGGCTCTGGCTTTGCCTGTAAATTAGCATCCCGGAATAACCCTAAAATGCTGATTCTTGATGCACCTTATTATAGCTTCTCACAACTCACCAGCCGATTTCTTCCTTTTCTCCCTGTTTCTATGATTCTGCGGTTCTCTATCCGTACCGACGAATACATTAAATTTGTGAAGTGTCCGGTTTATATTATACATGGTACAAAAGATTTTCTGATTCCTTTTCGTTCAAGTGTTAGATTGGCAAAGCTCGCTCCGCAACATACCCGGTTAGTACCCATTTACGGAGGTGGTCATAATAATCTACCTTCTTTTCCTGAGTACCATAAACACCTTGAAGATATTTTATTAGATAGATTTGATTTAATTTTTGATAAACAATTCCGAATCGAATAGCTTTGTATTTTAAAATACTTTCAACCTGTTCATCAGATATTTTCTGCAATAACAAAAGATACAGTGGTTAAAAAAATTATAACAATTGCGCTCATTATTTACGCTTCCGTTTTTGGGTTAGCCGTTCTTTTTCAACGTTTTATTCTTCTTCATCCCGATACCTTAGAAAAAGGCTATGCTTTTGAGTTTGAAGATGCACAGGAATTTTATGTGGAGCCTGTGCCAAAAATCAATCTCAATGCGCTGATGTTTCTGACAAGAGATACAACCAAGAAAGGTGTGGTTATGTATCTGCATGGCAATTCGCGCAATATAAAGGTATGGGGAAAATATGCGAAAGAATTTACTTCCCGTGGGTATGACGTAATCATGTATGATTACCGGGGCTTTGGTAAAAGTAATGGCAGATTAGATGAAGCAAACCTTTTAAGCGATGCACAGACAGTACTCAAAGATATTCAGAGACGTTACCCACCACGAAATATTATTATTTATGGTCGTTCATTAGGTACGGGAGTGGCTACCAAATTAGCGATGGATAATGAAGCAAAAATGCTGATATTAGAAGCACCCTATACCTGTATTCCTGATGTAGCCTGGAGTCATGCACCACTTTTTCCTTATAGCAAAGTCTGCGAATTTCAGCTACCTACCCATGAATGGATAACCAAAGTAAAATGCCCGATTTATCTGTTTCATGGTACCGACGACCAGATTATCCCTTACGAGCATAGCCTGAAACTAACCCAGCTACTAAAGAAAAACCCCAAGGACATTCTCACTACTTTAGAGGGAGGTCGTCATCGGGGTTTAGATAAATATAAAGAATATCAAGCCAAAATGGATGAAATTCTGAAGTAATCTCTTAACGCAATTTCAAAGTTACCAGACAGGCTACTGCCAATACGATACCTATAATCCAGAAGCGGGTAACTATTTTTGCTTCGTGGTAACCTTTTTTCTGAAAATGATGGTGCAAAGGCGACATCAGGAAAAGGCGGTTTTTCTGGGCATATTCAAGTCCGTTCTTCCGTTTTTGGTATTTAAAATAACTTACCTGCATAATCACTGACAGGTTTTCTACCAAAAATATCCCACACATGACAGGTATTAATAACTCTTTGCGTAATGCTAAAGCCAATACAGCTATTACACTACCTAACATTAAACTACCTGTATCGCCCATAAACACCTGAGCGGGATAAGCATTATACCATAAGAACCCTATACAGGCGCCAACAAAAGCGGTACAGAAAATAACGACCTCTCCCGAATTAGGAATCATCATGATATTGAGGTATTGCGAGAACACTTTATTACCTGAAAGGTAGGCAAAAATAGCCAGCGTAAGGCCGATAATAGCCGAAGTACCTGCGGCTAACCCATCAATCCCATCTGTAATATTTGCTCCGTTTGATACAGCCGTTATAATAAAAATAACAATAATTACATAAGGAATCCATGCCAGGCTATCAGGCAGAAAACTGCCAAGAATCTGGTAATCAATTTCGTTATTTTTAAAAAAGGGTAAAGTAGTAGTCAATGAATTGGTATCTACATATTTCTGTACTTCTCCTACAGCTGTACTGATTTTAGCTTTCTCGTAAACTCTTATTTTTACATAATCATTAAAGTACAAGGTTAGCCCCACAATTAAGCCTAAACCTACCTGTCCTACTATCTTAAAGCGACCTTTCAGGCCTTCTTTATCTTTCTTGAAAACCTTAATATAATCGTCAGCAAAGCCAATGCCGCATGTCCAGATAGTAGCAATAATCAGTAATACAATATATACATTGTCTAATCGGGCAAACAACAGAACCGGAATCAGTAAAGAGGCTAAAATAATAAACCCACCCATCGTTGGTGTACCCTTTTTTTGCATCTGACCCTGCAAACCCAAGTCACGGATAGTTTCCCCAATCTGGAGTTTCCGCAAATAATTAATCAGTCTGCTACCATAAATTGCTGCAATTAAAAGTGAGAAAACGATAGCCCCCATAGCACGGAATGTGATGTACTGAAACACCCCCGCACCAGGAAAATTAAAGGTTTTATCAAGGTAAGTAAAGAGATAATAAAGCATAGGACATCGGGTTTTAGGAAAGTGTAGCAAAGATAGTTTTTTTTGAAGTTTTCAGAAAAAAAACCATCTTTTTTTAGGAATTTCCAGCCTATTAATTGTTAAATAGCAAAAAACATCAATTTTGCATTCTGGCTTTTTTGCTTTAAGGGGGAAAAAAAACTCGCTACTGAATATAAAATTTCCAACATTTCTAATACTTTTTTGACCAATACCTGATGCAAAATTATCCCTCTTAAAAAAAACCTCTTAAATATTTGCCTATACAACCTTTTTTGTCTTTTTTTGTAGGGTATTCGATAGGTAGATTAGAATAATATATAAATATATTCATTAAGCTTCTTTCAGAAGCAGATAAAGATTTTGAGTTCCTCGCCAGTCGGGGTATTCATCATAGGTTAAAGTATTTTCGTCTTGGAAAGGCATTCGGGCATCCTGAGTGCCTTTTTTGATAAATAGAAGACCAGAAAAATAGTGTTGATATGCAAAAGCCTGTTATTTTTGCATCTTTATACACCCGATACTTTAGCGCTCAAGGGTAATATTATGAAGATACCGCTTTACCGGCAAATCCAGGCTCATTTAAAAGAGAAAATTACTTCAGGGCAATATGTAGAGGGTAGTTTACTCCCTTCTGAAAATGACCTTTGCGCTGAGTTCAGCGCTACACGTATGACTGTACGGCAGGCACTGACCGAACTGGTAAAAGAGGGCTATATTACCCGCCAGCATGGCAAAGGAAGTATAGTAGCATCGATCAGAAAATCTTTAGGTTTGCTTTCGTTGAAAGGGTGGACAGAGGTAGTAGGTGCCAGTGACCGGCACGGTACTACTTCTATTTTACAAGGGCCGGTATTGCAGACAATTACCGAACCTATTTTTAAACATTTACTTCATCAAGAGTTTCATACAGAATTTGTATTTTTGAAGCGTCTCCGGTCGGTAGAAGAAGCTCCGGTGATACTCGAAGAAACTTACATTCCAAACGAAAACATTACGGCATTAACAGACGAGCCATTAGTTGATGGCTCATTGTTCCGTACGCTTTTTATGCGTTACCAGATAGATGTTAATAGCATGCAACAAGAGGTAAGGGCTATTGCCGCCACCAAAGAGATTGCCGGTTTATTGAAAGCAAAAGTAAAATCACCGATTTTGCAGATTTTAAGACGCTACGGAACATCAAAAGAGGGTTTTTATCTGTATAGCCTCATTTATTGTAATACTGAAAAATACGCTATAAGTAGTTTTAATTAATGACACACCGTGCGACGGTCGCCCCCTGCCCCTAAAGGGGGGTATTCTTTAACCAAAAATTCCCCTTCAGGGGTTAGGGGTTTTTATTCAACTATGAAAAAAATTAAAGTTGCCGTTGTTGGAACGGGTTTTATTGGGCCAGCTCATATCGAAGCCCTACGCCGCTTACCAAATGTAGAAGTAGCTGCTCTTTGCGAAGCTAATATTGATTTGGCTACTGAAAAAGCTGCCAGTCTGGGTATCGAACGAGCTTATATTTTTGAAGATTTGTTAAAACAGGAAGACATTGAGTGTATCCACGTTTGTACGCCTAACTTTCTACACTATTCGCAATCAAAGGCCGCTTTATTGGCAGGCAAACACGTAGTTTGCGAAAAACCTTTAGCGACTAAAATTGAAGAAGCTGAAGAACTGGTGAAAATAGCCGCAGAAACAGGTTTGGTAAATGCAGTACACTTTAACCTTAGATATTATCCTTTGGTACGCCAGATGAAAACCATGCGTGAAAAAGGTGACTTAGGTGAAATTTACTCAATTTTAGGTTCTTACCTGCAAGACTGGCTTTTCTACCAAACTGACTATAACTGGCGTCTGGAACCGGATAAATCTGGTGATTCAAGAGCAATTGCAGATATTGGTTCTCACTTATTAGATGTAACCGAGTATATCACCGGCTTGAAAATTACCGAAGTAATGGCCGATTTCTCAACGGTTCATAAAACCCGTCTGAAACCATTGAAAGCCATCGAGACTTATTCAGGCAAAATGTTACAGGCTTCTGATTATCAGGAAGTGCCTATCAATACCGAAGACCACGCCAATGTATTGTTGCGTTTTGATAACGGTAATAAAGGTAGTGTAACCGTAAGTCAGGTTTCAGCAGGCCGCAAAAACCGTCTGAACATAGAAATCTCTGGTTCTAAAGCCAATTTCGAGTGGTGTTCTGAAAAACCAAACGAAATGTGGATTGGTAAACGCGATGGAGCCAATCAGGTATTGATGAAAGACCCATCGTTATTCTACCGTGAAGCAACAAGCCTGATTAGCTTCCCGGGTGGACACAACGAAGGTTTCCCGGATACCTCAAAACAATTGTTCAAAGAAGTATATGCTGCCGTAGCAGAAGGCAAACAACCGGAAAACCCGACTTATCCTACATTTGCTGATGGTTTACGTGAATTATTGATTTGCGAAAGAATCATTGAGAGCCACCGTAAACAGGCTTGGGTAACGGTGTAATTACATAGTATTATTTTGCCACAATGTACACAAGGGTGCCACTATGTTACACTATTATTTTATTGTGAAACATAGTGGCAATTATTTAATACGATTAAACGGCAGCCACTTTATTGAAAGAACGGTTGCCGTTTTTTATTTACTCTTATATTTGCACAAAATTCTAAAAAGCATAATGAAGATTGGTTTGTTTTTTGGTTCGTTTAATCCTATTCATGTCGGGCATCTGATTATTGCCAATACAATGGCCTACACTACCGATTTAGAGCAGGTATGGTTTATTGTTTCGCCACAGAATCCTTTTAAAAAGAATAAAGGACTTTTGCATGAGTTCGACCGCCTGACAATGGTAGAAAAAGCCATTTCTGATAACTATCAGCTAAAGGCAAGCGATATAGAGTTTTCTATGCCTAAACCCAGCTATACCATTGATACCCTTACAAAATTGGCTGAACGGCATCCCACACACGAATTCAAACTGATAATGGGAGAAGATAATCTGGTACAGTTTGAAAACTGGAAAAACTATGACAAGATTCTGGAATATTATGAGTTATATGTGTATCCAAGACCGAATACTCCTGATCATCATTTCAAGAATCATCCGAAAGTAAAGTTTATTGAAGCACCCTTATTAGACATTTCAGCCACCTTTATACGTAATAGTATAAAGGCAGGTAAGCCTATCCGCTACATGGTAAGCGATGTAGTAGAGGAATATATCAGATGGAAAAAATTCTATCTGTAATCAATCAGGCATTTACACTTATCTGCTCGGCCAGAATACCTATACCTTCTGTAAAACTTACGGGTTCATACCCTAATATTTCACGAGATTTGGTTAAATCAAACCCTGTTCGTGCCGGACGTTTTGCAGGTTGAGAAAAGGTGGTAGAATCAGCCATTGAAATAAGTGATTTATCTAATCCGAAGTAATCGGCTGTCATAATAGCCATCTCATAAGGTGTCAGGAAGTCTTTACCCGAAATATTAAAGATACCTTCGGCCTCCTGCTCGGCAATTAGTGCGCAACCTTTGGCTAAATCTTCGGCTAATGTAGGGGTACGCCACTGGTCGGTAACAACTTTTATATTTTTGCCATCTTCCAGCGATTTCTTTACCCACAAGATAATATTCGTACGGCTCATGTCATGCGCAATACCATATACTAAAACCGTACGGGCAATACCCCAACGGATATTGCTGTTGGTAACTATTTTTTCAGCAGCATATTTACTCCACCCATAAAAACTAATCGGATTAGCGTCGGCATCTTCTTTGTAAGGGCCACTTTTTCCGTCGAAAATGAAATCGGTAGATACATGAAGCAGAAAACTATTATTTCTTTCTGCGGCTTCAACTAAATACTCTACTGCACTCACATTCTGTTTCCAGCAATCATCTTTGGCACTCTCGCACATATCCACATTGGTCATGGCGGCTGTATTAATAATTACAGTGGGTTGTATGCGGTCTATTACCTCCTGCACCTGTGCTTTATCGGTTATATCCATTGCCACATAAGTATAGCCCTCTTTAAATGGCAGGCGGTTTTCGCCTCTTGCTGTAGCTATTACTTCATGAGTATTGGTTCTGATAAGCAACTCTACCAGTTTTTGTCCTAATAAACCATTTGAACCTGTAATTAAAATCTTTTTCATTTTTGTGAGTATTTTATACTTTGTAGAAGTTGTTTATGCTGATTAATTATAAGAGTGTTACAGCCTGAATGGTATTACAAAAACAGATTAACCCTCTGTTTACTGATATTTATAGCCGTATAATTTCGTTATCTTTTTCTTTTTCATTTTCTTCACAGTCATTGCCATTTTTACATCTTTGAGCGGTCGGTCTGCCTCATCTCTCGGTTGGCTGGCAATGGTATCTATTACGGCTAAATTATCAATAACCTCGCCAAAAACAGTATAATTATTATCTAAATGGGGCGAACCACCTATGCCTATATAGTCAGCACGTTGTTCGTTGGTATAATCCATTTTATTACGGCTTGCTACTACACTTAGCTGGTCATCGGTAAATTTCTTGCCCTGCACAATATAAAACTGACATGCACTTGATTTTTTTTCAGGGTTACCATCACGAGCGGCTGCCAAGGCTCCTTTCTTATGTACATGATTAGACTTAAACTCGAACGGTATGCGCTCTAATTCATCGCCACCACTACCTAATCTATCGCCGGGTTTAGCATTTTTTGAGGTTGGGTCTCCACCCTGAATCATAAAATTCTCAATGACACGATGGAATAACAGGCTATCGAAAAACTTCTTGTTGACAAGTTTAATAAAATTGGCTTTATGTAAGGGAGTATCATCGAACAGAACCATATGCATGGTTCCATAAGTAGTTTTCAGGGTAATGAGATAATCTTTTTTAGACTTCTTTTGAGCAAAAGTTACTGAAGTAACTAATAACAAACTGATAACGAAAAGACTTTTTTTCATGCTTTATTTAAAAATAGAAGCACAAAAATACAATAATTATCAAAAGTGATAAGAAACAGTTAAAATTAATCTTATTTGGGTCAAAATAGCCGTCTGCTACTGAAAAAGAAATACTGCGTTACTGTATATTTTTGGGTGCCTCCCAGAGTTCTATCTTATTTCCTTCGGGGTCAAGTATCCAGGCAAATTTACCAAATTCTGATTCTTCCATATCGCCAACAATGGTAACCCCTTCTTCTTTCAGCGCAGCCATTAAATCAAGTAAATTTTCAACCTGGTAATTAACCATAAAGTCTTTTTTGCTCGGGTCGAGGTATTTGGTTTCTTTTTTAAATACACTCCAGGCTGTGTACGTTACATCATCAGGATTATCCTTTCTTCTCCATTCAAATACACCTCCCCACGATTCTGACTCAATGCCTAAATGCTTGTTATACCAGCTTCGTAAGGCATCAGTATCTTCTGATTTAAAAAATATGCCACCGATACCTATTACTCTCTTTTCCATCAGATAATGTATATACAGGTTTATGATAAAACATGATTCTCGGCTACAAAGGCCTGAAATGCCTGACTTTTCAGAATTTTTTTAAACCAAAAAGTAAAACTCTCCGGATTATTAGCTATTTCTTCTATAATATCTGCCACTCTGACCCATCTGTAAGCAATAACCTCTGCCGGATTTACCTCAAAAAAATCATTATAGGTTCCTGTAAAAACATGGTCTATCTCATTTTCGGTCAGTTGGTTTTCAAAGGCAGTCTTGTAATGAAACTTGTATAGAAAATCTAAATCACAAGTAAAGCCCATTTCTTCACCCAGGCGGCGTTCGGCGGCTGTTTTTATTGCTTCATTTACATTGGGGTGACCGCAACAGGTATTTGTCCAGAGTCCTCCCGAATGGTACTTATCAAGGGCTCTCTGGTGAATCAATAACTCATTGTCGTCATTAAAAATCAACACTGAAAAAGCTCTGTGCAATAAGCCTTGCTGATGTACCCATAGTTTCTCTCCGCTACCTACTTCCTCATCTGATTCGTTTACCAGTATTATTTCTGTTGTATCAACACTCATACTTTTATTTGCTTGATTATACACCCAAACACCACTATTACCTAAAATGTTTCTGTGAATCTTCCGTTTATGATTTTTCTGCCAATAGTTTATCTATCAGGCGATTAAAATCATTCACAAATTCATCGTAATAGTGCCCTGTACCAGGCCCTGAAAACCCGGTATGAATTTCTCTTACCTGCCCTTTTTTATCAATAAAAATCGTAGTCGGGAAACCAATCACCTTATTAAGCATAGGTAAAGTTTTAGAGGCTTCATCTTTATTATTGGTTCCTGCCAATAGGACTTCATAATCTATCCCGAATCGTTCTTTCATCTTCTTGATTTTTGGGAGAGCAAACGAGGTATCAGTACTTTTTTCATAAGATAAGCCTATTATCTCTACTCCTCTATCTTTGTTTTTCTTGTACCAGGGAGCTAAAAAACGGCTTTCGTCCATACAATTCGGACACCAAGAACCCATAATCTGAATCACGACTACCTTACCTTTATAGGCCTCATCGTTCAATGATATTTTTTTAGTATCGGTATTCGGGAACGAGAAATCAACAGTTTTGTAACCCTCTTTCAGATAGGTCAGTTTAGTGGCATCGGGTAATTTGGCATTATCGTTTTTAACACCTGACCATAATTCAAAGCCTGATGGAGCCGACCAGAAACCGCCGCCTGTCAGTTTATCACCTTCAATCTTTGCCTTGAACAAATATACGTGTGTACCATCAAAGCAAGAGAGTTTCAGACTATCGCCAATAATATCCCCTGCCAGATAACGATAATCGCCTGTTGTTGTCAGAAAGCTCCCCTTTACCTGTGAGCCGCTGGTTTTAAAAACACCTACAGATTCGGTTGAGTCTTGTTTATCTGCTGAAAGAAATAAAACCTCGTATGTTGGTGCTAATGATACTTTGGGTATTTCAGATGTTTCAGCAAAGCGATAGGTCTTACCATATTCTGCTTTGAAATCAGCCTGTAAAAACGTGAAGTTCGAGCGCATTTTTTTCCAGTAGCCTGTCAGTTGATTACCTTCTATCTTAGCTACAATTTCCGCATCGAAAATCTCCATCGGAATATGGAGCGAGTCGTCTTTGATAAAAGCCTTATCCATTGGCAGTCTTTCATCGCCATTCAATGCCAGAATGGCGTAACCATCGCCCTCTTTTTGTATATCTAATCCAAAAGGCAATTCGCCGCCTGTGGTCTCAATAGTAGCACGCCAGGTGCCTGTTTTAAGTTCAGCAGCGTTTTTACAAGACGCTAAGGCAATGAAAGATAGTAGGAGTAATTTTTTCATATTTTCTTCGGATATTGATAACAAAGATAAAGATTCACTTTTATTAGACAACAGCCGTATAGAGGTTCCGATTTATATTTATCAATGTTTATAAAATATACCCCCTTATATTCGTTTAATCATTGCTCAAAACCATTTAACTTGATAATTAGGCAATCTGTAAGATTTTTTTGCCTATTGGTAGAAAAATATTCAAATTTCAGGAGATTACTCCCTAACTTTGAATTGTTTCGACAGGTTTTTTGTTATCCATTACCGACGGTTGTTTACTAAATCTACTTTTGTATTTTTCTTAGTTGAAAAATTCTGAAACACATTTTGAAGTTTAGAACTATTCTAAATTACAAAAACTGACGAAAATCATAACATTTCATAACAATCATATTGTTTTCTGACTGTAAATTTGCAGGGAATTACTGACGGACATGTACGGACACTTTAAAGCAATAACTATTTCTCATAAGAATGCTTCTCTGAATATCAGAGAGCAAATTGCACTTAATGAAGAGGAATGTAAGAATCTGATGCTCAAAATACGTGAGACTTTTGAGGTTTCAGAAACATTGGTTCTTTCTACCTGCAATCGTACTGAGATTTACTATTATTCGGAAAATAACATCAGCGAAGAAATCATTCGCTTAATTGCCAGTTTAAAAGTTCTCAATTCAAACGAGATTCTTCCTTATTTTGAATATATTAACGATCATAACGAAGCTGTAAATTATCTGTTTGAAGTAGCTATAGGGCTACAATCACAAGTAGTTGGAGACCTGCAAATCCCGAATCAGGTAAAACATGCTTACCAATGGTCAGCCGATATGCAAATGGCAGGGCCGTTTTTGCATCGCTTATTGCATACCATTTTCTTCACCAATAAAAAAGTAGTACAGGAAACAGGCTTCAGAGATGGTGCAGCCTCTACTTCGTATGCAACTGTTGAAGTATTGGAGAGTTTCTTGCCTTTACTGGCTAATCCTAAAATTTTAGTGATTGGTTCGGGTGAAATCGGCGAAGACGTGTGCAGAACACTGGCAGATAAAAATTATCAGAATATAACTATTACTAACCGTACTGCTGCCAAAGCAGAAGCGCTGGCGCAGGAATTAGGGTTCAAGGTATCAGATTTTCAATTGGTACATGAGCAGATATTAGCCGCTGATATTGTGATTTCATCGGTACGTGTTGAAGAGCCTTTGATTACTAAAAATACACTTAAAAAGAAAACGCTTACAGTTAAGTACCTGATTGACCTTTCTGTACCTCGTAGTATCAGTCCGGATGTTGAAGAACTGGCAGGCATTGTGCTGTATGATTTAGATGAGATTCAACGCCGTGCCAATGAGGCTCTACAACGCCGTCTGGAAGCAGTGCCTCATGTGCGTAGTATTATTGCTGACGCTCTGGTTGAGTTTAATAACTGGTCGCAGGAAATGATTGTTTCGCCCACTATTCAGAAACTGAAAGGAGCGCTGGAACAAATCAGAAAAGAAGAAATGGCTCGCTTTGTGAAAGAATTATCGACAGAAGAGGCGGAGAAAATGGAGAGAATCACGGCAAGTATGATGCAAAAGGTGATTAAACTACCTGTATTGCAATTGAAAGCAGCTTGTAAACGTGGTGAAGCAGAAACCCTGATTGATGTCCTGAACGACTTATTCAATCTTGAAAAACAAACGGTCTAATTATCCTTGTATATAAATTGTAAGAAAGCCGATGGTATATGTCGGCTTTCTTTTTATGCCTATTGGGGGCATCCCCCTATTTCTGCTTTAAAAACAGCCCCTCCGTCAACCACAAACCCTGCGCCACTTTGTGGGGTTAACAGAATGGATTTAGCAGACCTATAAATGACATTAGAAGGGCCCGAAATAATATTGGTAGCTGTTATAGGCTGATTACTCTCTCTCAACAGATACTGCCCGTTGTAATTATCTGTCGGGCTGGATAAAGTAAGCGTTTGATTACAGTCAGCGGTACAGGCATTGACTATCAGATACTCTGATTCGATACCGTCTACCCCATTTGATGACTCAACCCTGACTTTATAATACTCACCCTTGGCTATATAAGAAGGAATAACCCCATTGATGGTAGCTGTGGTGGCATTGCTTGTAAGATTTCCTAAGACAATTTTTTCAGAAAATGAGCCACTTGCGTTAGAGATAAAGGCAGTATAAGTAAACGACCCTGCATTGTTGGTAGTGAAATTAATCGCAATAGGTGCTCCCAGACATACCGGATTCGGTGCAGCATCTGCCATAATATGTGGAGTAGCCTTTACGATACGTTTCATGGCTACAACACTCCATTTACCCCGCTCATCTCTGGCTCTCACCCAAAGGGTGTGTTCTCCGTCAGATAAACTGCCATAATTCAGGTTAAAATTAACGCCTGTCAATGTAGTTTGTCCGGCTGTAATAGGCACATTAATTCCTGAGCCAAAGCCAGGGTCAGTATCTACAAAATACTCGGCTTTGACAATGGCTGGTGTTGAGCTTGGCAAATTATTCAATTGTCGCATCAGCGGTTCACTCCATTTGCCATTTTCATCTTTGGTTCTGATGTACAGATAATTCGTTCCGGATGGCAGACTTCCCGATGGTATTGTGAAATTGATATTCGATAAGGTCGTCTGACCCGATGGAATAACTATATTCGTCCCTAAGCCAATTCCCGGGTCGGTATTGATGAAATACTCGGCTTTTACTATTGATGCCACAGGAGGAGTTACCACATTATTCAATTGTCGCATCAGCGGCTCGCTCCATTTACCATTTTCATCTTTGGCTCTGACATACAGGTAATTCGTTCCAGTTGGCAAAACTCCTGAAGGAATCGTGAAATTGATATTCGATAAAGTAGTCTGACCAGAGGGTATAACTATATTCGTCCCCAAGCCAATTCCAGGGTCGGTATTGATGAAATACTCTGCTTTTACAATTGATGTTACAGGAGGATTCACCACATTATTCAATTGCCGCATTAGTGGTTCGCTCCATTTGCCATTTTCATCTTTGGTTCTGACATACAGATAATTTGTTCCGGCTGGCAAACTTCCCGAAGGAATCGTGAAATTGATATTCGATAAAGTCGTCTGACCGGAAGGGATTACTATATTTGTCCCCAAGCCAATTCCCGGGTCAGTATTGATGAAATACTCTGCTTTTACTATGGATGCTACAGGAGGAGTTACCACATTGTTCAATTGTCGCATCAGCGGTTCACTCCATTTGCCATTTTCATCTTTGGTTCTGATGTACAGATAATTCGTTCCCGATGGCAAACTCCCCGAGGGAATTGTGAAATTGATATTCGATAAGGTCGTCTGACCCGATGGAATAACTATATTCGTCCCTAAGCCAATTCCCGGGTCGGTATTGATGAAATACTCGGCTTTTACTATTGATGCCACAGGAGGAGTTACCACATTATTCAATTGTCGCATCAGCGGCTCGCTCCATTTACCATTTTCATCTTTGGCTCTGACATACAGGTAATTCGTTCCAGTTGGCAAAACTCCTGAAGGAATCGTGAAATTGATATTCGATAAAGTAGTCTGAC
>NZ_SEWF01000053.1 GCF_004168285.1 Emticicia agri | reverse complement strand
TACTCTACCCGAAGATTTTTAATTTATAAACAAAAAGGCTGAATTTTGTAGCGACCAAGCAAACAAAACCAACCTTTTAGAATGAGAAAACTCATTAGGGACGAAATTATAAAGATTTTTGATAAAATACCTCTTGCTAAGAATCTATCAAGGAAAAAATTCATTGGTGATTTTCTGATAGGGATGCTCGAAAGCCGGAAGGTGCAATTTAAAGAAATAGCCTTGCACATTGAGAGTGAAGCTACATTAGAATCAGTTGAACGTAGAATACAGGCATTTTTTAAGGATTATGATTTCGATTACAGGCAAGTATGTCTCTTACTATTAATGTTTTTACCTAAAGGTAAACTTCAATTATCAATAGATAGAACCGAATGGGACTTCGGCATTTATCAATGCAATATTTTGATGATAGTTGCCAAAAATGGTTCAATAGGGATTCCATTGTATTGGGAGTTATTAGATAATAATTCAGGTAATAGTAATTGTAAAGACAGGTGTGACTTATTACAATCAATTGTAGATGTGATAGGTTTGGATAGAATCGGTTTGATAGTTGGAGATAGGGAATTTATTGGTATTCAATGGCTAAAGTATCTAAAAGACAGGCAGATAAACTTCTGTATGAGATTACCTAAAAACCATTTGATAACACTTAAGAATGGGGCTGTTTGTTCAATAAACGACTTATTGTCCCATCAACAGGAGCGTTACTTTGAAACATGTTTGGTCGATGGAATCTGGTGCAATACTATGCTAAAGAAATTAGATAATAAAGACTTTTTGTTTCTGATAGGTAATCTGCCAGCCAAGCAGTTAGGAAATCTTTACCGACATAGGTGGTGTATCGAAGTTCTGTTTCAAACTTTCAAACAAAGGGGCTTTGATTTAGAAACTACTCATATTAAAGGAAACGAAAAACTTAGTAAATTGTTGGTTTTTGTTAGTATTGCTGTAGCTATAGCACTGAAAACAGGTCAATATCTCCATCAAAAAGTAAAGATGATTAAAGTCAAAAAACATGGATATAAAGCTAATAGCTTCTTTAGAAAGGGTTTAGATTATATCAGAGTAAATCTAAAAAGACAAAAACAAAATTTTATAGCTACTTGTCAGATGCTTGTATATGATTTTTTGAGGTGGATTCATTTACAATTCATCTATCACAAGGAATTAACAAAAATCTTCGGGTAGAGTATGCTTTACTATGAGTATAGCTGTAAAAAGTCAAAATTGTCAAACAGAAAATAAAGAATTATTTTTTGTTGAAATAGACATTAGAGGGGTATCTATCAACCCAATTTTAATGAACGGTTTAACAAGTTTTGTCAAAGTGAGTGAATACAATAATGATAGTCCAATGAGTTTTTTACGTAGTTTTTATAGACTTGGTAGTTATTCTCCAGATATTGAATTGATTGGATATAGCTTGTTCAAAGAATGTCAGAATGAGGGTTTTAATGCAAGGTCGATGAGTCTTTTGAATAATAAAATATTCAAGAAAAGCATCAAAAAGCAACTATTATTAAAAACAGGAGAAACGGTATTCTTACGAATATCAAAAATTAAAGCAGATTTCTTAGAATTAGACAAAGACAATAAAATAATTCCTTCAAACTCAAATGAAATATCTCTGAGCGAAATTAATGAGATTAAAATGTGTTATATCCCTTTAAAAATTTATTATTATAAAAAACCTCGAAAAAAGGATATACTATAAACTAATCCCCGTTCGGCTGATTGTCTAATCAGTCGCTGTGTCAGCCGGGGGCGCCCAGCCGTTCTCTGAACGGCATTTACAAATGCTTTTATTGAGAAATGGCTTTAGATTTTACGGAATAAATGAACAATCTACAGTTGCCAGACGCCGTTCAAAGAACGGCAAACACAGTGGAAAATGATTACACACGCATAATATCCTGCCGATGTTCTTGTTTCAAACGCTCTAAAATGACCGTCCGTAAATGCGCTTCATTCGCATCAGCCCATTGACCTAAAGCTGCAATCACAGGAATTAACGTTTTGCCAAATTCGGTAAGACTATATTCTACTTTCGGAGGAACGACGGGATAGATTTTTCTGGTAACTAATTCATGCTCTTCCAATTCTTTCAACTGAATATTTAAAACCCGCCTGGTAGCATCGGGTATTTTGCGTTGCAGCTCGCTCGGGCGTTTGTGTCCTTCGTTGATAAACCATAACAAACGGATTTTCCATTTGCCATAGAGTACTTCGCCAATCAAATCAAGACCGCAATTCAGGTTCGGTAAAATCTTTCTTTCATACATACAACAAAATTAAACTTATGTTCCAAAACATGCAATAGGGGAAAAATTTATCCCTATCTGAATCGTATTTCCGTAATTGTTTCATCTGAATGTATAGCTGAAATTTGCATAAAAAAAATAATCAATGGAACAGGATTTTAATTTCAACAATGAATTATCGGGTAAAATTGCTTTGGTAACAGGCGGCACAAAAGGTGCAGGAAAAGCTATTGCCGAACGGCTGGTAAAAGCAGGCGCCACTGTTATCATTACTGCAAGAAATGCACCGGAAAAAGAAAACAGCCAATGGCATTTCATTGCCGCCGATTTAAGTAAGGCGGCAGGAACACAAAAAGTAATCAGCGAAGTGCTATCGACTTATGAGAGGTTAGATATTCTTGTCAATAACCTTGGTTCTTCAGAAACACCCGCCGATGGTTTTACCGCATTAACTGATGAAGATTGGGAATCGACTCTACAAGCTAATTTGCTTGCGCCTGTTCGATTGGACAGAGGTTTTTTACCACAAATGATTGAGTGTAGAACTGGCGTAATCATTCACATTGCTTCTATTCAGGGTAAACTGCCCCTGTTTGATGCTACTTTGCCCTATGCAGCTGCCAAAGCAGGATTAATCAATTATAGTAAAAGTTTATCAAATGAAGTTACGCCAAAAGGTGTTCGGGTGCTAACTGTCTCTCCGGGATGGATCAGGACGGAAAATGTCAAACATTTTTTGGCAAGGATTGCCGAGAATTCAAATATTTCTATGGAGGCGGCTCAATAAAGTGTTATGAATGCCTTGGGTGGAATACCTTTTGGCAGACCTGCAGAACCCGAAGAAGTTGCCGAACTGGTAGGCTTTTTAGTATCGCCAAGAGCCAGTTATTTAACAGGAACAGAATTTGTTATAGACGGCGGAACAATTCCGACTATTTAATAATCTTAGAAACAATGAACTTACCAGAAGTAGTTACCGAATTAATACACGCACAAAACAATTTCGACAGCACAGCTTATGCCAATTGTTTTACCGAAACAGCCGTAGTATTCGACGAAGGACACACGCACAACGGGAAAACAGCAATAAAAAACTGGATAGACAAGGCCAATAAAGCATATCAGGCGGTTATGAAACCCATAGCATATTCAGAAACCGAACGTACATTGAAAACTGAAGTTTCAGGAACGTTTCCCGGAAGTCCGATTGTAATGACTTATCACTATGAATTTAAAGATGGATTAATTCAATCACTGAAAATCGTGTAAACCAATATATCAGCCGCTATTAAGATATTGGGGCTGAAGTGCAAACTTCAGCCCTGTTCGGCTGATTATTTATTCAACTGAACCGAGTATGACCTTGTAAAAGTTAACCAGATTGAGTTAAGGAGTTGAATTACAAGAAAAACCGTGCAAAAGACTCACACGGTTTTCGAGATTGTATTACAATAAATAACCAATCCATGTACCCATGGCGGTTATCAGTTGTAATACTTCAAACTTTAGACCAGTTCAAAAAAAAGGGTTAATTCTGTGGAATTTTATCCATAAAATTTCTTTTTTGAGCATCAATAGCCAAAATTGGTGTTAAAAATTACACTTATTACTAACAAATTCTAAGGTATCCACCTTTCTATGGGTAGTTTTTCACTTTCAACATTGAAAACTTATTTAAACTCTGTTCGGCTGATTGTTCAATCAATTTGGGATGCAAAGTCACTATGGCAGCCGTTCTCTAAATGGCATGTACAAATGCTTTTAGTAAGAAATGACCTTATACTTTACTGAATAAATTAATAATCTACAGTTGGCATCAGCCGTTCAGAGAACGGTCTTCATATTTTACTGAATAAATTAACAATCCGTAGTTGGCAGACGCCGTTCAGAGAACGGCTGACACACCGACTGAATGGACATTCAGCCGAACGAGGCTCTGTCAGTTTTTTAACTTCGCATTCAATGGTAATTAATCTATGGTCAATCTTTAAATCAAGTATAGTAACCAATGGTAGGTTAGTTAATTCATTGGTAAACTTGATTTTTTTTCATCATCAAGTTTGCAAATTTTATCCTATTCCACAAAAATTGTCAAAGAACCATAAAAATTATTAGGAATAATCTGATTTTATTTATTAATTGGAATACTTTTTACTGCTTTGAAGTTATTTTAATACTAACCTAAATGAAAAAGATTATATTTATTCTTAGCTTTTTTTCTTCTCAACTTATCTACTCTCAGACAGACGAACGAGAAATCAAAGCCAAAACTTATTTAGAAAATTTGGTTTCCAATCAATCTAAAGGTGTGATTAAAGTGTCTTCTTTTGCAAAATCTGATGGATATTCTAAAGAGTCTGAAGGGATGAAATTATATGTTCTTGAATTTGAAAGTATTGTTACTATTACTAGGGATTGCTTCAAAGAGGCTGGTCTTGGGCAGTGGGACAATTTTAAAGTAATTACTGAAATTTTTAGCAGAGATGCTCCTTTCTATACACGCTATAATGCAGGAACAAATATAGAGTTAAAGGGTGATTTTACTTTTCTACAAACAGAGAAGGGATGGAGAGTGCAAGATTTTTTACTAAGAAAGAAGAGTGTCATACCAGCTACCCAAACTTTATTTAATTCAAGTCAGCTAAATAATAGCAATAGTGAAGCTACAAATAATAGAAAAGAAACAACAAACACAGTAGATGATAGTAAAGTAAGAGAAGTAACAAGTTGGTTCTTTGGAAAATTTGATTGCACATTCAAAAAAAGGATTTCTACCTCTTTTTATCAAACAAACGGAACCTTTACTATACAAGAGGGAAAAAAGGCATATTCTGGAAATTGGGAAATAGTAAAAAATCGCAACTCTGAAGACTATTTTCTAAAACTGAATTTGGACAGGTTGATTGCTAATGAAATGATACTTCCTATTGTCGAAATGGACAATAAACATTTTGTTCTAAAACAAGTTGGGGGAAGTTCGACGTGCCAAAAAGTGGAATGATATTAAATATAATTCTCTATTAAATCGATGTTTCCTACTCAAACGTAATTATTGCAGAGATTTTACATTATAAATATTTTACTATTTAAACAGGCAATAAATGAGTACATGTTTTACAGTTATTAGATTAAATCCTGCAAAAAATTTAATCAAAGCGTATATTAATGGCTCAAAAACATTAAGAACTATTTTTATCAAAATGTATTTTTGTTCTTTTTAGGTGCATCTCTTTTCGGCTGATATATCGACTGAATGAATATTCAGCCGAACGAGGAATTCCGTTTGAAAAATTGAATTTAAAAGATAAATAATGCTTGAATATTTTGGGCTGAATATTATGGGCAAGCATAGCTACCAACAATGTAAACAACAATTAAATAAAGAGACAAATGGTTTGGGCAATCGTAATCGCAATCATTGGAATAATACTATTCCGTTTCTTTTCAGCCTTAAGTAAGGACAATGACGACTTGCAAGGAAGGACATTAAATGACAAGTTTAATGTCATAGTCCACATGATAAATGATGCAGCATTTAATGGCAATGGTTCAGTAACAACACTCGATAAAAGAGAGTTTAACCTTTATGAGGACGGCAAGAATCAAATTATTAAATTCCAATACAGTACTGGACACTTGACAATAACTTGGAAATATAAGTTTTTTCAAAAGGAAGTCGTTCACGAAAGGCAATTTAACAATGTAAGAAATTTGAGTTTGTTTGAACAGCAAAAAATTGGAGAACAGATGATAAAAGAAATGACTATTGTAGTGGAAAGACATAAAAACAACGTAATTGGAGGAGTATAAACAATAAAGTATATGGCAACTTTTTTCTTAATTGTTTCTATAATATTATTCATTGCGACATTTGGCATTCATATGGCTATTAACAGTGGAGACCAATTTGACAGACCTATGTATACAAGAGATCCAATTATGTCCGCAATACCGTGGGTTAGTGGTTTCATTCTTCCGGTAATTCCATTTACAATTATATTTGAATATCATTGGGTGGCAGTATTTTTTATTAATCTTGCTGTTGTCTATATTTTAGGACCCATATTAACCAAAGTACTTTTAGTCAGATTTGCAAGTGGAAAAGGTTTGGGACACGATATGCTATATTCATTTCTGGGGGGTATTGTTGCATTAATTATAGGACTTTTAGCACGATGACACAAATGACTTTCCATAACAAGTTATTGCCAAAAGCGGGGCTGAACGGCTTCGCCCGTTCGGCTGATTGTCCAATCAGTCGCTGTGTCAGCCGTTCTTTGAACGGCATTTACAAATAATAAATGATATTATCATCAATTTAAAAACGGCTTACCCCTGGTTCGGCTGAATATTCATTCAGTCGCTATGTAAGCCATTCTTTGAACGGCATTTACAAACAATAAAAGACATTATTATCAATTCAAAAACGGCCTACCCCTCAAACACAAACATACCACACCCATACTGTCCGAGTATAGATGTGGCACGCGTAATTGCTAAGTATAATGCTTAGTTAAACGTATATCTTAAAGTTACACCTTGGGTGCGAGGGTCGCCGATGATACCTGCATAGTTACCTGCGCTACCCGGAGCAGCCAATAATTGCTCGTAGTAATCGGCATTGAATAAGTTTCTGCTCCATACAAATAAGGTAATTCCATTAGAGGCTCTGAAACCCAGACGGGCATTAGTCAGGTTGTAACCCTCAATGTTCAGGAATTGAGAAGGTGAAGGGCTTGAAGAGAAGTGCGTACGAAAATACGTATCAATACCCAGGAAGTAATTACCTTTCAGGCCGAAGAATCCACCTTTTACCGTTCCTTCTCCGCCTACCGAACCTGCCCATTTAGAGATACCCGGTAGTCGTCCACCCGAAACATCTTTAAACGCTTGTTCGCCACCAACTTCTTCTAAAGGCACCGGCGCATTTTTGAAAGAAACATATTTGCCGTCTGTGTAGGCAATTGCACCATTGAATGATAAGTTGTTATTTACCCGCAGGCTTGCATCTAATTCAGCACCAAATACACGCACTTTCTCAGCATTGGCCAGATACCCTCTGTTTACACCAGGTTCAGGGGTTTGTACCTGTGTCTGATAGTCTTTAATATCGGTATCATAAATAGTCAGATTGATAATTGAATTAGGCGTTGGTTTGGTTTTGATGCCAATTTCTTTGTGTGTAACAAACTCAGGTTTTACGGTAGCCAATTCAATCAGAACCCTGCCACTGGCGGTTGGTAATCCACCAATATTAATGCCGACAGGTTTATAGCTTACTGAATAAGTAGCAAAGGCATTGAATCTGTCGCTTGAACGGTATTGGGCAGTCAATCCTCCTGAGAAATTGCCCGCTTCTGCGGTATTGTTAAATGACTGGTTGGTATAAATCCCGTTTTTCAAGGCAATCAAAGCCGGGTCGGTTGTTTGCAGACCGCCATAAGTTTCACGTTTATAATCAGCTACTTTTTTGTCGTAGTTGTATCTGATACCCGGTAAGATATGGAATTTGTCTGTAACAGACCAGTCAACCTGAGTAAATACGGCTAAACTGGTGCTTTGAATACGGTTGGTTGTACGGATACCGAAGTTATCAAATAAACCCGGTGTTTTCCATAACGCACTGGTAGAACTTTGCGCAAAACGCCATTGTGCCGAACCCGCTTCTTCGGTTTGTACAGGGTCTGAGTTCAAATCCTGCCAGAGTCCGAATGCTCCGATAACCCCACTTACTTTTGATGAAACTTTACCTGCATATCTGATTTCCTGCGACCATTGGTCGTGTACTGAATTACCTGACGAAACAGTGAAAATCGGTAAGCCCGTATAATCACGGTCGTTTAGTGGTACCCATTTCCAGTAACGATAGGCAGTAGTCGAAGTCAAAGTTCCGTTACCGATTTTAATATCTGCATTGGCCGAAACACCACCCAATTGGTTATCTGCTTTTGATTGCGTATCCAAATCAACCTTTCTTTCAAAGGCGCTCGAATACGGTAAGGTATAGTTCAGATCAGCAATGATGGCATTAAACTGACGATACGCCGCACGTTTGGTGGTTACTACACCTGCAATACCCCAGCCATAACCGTTTGGTTTCTGGTCGGTAATATCGCCGATAAAGGTAATTTTTACTTTATCGCTTGGCGAGTAAAGCAACTGGGCTCTTACACCCGTATTATTAATATCGTTGATATACTGGTTGTTGTGTACATTAAAGATAGTACCATTACGTTGTGTACCCGAGAACGAGATTCTTGCCGCTAATTTTTTGCTTATCGGCCCTGTTACAGACGCTTTTGCCTGAATATAGCCATAGTTACCATAGCTTAATTCGAAACTGGCACCCGGTTCGAAATTAGCAGGGCGAGAGGTAATATTAAAGGCACCGGAAGTGGTATTTTTTCCGAAAAGTGTACCCTGTGGGCCACGCAATACCTCTACCTGGTCGATGTCAATAAAATCAAGGGCAGTAGCGGCCGGACGGGCATAATAGACCCCATCTACATAGAAACCTACGCCCGGGTCAATGCCATCGTTGGTGAGACCAAAAGTAGAACCTAACCCACGGATATTTAAAGTCGTGTTACGGGCATTAGAGGCATAGAGTTGTACACTTGGTACTAATTCTTTCAGACGGTTTACGTTGAAAGCTCCGGCATCTTCCACAGCCACGCCTCTCACAATAGAGATAGGAAGCGGTACATTCTGCGCCGATTCTGAACGACGACGGGAGGTAATCACCACATCATTCAGTTGATTCGGTGTGGCATCGAGTCTGATTTCTACTTTGCTTTCGCTGATAACCAGTTCTTTTTTAATATAGCCGACATACGATACAATTAAAGTAAAAGGGAGTTTCTGACCTGTAATCAGGGCAAAGTCTCCGTTGGCATCGGTAGCAGCACCATTGGTTGTTCCTTTGATAGAAACCGTTGCACCAATCAATGGCTCATTGGTACTGCCGTCAATTACTTTGCCTGTAACAGTGGCATTCACAATAGGTTCGTTCTGTGCTGAAACAAAGAAAGGTAATAACAGCAGACCTATCAGAAAGGAGGATTTCATAATTTTCTTCATAAATATAGAATTTTGTCGCATAGTGATGATTGATTGTTAGCAGCCCGTTTTTGGTTTTTACGGGTATTTTTTAAGGTGATGATTTAGCCGTAAAAGTGTGATGAAATACAACAGACTTTGTTCATACAGAATGTGATTAATTGAATGATGGCACAAAAATAGTATATCTATATACTCTACCAAATTAGTAGGATAATTATTTGTAATATTCTTTAATAAATCATATAGAATCTTGGGAAAATTACGTCTTGAACTTTGATTTAGCTGATTAACCTGATTTCGCTGATATTATTTGAAGATGATTTTGTGAAAATTGATTTTAAATCAGTGAAATCATAAAATCAGCGGACGCCGCACGGTTTAATCATAGTTCAAGAAATAAACATCAGCTTAATCAGCTAAATCACAGTTCAAGACCATTTTCACAATCCTTCCAAAACCTCTCTATACCCACGGCCGATAGGAATTGAGATACCGTTGAGTTCTACCATTTCGGCAGTGTATGAGTCGATTTTGTTGAGGGACACAATAAAAGAGCGGTGAATGCGCTTGAACAGGGCAGGAGGCAGCAATGCTTCGATTTCGTGCGTACTCATTTTGGAAACAAACGTGTTTTTCTGCGTAACAATCCTGATGTACTCCCGCTGACTCTCGATATACAGAATGTCAGCAAACAGAATTTTTACTTTTTTCTTCTGCACATGCAGAAAAATAAAGTCTTTAGGTTCCTGAGTATCGGTCAGCTTTTCTTTATTTGCTGTTTTTACCTTATTCACAGCCACTAAAAACCGCTCAAACTCAAAAGGTTTCAGCAGATAATCGCTTACATTCAGATTGAAACCCTCAACGGCATACTGGTGGTAGGCGGTTGTGATAATCACTGCCGGAGGATGGAGAAGGGTTTTCAGAAAGGCCATGCCTTTGAGTTTAGGCAGATGTATATCTAAAAAAATAAGGTCGGGTGTATGTGTATGGAGATACTCGGTAGCCAGAATGGCATCTTTGAAAGTGGCCTGTAAATCAAGAAACGGCACTTCTGCTATGTAGTCGCTCAGAATTTTTACAGCTAATGGCTCATCTTCTATAATAATGCAATGGAGTTTAGACATGGCTGGCTAAGTTGATTTTTAAAATGGCTGTAAATACCGACTGGCTTTGCTGCACGGTGAGCTTGTAATCGGTATAAAGTAATTCTAACTGACGGCGTAGGTTAGATAAACCGATATTCTCTTTTACAGCTACCTCATCGGCATAAACCTCAGAAGAGTTTCTGACATTGAATAGTAGCTGTCGGTTTCGCACCGACAAATGAACATATACAAAAGGCTGGCTGCGGGTTTCAGAAACACCATGCTTGAAAGCGTTTTCAATCAAAGGCATCAGCAAAAGTGGCGGCAGGGCTTGCTTCCTATTTTCAATATCATAATTGAAATTAACCTGCAAGGTTTCGTCATACCGTAGTTGTTCGAGCGCAATATAATCATCAATGATTTTTAATTCCTGTTCAAGTGCTATGTATGCGCCCGATGTTTCGTATAGCATGAAGCGTAAGATTTTAGAGAGCCGAAGAATAGATTCAGGTGCAAGGTCTGACTTATCTCTTGCCAGTGCATAAATATTATTGAGCGTATTAAACAAAAAATGCGGATTGGTCTGCGATTTCAGGTAATTCAGTTCGGCTTCCTGTTTCTCTATCTGCAATTGCCGGGCTTTGCGTCGTAACTGCGAATGGTTATAAAAGTGTCTGATAATGCCAAAGAAAATGACCGAAAACAGGCTTAGTCCGAATAATTCAGACGTACCTTCAGACATGGAAGCAAATTCGGTGAATGGCGTAAATATATTCAGCACAATGCCGATGCCTCGCCAGGCATACATACCCAACGAGAAAAAGAAAATGTATAGGAATAGGGTAAGTATGGAAAGGATTATTTTTTTCAGAAACCCTTTTTTCGCCCTGATGTAAGGAACGATATATTCATACAACAGTATGCTGATGCCTACAATATAAATAGTCCGCCACACATCGTTGAGGAAACTTAATCCGATTGTTTTTGGGTCTCGTGCTAAATCAGCTAATACAGCCAGCCCGCAGTAGACCACACCTATCCATAAATAGAGCCTGAGATTTTTTATATTGATTTTTTTAAGCATGCTATTAACTGGTAACCCATGTATTCATCTGACTAATGGTATAATACCCACTTCAACCTCGTACAAATAACTAAAAAAAACTCCATCAAAAAAATTGTAGCATCAGGTAAACAGGGCTGAATCGGCCATTTTGGTTTACCGGATTTGTAGGGTTGTTGACGTAATTCTGTCATTTGTTTACGCTTTTCTGTTGTGTGTTGACATCGGCTTTATGGGTATTTTTTATTGGTTTATCATTGCATCAGGTTACTGAAAAACTTTGAACCTGTTTAAACTTATTTCTTTCGACTACGAATGGTTATTTTTCAATCATATTTCGCTTATTTATTTCGTCCGTAGCTCTGCTACGCACTCAACAAATAATCTCATCTGATTAAAAAATCGCTCATTCTCGTCAGTAAATAAAAAGTTTAAACAGGTTCTTTATAAACTTTAAAAAAAAACATTACTTATGAAACAGCTGATATGTATGCTTGCACTCACCTTTATTCAGGTTTTGACACATGCACAAGACAAACCTTCTTATGCAGCCGCTAACTGGAAACTCTGGCAATTGGCCAACCCTCAACAGATAAGAATTGCTGCCCCGCCTGCGAAGCCAAAGACCGAAATACAGACCATTAAGCAAGCCATGAGCGCAGTGAATGATAAAAAACGGGAGAACATCAGGTATTGGAATGCCGGAGCACCTGCTTACCGATGGAATCAGATAATTATTAATATGGTTGACGAGTACCCCGAGTCTCAGCTCAGAATACCGGGTTCGTGGGTAAATCTGGCTATTTATGATGCCACCGTGCTGGCCTGGAAAGAAAAACTGAAATACAAACGGAAACGTCCGCACGAAATAGATGCTTCTGTGGTGCCATTGGTGAACGCTCCTGCAACCTATGCTTACCCTTGCGAACATTCAGTAACGGCCTCGGCCGCAGCCCATGTGCTGGCATATTTCTTTCCGAAAAAGGCTGATTCTATTATGCAGCTGGCTCGAACAGCCATGCAGTCGCGTATTGAGGCAGGTGTACAGTTTCCGAGTGATACTGAAGCAGGCTGGAAACTGGGCGAGCAGGTAGCTTTACAAATTATAGAAAAAGCCAAACACGATGGGTCGGATAAACAATGGGACGGACAAATGAACAAAGACCCTAAAAAATGGACTGGAAAATACCCGTTGGGTATTACACTGGCTACTTTTACACCTCAGTTTTTGCAGACCAATAACCAGTTCAGACCGTTGCCACCACCTGATTTTGAAAAAGATATGCAGGAAATGCGGAATTTTAAGCAGACTTTCAGAAGTAATTCTATTGCTTATTACTGGGCTAATACCTCTACCAACTGGTTTGAACTGGCCGGACAAAAGATGTTTGAATATGGTATTGCTTATGATGCCCCCACAGTAGCCCGTATTTATGCCGTATTGTCAACTGCTTCGCACGAGTCGGCTATTGCCATTATGGACGCCAAATATGCCTATTGGGGTATCAGACCCAATCAGTATGATACCAGTTACAAACCGCTTATTTCAACACCACCGTTTCCGGGTTATCCGTCAGGTCATGCTGCCGGAGGAGCAACCGCCAGCGTGGTGATGTCTTATTTTTTTCCGGCTGATACTAAATTGTTTCAGCAAATGGCCGAAGAATGTGCTGAATCACGTTTCTATGCCGGAATCCACTTCCGCACCGACAACGAAGTTGGTCTGCAATTAGGCAGAAATGTAGGGAAATTTGTTGTGGAGCAGTGGACGAAGCAATGACAATTCTAATAGAACATTCGTTTATTTACTCCTACAATTTCGTTTTGTTGTAAGGCGAGGTATAAATCAGTCATGGTGAAACTCTGGGTAGGAGTGGCTTTCAGTTTGATAGAATACCTGACACTATCGTTACCCGGAGCTTTCAATACATCTGTTACAATCAGCCGTTTATTAGCCCAGTTGGCAGGAATCCCTTTGGTATCAGTGGTATTGATAAAGACAAAGATGCCTTTTTTGCCTGAGCCTTTACCTAATTTAATACTGTCACCTTTTTTAATGGTGATGCCTTCAATCCATACCGAAGGAATTTTTTCTTCCGGTGTCTGGCTGAACCCGATTAATGAGCAGAATAGTAGAGTAAAAGCGAATAAAAACTTCATGGCGATTGTCGGAGAATTAAATACGAGCTCAATTTAAGGGCAGAAATAATGACCAGAGTGGAATCAGGTAAAAAAACAGGCAAAAATTTTATTTAAATGACGGAGAAAGGAACACGGAGAACGGAACAAGGAGTCGATAAAAAATATTTTTTTCTTCTTCCTTTCTCCATTCTCCTTGTTCCTTTCTCCTACCTTTTCTCAAACTTTATATTCTGTATCCGCCCACCGGATAGTTTAAACCCGGCTATTTTGTTCTGGGAATCTTTGTAGAATCTAATCTTGCCAACGCTTGACGAAAACTGGTTTTCGGTAGTAGGGTCTATGCCTAAATCAATATCACCTAACCGAAAATTACTAATTTTTAATTGACCCTCGCTATGTGTAATAGCATATTCAGTACCTAATTCAGTACTAAAGTAGGTACCTGCATATTGTTCAAATTGGGCTTTGTCAGGTTGCCAGGGAGTAATTCTTTTGGCTTGTATATATTTATATTTCAGCAGATTCACCTCGCCTTTGCTGTCTTTTACAAAGGTCATAGAAGCACCATAGGCATTTATCCAGAAAGTTGAATCAGACTTACTATCCATCGGGAATCTGGCTTCGCCGTTGGCTTGTGTAAAAAGTTGTCCGTTTTCGAGCGTGATAGTTACCGCCCACCCCGGCCCTAACTGAAAGGCTCCGGTGTACTTTTTCAGAACAGACTCAGCTACTTTTACATTAGGGGCATCTTTATTAACAGTTGCACTTACAGCAGGCTTTGCGGCAGGTTTAGACTGAAAAGGTAACAAGGCACGAGTTACTTCATTGGTAGAGCCGCCCAAATCAAAATCACCCGAATTGCCTAAAATAATGAATGAAACCTGCTGATCGGGATAGTGCATTAATACGGTCTGGTAACTGGCCCATCCGCCTGTATGAGAAATAGTTCTGAATCCCTCATTGCTTCCATAAGCTAATCCATAGCCATATTTCACGGCTCCGCCATTGTTCAGTTTGCCTTCTTCAAGCATTTGCATAAATACCGGATTTTTATCGCTGACAGACTTATTGAAATGAATTGCCCATTTGCTAAGGTCTTCTACGGTCGTAAACAAAGAACTTGACCCATAAGCCGTTAGCGCAGTAACGCTTTTCTTAAATCCTTTGTCGCTTGGAAAATATGAATAAGCCATGTTTTTCACCACTTCGGTATAGTCGACCAAGAAATGAGAGGAGTTCATGCCTAAAGGCTTGAAAATATGCGTATCTGTCCAGTCTCTGAAAGACGTTCCGGTTACTTTTTCTACAATAGCGGCCAGCAGATTATAGCCTGTGTTAGAATAAGAATACTTAAAACCCGGCTCAAAATCGAGGTCTTTCTGGTTTTTAACCATGCGCATAATATCTTCAAAAGAAAATACTTCATCCCAGCGCCAGCCAGCGGCGTGCAGGGTTTGTGGCCAGTCTCTCAAACCACTGGTATGATGCACCAGATGGCGAATGGTAATGGTTTTGCCAAAATCGGGAACATCTGGCAGGTATTTATGGACATCATCGTCGAGGGCAATCTTTTTTTCGATCAGGAGCGTGGCAATGGCATATCCGGCAAACTGCTTGGATACCGAAGCAATATCAAAAACACTCGTGGGCGTGTTCGGAATATCATATTCGAGGTTAGCCATTCCATAGCCTTTTTTAAAAACAAGCACACCGTTTTTGATGATACCCACGGCACAGCCCGGTCGGTCTTTGCCTTCATATTTTTTAAAAATAGCATCTATTTTTATAGCCAGTGAGTCATTCTGCGTTTGTGCAGACAGGTTCATTGAAAGTAGTGTAACAAGATGACCAACCAATAATAGTTTTTTCATAGGGCAAGGTTAAGGTTACGGATAGTCTGTTAATTAAGAGACAATATACGAAGGTTTTTGTTGCATGTGGGAGGGATTTTAGGGAAATCACTACCTCACCTTCTTAACCCTCAAACCATTTTCGCATCTGATGGCTAAATGGCGGTAGCTTCTGACGGGTTTTCCTTTAACCGTGCCCGGTTTCCATTCGGGGAGGCTATCTAATAATTCTTTCACCATTAGTCGGGTAGTCTCTGCATTGTTTGTCATAAAAGTCAGATTACTATAAGTGCCATTGGGTTCTACCACAAATCTTGCAATGATAGATTCAGTTTTTGACAGGTTCTGACTTTTTTTGCAGAAATCAAAATGGGCATCTATGTATTTCATTAAAGAGTCCTCTCCTCCGACAAAGGCATTAGGAATTTGAGGATTGACATATACGTCATCGACCTGCGCATACATAGGCAGTGATGCTATAAATAGCAAAATAGTAGTTAAAGTTTTCATTGTACATTTGTTAGAATCAGCATACATATCCAGAGCAAAACTAATGGATGTTTGTACTTTTGACAGGCAATATAACAAAATACCTGCCACTAAAACAATGTACCTTTTTATAAACGGCTCTGTAAATGAGGTAAGCACCAGCAATTGAATAAGTCAGGCAGGTGGAACAGATAGGGGTTCGCAAAGTTCAGGGGAGGTTTTCTTGAATCGATTTCAAATAATGAGAATACAAGTTTTCAATAGTGACCTATTGTGTGATTGATAGGACTGTTAAACAAATCGGCCGGAATTATTGTTTATTATCATTGAAACCCTGCTGTAAAAAAACTATGGAAGCCCATATACTCTGGAAAGGAATTGAATATGAGTCTCTGGAAAACTGCCTCATTGATACTACTGAGGAAGGCACAGAGATAAGTTCGACCATTGTGGGACAATATGCAGGTAAAATCTACCTGATAGATTACCAGATAAGAACCAATGCTGCATGGGAAACGCTATTTGTAGCTATTGAAAGCCGTGTAAATCATCAGACTCAACACTGGCAACTGGAAGGAGACGGACAAGGCAACTGGCGAAAGAACGGAAAGGTCTGTCAGCAGTTTGGCGGTTGTATAGATGTAGATATTCCGCTTACCCCTTTTACCAATACTTTGCCCATAAATAGACTCAAATTAGCTATTGGCGAAACCCAACTTATCAATGTCATTTATCTGGATTTATTAGCCGAAGAATTCAAGCCTGTGCAACAAAAATACATTCGCCTGAAAGAAGAGGTGTATCATTATGAAAACGTGCCTAACGATTTTGAGGCAGCCATTACAGTAGATGCCAACGGATTGGTAGTAAATTACCCGGCATTATTTGAGCGAAGAGCTTTGTTGGGGCATAGAGCATAGGGCAAGGAGAGGGATTACAATCTTTATTTTCCGTGTTCCGTTCTCCAAAAAATACCCTCTACCCTTTGCCCTCTGCTCCATGCCCCTTGCAACAAGGAACTGAACCGATTTTGCCGCTTACTCAAATTGTAATCAATGGTTTTGCCGTTTACTAAAATTGAAAGCAAAAAAATGATAACAAGTATTTTCTGCCGATTTTTCCTCTCTACATTTGTATCAAAAAAAAACAAATTATGAGAAAATATGTCGTATTGGCTGGCCTATGTCTGGGCCTGTCGCAGCTTGCTTTTGCCCAATCGGCCACCTTATTGCCGAATACTTCTGATTTTATCAATGACAACGATGCTGCCAATTCTTATGCCATTAAAGGGGTATTGAGCAATCCCAATCAGGGTGCTTTTTCGGCTGCTATAAGGGGTATGAATATGGGTACCAGCAGTTTTGGCATTGGTGTATGGGGTTCTCATCAGGCACAAGGCTATGGTGTATATGGTTCAAGCCAGACCGGCCGGGGGGTAGTAGGGTATTCAGCCAGCGGTTTCGGTACTTTTACACAATCGGATACAGGCGTAGGCTTATATAGTTCTTCCTTTACGGGGGTTCCGGCAAAATTTGAAATTTATAATGTGAATAATATAAACACAGTGGTAGATGTAAACCATAAGGGAATAGGTAAAGGCTTAAACCTTGAGTTGACTAACGTTGCAAATGACAAAACTGCCATTAATGTGGTTCATAGTGGTAAAGGTTTAGGTGTAGTTGCCAATACAAATAGTATTGCTATATGGGGTACATCAACGTCAGATGTAGGAGCAGGGGTATTGGGTGATAATGCTGTTGGGCCTGGTGTGGCGGGTCGTAGCAGCTCGCCGGATAATGGGGGTGTAGAGGGGGTAAACCACGACTCAGGTTATGGGGTAAAGGGATTCAATACTAAAAATGGGATAGGTGTATACGGACAGGTAGGATCTTCAGCAGGAACAGGAGTAGGTGGAAAGTTTGAAAATATCAATGCAAACAATACAGGTAATGCTTTAGAGGCTGTTACCAATGGCGGTGGGGCAGGGGGATATATCAGAAATACCAATGCCAGTGGCAATGGTGCAGGGTTGGTGACGCAAAAGATTACACCTTACGGAGGTGCCTATACCAACAATGCCCATGCTGATTTTGAAGTAAGACACCCGATACAGGCCACGGAGGGCATGAGTGGGCTGAGAATACTAAACACTGGGCCTAACCAGAATAGCTGGACATTTTATACCCAGAATGTAGGTAAAGGTTCTTTATCAGTCTATAACAAAGGCGTTAACTTAGGTTTCTTTAATCCTGATACAGGGGCTTACACCACGGTTTCAGATGCCAATATGAAAACCAATATTCATGCCTATGAGAATACCCTTGATAATCTGCTGAAATTAGGGGTAAAATCTTATAAGCGATTGAAATCGGCTAAAACAGAAGTAGGGCTGCTTGCACAGGAAGCATTGCAGTATTTTCCGGAAATTGTTTATGAGCAAAGCAACGATACCGGAGAGAAGTTTTATACCATGGATTACTCACGCATTGGCGTTCTGGCTATCAAAGCCATTCAGGAACAACAGGCCATTATTCAACAGCAAGGGCAACAGGTGGTATTGCTTCAAAAAGAAGTAAACGAACTAAAGAAAATGATTGAGAAGAAATAAGAGAACGTATATAGGTTAGGGTATAGGAACAAGGAATAAGGAACAAGGAATAAGGAACAAGGAGAGCGATAATAATCTCCTTTCTTCCGTGTTCCGTTCTCCTTTATCCAAAAAAATACCCCTCTGCCCCATGCGCCATGCCCTTTGCTATTCCGTTTTCAGATTCTTCACCGGGTTACTTCGGGCGGCTTTCAGGGTTTGCGAGCCTATCAGTATAGCGGCTAAAACCATCAGAACCAAAAGCGGCAACAGAAATTCATAGACCTGCATCGGTAAATGATAGGCAAATTTGGTTAATACTACTTTGTCGAATAAAATATAAGTAGCAGGCAGGGCTATAAAGGCAGCTATACCTAACAGTATCAAAAAGCCTTTGCTCAATAAGTAGATGAGTCCGCCTTCAGTAGCACCCAAAACCTTACGGATACTGATTTCTTTCAGGCGGGTTTCTGTGGTAAATACCACCATACCAAACAACCCTAACGAAGCAATACAGATGGCTAAGAAACTGATAAAACCTATGACTTTTATCATGACCTCAAACTGACCGTATGCCTGTTCAATCTGGTCATCATAAAATTCAGCTTTTATCGGGTGAACTTTATCAATTTTCCGCCAGGCATTTTCAATGGCGGCCATCGTAGCTGGTAAATCGTTGGTTTTTATTTTCACATTGGCCGAACCCCACGGCATTTCTGTTGAATAAAGAAAAACCACAGGTTCAATTTTATTCTCCATCGTGCCATAATGAAAATCTTTTACTACCCCTACAATAGTCAGGTTTTTGTTGTCCATCATCACCTGTTCTCCCACCGCCTTCTGGGCATTCTGTTCGGCAATATTAAAGCGTTTCAATACCTGTTCATTCACAATTATCTCACTTTCTTCTCCGGTTTTGGGGCGTAACTTAAAATTGCTACCTGCTACAAACTTATGCTGATGCAATGGTAAGTAATTGCCGTCTATGACGTTCAGCGATACCATTGCAGAATCTTTGGTCTTATATTTCGGATTAATGTATTTAATAGTCGTACCCTGCATACTGCCTACACTGGTAACCATAGCGGACCTTGAAACCGCCTCTACTGTCGGGATTTCGGCTAATTCTTTGATGAGTAAGTCAGACTTATTATTCTGTAAACTGATATTCAGAATGTTTTCAGTTTTAAAGCCCAAATCGAAATTCAGAAAACCTTTATACTGCCGATAGCCAATAATAGTAGTAGCAATGAATATCAGAGACAGCGTATATTGAAGTACAATCAAACCCTTGCGTATGTTTACGTGGCGGAATACCTTGAATTTTGAATGGTCTTTGACCACCTGTAAAGCATTGATGCGTGAGAAAAACACAGCAGGAAAGAACCCGGCTACAATGCCTACACTTACGGCCAGCACCAGAAAATAGCCAATCAGCTTGAATGAGAGTTCTAAAGAGGCCACATCGCTCACATGCGTATCAAGATTAAGAAACTGCTTTCGCAGGAAAAGAAAGAAGAAAAAGGCAAAAAACAAGGATAGAAGCGCAGTAAATACCGATTCGCTCATGAATTGACCAAAGATATGGCTGCCGGGTGCACCAATAATTTTACGGATACCTACCTCACGAGCCCGGCGCAATGCACGGGCAATAGATAGATTCATATAATTGAAACAGGCCGATAGGATAATCACCAGGGCCAGTCCGCCTAAAAAATAGATTACCGTAGGCTTCATGGTAGGGCCAACTGAGTTTGATAGACTTTTACCGAGGGTAATTTCTTTAAGCGGTTGCAAACCTACATCAATCTTCAGGTCTTTCAGGGCTTTGTTTTCTTGTACTGATAGCCCGGCGAGGTTGGTTGTCAGCGTTTGGCTATCGGTGTTTTCGGGTAAAGTTAGATACACATAATTCTGCCAGATGTTGGTCCAGTTATAAAAACCCGGATCACCTTTGCCAACGGTTGCATCTACCGTAGAAAAAGAGACAAGGGCCTCGAAACGCAGGTGTGAGAATTTACTTACATCGGCTGCTACGCCTGTTACCACATAATTTACTGTATCGAACCTGACAGTTTTGCCTAAAGCCTCGGCATGGCCAAATAGCTTGGCAGCTGTTTTTTCAGTCAGAATCAATGAATAAGGTTCTTTCAAGGCAGTAGCGGGGTCTCCTTTCAATAGCGGGAACGAAAATACTTTGAAGAAAGACTCATCGGCCCAGGTGGCATTTAATGGCAGATAATTGTCGCCTACTTGTGCGTCTCCATAAAAACCTGTACGGATAATCGTAAGGTCTTCAAAACCTGTAATAGCTTCCCGGATTCGCTTCCCTGCTTTGATAGAGGTAGATGCAAATTCCATAGGCGACTGAGTAGATAGCTGATAAGTACTGACTACCCGATAAATCCGGTCTTTTTTGGCATGCAAATCGTCGTAAGACCGTAAATCAACCAAAAATGCTACTACCAGCAATCCTACTGAAATACTGACGGCCAACCCGAAGATGTTGATAAATGAGAATAGCTTGTTGCGTACCAGGCTACGTTTGAATGTTTTAAAATAGCTGCTAATCATAATTATGTATATGTAAAAAGTGGTAAAGCTGGGTTCACGAACGGTGTATAGCCGGAAAAATTTCAGTACATCAATCCAGTAAATCAATCTGGCACGGGTAATGCCTTTGGTTTCTACATTACGGTCAAAATATTCGTATAAATCACCTTGCAGGTCTTCTAATATTTCTGTCCGGCAATACCAGGCTAACAGGCGTTGTGCCAGTCTGGGGGGCTCAATGACTCCCTTTCCTGTTTGTTTGTGGGGTGAGGTGGGGGTAGTGTTAAACAGTCTCATATTGAACCCTCTAGATTAAAGCCCGGAATAATACGCCAGAGTGCTTCACGGGCTTCTTTGGCTTTGAGCAAGGCCGCTTTTCCGGCGTGGGTTACTTCATAAAAGCGTTTCCGTTTACCGCCTCGGGTACTGGTAGCTTCACCTAAACGACTGTTTACCAGTCCTTTTTCTTCCAGGCGACTCAAAACCGCATGCACAATCCCGAGCCTGACAGTGCGACCCGTATGTTTGCTTAGTTCATCGCAAATGGCTACGCTATAGGCATCGCTCACCAAAGCAGCTATGCATAAGAGCACTAATTCTTCAAACTCTCCTAAGTTTGTTCCTTTCATTGCAATCAGAAAAATGATTTATTCTGTAAATGTATGTAAAATAAAATGATTAATTCTTATTTTGTATGTAAAATAGTTTTGAGGGGGGGGGAATGGATTTTAGGTTGATTGGTTTGTTGGAGCGAGGGGGAAATTATACAGTTCTTTTGTTACATCGGAGGCTTTCATGTGCTTTGCCAAAGCTTAGCAGAGGAATTTGATAGAGAGAGCCTTATGTGACTTGTGAGAGTCTGAGGGAATATAAGAATCTAATGATTTAGATATATGAAAAAAATTAGACTGTTTTTTTACATTGAAAGAAATTCGTAAAAATTATAACAAAGATAATAATCACAAGCTTCATGAGGAGCATCTATATTATATTGATTGGCTGAAGCATAACAAACTTGTATTTCATCGCACTCAAGTGCTGCGATAGCAACTGCAATTGTAGAAACTTTATTATTTAATGGAGAAATGACAATATTATATTCATCATGATACTTATTATATATTTTAATTATTTCCTCTTTAGTTATATTAATATCGTGACATGAAAATTCAAACTCTTTTTCAATTAAGGTTTGATAATTACATTTGATTTGCTCATATTTTTCCACTGCTATCTTTTCTAAATTACTAGATAATGAACCCGTTTGAGAAGGTTTACCTAAAATTAATTTAAAAGGTTCAAACGCTTCAATAATTCTTTCTGCTCGTTCTTCTTCAAAACCATTTAATATGATAAGCATTAATTTTTTCGCAGGAGAATGTAAACCGGAATACCCAATAATTGATCTTATTTCACGTATACCTTTGGTTAACCATAAATTCTCATTTGGTTCAGAGTAACTAATTGCAGGTGTGTGAACTAGAACTAAATCAATCCTCTTGTTTAATTCTCTTAAACTGAAAATTTTAATTAAAATCAAAAGGACTTCTCTAGTAAAGGCTGTTACATCTATTACTATCTTAAGCTTCTTAGTACGGTATTTATCTTTTATAAATGTATATATTTCATTAAGAAAGATATCGAAAGTCTCCAAAGGTTCATTTTTAGGATATTTAACTATTTCCGTATTAGGTAGATTATCTTTTACGCTTTCTAAATGTTTAAATGAAATATTGTATGTATCATTCAAATGAAAAACCACAGAATTTTTAACTAATCTTGACTTTAAATTTTTACCTAATTTAGTTGACCTCTTTTCAAAACCTGAAGAAAAGATAAATAAATCAATTTTTTCTAAGTAAGTATTTATGTCATTAATTTTCATGATAGTATTTGCTTAGCTTTCTTCATCAAATATATCCAACTGTATAGTATCTTTATCATTATTAATTTCTTTTTTCATTTCACTTACAAATCTCCTTGGATTAGTTAAACAAATACTTAACATACTACTATTCATAAACTGATATCCTTTAAATCCTGCTGGATCTAGCCTAAAATAAGGAGCCAGAGTCCTACTTAAAACATATAAGCGAGATCTCCCTGTTCCCATTTTATTACCAATTGTACTTTTATGCAAATAACCATAATGCTCGGCTAAATCAAGGATGTCTTGAAGTTCATCATTAGGCGCATCATTTAATGCAACTGAAAAAACAATCCTTTCCGCCTTATCTGAAGTAAAAATCAAATGAAATATTTCTCCAAGACCAGTTATTAAATTGTGAAGTTTATCGGCTTTACTCAATTTCTCTCCTTCTTTTTTTATATGTACCTCTTTAATTTTAACAAACTCATCATCTAAAAATTTTTTAGAATAATTTTGTATAATTTCGTTTTGAATATTTTCAGGAATATAATCAGGAATTTTTTTTGAAACATTAGAGTTTTGTGCAATAAATTCAGAAAACATTATAGAAGCTGGTTCTAAAAAATGGCGAATAATTCCAGATGAAATATCCACTAGGTTATCAAATCCTGCATAACTTAAAGTTGAACCAGACCTACTTTTTTTTAGCGCTTTTATATATTCTGAAGATGCATATCTTCTTGAAGCGTCTCCTGCGGCATGACTCTTTTCAGGGTCATAATAATCTTCTTTAAGTTTAATTTTTAATTCATTTATTGCCTCTTCTTGTTTTTGGTTGGCTGGGAAAAAACTTCGTGGTTCTACTTCTTTATCAAAATAGGTTTTTAAACGTTTTTTGACTATATCCTTTATTCTCTTATAATAAGTATTATGCGAAGTAGTATAAAGCGTTGCAATATTTACTTGAGAATAATCATGTGGAAAGTCTATAGTTTTATTAGTAATAGTTTTATAACTTTTATAATCTAATTGGGTAGAAATCTTCAAACTAACTTCATTTGAAGTTCTATATGATACCCAGGTATTGAGAATTTGAGTTTGAATTTCATTTAGATAACCCGCATCGTCGATTAAGATGTAAAACGGTTTATGTTCTGGGAAAAAAGATAATTCTCTTAATGCTTGTAAAATTGGAAATAGAAAGTCAAGATAACTCATTAATGGGCCTTTATAAGGCTTATACTCATCTAATGAGCGTTTACAGTACAATAAACATTCCCTATAAATTCTGTCGAGCAATTTGATTATTGCAGTAATATAATCTTTAGTACTGCTATACTCTTTTTTTGATTCTTTAATATCAAATCCAGCAATATCCAAATGCCATAAAAAAACTTCTTGATAAAAATCTTTAAATTCATTGAGAAGATTATTTATTTCATTATCGAAGATCAATAAACTTTTAAAACATTTAATTGCGATAAAAGTAGTCAATAAGTGCTCGTTTATATATACGTATGAATTAGTTTTTAACTTCTCAATTTCTTTGTTATTTAAATCTGTTAACTTTATTGGTACATAAAGGGCAAAATAATCTAATTCGTTTAGCAGGCATCCTTTTTCAATGATTTGACAATCAGGCATCATATATCTAAACATCATACTTTTTCCAGATCCTCTGGGACCATTTAAAAAAGTATGTCCAACTTTAGGAACTTGATGGAAATCTGAGAATACATCTACAAAAAGTTCATGAACATCTTTTGCTAAGATGCCTTCAGGAGTATTAACTTCAAATGGGTTGACCATTTCTTGTCTTAATTAAGTTTGCTATATAATTACCATCTATTTTATCACCATTTGATTTAATAAGGTCTTTTCCGCATAATTCAAAAATATCATCACTTTGTAATAAAGGATAACCATTTTCCTTTAAGAAAAATTTAATCGGTTCATGAATTTCTTCTTGATATTTGGTTAGCAAATGTATTTCACCTATAACAGAATTAAACCTCATACTAGCTGGGAAGTACCTATTACAATAAAGAGTTTCAGTAAATGTTTTTAATGTTCTTTTATAAATCTCATCTAAAAGGAACTGATTTATTATGTCACCCTTTTTGTTTATCACTTTAGGATACTCGCTAAGTAGTTGGTCCTCTAAAACATAAAAATGTAATTTAATTTCATGATTATCTAAACTAATAGAATCTAAACAAGCGGAAAACCTATGATAAAGCTCACTTGTAGGATCCATAATCGTTTCCTTGTCGTAAGTATTTTCGTCTTTTAACTTTAAAAGAAGATTTGAAGCCCTAGACTTATCTTCAGCCAATTCATCCCCTAACCTTAACAGCGCAGCTAAAAATTGTGGTCTTATATTTGAATTAGATAAAGAGAGTACTGGTTCAAGACGACTGATTGGGTCATCCTTCCCTCCATGAACTTTCGCAATTTTACCAATTGCAATTTTTTCTCCTCTATCTAAAAGGTCGGCACTATCAAATCTTGACAATAATTCAGTTCCCTTCTTAGCATGGTCATCTCGACTTGCTATTAAATGACCTGCATCGTGAAGGTTTATAGCCATAAGTAGTATGAAAATTTCATACGGAGAAATATAAAATTTTTCTAAATTTTTATTTTTAGATTCTATTTTCTTAAAGGTTGGATTTAGAAGGCTAATTAATCTGGAAACTCTATCCACTACCATTTTTATATGGTCTACTCCATGATCATTATAAAAGCCGCTCTTTTCAATTTCTAAAATTTTAGTTTTAATTTCAGGGTGAATTTGAGTATCAAATTGTGTTTTTAGAACATTATAAATACTGATATAATTTTTCCTAGCATAATCTGGAAATGAATCATCGGTATACTTAAATTTAAGAAATTCAGTCTCAATATTCATCAAATTCTATTTTTCTTGGTTTGACTAATTATTTGTTTGAAAATAGCTTTAGCCAATAATGGAGGAACAGCATTCCCAATTTGTTGTTGTTGATATGATAAACTTCCTTTAAAAATGAAGTTATCGGGAAAACTCTGTAGTCTTGCGGCTTCTCTTACGGATAAACCTCTATCTTCAAATGGGTGTATTAGCATATTTTTTCGATAGTTAGCTATTACTACAGAGGGAGCATTAGGATTCAATCTTTTGTAAATGCCACTATGACAATTCTTAGTGTTTGTGTAATTCATCATCAGTTCATTTGGAATAGCTCTCCAATTCTGTCCTGGTGGTATTCTCTTATACCTTTCAATTACATATTCATTACTTCTGGAGACATAATTTTGTGTGGCAAATTTTGAATCCCCTCTCATCATTAAAGCATATTTACTAGCCTTAGTTTGTTTGTACGGTAGTTGGTTAATATTGGAGCCATTCTCTAAAGACGGCAAATCTGATAAAGCTTCTTCAACGGTAACTTTCTTGTCGTTTTTTTCGGGAAACTTAAACTCAATACCTAATCTATTACCGACCATAAAAAAACGGTTTCTATTTTGAGGAACTCCATAATCTGATGCAATTAGAACTTCTTCTGTAGTTTTATAGCCTAGTTTCCCAAACTCATTTTTGAGCGTTTCAACAACTAGCCCATCTTCAAATGATGTTATCCCCTCAACATTCTCGAATACAAACCATAAAGGCTTTACTTCTGCTACTTTTTTTATATATTCATAAAATAGTAGATTATTCGTATTGTCTGTATTCCTTGTTTTGGAGTTTGAAGTTGAAAATCCTTGACATGGCGGCCCCCCAAAAAGTACAAATATGTCATTATACTTTTTATTTAATTTGACCTTTGCAATATCATCACATATTACTTCTGCTTTAGGATGGTTGATTTTAAAAGATTCAGCCGCAAATTCATCAGATTCAATAGCTACTTTAATGTTAATGCCTGCCATTAGAGCTCCTACACTTAATCCGCCAGCACCACTAAAAATATCTATTGCATTTAGTCTCATAAGTCAAAAGGGAAAATCTTGGAGGTATAAGATAGCAAAACTTGTCAAGTTACGAAAAATAAAAAGAGAAAAGCAAATATATAAAATGTAAATAAAATTGTCTAATATAATTATCTTAATCTTTTTTAATAGACGGTATATAATTACAAGAAATGAGTCTATGAGTTCTACTGATTGCCAAATTAAGTCATTTTGGGCAAATATCTAAAGGGAGTCTCCCGTGTGCTTTGCCAAAGCTTAGAAAGGGGACTCTGAGGGCAAGGGTCCTGGCTATAGGGGAGAGTCTGAGAGAAAAGAAACATTATTTTTGATTTATAATCTAATTCTAAACTCATAATCCAATGCCCTCAGAGGCCC
>NZ_SEWF01000052.1 GCF_004168285.1 Emticicia agri | reverse complement strand
TCCGCCACTTACGCCTGCATACCAGTTAATCGTACCACCTGCGCAACCTGTGGCAGTAAGCGTTACCGAGCCTGTGCCACAACGACTGCCGTTTGTTGGTGTAGGTGCTGAGGCCGTAATTACAGTGATAGTAGCCACTGCCGAATTAATGGCCGCACAGTTACCATTTTTAACCACTGCCCGGTATTTGGTTGTTTGCGACAGATTAGAGAAATTGAGCGTAGTAGTTGTATTGGCAATAGTAACAATGTTACTCACAAAGTTATCAGTAGAAGACTCCCATCTCACAATTGAACCCGTGTGTCCGCTGAGGGTTAGTGTACCTGAATTGGCACCTATACATACCGATTGACTTCCGGCAACCGTACCGCCTACACTTGGCGCAGTAATAGTAAAGGTAGTTTTGGTACGGCAGGCTCCTGTAATATTAGACTGAACATAGAAATCAGTTGAACCCGGGGTAGCGGTATTCGGGATACCCGACCCGGCTACACCTACCGGATTGAACACATTGCCTGTGAATATAGAACTTCCACCGGAGGCAGCAGTAAACCAGCTATTGGTTATAGGGAAGACAGCCGAAGTTGCCTGTACGACAAAACTTCCGGTATAGCCATTCGCATAAGGAGTAACTACCAGTACATAGGTAGTTCCGGCTGTGAGGTTATAGGTAACTTTTGAAGCATATTGTAAATCACCACTATCGTCATCACCTTTCAGGAAATTGGTAGCCGGACTACCAGGCGTAAAAGTATTCAGATAAAGCGACATATAGGTATCATAAGGGAACCCTCCTGTAATACTGCCGCCAACCGTTTCAAAGGTTACAGAACCACTGCTTGGTGCTACAAAACTGATAGTTTTATAGAAAACTGCGTTAGCAAACGAACCAACAGGCGTATAAGTAGATACGTTATCTCCGGCAGCTCTATGGTAAGTAGGTCCTCCGGCTACAAATGTTTCTGAAAAATTAACAGTTGAAGTTGCCGAGACAGCCAACCCTTGTCCAGCCGGAACCGTACCATCTTTACAAACCGAATAGGTACCTACCGAAACACCCGGAGAAGGATTTACGGTTACCCATACCTCTTGTTTGATTGGGCATGTAGCTGGGGTTAGTGTAAACTCGTAAACCACAATAATGGGGTTATTGGTTGTATTTATCAGTGCCTCGTTAATAGTTGCTGAACTACCCGAACCGGCCGCATTACTGATTCCGGTAACAGCACGCCTGCTCCAGGCAAAAGTAGTACCCCCAGCCGATGATGTAGCCGTATAAGCTAAAGCAGTACCCGAACACACCGTAACTGTTTTAGCAGAAGTCAGCACTCTGTTGGTAAAAGGAGTAAAATCCTCTGTTACTACCCTATCATTTTTTGAAGCACCTGTAGAGGCATTCATACCCAGACCACGACGGGCGAAGGCTTTCCAGATGGCACATTTATATTTTTTATTGAAATATAATGAGTCAGCTCTTAGAATAGCATTGCGTGCGTCAATAAAACTCGGGCTACAAGCCTGTAAACGCAAACCCTCATTCACTAATTTAAGGGCAGCAATATTACCTACAAAACTCGTAGTATCGTAGATATTATGTACTATCACGTTATCCTGCATAATAATTTCCCAGGTCATATCCCACAACATGGTTGCCCAGATGGAGCCAACACCATGCGGTATGGCATAAGAAGCCATTTTTCCATACGTAACGAGCGGATTCACATGAGCCATGTCATACGAATAATGGTATGGGCGGATACCTCCGCCGCTGGTAGGTTGCCCTAACACATAAGAACCCATTCCTCTTGGAATACTGGCACTGGCAAAATTTGGAGACAATGTTGACCACTTGGTAGTAAGCATCAGGGCCAGATAATCGCTCCAGCCTTCGCCGGCTTGCTCGGCATTTTGCAAACAGTTTACAATAAGTGGCCCGCCTGTCAGACGATTCGACCAGCCATGACCATATTCGTGAGTAATTACCCCATTGTCAAAATCAGAGTCAGGTGTATAGGCAGGGTTCCCTGCATCAGAAAATCTGAACATCTGCATACGGGGGTTCTGTCCATCAGGCGGTGTACCGAAATTGGCATTATTGGTACCCGAGCCATCCTGTGCATCAGCATACACAAAATCACTTCCTAACCCTCCCCTGCTCATATTATTTTCCTGAAAGTTACCGCCAGTTTCATCAAACCCATATACATATAATACATCATGTATCACGTTATTCCAGTAAAACAGGTTCGTAATTGCTGCATTCAGGTTAGCAGCGGCCGTTCCGGTGGCTTGTGTGTAAGTATAATTAAAATCCAATGTCGGCGAAACCGGATTGCTCCCGATAGTCCCTTCGTCGTCATCAGCCAAATCATCTTTAGCCCATACATTATTTCCCTGTGTATTCGTATAATTGGTTGTACCTGTACTATGCCAGCCATTAGTTGCCCCCGGGCCTGTACCTGCAGGCACAAATTTGTTATAAGGACTAACCACAACTGTATGAGGGCCATGATTCGGGCTTTCAAGCGGATAATCAAATACCTTATAACTATTGGCTACCAGAGGCTGATGAATGTCTATATTTTCTCTTGCCTGACCCGATGGTTCATGGACGACACCTGGCCCATGCTCATGACCGACACCGGGCCCGTGCACATGGCCTGGCACTCCGAAATCGCAATGGATAATCATATCCTTGGTATCTATAATATCACCCGTTAGTGCGTCTACCTGTACACTCCAGCTATGCTTTGAGTCTTTGGTATATATCTGTACATTCCACACTAAATTTACTTTGGTTATACCTACCTGCCCTGCCAGCGTATCATAAGGGAACCAGTATAATTTGGCAACGATATTCTCTCTCGATAAATCGGCATTGGTATAAACTCCCTTTTCGATTTGTCCGTTCGGTAGTCGGTTGATGCTTACTTCCTGCGTATTAGCCGCATTACCGGGCAATTTCAGGCTGGTAGCCGCTTTACTGATGGCATCAAGCGGGCTCAACGGAATCAAGGTAATTACAGGCACTTTAGAAGCAATATCAGCCACAAAATTGTTGGCCACGTTATCTACACTTTCTTTCACAAGTGTGGTATTCAGAATACCATTATATACTTCTATGGATTGGTGTGTCTGAACAAAATAGGCATGATACCAGCCTGTACTTTTCGACAGATAAGCGCTCGAAACTTCCATATCACTGATGTCTTTGTCAGTTAAATGATATTTAGCTGCGTTAGCTTGCAGATAGGTCTTTATTTTCTCTACTTCTTTCTGCGCATATCCTCCTGTTGATATAGCAAGTGCCACTAAAACCAGATAATATCTTTTAAATATCCGGCTATAAGATTGTAAAAGTTTTAACATAGAAATAGTTTTAAGTGAATAAAAAAATACAGCGTTTCTTTTTTTAAGTGAAAAATCAGTAAACCAGAGAGGTAGTTGCGAAATCACGTAACTATTTCATCTGACAAAAATTATAAGTGCGGAAAGCGGACAATAAATTTACAGAGAATTATTAATTGTATGGAGGATTATCTATAAGATAAGAGGGTATGATAAGGCAATTTGTCGAGTTTAGTTTAAGGTATTTCATAGCGTATATACAGGTACGTAAAAATCGTATCTATTTTACGGCAAAAACCAAAAAAAAGCAACAAAAATTTACTAAACGGTCATTTTTTTAAGCAACATTTACACACGCTGTTCATTAAATAGTCAGAAAAGTTTTATTCTTAGTTAAACTCTAATCCAAAATTTAAAGAGATAAAACTGATTTGTTTGCTTGTATAGGCACCAATCATGATAAAGTAAAACCTCCCTTCACCACTCAAAAACCTCCGTTCTTCAATATTGACTATCAGGCAATTAATCGCACACCTATTTTTATCTTGTAAAAAAACTGACTGATTATGAAAGCTGTTATTTGTACACAATATGGTCCACCGGAAGTACTTCATTTAACCCAACTACCCAAGCCTGTTCCCAAAGCAGATGAGGTTCTGATAAAAATTCATGCAACCACCGTAACCGTTGCCGATTTCAGAATCAGAAGTTTTACTATTCCCAAAGGCTTCTGGTTGCCTGCCCGGCTGTCGTTAGGCATTTTTCGGCCTCGCAATCCGGTTTTAGGGGTGGAACTGGCCGGAGTAGTAGAAGCCACCGGAAAGGAAGTCAGCAAATTGAAAGTTGGCGATGCCGTTTTTGCAGAAGCACTTAACGGCATGGGTGCCTATGCGGAATACAAATGTCTGCCCGAAAAAGTAGTAGCCCCCAAACCTGCAAACCTCAGTTTTGGCGAAGCCGCTACCCTGTCCATTGGTGCCCGCACGGCGCTTCACTATCTCAGAAAAATCAAAGACATAAAAGACAAGAAATTACTGATATATGGCGCTTCGGGTAGTGTAGGCACCTATGCCGTGCAGTTAGCTAAATTGTTTGGAGCCGAAGTTACAGGCGTGTGTAGCACAGCTAATCTTAATCTGGTTAAATCATTAGGAGCCGATCGGGTACTTGATTATACTATCGGAGATTTTACCAACCAATTAGATACGTACGATGTCATACTGGTTGCCGTAGATAAATGGCCTTTTAAAGAATGTATCAGGTTTGTAAAAGACGACGGTATATACATGAACGTAACCGCACCGCTTAAAAGTTTTGCCATGTTAGGCGAGGCTTTCAAAAGCAAGAAGAAAATCATCATTGGCGAAAATGTACCTGTTTCAGTAGAAGATTTCAACTATCTGAAAGAACTCGCAGAGGCAGGTCAGCTAAAACCTGTCATCGACCGCACCTATACTCTCGATGAAATTGTAGAAGCCCATCGGTATGTAGATAAAGGGCATAAAAAAGGCAATGTAGTGATAAACGTAGTCGGCTGATTTGTCCTGAACACCCCTATAGTTTGTCGTTTTTGCACAGCATTTGCTACCGGATTTTGTAGTTACTTTGTCATAAAAAACAGCAACTATGGAAAATCAGCCGATAAGTTTTAAAACAGCATTATTATTAGCCGGAAAAACAGCTACGGGCGTAGAGGTTCCGGCTGAGGTGGTAGAACAATTAAACAATGGCAAACGTCCGCCCGTAAAAGTTACCATCAATGGCTATACTTACCCAAGCACAGTAGCCGTGATGAATGGTGTTTTTATGCTGCCCGTGAGTGCCGAGGTAAGAGAAAAATCAGGCGTAAGCAGTGGCGAAATAATAGAAGTAAGTGTAGTGCTTGATACCCAGCCACGTATCATAGAAGTTCCGGCCGATTTTCAAAGTGCCTTAGATAAGAGCGAGGCGGCTAAACAATACTTTGAGACTTTATCTAATAGTAACAAAAAATACTTTATAGGCTCCATAGAACAGGCAAAAACCGCAGAAACCCGTAACAGAAGAATAGAAAAAGCCATTACTGATCTTGAACAGCAGAAGAAGATTTGAATGGGTTTAGCTGCCGGTGGGTGGTAAATTATTGAGGGTAAATTAGGTTTCAAGAAATAAAGGTTCTTTAAAATTATATTGTTTTTTTTCGTAGAGACGCACGGTTCGCCGCGCAATTGCATGCGTCTCTACTAAAGAATATTTTCTTGAACCTTAATTACCTACCTGATAACCCCTCTCGTTTTTTTTCAACAAAAAAGTACCGCTTAATATATTTCTCTTGCCTATATTCTTACTTTTCCGGTTCTTTGCAAGAAATGGTATAACTGTTGTACTAAAAACTGCTCTTCTGCGCTATTTGCATGCCTGTATGCCACTTGAATTGTAAATAAATGTATTACTAAAAAACAAAAACAAATCGGTTATGAGAAAAATCTCCGTATTCCTTTTGATGCTGACCATTGCCTGTACTAAAAAAGATGAACCAATGGTTATTTCAGACCCTGTTATTGAACTGAAATATGACGGCAAAAACCAGTACACCCTGAAACAAGGAGCAGAAACGATTGATAATTCACTTATTCAATGGAAAAGCAGTGATGCACAGATTGGTACTATTGACCAAAAAGGACTTTTTAAAGGCCGTAAAGTAGGCAAAACCGAAGTAACTGCCTATACAGACAAAGGTTCAGTAAAAGCCTCTGTTGAAATTGTGCCGTATTTTAGTACGTTTACCGAACCGTCAGTAGATTTTGGACAGACTAAACAAAGCATAAAGGCCAAAGAAAAAAGAAAATTACTATCGGAGACAGAAAATACCCTATTATATGAAGGAGAAAACAGCAAAGTAGAATTTGTTTTATATAGTTTCGAGAATAATAAAATGACAGTCTGTGGCCCTGTGTTCGTTACTTCGTCAACCATTGTAAAAGAAGTAGGTACTTTCTTGTTAGAGCGTTATCCATTAGCGGGCAGTGTAGATGGTAATGTTATCTTTCTGCATGACAGCAAAACTTATGGTATCTTTCTTACAGTAATTGATGACTACGGCCTGGCCGCTATTTATACCGCCTATGATGCTACTAAAAAGAGAACCAATGGCAAAGAAAATTCTTTCGACAGTTTTATAAATACTTATAAGGCAATAAAATCAAAAGCATTGTAATGCCTGTTGGGCAAAATAGATTTTAACAGAGAGCTTTAAATAAAACAACCCCGGTATAGCCGGGGTTTGTTGTTTATAGGGTACGTTCGGTATCAGGTGCTTGAACTAACATCAATTTTCAATTGTTTTCCTTGGAAATAATAGAAAAAACTATTAAAATTTGCAGTCAATTTCCATGGGTACATGGATTGATTTATTTATTGTAATACTATTTGGAAAATCGTGTGGCTCTGTCGCACGATTTTTTTTATTTACGATAAATAACTCCACTTGGTTTTATAAACTATGTTTAGCAGAACATATTCCCTGCAATATGAGCCTGCTCCGTCCTTTTATTTGCATATTTTATACTCGGCATAAGTATCTTTTTTCCACAAATACTCTCCGCCCGATTGTTTGGTTAAATTACCTGTAGCTGTTTCAACATTGGCTACACAGATGGTAACAGCCTTGTTATTCTGACTATGAAAAAACCTTAATTCAGGATTTTTACTTACATTAATTTCCAGAAGCCAGTTATTGTAACAAAACAGATTTTTAAGTTTTTTGCTGTCGCTAAAAGTTACATTCATCACTTTATTTTCCGAAAAATCAAGATTAACCAACTCGGGCGTATGATCAATCCAGAATTGGGTTAGTTGATTTCTCTGGCATTTTACGTCTGCTATTTTCTTATAATTGCTGAGTGACAGCACCTGTAGCTGGTTATTATAACATTCAAGGCTTTCTAAATTCTGGGCATTCAGCTCCAGATAAGCCAGTTTATTGTTGTAACAATTCAATATTCTGAGCTGTTCTTTAAAAACAACGATAAGCCCGGTCAACTGATTATCCGAGCAATCTAATATCTCTATTTCATCGCACTCATGTACATTAAGACTGGTTAACTGGTTATTGTAGCACAATAAAAAAGATAAGTTTCTTGCCTTATCTGCATCTAAGGTTTTTAGTTGATTCCCGTTGCACGACAAAGACACTAACTGAGGATTATTCAGTTCAAGTTTTGTAAGCTGATTGTTATCGCAGTTAAATGTTCTCAATACCGAAAGCTTAGTTATTTCTACGGCAGTCAGTTTATTCAAACGACAATCTATCAGATACAGGTCAGGTTTATTGCTGAAATCGACATTGCTTAACAAATTGTTACCACAAAGAAGCTCCTGCAAAGCGGTATTCTGACTAATGTCGAGCATACTGATTTTATTATTACTACAGTTCAGACGCTCTAATTTTTTAGTATTAGATACATTCAGACTGCCGATTACATTCGAGTTACACTCAAGCCTGATTAATAAAGGGTTCTTACTGGCATCTAATGCCATAATTTGATTATACGCACAGTCAAGGGTTTCAAGGGCTGTATGCTTACTTATATCCAACTCGCTGATGCCCGTTTGCCAGCATTCCAATGACTTTAATAAAGTATTATTGCTGAGGTTCAGGGTTTTCAGGGTATTGCCGGCACAATTCAGGTTTTCTAAACTTTTAAAGGCTTCAATCCCTTGCAGACTTTTAATGCCTTTCTGGCTTACATTGAGTTCTTTTACCTGTTCTACTTTAGATTTCAATACAAATCCATCCTGCACATCATCGACACTCATTGCAATAAGCACCTTTTCAAAATTGGCATCAGGTATAGCTACCGAAGGAGCAATAGCCTCACTGCTGAAAGTTACCACAGTTCTGGCTCCATTGGCGTCTTTAGCCACCACACTCCCCTGAACGGCAGTCTGTGGAAATGAGTAATTCAATACATAAGTGGTATCAGTCAGCCCTTTGGCAAGCGTATCTTTCTGAACCACAGCATAGGTTACAGCATCACCATCGGGGTCGGTGGCAAGTGTCCATTGCAGTTGCCACGCACTGCCATCGTTTTTGGGAGTAGCAGTAACCGTAAAACTGCCCGGTGGCTGATTAAGCTTTGGATTTTCTTTAGATTTGCAGGCATTCAGCAGTAGAAGCCCTGTCAGTAGGTAGCAGAGGTATTTCATAATCAAGTAAGCCATCTCCTCTCCTATGGCTTTAGTCACGGCAGCAGAGGGAGCGTATATTGTGTTTTGGTTAAAGCTGCAAAATTGTGAATAAAACCTAACACAGCCTACTTATCGATGCACAATTTTGCAGAAATTTCATTTATATGGTAATCGCTATACATCACATCCAAAAGTAACCTGAAAACCATTCAGGTCTTTAAATACTATTTCTTTTTTACCAAAAAAGGTACCGGGATTTATATCAATTATTTCGGCCTTAGCTTTGATAGGCTCTATTAAAGCATCAATAGAATCTACAATAATACATAAGCCTGCATACTTTGCAGTACTGGCATCTTCAGTACCATCAGGATACAACATAAATTGTGCTCCCTCCCAGTCAAGTAATGCCCAGTCTAATGCACAGCCTGGTTCGGCATTTGTACCCAAGCATTTAAAACCCAGTTCAGTATACCAGTTGAGTGTTTTTTCTACATCAGATACTCGCAGAAAAGAAAGACAAGTAGCCATAGTGAAACGTGTTTTAGATTAAATTGACCGATTGATTATGTTTCACAAATTAAATTTTCCTAAAATTTCGCATTGTTTTTCGTAGAGACGCAATGCTTTGCGTCTTCACAGGTCTTTAAATACCTTAAATCGGTCTAATAGTTTTATCCGTAAATAGCATTTATTGGGATTGCAAAGGCCACTGAAGACGCAAGCATTGCGTCTCTACGAAAAAAAACAATAAAATTTTGAGAACGATTATTTCTTAAATCCCAATCATTCGCAAGACAAACAACCTATAAATATACAAATTAATCAACAAAAAAGCCTCTTATAAAAGAGGCTTGCAAAAATATCAGCTATGCTATGTGCTTATTCTCCAACAGGCTCAGGCGTAGCAGGAGAACCTGCCACCGGAAAGGCAACCGTACAGGCACGTCCGCCAAAATTAATCACAAATGCCGCCGTTCCGGCACTATTGGGTGTACCTGCCACTGCATAAGTAACCATGCCTGAACCCACTGCCAATGTACCCGGTACTAAAATGGCTGATAGGCCTGTTACCCCTGTAGAAGACACGCCATTGTCAGACGTATAACTACTACCGTCTCCACCAGTATAAGGGACTGTAAATACTCCATTATAGGTAACACCTGCCGTAGCCAGACCAGAGAATACTGCACTCGGACAAGTTAAATCTGAAATGGTAACAGGTTCAACCGAAACTTCCTTTTCTTTGTCGCAAGCCTGCAATCCCAGCAAAGCAATCAGGCTTAATCCTATGAGTTTTATCGTTTTCATGACTATTAAAATTTTATATTGTATGGATAATTATCTTCTACTATAAAAATAATATGCCATGCGTATTTTTCGGGTTTTTATGCCCCATCATTCAAGCTCTATTGCATTCTTTCCCGCATATATGGGTTTATTCGCTCCCAAAGTATCATTCAGGGCAATTTAAAATGAGTCCCTGCTACATTCTCCTTTGCCCGTTCTAAGAATTTGACCTAATTTTGAGGGATTATTAGTATCATTAGATATAAAGCATTGGGTTCGTTTAAAGGTTATAGTAAATATAGAGATTTCGGGTAGAAAATCGTCGTTCCCATTAAATAAAAAAATCAAAATCACTTGATATTTAATCAGAAAATTGCGCTTAATTGCATGATTTACTACCCATTTTTATACCTCTTTCGCATGGCTATGATAGAAAAAGTATTCAGCGTAAATGGCAACAAAATCGCCTCACTATTGGTCGGAGAAGAGGCGCTTATGTTTTCAAGTCAGACTTTTGATACGGTAGCGAAATTTCAGGAAGCCTGGGAAAAGAAATTATCATTGGCAACCAAGCTTGAAATAAAATACAGCCACATAAAGTCTGTAAAAAAAGAAGACAATGAAGGAAGTATCCGGATTAATTATAGTGGACTCACGGGTTTTCTGGGCGATTGTGAGTTCTCATTTCCCAATTCAAATGACTATGCCCAATTCTTTACCTATTTAGAACGAGAGAAATATTTCACGAGGCACTATGGCACCTTAACCTCATTTAAGGCCGTCAGAAATTATCTCATTGGCTTGGTAGCTTCTATCGCTATAACCATCATTTTTTATTACGAAGCCATTGATATAGCCAATGGCACTGCCAGAGAACCTTCATCAGGTAAAGCCAGACTTTTCAATCTGATTCTTGAGTTTATTGGCCCAATAGGTGTTCTGATTACTGGCGGATTAATCTCCTGCTACTTGGTATATATCACCTGGAAAAGATTCGCCACCCCACCCAATGAGGTTAAGTTTTTACCGCCTCGTTAATTTTACAGGTTCTTTCCCCTACTTAAACCCTTTCAGATACGTATCGAGGAAATATTTGATATTTGTAGCGAAAATAAAGTTCTGAGGGTCAAAAGAAGCATACCCTCTTCTGATACCCAGCGCATCTTCTTCAGTAAGCCAGCCTGCTTTGGTGAGTTCGTCCACGTATTCCTCATTAATTTCACTAAGCCCATACTGCACCACAGACACAATTTCGTTGTTGGTATTGAAAATCGGGGTACCCGAAAAACCAATTTTAGAGGGCCCGTATATCACCAACTGGTAAGATTCTTTTACATTATTAAAAAACTGTGGGAAAAGATAAATCAGTGTATCATTCCTCAATTTGCCGGATACATTATCAAAGGCTATTGTATTCAGTCGGGTATATTTGGGCAGATTGGCCTCTGTATTAAAACTATTGGCTTTTACCGGAATCACACGCTTGAGTTTCAGCACAATAAAATCGGTTTCCAACCTGCCTTCTTTAAATACGTGCTTCGAGAAATCGTATTGCTGAGGTGTATATTTGTAGAGTAAATCTATATCAATCGAATCGGCTTTTAAGGCTTTTTTGTCGTCAATCCTGAAATTATAATAGGCAACTACCCGTTTAGGCTTTTTGGTGAATCCTGCGGGGCGATAAATGCTGTAGGTAGTAGCCAGGTATTTGCTATTGACAATAAATCCGCCACCAAAAACTGCATATTCCTTCCCTTTATCGTCAACCACGACCGACTTCACCCTTATCAGGTTTTTCAGCATTAACGGGTTAATTTGTGCAACGAGGGTAAAAGACAGCAGTAAAAATCCTGACAACAAAAAAACAAATCTCTTCATAAAATTATAAGTAAATAGCCTATGTGGATGTAACTCTTTTATAACCACAGTCAAAATTAATTGTTCGGCCTAAAACTATGAAAATTTTCAGGTTTTATTTTGGATAAAACTGATTTTTGAGCAAACGGCTGATTTGATTTAGTTGTTTGTTTAAAAGTCGAGGCTATTTTACCAGTATCTGAAACAGTCGTGGAATATGCTAAAAAAAGGATAAAAATCTTTTATATTCAGGGTATAGACTTTAACTTTGGTAAAAACATAAAATTAAAATGACTTCTCAAAAGTTTTATGACGAAGTAGCAGATTTTATTGCAAGCATGAATCCAGCCAGAATACTGGAACTAAAAGCACCAAAAGAGGCACAGGAACGCTTACAGTTTTTAATCAAACAGGAAAAGGAATCGGGTATAACTTGTGACCAAAAAGATGAGCTTGACCATTACCTTGTATTAGAACGTCTCATCAGGCTTTCAAAAGCTCACGCACGTCAACGTCTTTCTCAAAATATATAGTATATAGATAATTTACCCCCCTCCCATGAAAATCACCTGGACATTCTACCCCAAAAACCAGCCTTCCATCTGTCTGGAGCTTATTTATGAGTATCGGTTAGATGCCCTGAAATTAGATTGTGGTGGTGTGATTGACAGAAATAGAAATATCGCCATTGTTGACTGGAAAACCTTTTCGATTTTCAACAAAGGCGAAAACAACGAGAAAAAAGCCGCCTTCGCCAGATTAGCCGACGCCTCAGACTTTACCCATGCCGGAGTTGATAAAGATTTGTTTTTAGCCATCAACAACTAAAGTACTATCGCCACAAAATATACAACTACACAAGGCTCATTTCTCTACTCCCTTTTTCTCCAGAAGAAAACCCCAAGCGCAAGCAACCCACCTACACAATAAGCAATAGCTAATGGTAAAACCGAGTGTGTCAGCAAACTATCAATGACAGAGCCACCAAAGGCTCCTACCACCAGATAAGATGTACCATAAATAGACGCCGCCATTCCTGCCTTATCGCCCATGGGTTCGAGCGCCAGCGAACTGCTATCGGGCTCAAGAGCAATATTGACACTCTGTAATAACCCAATAATGGTAAATAATACAAACAAATGAACAGGCTCTGCTGATAGCAGATGTAAAGCAAGCAACACAACAGCGAGAGAAACGTATACACACAATAGTAAGCGCAAAGTGCGCCACGCCCCCAGCCAACGCACCATGCGTGCATTGATAAAAGTAAAGATGCTCATACAAAAACCAATAGCACCAAAAATATAAATAAACAAATGGGGTTGATGGTAAAGCGTGCCTACAATGCGCTCTGAACTGCTCACATACGAACTGAAAGCGGCAAAGAGAATGGTTGAAATAGATGTATAACGGATAAAGGTTTGATTACTGAATACCTGACGGAAAGACTGAAAAACAGAAAATAGTTTTGTATCTGAACGGCTATTGGCCGGAGCCGACTCCTGTAAGCGTAACGACCATATAAAAACGATAAGCGCAAAAAACGCCGGAGTCAGAAATACTACCTGCCAGCTACTGACTGACAATATAGCTGCACCTAATAAAGGTGCTACCACCGGAACAATGAGAAAAATAGTAAAAATCAACGACATGGCACGTGCCATTTCATTACCTACAAACCTGTCTCGGACACAGGCCAATACCCCCACAAACATAGCCGAAGACCCCATGCCCATTACCAACCGTGCCATCAGTAGCCAGAACATGTCAGGCACTAAAACAGTCGCAATACAACCACTCAGATAGAGCAAAAAGCCTGTTCTTATCACAGGTATACGCCCATATTTATCGGCCATTGGGCCAAAAATCAGTTGAAAGAATTGACCGAAAAAGAAAAAGGTTACAAGCCTTGCCGTAGCAGTTGACTCTGCGCCTAACCTGAAGTGCTGCCTGACGGCATCAAAAGTGGGTAGCATTATATCGATAGCCAGTGCGGTGAGCAGTTCGATACAGGCCATCATGACAATAAATTCGGTACGACCGATGTTTTTTCTAATAGTGGGTGTGGGTGGGCTTACTTCTATGGGCTGCATGTATCCGGTTAGTTTTTACCTGACAAATTTACAAAGTTACGGGCAGTGATTAGTGGGGCAAAAACGCCAGAAAACGGGTTAAACAGGACATTTATTGCCTGCTGAAATAGTAAAAGATACTCTCGCCGCCTTTCATTGTCAACCATTCTTCCAAAATAGTATCAAACTGCACCACCGAGCCGTTACTTTTATCGAAAACCGCATGTAAGGTATGCGCTTTTTTAGGCTGAAATTCTTCCATTTGTTCTTCCAGGCTTTTCCGCATGCCATCTCCTTTTTCTAAGCCTAATTTATCCCACATAGCTCTTGAACTTTCTACAAAAACTTTTTTATACTCTGCTTCCGATATCTTTGCGAGCCTATCCACTTCAACAGTATTGGCAAAAGTACTGGCTGCCTTACCACTGATGATTTTAGGGACTTTGCTGGTTTTTCCTGCCTCCAACACATTGGTCAGCACCTCAACCGTATCTTTTCTGTAACTGGTTTCCGCTGGGAGTAGTGAGAAAGCCGGAAAGAAATTCTGTATTTCGGGGGTAAAAACCTCGATATAATCTTCTTCATCACCTGCCAGTTCCAGCATCGATTTGAGGTTATCCAAACAAACGGTGCTACGCAGCTTCTTACTTTGTTCGGCATAAAACGCCAGCATTTTCTTTTTCAGGTCTGCCTTGCCAATCCTGTTCTGTAATACCCCCTTCTCGTTAAGGCTTAACAATAGTGGAGTTTTCAGCAAAAACTGTTTGAAAACCGTTGCACATTCGTCCTCTAATGTATCTGTTTCAAAAGTATTATAAGACAGGTATTTCCATTCTACTACATAACCCGGTTTACTTTCAGGATTCACCGTTACCACTTTTACCTGAAAACTCATGCGGGCATACTTGTCGCCACCCATCATGCCACCTAAATTTCGTTTTTTGAGGTCATAAGTCCAGGTGTCTCCTGTTTTCCATCGAATCGGAATCTCAATTTTTTGAGCATAGCCAGCAAATGAAATAAGAAGACTAATAATCGAAGCGAATATTAAAAGAGTTTTTTTCATGAATGTAGTTAAAGCAATAAATAGGCTGCAAGATAAGCCTAATAGTTGAATGACCCATGAAAAAGTGAAGTGTGTCAGGTCTGATTCATGGCCAATATTACCTACTAGCAAAATACAAATTGTGAAACATAGAGTACCCTTGTGTACATTGTGGCATAAAACAAACAATGATTTACCACCGTGTACACAAGGTTATACAATTAACCAGAATATAATAACTGACCATTCCATACTCAGGGATTAGTATTTTTATACGTAACAATATCAATGCCGATACCGTTGGGGTCTTCAATGGCAAAGTGTCTGTCTCCCCAGGGCTCATCACGTAAGGCTATTTTAATAGGTACTTCTTTCTTTTTTAATGTTTCATACACCGAGTCAACGTCGTCCACTTCAATTGTCAGATACATCCCTTGCCCCTGAAAAGGCCGGTGAAAGAGCGGTTGCTGACTTGGGTGATTGGGTAATAAAAAACTGATTTCAGCTTCCTGCCCCGGCGTGTGCATCAACAGATAAAATTCGTTTTCAAAGGTTATACCAAAACCTAAATTGTTGGCATAAAAAGCCTTGGTTTCGGCCAGTTTCTGCGTAATAATTCCTGCGTTAAGTTTCATTTTTTTCTGCGTTTTGTGTGTATCATTCTGTGAACAGCCCTGAGTTAATAAACTCAGTACCATCAGGATATTTATCAGATATTTCATACGTAAGACTGATTGATTGACCCTACAAAGTTCGGGGTATCAGCCTTGCCAACCTTGTAAAAATCGGACATAATCAACGTCCAAAAGCTCTGGACGGAGACACACCGTAGAAATTTCGGAATTCTTTAATGAAGTGTGCCTGGTCGTAGTATCCGGCATCAAAAAACAGTTTGTTTTTACGCAGACTCTGAGAAGAAGGTTTTGCCCGCAGAATGTTCTGAAACCTGACTACTTTGGCAAAAGTCTTGGCAGTATCGCCAATATAAAAGGTAAACAATCGCCTTAATTGTCGTGGACTTATCCCTGTGTCAAGGTCGGTTTCTACATTGAGTACACCCGAATTTTGTAGAATAATACCGATGGCATTATACAGTCGGTTATCATTGTCAAACCTTGCTTTGGTGAGGGTAGTAATAAAATATTCATCAAATAATGCTTTGATTTGTGCCTGAGCGGGCAAGCCGTTCAATTGATTGGCTATAAAACGGGCGGTCTGCGGTATCACTTCGGCCAATGGTAAATATCGGTTACTCAGTTCGGCCGCATCAATGGCAAACAACTGTGGAAACATGGTTGGCAGAAACCTGACCCCGACATAATGGAACTGATTCCCCAACGGAAACTCGGTGTATTTCTTACAAAAGCCCATCACAAAGGCATCGGCCGGAGTACTCAACTCAAAATAAATATCAATACACCCATCGGCTACCACTCTGTACTGAAACGGTTCTTGTAGCGGTTCCACCGTTTTCAATTCCCAATAGCAATAAATATAGGCCAGCAAACGCTCATCGGGCAGAAATTCCTGATATACTACATTGGCCCCTGCCTGTCTTACCGTAGGTTGTACGGGCATGTATAACTGGCGTAGATTGGGAGTAACAGACATGATAATTAGCGTTAGTTCCGGCTTTAAACTTCGTCTTTTTTCATGGCTTTCACAAAAGTGAGGTATTGACGGATATTGTTTTCTAAGGCAATTGAAAATAGTCTTTAATCGCATCAGGGTTCGCCAAAGAGCTTGTTAAAAGCACTACGCTTATGGCAGGATTATCTTTTGCCCAATTGGTGATTTGAGTTAGTTTGGCTTCTCTTGAATGCATGGCTGTAATTAAAACAAAAAACCCCCTAAATCAAGGGGGTTTTTGCTTTAATTACAATTTATTTTACTTTTTAACTAAAAGTCCGCTAAAATACTCATATATAACTGAATTAAAATTAAATAATTATGAAACCCCGCTGAAATTATTAAAAAAATTTAAAAAATACAAAATGGCAAAGGGCAGGGTGCAGAGGGCATGGAGCATGAGACAGAGAGCATAGAGAAAAGTAAAAATTCTTCTTTCTTTTCTCCAACGTGTTCTCCTATAACCCCTTTATGCTCCATGCCTTCTGCTCCATGCCCCATGCTCTCTGCTTACTCACTCTTTAAACTTTTCACCGGATTAACTAATGCCGCTTTGATACCCTGAAAACTAACGGTAAATAGGGCGATAGCTACGGCTAATATGCCTGCCAGTGCAAACATCCACCATTGTATATCAATTTTGTAAGCAAAGTCTTGTAACCATTGGTTCATGGCATACCATGCTAAAGGAGAGGCAACCAGAATAGAGATAAGTACCAGCACTAAGAAATCTTTTACGAGCAATTGCACAATACCGCTTACCGAAGCACCTAATACTTTTCTGATACCTACTTCTTTTTTACGTTGCTCTATCATAAAGGTTGACAGCGCAAATAAACCTAAGCTGGCAATAACAATGGCCAGTACGGCAAAAGCCGAGAATATCTGTTGCGTACGTTGCTCGCTGGCGTAGAGTGCCGCAAATTTTTCATCTAAGAAATAGTATTCTATCGGCCCTGCCGGATTAAAACTATCCCATTGTTTTTTCAAGTCGGTCAGAAAACCATTTACATCTTTTGTATTGATTTTAATAACCATGCCCCCATAGTTTCTGCCAAGCATCATCATAGCCGGAGCCACTTTTTGTTTGACTGAGGTATAATTGAAATCCTGCACCACACCTAATACCTTGAATTCTTTCTGACCTGACCGCACAATGCTTCGGCCTATCGGGTCTTTGCCTTTCCAGCCTAATTCACGTACAGCAGATTCATTGATAATTACCCCTGCCGAATCAGTTGAAAACGCTTTTGAAAAGGCACGTCCCTGCTTTATTTGCATGCCGAGGGTATTGATATAGTCGTAATCAACATTAAAAATATCAATATGAATTTCCACGCCGTTGCCTTTCTCATCTTTCGGATATATCTGTGTTCCATTGAGGTTATTATTGCCCGGCACCATCCGTGATATACTCGCCGAAACCACCCGGTTATCCTGTTTCAACTGCTCCTGAAAAGCCATCTGGTTGTTGCCTAATACTCGTGTATCGGGCATGAATATCACCTGGTCTTTATCATATCCCAATTTCTTATTCTGCATATGTTGCAGTTGCTGATACACTACAATGGTAGCAATAATCAGCAAAGTAGAAACTGTAAACTGGAATACTATCAGGCTGCTCTGTAAAGGTCTTTTCTGCTTACCATCGGCAAATAATACCCCTTTCAAAGTCTTGATGATGCCAAAGGACGACAAGAAAAAAGCCGGATAAATACCTGCAATAATGCCAGACACAAAACTTACTAAAAAGAGTGCGGCAACCACGTTGTAGTCAAGGAAAAACCAGAAACTCATTTGCTTATCTGCCAACTGATTGAAATAGGGAAGAAACAGGAAGATAAGCAGATAGGCAAACAGCATGGCAAAAGAAGTGAGCAGGATAGATTCTGCCAGAAACTGCCAAACCAACTGTTTTTTAATAGAACCCAATACCTTGCGGATACCTACTTCTTTAGAGCGTTTAGCCGATTGTGCGGTTGATAAATTGGTAAAATTAACACAAGCCAAAAGCAGAATAAATATAGCCAAAGCCGAAAATATATAGACATATTGTATATCGCCACCCGGTTCTAATTCATATTTCGTATCTCCATATAAATGCAGGTCGGTGAGCGGTTGTAACAAAAAGCGGAAAGTCTCTGTTGATTTCTGAGCTTCGGCCAGACTAATACCCATATCTCGTTGCACTTCCGGTACTACATATTTCATTACCAATTGCGGAAACTTTGCTTCTAACTTGCTGGCATCGGCATTTTTGTGTAATTCAATATAAGTATGTGGACCTAAATTGCTCCAGGTAGGATTTTTGACATGCCAGGTTGACATACTCAAAAAAGCATCGAAATGAAAATGTGAGTTGTCAGACACTTTATCGAACACACCTGTTACCTTATAGGCTGTTTGTTGCGCGCCTACTGCCAGCGATTTACCGATAGGGTCTTGACTACCAAAATATTTGGTCGCCATAGCTTTCGAAATCACAATGCTATTAGGGTCGACCAAAGCTTTTTCAGGGTTGCCTTCTATGAGTGGGATAGAAAACATCTGCATAAAATTGGCTTCGGCAAACGCTAAATGTGTTTCTTTGAAATGGTTATTTTCAAATTTGATAAAATCAGTGGCTGGTGAAACCCTCGTAAAATCTTTAATTTCAGGAAATGTATTTTTCATGCCCTCTCCTACTGCATAATCTGCATTGGGGTACGTAGCAACATTTCCATTTCCGGTAACTGCTAAGTTGACCCGATAGATTTTCTCTGCATTAATTACGTGCCTGTCATAACTCAATTCATTATACACAAATACAGCAATGAGCATAAAACAACTGATGCCGATGGCTAATCCGAAAATATTGATGGCTGAAAAGGCTTTATGGCGAATCAGATTCCGCCAGGCGATAGTAAAGTAATTGCGTATCATAATTTAGTGAGTGAGTGATTATTTAATAGACGACTGAATGGGTAATTCATTACAGTAAGCTTATTAAAGTTAGCAAAATCATTCTATTAATTAGATACAGACTACACCCAATCAGAAACTTTCTAATTAAAGAGAAGATATTAATTGCTACTAACCTTTAAACCACGGAGTAGCACTAAGTTTAGGACACAGAGTTTCACGGAGCTTTTTAGCTATACAACCGAGCCTCGGGCGTTCCGAGTTACTCTTTGGTAAAATATTGTTAATTAATTTCCTTCCTGCTTCGCAATTACTTTTTTACATTTTCATTTTACAGCAATGGCTGTCGCATTTCCTCATCTGATGCGTGCCACGCTCATGCTCTTCCGAGTAGAGGCGTGACACGCAAGCCACGCACTTTTCAGTTTCAAAACCCTATGCCCTCTGCCCCATGCCCTATGCCCCCTGCCCTATGCTCACTCACTCCGAAGGCTTTTTACCGGATTAACTAATGCCGCTTTAATGGCCTGAAAACTGACTGATACCAATACAATGATGATAGCCGATATGAGGGTAGTGAGAAATACCCCTACCCCTATGCTGATACGATATTTATAATCTATCAGCCATTGCTCCATGATATACCAGCCAATGGGTGCGCCAATGGCAAAAGCAACCAACAACAGCCGGATAAAATCTCTGGTTAATAACTGCACAACACTAAACACAGGGGCACCTAAAGCCTTGCGGATACCGATTTCTTTGGTGCGTTGCTGGGCTGTATAAGCAGCCAGCCCGAACAAGCCCAGACAGGCAATGAAGATGGTAAGTCCGGTAAAAAGACCTGTTAACGTGCCTGTCCGTTGCTCGTCAGCAAATTTTGCTTTGTACGATTCATCGGCAAACAGGTATTCAAACGGATAGGCAGGGTTGTATCTGGTAAAAATCTTTTCAAGTTTTGCCACATTATCAGCCATCGGATTAGCAGGATTCAGACGGATACTCAGCCAGCCCAAGCCAATCGGGCCACCGGGGCCTTCAATCAAAGCCGGATTAATCGGATCGAAAGGAGAGGCATAAACAAAATCTTTCACTACGCCTACCACGTGCCAGTCGGTATTACCGAATTTAATGTTTGTGCCTACCGGATTTTTAAGTTGCATGGTTTTCACGGCCGTTTCATTCAAGAGCACAGCCGTTGAATCGGTAGGATATTGACGGACATCAATTTCTCTGCCTGCTACCAGACTCGTACCCGTTGTTTTTACAAAATTGGCATCAGTCCCGAATCTGTCAAACTCAATATCTTTATCGCTTTGTGTGCTACCCGGCCACATTACCCCCCATTGACGTAGATTAACACTCGTAATAGGCCCTAATGATTTACCCATAGATACCACCGCACCACTCTCTATCAGTTCTTTTTGCAGAGCCTCATAATGCGAGGCTAACTCACCCGACAGCCCAGTAAAAATCAGATTTGTCTGGTTAAAACCTTTATCCCGGTTCTGTGCATAATCAATCTGCCGACTAATGATTAAGGTAGAAACAATCAGCACAATGGCAAAAGTAAACTGCACTACTACCAGAATTTTACGGGGCGTAAAAGCCGCTCTCTGCGAACGTAGCATGCCTTTCAGTACCTTTGAAGGCTGAAAATTGGCGAGAAAAAAAGCAGGGTAAAATCCAGCAAGTAAAGCTGTAAATACTAAAACTCCTATAGCAGAAAGCCAGAAATAACCGGAAGTAACATTTAAAGAAAGTGTTTTACCTGTCAACTGGTTAAACATTGGCAGGCTCAACACAACAATAAGTAAGGCAAAAAATCCTGCAAAAAAAGTCAGCAACAGCGACTCGCCAATAAACTGGATTATGAGCGATAGTTTCTGTGCACCTGCTACTTTTCTTACGCCTACCTCTTTGGCTCTTTTCTCACTTCTTGCCGTGCTCAGGTTAATAAAATTCACTGCCGCTATCAGCAAGATGAATAGGGCAATGAGGCCAAATAAACGCACCGTTACAATGCGCCCCTCAACCAATTGTCCGTTTTCCTGTTTGGAATATAAATACCATTTACTGGCCGGATGCAGGAAAATCTGACGATTCTTTACATCGTCTAAAATCCCTTTCAGGTGTTCGGCGGTTACACTTTTAATTTTCTGGTTTACCAATGCTTCGTCTGCATGCTCCTTTAATAGCACATAGGTAATATCATTGTTCGACTCCCACGCATCAGACCCCCAACCGAGATTCACGAAATAGTTGTAAGGCAATAAATAAGACAGATTTCCGAATTTGCTGTGATCGGGTAAATCTTCGAGTACACCCGTAACTGAAAAACTTTCTTTGTTATCAACCTGAACCACCTTGCCTATAGCCATTGTAGTACCAAATAATTTTTCGGCCAGTTCTTCGGTAATCACAATGCCATTATTACCTGCCAGCACACTTTGTGCATGACCCGATTTAAGCGGAAAATCGAATAAACTCAGAAACGAAGGGTCAACAAAAGCCCCATTGGCATTCATTTTTGTATCTCCTACGCTCAGGGTTAATCCTGTAGAACGAAACCTTGACGTTTCTTCTATTTCTGCATAATTCTCTTTCAGAGTCGGCCCCAAAGGTCTTGGGGTTGCCTCCCATACCTGCGGTGTGCCGCTGAAAATATCTTTGTTATAAACCTGATACAGTCGGTCGGTTTTACTGTAAAAGCGGTCGTATTGTAACTCGTCCTGTATCCACAGTATAATCAGCGTGCAAGCGGCTATTCCTACGGCCAGACCACTGATATTGATAAACATATAGCTTTTGGCACGCATCAGGTTGCGAAAAGCGATTTTAAGGTAATTGCTTAACATAATGGGGTTAATTAAAGTATAAATAGTATTCAAATCATCAGCTTTCGCCGACAACCGACGTTTCAGGTAATAAGGCCGGCAAAACCGCAGCACCTCCCACACATACAACCAACGTGCTTTGGTCAGGCCTACCTCTTCCACCTGCACGTCAAACTGCTCGTGCATATCGCCTTGCAGTTCTTCCGCCAAATCTTCTGGTAGAAAGTATGCAAGCAGTTTATCTGCCCATTTAGGGGGTGATATGTTTAGTTGGTTTTTCATTTTTTTGTTTTGTCTTGAACTTTGATTTAGCTGATTGACCTGATTTCACTGATTCAAAATCAGCTTTGACAAAATTTTCTTCAAAAAACATCAGTTAAATCATTATAATCAGTTAAAACGGTACACGTCGCGGCACAGTTCAGACAATATATTAAATCAGTGAAATCACAAAATCAGCGGACGCCGCGCGGGTAAATCAAAGTTCAGACAATCAATCATAGTTCAGATAATCAATCACAGTTCAGACAATTTCAAACTCTTTATTGGATTGATTCCCAAGCTAAGCGTGCCACGCACGTATTCTTCCGAGTAGAAGCGTGGCACGCAGGCTGTTCGGTTTCACCCCATGCACCATGCCCTTAGCCCCTTGCTCTCTACTCACTCTTCAAACTCTTCACCGGATTCATGGTGGCAGCTTTAATGGCCTGAAAACTTACTGTTAGCAAGGCAATACTAATAGTAAATACTCCGGCCGCTACAAACACCCACCATTCAATATCAATACGATACGCAAAATCTTTCAGCCATCTTTGCATCAGGTAATAAGCCGCCGGAAAAGCCACTACCATAGCCACGATAACTAATACTAAAAACTCTCTTGTCAGCAAGGCATATACATTCTGGATACTCGCCCCCAATACTTTTCTGATACCTATTTCTTTGGTACGAAGCTCTACCGCATAGAGTACCAATCCTAACAAACCTAAGGAGGCTATCAGAATAGCGAGGGCAGAAAAACTGGTAGCAATTTTGCCTGTCTTCCGGTCGGATTCGTATTGACGGTTGAAGTCTTCGTCCATGAAACTATAATTCAAAGCCTGTTCAGGTATACGGGCTTTCCATTTAGATTCTATCTGACTGATTAAGCCCGGCAGGTTCTGCGAAGAAACTTTCAGGGTAATACTGCCTCTGTCTTTGCCATAAAGAAAAGATAATGGCGTAACCTCCTCTCTCAGACTACTGAAATTGAAATTTTTAACAATGCCTATCACCGTATAACTTATCATTTCTTTATTTTCTATACCGTTGAGGGTATAAATTTTCTGTCCTAAGATGGCATCGCCCCCAAATTTTTTAGCAGCTACCTCATTCAGAATAACGGCGGTGGTGTCGGTGCTGAACGCTTTCGAGAAGTTTCTTCCTTTCAAGAGTTTAATTCCGAGTGTAGGAATATAATCTTCATCAATTGTCCAGTTCTGCATCGATACCGACCCCTCAAGGCTTCCGGTAGGATTGTTTAAAAAAGTATTACTTGAGCGGTTAAAATTAACAGGCAGGAAACCACTCATAGAGGCCGCTTCAACCCCCGATATATTTAATAACTCATCTTTAAAACTTACGGCCTTGTCTCCTAATGACCCGATATTATGTAAGGTCAATAACTGCTCACGGTTGTACCCTAAATCTTTTTGCTTGATAAATGCTAACTGACGATAAATGATAATAGTACCAACCAGCAGAATAATGGTAATGCTGAACTGAAATACCACCAGTGAATTGCGGAACCAACCTGACTTAAAGCCTTTAGAAATTTTACCTTTCAGCACCTGGCTGGGTACAAATGAAGAAATGAAAAAGGCAGGATAGGCACCAGAAAACAAAGACAAGACAAGCATCAATAACAACGATGACAAAATTAGCCTCGGTTGCAGAATCTGCTGAAACGATAAGGATTTATTGGCCAGTTCGTTGAACGAAGGCAGCAGTACAAAAAGAAGCGCATACGAGACAAACAAGGCAATAAACGAAAGTGCAAGAGACTCAGACAAAAACTGGGCAACAATGCTTAGTTTGGTGCTGCCCATCACTTTGCGCATGCCTACTTCTTTGGCCCGGTTAGTAGCCACGGCCGTAGAAAGATTAGTATAATTGAAACTGGCCAACAGCAGAATCAGAAAACCGATTACCGAAAAAATATACACATTATCAGGGTTGCCGTTGCCATTGAGTTCTCCTATTTTATTAGATTTTAAGTGAATATCTGTCAGCGGCATCAGGCTTATATTAGCAGCCCCGCCGGATTTCAACATATCTTCTAAAGTCTGGTTAATAACTGCTTTTAATTCTAATGCTAATTTTTCATGATTCAGCTTAAACATTTTCGACTGCAAAACCGCCAGATTGGCATCTTTACGTACAGCAATATAGGTATTATAGTTCTGGCTCAACCAGGTAGTAGCCTTACTGTCTTCGTCGTCGGCCATGGGTACAAATACATCAAAATCAAAGTGCGATTGCTTAGGCATATCCTCAATAACGCCCGTGATTTTATAAGTTTTTCTATCGGTTACAAAACTCTGCCCAACTATATTGGTGCTGTTAAAAAACTTCAGGGCCTGTGTTTCATTCAACACCAGGGCATTTGGCTCATTTAACGCCGTTGCCGGATTACCGGATAAAAACTTAAAATCGAAAATATTAAACAACGTGGAATCGGCATAAGCTACACGGTCAACCGGACGCACCTGTCCGTCTTTCTTCAATAAAACAGTACCTTTCCAGCGCAGGCGTGTATAATTTTCTATTTCAGGAAAAGACGCCTTAAATACCTGCCCCATCTGTGGCGGCCCCACAGCTAAATCAAAATAATTACCGGCAAATTTCAGTTCATTGTCAATCCGATAGATTCTGTCTGCTTTTTCGTGGTAGCGGTCATAGCTCAATTCATCATTCACATACAGAAATATCAGCAAGCAGGTGGTAAGCCCGGTTACCAGACCAAATAGGTTGATAGCACCAAAGGTCTTGTTTTTCAAGAGGTTTCTCCAGGCGATTTTCAGGTAATTGCGTATCATATAGGGGTTTATTAAAAAGTAATAGTTGTTCATCGTATCAGCCTGTGCAGAGAGGCGACGTTTCAGAAAATAAGGTCGGCAAAACCGGAGAGCCTCCCACACATAGAGCCATCGGGCTTTGGTCAGGCCTACCTCTTCCACCTGCACCTCAAACTGCTCGTGCATATCGCCTTGCAGTTCTTCAAACAAATCGTAAGGAAGCACCGATGCAAGCAGTTTATCTGCCCATCGTGGTGGCTGTGGTATTAGAGGTTTTTGCTTTTTCATAATCTATTTTGTGATTGTCAATTTTCAATTGCAGATTGTCGAATGAAGTTAAACCAATTGACAATCTGCAATTGACATTCGACAATTTAGCTAAATGAAATTTTCGGAATAGCGCTCCATAGTTCGTTCCGAACCTGGCGCATCTCATCTAATGTACGTTTGCCCAAGCCAGTAATACTGAATAATCTTTTCCGGCGACCACCGCGTTCGTTAGTAGCTCCCCCTAATGCCGAGCTCACAAAGCCCTTTTCTTCCAGTCGGTACAAGGCAATATGCACCCCACTAAGCGTAATTGCACGGTCGGTACGTTTTTTGAGTTCAGCCGCAATGGTAACCCCGTATGCACCCCCTTCCAGCACGGCTACAGTCAGCAAAACCAGTTCCTCAAATTCTCCTAAATAGGGTCGTCCCATAGTATCTGTATTTAATCAGGTTATTTCATTATCATTTGCTAAACAAATAAAGCCGAATGTATCAACTCATTCATAAAGCCTGCCGGATTTATTTCATTCATATTTGCTAAACAAATCAGGCCGGGTTTATCAAATCTATCTCCTAAGCTAAACCCACATGTATTTCATTGATATTTGCTAAACAAATGCAGTGCCAAGTTCAAAAACCCCGTCAGAAGCACAATCTGAGAGGTTTGGCAAAAATCAACTGTCCGAAATCGTACAGTTGCCTGTCCGTTTTTGGGCGGGTAAACAGTAGCTAAACGTAACCCGAGGCAAACAATTTTCCCTTTCAGTCAGTTTATAAAACGAGCTAAAATCCATACAACTATGACACGCACAGTCGCACAAAAGATGGGTATCAAACCCCATAGCAAAGCCCTGTTTATCAACGCTCCCACCGAAGCCATAGAAGCCATGCAATTGCCTGAGATAGAGAGCACCGACAAACCGACAGGCGAGTTTGATTATATTCATCTGTTTGTCAGGAGTCAGGAAGAATTCAGAGCGCAGTTTCCCAAGCTCAAACCTCATCTGAAATTAGAGGGTATGCTGTGGGTTTCGTGGCCTAAAAACAAACAATTAGGCACCGACCTGTCGATTACCAAGGTCATCAGCATTGGTTACGAATCGGGTCTGGTTGAAAGCACAGCATTGAGTGTCAACGCTGTCTGGTCAGCCATTAAATTCACGCACCCCAAGAAAGGGAAAGAATACCATAATAGTTATGGGCAACTCAAAGAACGGACTACGAATCGGTAATTAATTGGTATCAATTGGAATATTTATGTAGCCATTTTTTTTGAAACCACATCTTTTGGAAAATACAAGTGTTACAAGTGCAGAATTAGAAGATATTTTCAGAATAGTGCAAAATTCGGTAATAACAAACTCAATAGTACCGGAGGAACAGAAATCTTCGTAGCCAGAATAAAAGAATAATCACCCCGGCGTGTCATCGTGCGCCGACCGTGCCTCTACTCGTCTGTAAAAGGGCATGGCACGCCTATCTTGTCTTACACTAAAAAATTCAACAAAAGAATCTAACAAATAATGATGTCGCAGCCATATTCTTAGCCAAGCACTTAGGCGCGGCATATCTATATCACAAAAACTCTATTCGCTTGGTTGTTTAATTAGTCTCTGTTCGGCTGATTCTATAATCAGTCGGTGTGTCAGCCGTTTTTAAAACGGCTCACCGTTGCAATTGGTGAAACATTTTAATTTTGAGGAATCGTTCTTACAATCAAAACCTCTTCAATCACCCCTACTCCACCACTCGAACACTCAACCCGGTCTTGGCGTTAGGTTTAGCAACCTCATAAGCCACTAACAACTTGCCGTTTATTAAGAGACTGGTGGCGTTCTGGCCGTAGTCTGAGCCGTTGAGCAATTGGTTGTCTGATACCTTGCCGCCTGCTATTTTGTTATAGAAAATCTGGCTGGCACCACCTTCGGTGGTTTGTTCCCATCATTTTTACAATTTTAGCAACTTCCTTTGACTTCCTGTTTTCTGATTTAAGAAGAACTAATTGGCATCTGACTCTAAAAACGAGGGTTTTGCCTGTTTTAAATCCTTTTTCTAAGGCAAGTTTAGCCTCTATTGATAAGATTGGTGTGTTTACTCGTCCCATAGGCTAAAAATACAAAATAATCTAAACTAATTTTATTGACCTACTTAGCTTGATAATGGTTGCAGATTTACTTTAGAATATATCAACAGGGAACTTATCATGTGTTTTATCTAACAATATTAATGAGACAATAGATGGATTAGAATATTCGTTTGAGTATGTTTGTTGAATACCCACAATAAATTGTTGTTTGTACAAATGATAAGCATATTTGAATTCACCCAAATCTTCATCATCTGAATAACAAGAATCTAAAACTATTAATTTGTAATTTTCATTAACTCTTAACGAATCATTTATTTCATAAAAGGCTTTATTAAAATTCGCCCACTCTTCTTTTTTTCCGTCCTCACTCCTAAAGAAATATTGTTCATTAATATCATAAAATATTAGATTTACTTTTAGAAACATTCGTACTTCATCAAAATAAATTCTAAAAATTCTAGTATTAATTTTTTTTTCAAAAACGTTATCAGGGAAAGACTTCCAATCATTATCTATTAATTGTTTTTTTATGTCGGTGGAAACAACTGAATATATACAGCTTTCTAAATCATTAAGTAACATTTCTAACTCTACTAGCGCCGTCATATTTTTAAATTAATAGAAGGTTAAGATTCATCTTCATTCAAAAAATCAATGTATGCTTTTACCACTAATGTGAATAAGGGGTTAAACTATCATCCAAGAACAAAGGGCAGCAGCTATTTTCCCATAAATATGAATAATAAGGCCTGAACTCGAACGTACTTTGGATGCAATCTGAATATTTGTTATTTCTTGAAGCCAATGAAAGAAAGACTCAACAGGTTGCCTGATTGATGAGACTACTGTTGAGAACAGATCATTAAATGCTTGGTCAAATTGTTTAAGAATCAATGGTGTTCCTCTTTTTTCTTTTATTGGCGTAATTATTTGTGAGTTATGCTGATTTTGTAATTTTTGGTTTAAATTTTCATCAGTGTATGCTTTATCAGCTACAATAACCCGATCTTGTATGGTTGCTAAAATAGGTCTTAAAGCTGTTAAATCATGAGTTGATGCGGGCGTAATGCCTATATATTCAGGCATTGGTAAAGTGTTTATTCTACTTTTGGCTACTAAGTGCAATTTTACACCGAAATAATGTAGGTTCTTTGTAGAACAAAAACCTCTATCAACTATATCACGTGCAATTCTTGCTTTTCTTTTGGCAGAACAAGTGATAATAGGCATCGAGTCAGCCAAAACAATAGGCAAATCTGAGACAACGGTATCAAGATTTTCTATTAAGGAAGCCACCAAACCTGGAAACACAAAAGAAATGCGATTTAAACGATTGACAAAAGTTTGATAAGAGGGTAAAGCAGGAAACCAACTCTGCCAATGATTTAAAATATACTTGTGCATAGATTTTAGCTTTATTTTTTCTTGAAAACCTACACAAAACAGATAAATCGTAATAATTTCCTCATCTGTGATGTGGCCTTGATAAGAATTGTTGCTAAATCGTTGGACTTGCCAACGCAATGTACTATTATAGCACTCGCAGACATAATAGTAAAGAGAGATAAGTGTTAGTTGCATAACATCTTAACATTTTTTATTTTATGTCTGCTTTTTTACCCCTTATTCACATAAATTAATAGAAATGCAGGTAGTAGAGCATATCTCCACTACAATGGTAGGAAGAATTATAAAAAAAATGAGCTTAAGCCTTTCCAAAAAGAGCAATGGGTAATACCTGCTGAAAAAAGTGCTGCGTTTGTATGTCAAATGGAACGGGTTTTAGATGTTTATCAGAGAGAATATGACCCAATGTATCCTGTTGTTTGTAAAGATGAATCACCTAAGCAAATTATAGATTATAAGAAGTTTATAGGACAAGATGGTAAGCACTATCAAGATTCAGAGTATATAAGAAAAGGGGTCGCTGAACTTTTTATTGCTTTTGAACCTTTGGCGGGTTACAGAGAAATGAGTGTTGAAGACGACCACAAAGCCTACACTTGGGTCTATTTTATAGCACGTTTGATGGATACAATTTATAAAAATGCGAAAATGGTTACATGGGTAATGGATAATTTTTCAACTCACAAACCTGAAAATTTTTATGCAGTTTTTCCAGCCCAAACAGCTAAAGCCTATTTGGATAGAATGAATTTTGTTTATACTCCAAAGCACGGTAGCTGGCTTAATATGGCAGAAATAGAATTTTCAGTCATTACAAGACAGGAATTTGACAGACCATTTGCTGATAAAGAAGATGTTAAAAAAGTTGTCCTAAAATGGGTAAACAAAAGAAATCAAAACAAAAAAGGTGCTAATTGGCAGTTTAAAACTAAGGATGCCAGAGTTAAACTTGCAAAACTATACCCAACATTATAATATTTTTTAAACAATAGTTATACTCTCTTTTCTAATATTACAGTAAATATAGCTATATTTATCGAATGATTTTTACAACCGATTTTTCTTTACCTTAATACTTATAACATTTATTCTAACTGAAGGGCCTGTTAAATAACAGGCTTTTTCATTATAAAACATGTATCAAAAAATACTATAAAACAAATTCAGACTTAAATTGTTAGTATGGTATAATTCAGTCCATCACTCTATTTGTCAGGAAAAAGTCTATCAATTGATAGATTTTTTTTATTAACGTATATTGGCTACCTTTGAAGTAAACTACATACACACATGATAACAAGACCAATTATTCTGATAGAAGATGATACTGATGACAAGACTTTTCTGGAAGAAGCATTGTCTGAATTAAACATTAAAAATCCTCTGATTTGGTTTGATAACTGTAAGGATGCAAAGAAATTTATTTTGTCAAGTAAACAACAGCCCTTTCTTATCATTTGCGACATTAATCTGCCACTACAAAGCGGCATAGAACTAAAAAGAGAAATAGACAGTAGTGAAACATTAAGAGAAAAGAGTATCCCTTTTATCTTTTATACAACGACCGCTAATCAAGACTTTATCAGGGAAGCTTATACCAAATTAACTGTGCAAGGTTTTTTTCAGAAAAGCCATGACTTTGAAGATACAAAAAGGGATATTAAATTAATAATTGATTATTGGCTAAGGTGTTTACATCCAAACTCTAAAGCAGTGCATATATAAATTGTAATAGACAAGACTTAATCTGACAGAAGGGTGCTAAAATTAACTGTCAGATAGCATATTAATAGCATTCCAGTTAAACTCTGGATTAGATGACTGAACTGGCACTTCAGTCATTTTTTTATTGTCTTCTAAGATGTTTATTTTAAAGACCTCTTCCAAGAGCTTGTCTTTAGCTAACTGTAAACTATCCATAAAAGTTTGCATTGGTGTTTTACCATAGCAATATTTACCAGTATGAGTTCTCTGAGTATTATAATGATTCAGCCACGAATCTAAGTCTTTTTGTAGTTCTGATAAAGAATGATACAGTTTTTTACGAAAGGCAACCGCATAAAATTCATCCTGAATAGTACGATGGAAACGCTCGCATATACCATTAGTTTGAGGACTTTTGGCCTTAGTTTTAGTATGGTCAATATCTTCTATAGCCAAATATAATTGATATTCGTGTTGCTCCCTATTACCACAATATTCTGTACCCCTATCAGTTAAA
>NZ_SEWF01000051.1 GCF_004168285.1 Emticicia agri | reverse complement strand
AGATGCTACTTTAGCTGTATAAGGGTGTTTGGAAAGCATGATAGGCAATGAATCCACCAAAGATACATTATCATAGCAATCATTAAAATTCATTTGATTCATCAAATGGGAAATAATTACCTCAAAATGCCAGTATATTGCATTAATTCGTGCATTATAAGCTTGATATGACGGCAATTTTGGAAACCATGATGACCAATGATTGACCATATAATTATAAGTTGAGCGATGGCTATAATGGCCTTCGAAAATACCACATAGGTAAATCGTTATTGCCTCTTGGTCTGTAAATTCAGGACAATTATTATTGCTCTGTCTTTGGAAATGTAAACTCATGTGCGTATCATAGCACTCACAAACAAGGCTGTAAGTTTGTATTAATTGTAAAGGTCGCATTTTGCAATTTAACAAAATACTCCTTGTTTGTTTCTGATAATTTCAACCCTTGATTCACATTATTATGTCCTTTCTACAACGAAACACTTATCACATCTGTAGATTCTAAATAGACTACCATCAATTGGAGTTTTTCAGAACCCATTTGTTGGTAAAGCCTGCCAAAATCCCGGATTTCTTTCATATCTCTCTCTTTCTGAAAAAAATCATTGCTACGACCGGGTTTGTAATTGATGATATACACCATATCGTCTTTAATAACTACACGGTCAGGTTTTACTATTTCTCCATTGGGCTGTAAGATTTCTCTTTCATTTTCAATAATCAGGTCTTCGTCAAAAAGCGGAGCTATCGGAGGTAAGCTGATAATTGTTTCAATCGCTTCTCTTATTGTATTTCCTTCTTTGGGGCTGATGATTCCCTCAAACTCTAATTCCCTTAACGCATTAGGTATATCATTCCGGGTACGGATTTTGGCAAACGCTACCCTCACTTTATTGTATTTATCTTTACTCTTTTCAAGGGTTTCGGTATCAAATATTTTTTCAGAAATTCTTCTAAGCCTTAAGCGGTCACTCCGGTCTTCGCTGATAATTCTGTTTAACTGTATCTTAGCTTCGTTCAAAGGTTTATTGTCTGGTTTCTTAATGAAACTGCCTTTATGTACTTCATAACTATTTAATTCAGGGTCAAAAAGCCCTTCCATCGTCAGAAAATCTTTCATCAGTTCTCCCACTCCCTGTACTTTTTTATAATGGTTTTTCTGAGAAATGACAAAAAGCTTATCTGCAGCTCTTGTGAAGGCTACATAGAGCATATTCAGGTTTTCGAGAAAAGTTGCCTGTATTTCATCATTATATTGCCCAATCAGGTCGGTCATACTCAATTTTTCGCTGAATTTAATAGGCGAAGAAAGCAGTCTTGCAAAGCCATTCTCAGATTTAGAAGAGAGTTCTTCATAATCCAGTACTTCAAGGTCTCCCCACATTTCAGTATAATTCATTGGTTTTAATGGCCAATGAGCAAAAGGAATAATGACAACCGGGTATTCGAGCCCTTTAGAACGGTGAATTGTGGTAATGGTGATGGCATCCTGCTCGGCAGGAGACTTGACCGATAGTGTTGAACTATCTTTTTTATCTTCCCAGTAAGCCAGGAAATCCTGCAAGTGATTGCTTTCTTTCAGGCTATAATTAAGTACCACATCTAAAAATCTGAACAGATAATTTTTGTGGTCAGTACGGTTAAATAAATCAAAGGCATCAATAATTTTTTCAGCTAACTCATAAATTCCTGATTTTATCATCGTAATCGGGTCAAGATGATGCCCGTATTTAGCAAAAATCTGATAAAATATCATCGGGTCGCTTGCTTCTACCGCTTGCGCTATTTCAGTATTGGCCTCGCTGTCAGGAATACGATTGAGTATAGTCTGGTAGAATAAATAAGCTGCTTCTGACTTTACCAGTCGGTTATCAGGCTGATTGATAATCTGCATGAAAGCCACTAATAAACGAACCGATGAGGAGTTTTTCAGCAATAGAGAATCACGGGAAATAATTTGGTAGCCTTGCTCTGTCAGAAAATTAGCTACCATCGCAGATTCCTTGTTCCGACGACATAAAATAGCTATATCGCCCTGGCTATAGCCTTCTTGTAAAACTCCCTGAATAAGTTCAAGCGTACGATTAAGCATAGCCGTATTTTCTTTCTCATACTCTAAGAACTCTAACTGAATATGCCCTCCGGTAAGCGATTTAGGTGGTTTTTCCTGCCTGAAATCTTCATATACATCGGGCAGAAAATGGAAAGTATTGGTATGTATCTGTAAGATGGCATGAAAAAAACGATTGTTAAAATCAATAATTTCCTGCGCACTCCGGTAATTGATTGTGAGCGATTTAGGTGCCAGATAGTGCCCGATAGAGATAAACTGGTCTATCTGATGTGTCTGTATCAACGGATTCTCAACAAGTGCTCTTATATTGCCTTTAAACAAATGCACAATCAGTTCCATTTTACCCCCTCGCCATCGGTAAATAGCCTGCTTGGCATCGCCTACAATCAGGTTGAAATTATTGCCTGCCAATGAGTTTTCGATGAGCGGAAGCAGGTTATAAAACTGCATATCAGAAGTATCCTGAAATTCATCAATCAGCATGTGCTTGTATTTCTCACCGATTCGCTCATAAATAAAAGGCACTGGTTCTGACAGAATAATATGCAGAATCTTACGGTTAAACTCAGCAATAAAAACCTGATTTTTTTCTCCTAATATTTTGTCAAATTCGGTCTTTATCTTTTTCAATAACGCAAGTTTGCGCAGGTTGGGTCTGATAAGATTATAGAGCGTATATTTTTTAAGATGATTATCCTTAAAGTCCTGCATTTCATAAAAAATGCTTCGCAATTCGTCTTTAATGTTATCAATACTTGCCTGAATAGGGGGCGGCGTACCTTTAGCACTATACCATTTATCGTCTCTGATGGCTGCCCAATGGTAAGTATTAGGCGACAAGTCTTTTTTAGAATAATATTCATTCTCAAAGTCTTCGCGCATATTATAAAAATAAGCCCCTATACCTTTCCCTTTTTGCGTAAAATCATCAATAATCAATTCTTCACTTTCAATCAACTCGGTAGCTTTGGTAGCCAAACCTACAATCGTATCTTCAAACCATTTCAGATAGGTATGAATATTGGCAGCTATTTCATTGAAATCTTTATCAGCAAGTCCGTCAAGTTTTATTAATAGAGCATAGTACTGGTCGTTAATCAGGTGATTGCCAAATCTGGCTAATTCTTCAGTTACAAAATTCCAGCTTTGGCCGTCGCCTACTTTTTCTTCTATGAAACTCTCTAAAATGCGGGTTATCTCTTCATATTCTTCATCTCCTGCTTTTTCAATCAGCCGTTCAGCCGCTTCGGTCATTACCCTATCGGTATCTAATACAATCTCATAGTTGAAAGGTAATTGTAATTCTTCGGTAAAAGCGTTTACCAATTGATTAACAAAGCTGTCGATGGTTTTTACTGCAAAATCAGAATACTCTAAAATGATGTTTTTGAAGATAAGTCCGGCTTTTTCCTGAATGAGTTCGCCCGATAGATTAGTTTCTTCTACAATCTTCTGAAACATGTCCCAAGATTTCGACTTTTCATTAAAGTTCTCGGTATCAGCTATTTCTTTTAAGGCCTGAAGAATACGGTCTTTCATTTCGGTGGCCGCATCATTAGTAAAAGTAATAGCTAAAATCTGTTTGAAATAAAAGGGCTTATCGCTATTGAGAAATACTAATTTAAGGTATTCGGTGGTTAAGGTAAAGGTCTTGCCAGACCCCGCAGAAGAACTATATATATTAAATTTAGACATTCAACAAGTGTTTAGGAAAATCATTGTTCGGGAGCAGGTTCTACAGCTACCCACATAGTCTGTAATTCCATATTCCCAAATTGTGTAGCCAAAGCCACATCTGCCGCATCACGCCCATAAGCTAACACTACTCTATTGCCTCTTGGTTCAGTCTGGGTGGCATCAAAGGTGTACCAGCGTCCTCCTAAATAAGCTTCAAACCAGGCATGTAAATCCATTGGCTTTAGTTCGTATAAATAGCCTACTACAAAACGTGCAGGTATATTCATGCTACGGCATAAAGCAACCCCTAAATGAGAAAAATCACGGCATACCCCAATGCGACTTTGGGCTGTATCCTGCGCCGAAGTAGAAGCATTGCTATGCCCGTATTCATAACGAATATTAGTGTTAATCCATGTTCTTATGGCTTCCACCTGTTCGTATCCTGTCTCTACATGTGCTACTATAGAAGCAGCCAGATTTCCTAATTTATCAGATTCGCAATAGCGACTGGGTAAAATGTAAATCAAACAATCATCAGGTAATTCTTGCACAGGTACAAAATTAGCACTAAAATCAACATCTATCTGGTCGGCAACATCTACTATGGCAGAAGTTTTAATAGAGAAACTGCCGTCTGGGGTAAATACTCTTTGACAGAGATTACCATACAAATCGGTGTATTCGGTTACAGGTACAGATGGTTCTAATAAATATTCTTCTTTTATTACCCACTGTCCGGCACCACTGCGTGGACGAAGCATCAGAACAAGAGGAGTCTGGTATTCGATTTTATAATCAAGTTGGCAACTGATGGCGAGTTTCATTAATTAATTTATGGATTAGCTGAGTTTGTACGAAATAACCTATAAAGTTAATAAAAAATAGCATGCCAAGCCTGTTTATGAGTATAATCTAAAAAAGGATTACAGATGTTTTTTTATCCAGGCCAGCATATCATTAAAAACGTGCTGTTTTTCAAATTCATTATGAATTTCATGGTAAAGACCTTCATAGCTTTTAAAAGTTATATCGCCCGAGAGTTGAGAAGCTAAAAGTTTACTGGCTTCATAACTGGTTAGTTTGTCCTGTGTTCCGTGCATGAGCAGGAGAGGAGCCGGTGTTTGTTTCGCATGTTGCAATAGCCATTCTCCCCATTCTATCAGTGTAATACCTACCATACCCGATACCTGATTATGTACCAGAGGGTCGGCTTTGTACTTTTCAATCACTTCCCGGTCGTGCGATAGATTTTCCAAATCGAGCGAATTGGCTTGTGTAAAAGAGGGAGCAATGGCACGGGCTATTTTGCCAATAATGAGCAATGGCTTAGGTAATTCAAAACCCGGACGAACCGCAGGAGCAGTAGCAATAACTCCGCTGATAGCAGGTTTGTATCTGAATAAGTAATTCAGTACCAAAGCACCACCCATACTATGGCCGTATAAAAAAACAGGTTTGTTGGGTATAGTTTGTGTAGCTAATGCAAGCAAACGACCGATTTGTTCCATATAAGCCTCCATAGAGTCAGCATGGCCTCTTTTGCCTGTGGTTTGTCCGTGTCCGTAAGTATCAACCGCTATCATACCTAAACCCTTTGAAGTAAAAAAATCCGCTACATGCGTGTATCGGGTGCTATGCTCACCTAAGCCATGTACCAAAGCAATAATGCCAATGGCTTCCTGCTCAGGCAACCATTGCTGAAAGAAAATTTTACGTTGCTTATTATCGGTTTCGAAGAAAGATTTATGAGTCATGAATAGGGTTATTTAGTCTATCAAATGTATTCAAATTCTCTGAATAATTTATGATTTCATTTATCGATAAATGTACTCTTAAATATGCAAAATGCGTCTGCATTATACATTTGAAAATCAATCAGAAACGATATATTTGTTTTCAAATCTATTCAAACCATAAACAGCATGAAATACTTCTATACTTTCATTTTTACTATTCTGTTTCATCATTTTTCTTTTTCACAAACTTTAGGCGTGGGTACTCCTGAAAGTCAGGGGATGAGTACGCAAAGATTGCAACTCATAGATAAAGTAGTAAATGAACATATTGATAAATCTTATCTTTCAGGAGTGGTTGTTTTAGTAGCACGAAATGGTAAAATTGTGTATCATAAGGGTTATGGATATGATGATATATCAGCTAAGATAGCTATAGAAAAAGATGCCATTTTTCGCATTGCTTCTCAAACCAAAGCCATTACCAGCGTTGCCGTGATGATGTTGTATGAAGAGGGCAAATTCCTTTTAGACGACCCCATTTCCAAATATATTCCCTCATTCAAAAATCCGACAGTATTAGACAAGTTCAACTGGAAGGATAGCTCTTATACTACTGTTCCAGCTAAAAGAGAAATTACTATCAGAGATTTACTTACACATACTTCAGGCATTAGTTATTCAGGTATTGGTACGAGAGAGGCCATAGCTATGTACGCAAAAAATAATATTCCGGGTGGTGTCGATACACCCTTTTATACCTTGGAAGATGCCATTAACCGATTGGCAAAACTCCCTTTAGTACATAACCCGGGAGAGAAATGGACTTATGGATTGAGTACTGATGTATTGGGGTATTTGGTCGAGGTAATTTCAGGAATGAGCTTCGATGCGTTTTTGCGTGAGCGTATTTTTAAGCCTATAGGAATGAATGATACCTATTTTTATCTGCCAGAGGCTAAATTTAATAGATTAGCTTCTTTATATACCGAAGATAAAGATAAAAAAGTAATGAAAGTTACCTTAGACTATGGAAACTATTCTAAGAAAAAAGGTACCTATTTTTCAGGTGGCGGCGGATTGGTTTCTACCACTACTGACTACGCCATGTTTTTGCAAATGTTGCTCACTGGAGGTAAATATAATGGAGAACAATTATTAAGCCCTGTTACTGTAAACATGATGATTCATAACCAGATTGGAGATCTTAGTCTGGGAAATAAAAAGTTTGGTTTAGGCTTTGCATTGACTACAGAAGCAGAAGCAGCAAGACTGACACCTTCAGTAGGTACTTTTGATTGGGGAGGGGTCTATAGTACCGCTTATTGGGTTGACCCGAAGGAGGGAATTATAGGTATGATTATGACTCAGAAAATACCCAATAGCTACGCAAACATAGGAGATAAATTCAAAGTTTTGGTTTATCAGGCTATTACAAAACCTAATCAGAAGTAATACACTTTAAAAAACATTGTCTATTCAAACTATAAATACTATGAAATATTTTTATTCGCTTATTTTTACTATTCTATTAACTCATTTTTCCTTTTCTCAAACCCTAACACCTGCAACGCCTGAAAGTAGGGCATGAGTACAAAAAGATTACAAAGGATTGACAAAGTAGTGAATGAATACGTTGAAAAATCTTATACCGCAGGGGCAGTAGTACTGGTAGTACGTAATGGCAAAATAGTATATAACAAAGGGTTAGGCTACGATGACTTATCAACTAAAAAAGCAATGTCGAAAGATGCTATTTTTCGTATTGCGTCTCAAAGCAAAGCCATTGCCAGCGTAGCCGTAATGATGTTGTATGAAGAGGGTAAGTTTTTATTAGATGAACCTATTTCTAAATATATTCCGTCATTCAAAAATCCGACAGTATTAGATAAGTTCAACGAAAAAGATACTACCTACACGACAGTTCCTGCTAAAAGAGAAATTACTGTCAGAGACTTGCTGACACATACTTCAGGCATCAGTTATGCAGGTATTGGTACCAAAGAAGCCGTGGCAATTTATGCCAAGAATAAAATTCCAAGCGGCATAGGTACGCCTGATTATACATTGGAAGATGTGATGGCCAGGTTAGGAAAAATGCCATTGATGCATAATCCGGGCGAAAAGTGGACTTATGGTTTAAACACCGATGTATTAGGCTATCTGGTAGAAGTATTATCAGGCATGAGTTTCGACGCATTTTTGCGTGAGCGTGTTTTCAAACCTATCGGCATGAACGATATCTATTTTTATCTGCCTGAATCTAAATTTGGTCGTCTGGCGGCTTTAAATACAGAAGATAAAGATAAAAAAGTAATGAAAGTAACAGGCAATCAAGGCAATTATCCTACAAAAAAAGGTACTTACTTTTCAGGTGGTGCAGGATTGGTTTCTACAGCTACCGATTATGCTATGTTTCTGCAAATGTTGTTGAATGGAGGAAAGTACAACGGGCAACAATTATTAAGCCCGGTTACGGTAAATATGATGATTCATAACCAGATTGGGGATCTTAGTTTAGGTCATAAAAAGTTTGGTTTAGGGTTTGGATTAACTACTCCTGCTGAGGCAGCAAGAATTACTCCGTCAGAAGGAACTTTTGATTGGGGAGGGTATTACGGTACTACTTACTGGGCTGACCCCAAAGAAGGAATTATTGGTTTGATTATGACTCAGAAGGTGCCTAACAGCTATGGAGATTTAGGAGAAAAATTCAAAGTTTTAGTTTATCAGGCCATTACCAAACTCAACTGATTGGATAAATAATATTTGATATTAGAATAGTGATTTTTTGCGTGCCGAAAATCACTATTCTAAAAAAAATACAATTATTTTTGCGAAATCCTTGCCAAATTGTAAGATTTGTATTAATTTTGCAAAAGTTTTAAAAAGGCACATCCGTATGGGCCTCTGCAGTAATAAAAATTCGACACAAAGAGTTTCTCTTTCTTTCAAATTCCTTTCAGAGCAGGCAACGGATGGTTCTCATCGTTCGCTTTATTATTTTTTCGGCATTCGGGGCAGTCACGGTTATGCGTGAGAACGGCAGTGTAGGTTCCGACTTAACAAATATCTTATCCTTGATGGAAGTAGTAAAATTTTCCGAGCTCCCGCTTTCGGAGTATGTTCTTCGTGCGGTCGAAGAACTGGGTTTTGAGTATGCAACACCTATACAGTCAGCCGCAATCCCAGTAGTTATGCGTGGTGGCGATGTAATCGGTCAGGCGCAAACAGGAACAGGCAAAACTGCAGCCTTTGGCATTCCGGCCATAGAAGCAGTTGATGAAACAGATAAAAATACGCAGGTATTGATTATGTGCCCAACCCGTGAGTTGGCACTTCAGGTAAAAGAGCAAATCCAGAAATTAGCCAAGTACAAAAAAGGATTGAACGTAGCTGCCATTTTTGGTGGTGAGTCTTACGAACGTCAGTTTTTGGCACTAAAAAAAGGTTCACAGATTGTAGTAGGTACACCCGGTCGTATCATGGACCACATGGAGCGCAAAACCTTAGTATTGAGCAATATTAAATTGGCTATTCTTGATGAGGCTGATGAAATGTTGAACATGGGTTTCCGTGAAGATATTGAGAAAATCTTATCTTTTTCTCCGGCAGAAAGACAGACTATCTTGTTTTCGGCAACTATGTCGCCTGAAATTCTTTCAATTACTAAACGTTTTCAGAAAAACCCTGAAATTATCAGGACATTGAAGAAAGAAGTATCAAATGCCAACATTGAGCAGTTTTTCTTTGCGGTACGTAAAGAAGCGAAAATGGAGGTAATGACACGCTTGATAGATGTACATGATTTGAAATTGATGCTGGTGTTTGCGAACACAAAATCGAAAGTAGATGAAATCGTTAGTGATTTACAAGTACGTGGTTATGCGGCAGAAGGTCTTCATGGCGATATGCGTCAGCAGGTACGTACACAAGTAATGAGTAAATTCCGTGCAGGGGTAACCACTATTTTGGTTGCTACTGACGTTGCTGCCCGTGGTATCGACGTATCTGGTGTAGATGCAGTATTTAACTTTGATGTACCACAGGATTTAGAATATTATGTACACCGCATTGGCCGTACAGGTCGTGCAGGTAAAACCGGAAAAGCTTTTATGCTTATCTCTGGCCGTGATAAATATCGTTTACGTGACATTGAGAATTATACTAAAGTAAAAATTGAACAAGGAGTTATTCCTACCTTCAATGAATTGGTAAAAACTCGTCATCGTAAATTCTTAGAGCAAGTAAGAGAGTCACTTATTTCGGGTGTCGATAATTTCTATGAAGATATTGTGGGCGAATTGAGCGAAGAAGGTTATTCAGACGCTCAAATCATGGCAGCTTTGATTAAGATGCAGGTAGGTGCAGTGAAGAGTGAGTTCTCTGATGCACAATTATCTGACAGCTATCGTGAGCCAAGAACGCAGGATTCAAGATTCGACAGAAAAGATTCAAGAAGTAGTAGCTATGGTAGCAGAGACGGTGGACGTCGTGAGTATGGAAGTGGTAACAGAGACCCACGTGGTGGCGAACGTCGTTTTGAACCAAGAGAAAGACGTCAGGAAACTGGCGCTCGTGGGTCAGGCAGAACAGACATGGTACGTTTATTTATCAGCTTAGGCCGTAAAGATAACGTTGCCCCTAACCACATTGTAGGTGCCATTACTTCAGAAGCTCGCATTGCAGGTCGTGCTATCGGACAAATCGATATTTATGACAAATTCAGCTTTGTAGAAGTGCCTCAGCAAGATGTAAAACGTGTATTAGATGGAATGCAAGGCAAAACCATCAATGCACGTGAAGTGAATATGGAAATTGCAAAGTAATTTTTCGTATTGAATATAAAAAAAGCACGAGGTTGTAAGGCTTCGTGCTTTTTTGGTTTTTGAATATAAACTCCCTGTTATTCCTCCTCTTTGAGAATACCTGCCCAGATTCTGCCAAAGTCAAATTCATCTTTAGGCCACATATCTAAGTTTACGTTTTTAGTAACTTTGGTGGTACCATTCTGCAAAACACGTTTACTCTGCAAGGTATTACTCAATAAAGCACGTACATCAATATTAGCACGGGCGTAATGGCTCTTAGTGAATGGGTCGTCTAATCGTTTTAAAATTTCTTCTTCGTTGAGTTCTAAAGGTTTATTAGAACCTACGAGCATAAAGCCACCAAATTCGTAAGTATAAGGGAATACACTCAGAAAACTATTCTTGATACGCTCGGTTGCGCCCCAGGTAATTGCCAAGCCACCATCTTTTAGTTTTGATTGTAAGAGTTTGAAGTACTCCAGCGAATACAAATTGCCTGAATAAGACGATTTAGGTCTAAGGGCATCGGCTTCAATAATATCATACTTTTTATCATTTCTATGTAAGAAATACCTGCCATCCTGCAAAATCAGATTCACCCTTTTATCATTCATGATATAGTAGACCGAGCTGTCTCCACTACGCTCTACATATTCATAAACTGCATCGGGTTGGTTAATAATGACCTCAAAGCAATCTAAATTTTTAGTAACCTCTCTGCCTCCGGCATTGTAGAGTGTACTTGCCGAACCTAAGCCGATAATGCCTATATCCTCAGGATTAGGGTGTATCAAGGCCGGAATAGCCCCTAAAACAATATGTGTATTATCCTGATTAAAAGGAAACATACTTTGCCCCAGACCATTGGTATATACAAAAGCATTGCCACCGAAAGACTTAATGAATGACAAGGCAGTTTCGTCTTCTCTGATAATGAAATCTTTTTCGCTGGTCATACCACCCAGTTTCATCCAGAATTTTTCGTTTGAGGGTAATAAAAATACAGCTAACACAAGCCCGGCAGCCATACCTATGCGCATAAATAGCGTATTGAACTTATGCCTATGTAAAACATAAATATAAACCAGACCAATTAGACTAATGAGCTTGATAGTAAGTGAGGTACCTAAATAATTGAACCCTATTAAGGTAACAAACCATGCTCCGGCAGTTGAACCGACTATATTCATAAACTGCAACCAACCTACTTTACGACCCACTTCTTCAAACTTATCCTGAATAATTAATTGAGAAATAGTGAAACTAAAGCCCATAATAAAGGTAGGAATAGCCATCAGAAACATCGGAATGATGAACATGGTAGCAATGGCTATGTTGGTAGCAAACGAGGTTTCATAGCTTTTGAAATAATCAAATAAAAACGGAAAGGCAGGGACGCCCCATTGTAAGATAACGATTGAGCCGATGGTATAAAAATACAGCAGATACTGCGCATTAAGGAACAGTTTTAACCGATTGCCTTTATGGTTTTTAGCAAAGCGTACCCCAAAATAAGTACCTACGGCCATCATGCCTAAATAAATAGCTAAAATAATGGAAAAAGTCAGGGCTATAGATTTCATCATGGTTTCAATCATGCGGAACCACATGATTTCGAAGCAGATAGCCATAAATCCTGACATGGTGTATTGAAGAATCCAGTAGAGAAAGTTCCGGTTCCACGAGAATCCTTTTGCTTGCGAATCAGGTATAAAGATGGGTTCTTCTTTGGTCTGATTGCCTGCCTTACGCTTAGTTTCGAGATAGTAAATAATAATGGATGTAATGGCACAGGCGAAGTTAAAAAAAGCACCTAAACGAACCGCATTTTCGAAACCCATGACACGGATAAGCACAAAAGAAGTAACAAAAGTACCTATAGCTGCCCCAAGTGTATTGGTAAAATATAACAAACTGATGTAGTTAGCCTGATTTTCTGATGTTTTCTCTTCAAATGCCTTAGACAGGAGCGGTAATGATAGCCCCATCAGAAAAGTCGGGAAAAGCAGCACCAGAAAAAGCACAAGATATATCTGAAAGTCAGAACCGGCCTGTAGCGCATTAGACAGATACAACCAGTCATAAATAATGCTTTTGCTGAATAAAGCAAATAGACCAATTCCTGACTCAGCTAATACAAACAATAATAACGGACGATTTTTGCCTGCACGGTCGGCTAATTGCCCTCCGGCTAAATAGCCCAAACCCAATCCTGCCATAAAGGCTGATACAATAAGGCTGATGCTAACAGAACTGATTCCGGTATAGAATACTAACCAACGTTGCCAGATTACCTGATAAATAAGGGCCGCAAAACCAGAGAAGAAAAAGATGAATAATAAAAGCAAAGAACGGAATTTATCAGATTTCGTTTGTGAGGTCATTGGTAAATGTTAGTAAGACCACAGCGAACCACCGATAATTGACGAAAAAAAATTCGGCCAGTGAATTGACGGAAGCAGTGATAGATTATGCATAAAAGTTTTGGAAGGCTAAAATTACACGCTTTTTTTATTAAAATACTAAATTTTTTACGAAGAATAAATTATATTTGGTAATCTTACCCTTTAAATACTAACCCCTTATGAAAACATGTAGTTTAATTGCTAACATCATTATGCTCGTCATACTGATTCCTGCTGCATTTGGCGCAATTATGTCTCCTTTTGTATTTGACTCAGGTGCCAGTAGAAGAACATGGTGGATTTTCGGAACTCTTGTTGCTTTACCTATCTTAATTATCCTTTCACAAATTGTTTCGTGGATAGCATTTTTACGCCACAATTATGACTTTGCTTTTAAAGTAAGTTTATTGCCCGTGTTAGATATTTTAATGATAATCTTCCTCTTTTCGGTTAGTAGTGATTTGAAGTAGAATTGTAGAAGAATTAAAAAAGCCTGAAAACAACGAGTGTTTTCAGGCTTTTTTGATATTGAGTGATTTTGTCTGAACTGTGATTTAACTGATTGGTCTGATTTCACTGATTTGTATTGTGGTTTTTTAAAACCTTTCTATCCTTGTAATCTATCAATTCTATCCTGTAATCTATGCAATAGGCATTTTCAGTGAAATCAGGTTAATCAGTTAAATCACAGTTCTGACAAAAACACTCAATCGCTAAATCACTAAATAGATTTACTCCTCAAAATAATACCCAAAAATTATCCCCATTTCATCTTCGGTTGTCAGACCAAATCTTACGGTTTTATCGGTTGTATTATTGTAGGTGATTCTTGAGGTGAGTCCTTCGCCTTTTTTTAGTGAGATATAAGGTGTATAGTTAATCTTTTCGGGGTGTTCCCAGTTGGTGGAGGTATAAACTACTTCGCCGTCACGACTACCGCCTTTGATGAGTATTTCAAACTTTTCGCCCATTTTATGCGTATGGGAGAATAACATGGCTACTTTGATGTTTTTATCAAACGTGAATGATTTTGAAATAACCGTTTTTTGTTTGGGCGGAATCGTCAGGTTGTTATTGGCTAAATCAAGCACTTTCAGCGTGTTTTTTACATTAGCCTTATTGGTTGTATAAAGATTAATATAAACTTCACCGGGAATGGCGCTGGTACCTTTGTTAAAATAATGGGAGTTCATGTCGAAAGTGGCATTAGGGGCTATCGCTACTGCTGTTCCCTCCGGGAAAGTATAGTCCATATTCGCTTCACTTCCACCAAAATTAAAAATATGGTTACCCATTTGTTGAAAGGTAACAATATTGAGCGACCCATCAGGGTTGCGTAAATCACGAACCTGATTTAAAGGAGCCAGATTTTCAGGATTTCTGAACCCATATAATATAAAATGGTGGCTGCCCGGGCGCATTTTTATCTGAATCCTGTTTATATAGGCTGTTTCAGTATTTCCCAGAGGCTTTCTCACAAAAAGCTCCCTTTCAAAATTTGGGGCAACATCAAACTTATCTAATTTCATCTGGTAGCCATTTCCGGCTGCTGGTGCGGCTAATGCTTCAAACGGTTTGGTATTACTTGGGGTAGTATCATCTAACAGGCTGGCATCTGCTACATTTCCTTTCTCAGGCGCCCCTGCTTCAATCCATCTTCTGATAAACTCTATTTGCCCGGCATATAGTGGCTCGTTGCCTAATGGCATTACACTGCCATAATTTTTGCCACCGTGGTGGCTGTTGTCTGAATTGAGTTTATGAAAAAATAAACTTTGCAGCGAATTAAAGGCTTTTATCAATTTTAAACCATCTGCTCTGGCTTCATTATTTTTTGGTTCAATTTCGTACAGATTATTGTAGGCTTTGCCTTTGGTTAATACTAAACCATGTTGGGCAAAAGAACCATCGTTTTCAGAAAAATGGCACCCCTGCACTGCACACGATTTGGTCAATATTTTATCCTGTATTAAGTCAAAGCTTGATATGACTGAATCAACTGGGTCTTGTTTGCTGCAAGCATTCATCAGCGAAAGGCAAAAAACCGTAGCGATAGCAAGGGTAGTAAAAATAGTATATCTCATAAATTAAGTCGAATAGCTTATCTCTTAACGAAAATATCAGATTTTAAAATGTAAAAACCTCATAAATACTTTTATGCAAACTACTTGCCACTTTTTTGCGTTGCTTTCTCACGCTGCCCTACATATAGCCCTATAATTACCAGAGCAGTACCTAAAAAAGTATGATACGTAATAGGTTCATCAAGCAATAAATAAGAATAAATAAAGCCAAAGATAGGGCAGAGGAATAAGAAAAAAGAAGCTTTCACAGGGTCAACTTCTAACAGATATAACCATAATTGTACGGCTAATATAGAAACAGGAAATATCAGCCAGAGAACTGATAATGTGAAGTTAAGGTCGAAAAGATTAGGTTCTTTATGTAATAGAATTGTGAGAGGAAGCATCAGCATGCCACCTAAAAACACCTGCCAGCCATTGATAGCTGTTCGTGATAGCTTCCAGTCTATTTTAGAATAATAAAGCGTACCTACTGAGTACGAAATCATACTCAGAAACATATAAAAGAGTCCCAAAGGCGTAGCATAACTTTTTTGAAGAAGAGGGTAGGTTGCAATGCCTACGCCTGTTAAACCCAATAATACAGCCATCCACTCAGCTCCTTTTACATGACGCCCAATCCAGAAGGCTGAAATAATGCTGATAAATAGTGGATTAGTTGCTGTAGAAAGGCTGCCAATACCAGCAGCCACCTCTTTGATACCTAATACAAAAAAACTCAGGTAAAGCGTAACGTTTAATAAACCAAACAAGGTTAGCTCTCTCCATTCTTTCCCTTTAGGCCAGCGGTCTTTCTGAATGATAAACGAATAGCCAAGCATAATAAGCCCTGCTGCCAGAAAGCGTACCTGAAAAAGCACTAATGGCTCTACAGAACGAAGTCCGAATTTTGCTGCTGCCGAAGCCGAAGCCCATGAGGCAGCAAATAAAATGCCCAGTAAGAGGAGTTTCAGGTTCAATGTTCAGGTATTATTTGTGTATCAAATGTAAAGCATTTTCAGTAGTTTGTTGCACTACTTCCTGAAAAGATACCTGCTTTAGTTCGGCTATTCTCTGGGCTACTAATTCTATATAGGCTACCTCATTTCTTTTACCTCTGTGAGGCACGGGTGCTAAATAAGGCGCATCAGTTTCGAGTACGATATGCTTTAAGTCAATCGAAGGAAGTACTTTATCCATGCCTCCGTTTTTAAAAGTAGCTACTCCGCCAATGCCTAACAAAAAGTTAAGACCGATTACTCTTTGGGCTTCTTCTAAATTGCCTGAAAAGCAGTGAAAAATACCTCTTAAATCGCTCCAGCCAAATTGTTCAATCAGTTCAATACATCGCACAATAGCGTTTAATTGCCCATCTTTCGAGTTACGTGAATGGATACAGATAGGTAAATTGTATTGCTGTGCCAGGCGTAGTTGTGCAATAAAGGCTTCTTCCTGCTGTGGTACGTAGTTTAAATCCCAGTAGAAATCTATCCCTATTTCTCCAATCATCGGGAAAGGCCTTTTGCTAAGTAAAGCTTCAACTATATATAGCTCCTGCTCGTAGTTTTCTTTAATATAACATGGGTGAACCCCTATCATGGGAATACATACACCTGGATATTGATTTTCCAGTGCTAACATTCCGTTAATGGTTTCATGGTCGCAGTTGGGCATCCAGATTTGTTTTACGCCTGCATCAAAGGCTCTTCTGAGCATGGCATCTCGGTCTTCTTCAAATTGTTCGTCGTAAATATGTGCGTGGGTTTCTATCATTATGAATCATTTTTTTGCAAAATTACGATGTTAGCACTGCAAACAATATTACTTTTGGAATTAAAAACACAGCCAATGCCTCTTTCAGTAGTTATTCTTACTTTCAATAATACCCGAACAATCAGACAAGTACTGGAAGCAGTAGCAGGCTGGGCCAATGAAATAGTAATAGTGGATAGTGGCAGTACAGACGAAACGCTATCTATTGCCCAGGAGTTTGGCTGTAAGATTTACCACCACACATTTGCAGGCTTTGGCAAACAGAAACACTTTGCAGTAGAACAAGCTACCAACAACTGGGTATTTGTAGTGGATTCTGATGAGGTAGTTACAGAGGCATTAAAGCAGGAAATAGATGCAAAGGTTGTAGAAGGTACCGAGTATCGGGGGTTTATGGTACCCAGAATATTGATATTTTTAGGTAAGAAACTAAAATATGGCCGAGAGTCAAAGCTCCCGACCCTGAGAATATTCAACAGAAAATTCGGGAATTATAATGATAAAGATGTGCATGAAGATGTAGTTTTAGATGGGAAAACGCTTATTTTAGAAAACGAAATGCTGCATTATAGTTTTTCTGATATGGCTGAGTTTTTCCAGAAAATGAATGATTACTCTTCCAGAAGCGCTATTGAACTTTATAAAAAAGGCAAACGAACCTCTGTACTGAAAGTAGTTACCAAGTTTCCGGTTACGTTTTTTGTGGAATATTTTATCAGGCTTAACTTTCTTAATGGATACCCGGGTTTTGTATGGGCTTTTACACAGGCAGTTTATGCGAGCCTGAAGTATATTAAACTGAGGGAACTACAAAGAAAAGCTATGCTTCAATCTTAAAATAACACTTGTAATGACCCATATCGGCCTTATATCAGATACACACGGGTATTTAGATGAACAAGTTTTTGAGCATTTCAAAGATTGTGACGAACTATGGCATGCTGGCGATGTGGGTTCAGTGAAAATTATAGAGCAATTACAGACCTTTAAGCCAACCCGATTTGTGTTTGGCAATATTGACTCAAAAGAAATACAGTGGCAGTTACCCGAACACCAGTTTTTTACCCTTGAAGGTTTCAGTATCTGGATGACACATATCGGGGGCGCACCGCCGAATTATAATCCGGCAGTAAAGAAAAAATTGAAAGAACAAATACCTGATATTTTTGTCTGCGGACATTCGCATATTCTGCGTGTAATACGTGATGAAAAAATGAATAATATGATGTATCTGAATCCGGGAGCGGCAGGGAATGAGGGCTTTCACAAAGTAAAAACTTTATTAAAATTTACCTTAGATAATCGAAAAATGTCTAACTTAGGGGTTATAGAGTTAGGGAAACGAGGTGCAATACCCCGAGGAGACATAACCCGTCGATTTTAAGATTAGCTATTATGAAAAGCATAGATAAACGTTATTTACTGATTTTTACTTTTTTGCTACTACTACCTTTTTCAATCTCTGCACAATTGGTTCAAGGTAAAAGGATAGAGTTTGAGCGGAACAACAATACCGAAGAAGACCATCAACTGTTTTCTCTGAAAGAAAATGGTGTTTTGCTATTTCATTCAGCAGAAGATTTGTACCGCCGGAAAATAACGTTAGATTTTCATAAATACGATAGTACCCTTACCGAATTGTGGAAAGCTGATTTTGTTCCGGAAGAGGAATTTCTTTTAAACAAAACCTTTCAGAACGACCGCTTTTTATTTATTCTTTTCAAGAAAAGAGAGAGAACAGATATTGGTGTATTAAGACTGGATTTAGAAACAGGGGATAAAACCTATGTGGAAGGCAATTTGCTGACCAATATGGATATAGACCATTTTACGGTTCTGCAAAGTAAGGCTTTTATAGGAGGTAAATACAACGACCGCCCCGTAGTAGTGATGTTCAGTTTTTTCGATAAAACTTCTAAAGTATTACCGGAAATACATGCTAACCACCTGATGATTAGCGAAATGGATGTAAGTGCGCAAAATGAGGTAATATATGTGATGCTGAAAAATGAAAGAAATTGCCAGTATATCGTAAAAACTTATTCTTATGAAGGCAAACCCCTCAAAACAATGGGTTTAGGAGATAAGCAAAGAACTCCTATTTCGGGCAAAATATTGAATACAGATAATGGTGCGCCATTACTATTAGGAAATTATGCCGAGGGTTGCTCGCCGCTTTCAATTGGTATTTATTTGCAAAATCTATCAAATGATTCTAAAATACAGTACATTGATTTTTCTGAACTACAGAATTTCTTCAGCTTTATGGCTCCGAAAAGAGAAGAAAAAATAAAGGAAAAAATAAGACTTAAAAAAGAAAGAGGTAAAGAAGTAAAGCTACGTAACCGATTATTGCTTCATGATATAGTTTCTACGTCTGAGGGGTGGATAGTCATTGCCGAAGTATTTTATCCTGAATATAAGACACCTGCCAACAATGGTTTTAATAACTGGCGCAGCTATCGCATAGGCAACGATTCGTATAACAATTTTCGCTATACGCATGCTATTCTGTGTGGTTTCGACTACAATGGTAAACTACTGTGGGATAACAGTGTTGCACTCAAAGATGTTGAAGGCAGTGAACTGAATGCGAAAGTGCAGATTACCCAGCAGGATGATTTCCATATACTGGCGTATCCTAACGAAGACCTGATTAAAGCAGTAGTTGTGAAAAAAGACGAAAAAATAAAAGATTTAGAGAGTTTTGATTTAAAAGCTAATTCGGATAACGAAAAAATTACAGATACAGACCGCACTAATCTGATTGCCTGGTATGGGCATAGTTTTCTGGCTTATGGTTATCAGAGCATCAGAAAGGACAATTTATCAAACAGAGAAGTTTTTTCTATCAATAAACTGACGTATTCACTGAAAAACGGAAAGCAATAGCTATTATGGTGCTTTTGCTTTCATTTTCTTTACCAATTGTCTCCCTTTTTCTTTATCCATCAGATATACTGCTGTCGATAGCCAGTCAGCGCTTGCACCATCTTTAGCAATAATTGTTATCTGACGCAATTCGGTAACACCTATGCCTGTTTTAGGATCTACTATATGCGAGTATTTCTTTCCGTCTATTTCTACAAACTGATACATATCTCCTGAAGTAGATACCCCACAGTTTTTCAGCCAATAGTCTTTATTGTTAATGATTATCTTCCACCCTTTTTCTTTTGGTGGCGCATCTGAAACGACAATATTCCCCCCAGCTTCAATCATAGCAGATGTAATGCCGTTTTCCAGCAATGTTTTCATCATCTCATCTTCTGCATAGCCTTTTCCTATTCCGCCAAAATCAATGCGCATGCCTTGTTTTTTCAACATAATTGATTGATTCCGGCTATTCAGAGAAATATTATCAATTCCTACTTTGGCTCTTGCCTGTACAATCTGGCTATCGGTTGGCAATTGTTTCTGGCGTTTCATCCGCCGCCACAATTGTGTCATAGGCCCTATAGTAATATCAAAACTATTATCAGACTTATGGGCTGCTCTTATAGATTCCTGAGTTATTCTCCAGAGGTCATTACTTACGCTTATATATTCGCCCGTACCGGAGGTCCGGCATAAACGATTAATTTCGCTGTCTTCCCGATAATCGCTTAAAATAAGATTCAAAGTATCTAAACGACGGAAGGCTTGCTGAGAGGCGGTCATTGCCTGAGCCGAATCAAGTGCGTAAAGCATGATTCTGAACATAGTACCCATTTGTGGGTAAGTAAACTCAAAACGTTTTTGTGCGTGGGTATAATGGCAAAAAAAGAGGAATAATCCTAAAAGACTATTCCTCTTATTCAAAAAGTGTATCAACATATTACTTGATTTCAAATAAAGAATCTGCCAGATTAGTATTCGCTTCTACTTTAGAAGCTGATAAGGCTAATTGCATCATACCCAAATCCTGATTCAGTTTATGAGCAAACATTACACCATTAACAATTTTATAATCAGTATAATCAGAGGTAATAGTTTGCGAACCCATCGGCGTTTCTGCTGTAATCACCTGACGAACTTTCATGCCTGAGGCAACATCGTAAAATTCAGTCATTTTAACAGTTCCGATAGTTACATCTATTTTATGTGCATCTGCATTGTTTACTTTTTCTTTGCCTACATAGGTTAATTTAGCACCCATAGTACCGTACTCTGACTCCGGTACAATTACTGCCTGCATTGCTACAGCTTTTACTTTTTCAGCGTCAGTAATATCCTCTGAGCCTTGCATGCCACTTGCACGAACTTTGGTACCATCACATACTTGTTTTTGTACTTCGCCCATACCTGTTACACTTACAGACTGTAAGAATTTATTAGGTGCTTTTTTCTGGATGAGAATTTCCAGGTTGGCTCCTTGTGCTTCTCCAGTAAAGGTCATGCTTAAATCTTTTATTTTTGATATGGCATCTTTGCCACCAATAGCCGTCACATAATTATTAATTACTTCTTCAGCAGTTTGCGCAAATGAGAGTGTGCTTATAAACAAAGCAGCTACAAAAAGAACTGTTTTTTTCATCGGTTAATAAAGTTAATGTTTTAAAACTGTTGTAAAGGTGTGAAAGGATTTGAAAGTTTCCTAATAATTTTATGATAATTGGCTTTAAGTAATGAATTATGGTAGAGTAAACGCTGAATGTGATTTAATTATTTCGGATAAGTGAAATTACTTGTTATTTTTGGAGATATGATAATTATTAAAGGCATACCATTCAGAAAAATAAACGGGATTACGCTTTTTCCATTTATTATTGTCAGGCCCAAGAAACCTAACGAGATTCTGTTGAATCATGAACGGATTCATATCTGGCAGCAGTTAGAATTGCTGGTGTTGCCATTCTATATCTGGTATATAGGCGAATGGATTTATCACTATGTAAGATGCAGGAAATGGTGGGTGGCTTATCGAAGAATCAGCTTTGAGAAAGAAGCCTATGCCAACGAAACAGACTTGAAATACCTGAATAAGAGGAAATTATGGGCTTTTTTGAAATACAGGTAGAGGCATCTGTCAGATACCTCTACCTACTATAAAATTATTCGCTGTCAAATACTTTTTTGAATTGAGAAAGCAAGCCCGACCATGAGTTATCTTCTTTTTGTTGAGAGATAACTTTTACTTTCGGAAACTCTTCTTTTACTTCTTTCTCTAAAATGCGCTTTGCCAGTTCAGGTAAGATTAAACCACCAAACGTGCCAGACGACATCATCAGTAAATTAGTCTGAAACCAGTTTTGCTCTAATAAAAAGTCAACAATCTTTTCTCTTTCTGTAAATACTAATAATTTATCATCACCAAAAGCTTGTTTAATTTCTTCCGGCGAAATAGCAGGAAGACGTTTCATTTCAAGTGTATGCGGTGAGTAAAAAACTACAGCCGTATCGGCATCGTTCATGGTGCCTTCATATTGTGGCAGGAAGTCTTTATTCAGGCTACTGAATGTATGCAGTTCATAGCAGGCAATCAGGCGGCGACTGCTGTAAAGCATTTTGGTAGCATTGGTAGTAGCTTTTAATTTAGATGGTGCATGCGCAAAGTCTCTGAATATAAGTGTATTGGCATTCTCACCTAATTTCTCCAGGCGTTTTGATGCTCCCTTGAAATGCCTGATGGCTTCGTAGAACTCTTCGTCGGTAATACCCAAGCGGTCAAGAATAAGCTTGGCACCATTCAGGTTTTTCATATTATGCTCCCCAAAAATCTCTAAAGGGACTTCTGTTTTACCTACCTGCAGAATACATTTACCATTTTCTACTTTATATGGGTGTGCTTTATACGGGAACTTGCTTACATCTGTACGGTCTTTTGCTCCTATTACCTTTACAATATCATCGGTTTCGTCATAAATAATAGCTCCTGCTTTAGGTAAACCATCGGCCAGTTCTTCAAAAGTCTGTACATAGCTGTCAAAAGTCTTGAAGATATTAAAGTGATCCCAGGCAATGCCACTAATCAGACATATATGCGGATGATAAAACAGGAATTTAGATTTTAAATGAACTTTTGATTCAGGGTACTCGTCTCCTTCAATAATAATCACCGGCGACTCATCGTCCAGATTTACCATTACATCAAAGCCCTCAATCTGAGCTCCTACCAGATAATCAAATTTGCGGTTATAATATTTCAGTACGTGCAGAATCATACTGGTGATACTTGTCTTGCCGTGGCTTCCGGCAATAACCACACGTAGTTTATTAAGGCTTTGCTCGTAGATATATTCCGGGAAAGAATACACTTTTACGCCTAATTCCTGTGCTTTGGCTAATTCAGGATTATCAGCAAATGCGTGCATGCCTAAAATAACAGCATCTAAATCTTTGGTTATTTTTTCAGGAAACCACCCTAATTCAGCAGGTAGAATACCTACATCAGCCAGACGGCTTTTTGAGGGGTCATTTATTTCATCGTCTGAACCGGTTACGATATATCCTTTTTTATGAAGTGCAAGCGCCAGGTTGTGCATCACAGCGCCCCCGATAGCAATAAAGTGAATTTTTTGGCTCATTTATAACAAGAATTTCACAAACCCAAACGTTTTTAAATGGCTTATCTTTTGGGTTTTGTATGATGATAGCAAAATTTGAATGAATAAAAATTTGTGAACCACAGCCCTAAAAACTGTGTTACAAATATCAGTTGCAAAGTTGTTAAATTTATATCACATTTGCACACTATTTTCAACAGAGATAGTCTCTATTGTATCCGGAAACTATCTGTATAAGTGGTAGGGTATTCAAATAATTCCAAAACCTTAAAAGTTTTTATGCATTTTACTTAGAGATGAAACGTTACATAGACCTTATAGAGCAAACCTTTGAGTTTCCGACTCGGGAATTCGGTGTTGATGAAGCCCACACACTGATGTTTAACAATGTTCCGCTGATGGATATTATTAAGCAGTATGGTACTCCACTAAAAATCAGCTATCTGCCTAAGATTTCAGAGCATGTAGAAAATGCCAAGCTGCTTTTCAGAAATGCCATGAAAAAATATAATTATAAAGGAAGCTACACCTACTGTTATTGTACAAAATCATCACATTTCAGGTTTGTTATTGAAACAGCATTAAATAGTAATGTTCACCTCGAAACCTCGTCGGCATTTGATATGGATATTATCAGAGCTTTGTATGAAGAAAATAAAATTAATCAGAATACTTATGTTATCTGTAATGGCTACAAACGCCCGAAATATTTAGAGGGAATTGCTGCCTTACATAATGAAGGTTTTGTGAATTGTATTCCGATTTTAGACAATCTGAAAGAGATTGATTATTATCTGCAAAATTCTACGGCTGAAACCGTAAATCTTGGCATTAGAATTGCGACAGATGAAGAGCCAAACTTTGCGTTTTATACCTCTCGTTTAGGGGTTAGGTATAATGATATCAATGAATTATACAGGGAGAAAATAAAGCCGAATCCAAGGTTTAAGCTGAAAATGCTCCATTTCTTTATCAATGCGGGTATTAAAGATAATGCTTATTACTGGTCTGAACTGACTCGTTTCATGTTTAAATACTGCGAAATGAAGAAGCTATGTCCGGACCTTGATTCGATTGATATTGGTGGCGGATTACCGATTCAGACCTCACTGGTATTTAACTATGATTATCAGGCAATGATTGATGAGATTATAGAAAATATCCAATGGATTTGTAATAAAAACAATGTGCCTGTACCTCATATTTTTACCGAGTTTGGTAGCTATACAGTAGGAGAGAGCGGTGCGGTGATTTATAAGGTGATTGATAAAAAACAACAGAATGACCGTGAGTTGTGGTATATGATTGATGGTTCGTTCATCACACAGTTACCGGATTCATGGGGTATTGGTCAGAAATATATCATGATGCCTGTGAATAATTGGGATAGCCCCTACGAAAAAGTAAATTTAGGAGGCCTGACCTGTGACTCACAGGATTTTTATAATACAGAAGCACATTCAGAAGACTTGTATCTGCCTGTGTTTGACATCGAAAATGAAGACCAGTATATCGGATTTTTTCATACAGGTGCCTATCAGGAATCTTTGGGGGGCTATGGAGGTATTCAACACTGCCTGATTCCGGCACCACAGCACGTACTGGTAAACTTAGATGCCGAAGGTAATATTATAACTGAACTTTTTGCTGAAGAACAAGACAGTAATTCGATGATGGAGATTCTAGGGTATAAGTCGCAGAAAAAGAAAGAAACGCATACTTTACCCGGAAATGGTTCGGCAAAAAAGAATAAGAAAACTACAGAAGAGGCTTTAGTATAAAATAAACCAGTTTGTAGAACGTTTTATAAAGAACCGAAAATTATATTTTAATGAGACCTAAATTACTGATTCTTTTTCTTTTGGTAGGAGCCACAATGACGGCTTGTCGTAAACAGCAATGCCCGGCTTATGGTAAAGTTTCACCAAAAAGTATAGCAGAGAAGAAACATTGTTAGTGATATAGATGGTTCATAATGTGCCTATACACATTATGAACCATTATTGTATTAACTGGTAGGATTATCAATAATAAATTTTGACGCTTCTAAAAGGCTGCCAAAACGGTAGTCGGCCAGTTCAGTATTCTCTTTTCCTGTGGCAATGTGTATTGTTTTTACACCTGCTTTCATACCTGCTCTTACGTCTCTCTCGGCATCACCAATCATATATGAGTGAGTGGTATCTATGTTATATTTAGCAATGGCTTTTTCAAGCATCAATGAATCAGGCTTACGCAAGAGTGATTCAGAAGAATGTAAAGGATGGTGTTTACAGAAATAAATGTCGTCAATGACACCGCCACATTGGCTTTGGAGAAAATCATGACAGTTCAGTACATCTTCCCGGGTATATAAACCTTTGGCAATACCTGCCTGATTGGTAACTACAATTAATAAATAACCTGCTTTTTTTAGTAAATTCAGGCCATCTACTACTCCTTCTGGAATGATATAGTCTTCTATTTTATAAACATAATCAACTCGATCTTCATTGAGTACTCCGTCACGATCAAGGAAAATGCACTTTTGCATATATTAAAAATCAGGTTAGTAATGTGTGAATATTTAATATTACAATATTAAGAAAAAATATAATAAATTGTAGCTAAAATTTTGTGAAAATTTTATTTATGACTAACTTTTGTTCTCAAAATTCATAACATCTAAGACCTTACACAAAAAAAGTACTATGGATCAAATTGTTGAATATTTCAGAACTATACCCTCTTCGCACAGAAGTGTTATTCTGGTAGGAGGAATAGCTTTTTTCTGGATAATTGAAAGTGCTGTTCCTTTATTCCATTTTAAGTATAGCAAAGTCAGGCATGCAAGGATTAATATCTTTTTTACGCTTACAACCATTATTATCAATTTTGCTTTAGCTTTTGTTCTGTTAAAGTCATCTGACTGGGCTGTCGCTAATCATTTTGGCATTTTACAATGGCTGCCTGAAATGCCCTTATGGCTTTTTGCTATTGTAGGTTTGCTGTTATTAGACCTGATAGGGGCATGGCTCGTGCATTGGGCAGAACACAAAATAAAATGGATGTGGCGTTTTCATTTAGTGCATCATACCGATACGCACGTGGATACTACTTCGGCTAACCGCCATCACCCAGGTGAAAGTGTTTTTCGCTTTGTATTTACTACTGCTGGCGTAGTATTGGCAGGTGCGCCCATGTGGTTGGTTTTTATGTACCAGTCAATATCTGTACTGCTTTCGCAGTTTAATCATGCGAATATCGTGATTCCTAAATGGTTGGATAATGCCATGAGTTGGATATTGGTTTCACCTGATATGCACAAGGTGCATCATCATTATGTTCAGCCTTATACAGATTCTAATTACGGCAATATCTTCTCTGTTTGGGATAGATTATTTGGTACTTTTATGACAATTGAGCGTGATAAACTGATCTATGGGATAGATACACATATGAAACCCGAAGAAAATGACCGTTTAGGTAATTTACTGAAAGTTCCTTTTCAAAACTATCGGCCTCCGGTGGGGGCAAAGTTTGGTGAGGAAAAAGTTCATTAAAGCGTAAGTACAAGAATCTAACCGTGGCAGGGCTATATTAGGACGAGTATAGCCGTGGCACGGTTCAGTTAAACATTAAAAAAAATCCTGCCTCGTGAGAAGCAGGATTTTTTGTTATGATAACTATACACAATCTTAGTTGAAGATATAACGAAGCGTTAATTGACCATTCCAAACATCAGTTGCTGAACTTCTTGTCTGGAAAGTATCTTTCAACAACTCTGTTTTAGAAGTAACAGTTTTACCATCAGTGGTTCTTGAAGTTTGTGTATTCAATCTATACTGTGGAACACCGTCAGCCGTAACACTTACATAAGCTAAAGGCGATGTATTGCTTACAAATCGGCCAATACCCCAGTTCCCATTCAATAGGTTACCGAAGTTTTGAATATCAGCTCTTATCTGAAGCGTATGGCGTTTGCCTTTTACATTTACATAGAACTCCTGAATAAATGATAAGTCAAACTGGTGTAGCCAAGGTAAGATAGCGCCGTTACGTTCGGCATATTTACCACGCATGGTACTTAGATATGGGTCCTGGTCGATGAACTTATCAAAAGCGGCTGCTTGTTCTGCCGGAGAATAAGTAACACCACTTACAGTTGTGTTAACAAATGTCAAATCGGTGGCTTTGTTTGGTACAAATAATAATTCGTTACCGGCAATACCGTCACCATTCATATCACCTGCAATGGTGTAAGAGTATCTGGCAACACCAGTTCCACCAACATAACCTAATGAGATTTGCGAAGAACCACCGAACATTCCACCATATTCTATTCTGTAGCTGGCTGCACCAACTAAACGATGAGGAATGTCATTATCGCTATAAGTAAGACCTAATTTATTGTTACCGTTTACACTTCTTGCACCTGTGAATGAACCGGAAGCGATTGAACCTGCACTCATCAAGTCACGGGTTCTGGCATAAGTATAAGCAAACATGCCATAGAAACCTTTAGTCCAAGGTTTTTCTAATTTGAATGTTAACATTACGTTTTCACCTGCGCTTTTGCTGGTAAGTACTGCCGCACGAGATACGTTATCGTTGATACGAATAGCGCTGTTCAGGTTAGAACCTGTTAATCCTGAGCCAGGGAAACGGTCACGTGTATCAGGGCCTGAGAATTTACCTGTGGCAGTTTCTAAATTTGCATCAAAGTAATAGGCCGAATTAAGAAACTTGTTATACAAGAAGTCAATTGAACCAACTAAGCCCAACGGAAGTTTTTGGTCAATAGCGATATTAGATTTCCAAACCTGAGGGAATTTATAGCTTGCATCAGTTCCTGCTATATCAAAAGTAGAGGGTAGAGTAGGAGTGGCAGGTGTATAAACACTGGCATCTTGTACAAATGGGAAGGCTGTTGTGTTTCGTTGTTCGATAAAACCTGTCAGGATACCGTTATTACCAATCTGGTTAGAGATAAAAACATAAGGAGGGCGGCCTGTGAAAACACCAGAACCTCCACGCACCTGAGTACTTCTTGTTCCTGTTACATCCCAGTTAAAACCTACACGAGGTTCCCATAAGATTTTGGCATCTGGTAACGTACCTGTGTTTATTTTGTACGGAGCTCCGTTTAAATCTTTATAAGTCTGACCAGATATTACGGTGTTTTCAAGGGCTGTATTGCCAAATGCAATCATACTTGCTCTTACACCATAAGATAATTTGAAGGTATTGGACACTTGAAAATCATCTTGTGCATATAAGTCAAACTTATTTACTTTCAATACTTGCAATGGTGCAATACCACCCGGCAAGGCAGAATAACGATATTGGAACAGATTCACTACTACGCTATTATCACCATTTACGGCTTTGGTGAAATCTTCCAAAGAGTTATATACCCATACACCATTAGAAGCAGGGAAGAACAAGTTGTTCGATTTGTAATTTTCGTAATTAGTACCAAAAGTAAGCGTATGCTTGTTCTTGAAAAGTGTAAAGTTATCCGTAATATGGAATGTTCCGTAATTTAACTTATTGTTAGGTGTGAATGGGTCGAAACCTACTGAAATATAGGTAGCGTTATTATTCAGGATATCAACCGTAGGAAACATAGCGCCTGCATAAGCACGGTCTTCATTTTGGCTATCATAACCAATAATAAAATTATTAGCAGATTTACCACCAAAAGTTGAGTTTAGCTCAGCAACAATCGAACGAGTGTTATCCTGAATTAAATAACCTGAGTTTTTGAATGATAAAGAGTTGGCAGTTACACGGTTACCAAAACCTGCTGATGAACTATTACTGATAGGTACATAGTCTTGAGAGTTATGGAAAGTATAACGGAGAGTTGCTTTGTGTTTATCGTTAATATTATAGTCTAAACGTGCTAAAAATTTATCAGACTTGGTTTCATCGTCAAAATTTTCGTATGGGCCTGTTTCATAACCGAATTTTTGTTTTACCAAGGCACTAACAGCTTCGATATCTGCTTTTTCAACACGGGTAGGGTTACCAGCATTAGAAGAACCTTTAGCTACAAAAGATGAACCCGGAACGGTTCTTCTTTGAAACTCACCATTGACGAAAATGAATAGTTTGTTTTTAATAATAGGTGCACCTAAACGGAAACCTAATACTTTTTCATCGAATGTACCTACTGTAACAGGGAAACCTGCGGCATCTCTTCCAACAAATGTTTTGCTGTTGTTACGGAAACTGTGATAAATAGAACCTGAAACCTGATTGGTTCCTGAGCGGGTTACTGCGTTTAGACCTGCTCCTACAAAACCTGATTGACGAACATCGAAAGGCGCAACGTTTATCTGAACTTCTTCTATGGCATCTAAAGAGATTGCTGTTGAGTTTGTACGTCCACCAGCCTGAGCTTCCGAACCTAACCCGAAACCATTATTAAATACAGAACCGTCAACTGTAAAATTATTTAAACGGCTGTCAGCACCACCAAACGAACGGCCATTTCCTTGCGGATTATATTTAGTGAAATCATTAATTGAACGACTACCAATGGTAGGAAGTGCCTGTAATGCTTGTTTGTTAATAGTGGTAGAAGCTCCTGTACGTTCAGAACTGAAAATGTCACTTCTGGTTGCAGTTACACTTACTTCCTGAAGAAGAGCTCCTTCTTCTTCTAATTTAATATCAACATTAGAAGCAGTACCTAAACTTGTAATGATACCTTCTCTGGAAGTATCTTTGAAGCCAACAAAAGTTACAGTAACCTTAAAAGGTCCACCGATACGAACCGCAGGAAGCACATAGCGGCCAGCAGCATTTGTAACGGTACCGTATTTGGTGCCTGATGGCTCATGCACAGCCACGATACTCGCACCGGGCAGTGCCTCGCCTTTAGCGTCAGTTACTACACCACTAATAGAAGAGGTAGTAACCTGGCCGAAGCCTTGAAAAGCAAAGAAAATCCCTACGAGAAGTGTAAAGGCTCCCCGCAAAAAAGTAAATTTTTGCATCATGTTTTTTTTGGAGTTAGAAATGTTTGAAGTTAAAATCATCAAGCAATTATATTGCTGATACAAAGGTCTTAATTTTTCATCTAAAATAAACAAGTAGCAATATAATTTATTTTCATAAGTAACTGATTTATAGTAATTTATGAAATATGTAATAAAAAATATTGTTTAAGTGCTATGATTTGAAAAATCGGTATATAACAAAAAAATCCTGCCTCGTAAGAAGCAGGATTTTTTGATATATCAGGTAGGCTAAATCTTAGTTGAAGATGTAACGAAGACCAATTTGTGCTCCCCATGTATTAGTAGCAACAGGGTTAAGTTCGAAAGTTTCAGTTGGTAGTTTACCACCTACTTCAACCATCTGGAACATTGGCTGACCACTTGCATTTAGTCTGGTATATCTTAAAACAGCACCATTATTAACTACCTGACGGTAACGGTTACCCCAGCCTGAGTTTAATAAGTTACCAATATTAAGCACATCAACACTTAATTGAAGTGTGTTTTTCTGACCTTTTACATTGACATAAAAATCTTGTAATAATCTGAAATCAAAACGATGAACCCATGGCATAAGACCAGCATTTCTTTCTACGTATTGTCCTTTGATGCTGCTCAGGTATTTATCGTTATTTACCAGATTGAAGAAGGCAGTTGCTTGTTGTTGTGCAGTATATTTAACTGCGCCACTTGCTACAACATCTTCAAAGATAATTTCTGATTCGTTGGCAGGCACATATAATAAGTCTGCACCATTGATACCATCAGCATTCAAGTCGCCATTGTAAACATAAGATACGCGGCCCTGGTGTGAACCCTGATAGAATAATGAAACAGTAGTAGCAAGGAATTTTGTATATTCAAATTTGTAAGAGGCTGAACCTACTATGCGGTGGGGAACAGCATACTCACTGAATGCCAATGGCAAATCGTTCAGGCTTCCGACAGCTCTGTTGTTAGACCATGCAGAGGCTGCTTGTGAACCAGGGTTACCTGTAAGGTCTTTTACATTATTGAAAGCATAAGCTATGCTACCAAAGAAGTTTCTGTAACGTTTTTTAGCTTCTGCCGTAATTGTCCAGCCACCACCGTTTTTAGTGTTGTCAAGTACCATTGCTTCAGAAATAGCCGAATTTACTCTTCTGGTTGATGAACTGTAAAGAGGTCTTTTATCAGGTCCGGCAAGATTTCCAATCGGATTATTTAAGTTTACGTTTCTTTGGTAAACCGTTACTAAATCTTTAGAGTAAATGGCTTCAACTGTTAAATCAATATCGCCAATAATTCTTTTATCTACTGCAAGGTTTGTTCTCCAGATTTGTGGCATTTTAAAGTCAGGAGAAACCGCCGCTATACTGCTTGGGGCAGTTTGACCTGCCACTTTAGGTAATTTATCCAGATGTGCCGCAGGGTCTTTGCTGAATGGGAAATTTGCCAAAGCTGAAGTACTAACAGTTTCATAAGTAAACTGAACCATACCACTATTGGTAGGTTGGTTAGTAAACCATACAAATGGAAGACGACCGTTGAAAATACCTGTTCCTCCACGCACCTGCCAGCCTTTGTCAGACCAGTTGAAACCTACACGAGGAGAGAAAGCTGGTTTAGATTTTGGCCACAATCCGGTATTAATTTTCTCGCCATCTTTAAAAGTAAGCGCTGTAATAGCCGGGTTCTCTACAGGAGCTACAGGGTAGAAAGGCATATCTACACGTACACCAGCCGTTAATTTTAATTTACCGTTTACTGCAAAATCATCTTGCAAATAAGCAGAACCTTGTCCGAATGTTAAGTCAGCAATCGGAGTTTTACCACCAGGTAGCAAGCTATAAGTATAGGCATAAGCCGCAGGAGTAGCACCATTGATAAAATCATCTACAGAGTTGTAACGATAGTAGCTTGTACCATAACGTAAGAAACTATTACCAAAATACATATTCTCGTAAGCAACACCAGCCAAGATAGTGTGTTTGCCAGCGTAATACGTTAAGTTATCGATGATATTAAGTGTTGGATTTTTTACATCGTTATTGTATGAGAAAAGTTCATAACCGAAGCTGATGTAAGAATCGTTATCTTTTTTAATATCAACAAAAGGGAACAAAGAGCTTTTTGAAGTACGGGTGTCTTGTACCAACGTATAAGTAGCCAACAATTGGTTTGACAACTTGCTACTGAATGTAGAGTTCAACTCAGCCGCTAATGAATTTACTTTGTTTAAGAAACCATAATTAGAGTTTGCATAAGTCAAAGAGTTCTGGCTGACACGGTTTGAAGTAGAACGTGGGTTTGGTGCACTTGTACCATTGATTAACTGGTCATCAGTATTATTAACAGTCGAATAACGGATATTGAATTTATGATTGTTACTGATGTTCCAGTCTAAACGAGCCATTATTTTGTAGTTCTGAAGCGTGAAGTTATCACCATAACCTTCATAAGGGCCAGTTTCGTAACCATAAGTATTTCTCAGGAAAGTAGAAACTCTCTCTAAATCTTCAGCTGTAGTTCTTGATACGTTTGAGCCTGTAACACCCGGGCGAGAAGCAATCCAGTTGAAACCTGGTCTTACGTTTTTCTCATATTCACCACTTACAAAGAAGAATAATTTGTTTTTGATGATTGCGCCACCGATTGTTCCACCATAAATATTGTTGGTAGTTTTGGCTGCTGCAGGTAGCTCTGTATCACCTACTTTGGTTCCGTTGAATGACTGGTCTCTGTAGTAAGTGTATAAACTTCCTTTAAACTGGTTTGTACCACTTTTGGTTACTACGTTTATACCAGCACCGGTAAAGTTTGCCTGACGTACATCATAAGGGGCAATATTTACCTGAACTTCTTCAATAGCATCTAAAGAGATTGGTTGCGCCGAACCACCCGGTAGGTTGGCATCACTCAGACCAAAGTTGTTGTTGAAGTTAGCACCATCAATAGTAATATTGTTGAAACGACCATCACGTCCGGCAAAACTTGAACCATTTGATTGTGGTGTAAGACGTGTAAAATCGTTGATACTTCTGCTGATAGTTGGTAAGCTACGCAATTGAGTACCATTGATATTGGTGGCAGCACCCGTTCTGTTTGTGCTGAAAACATCACTTCTTATAGTAGATACTGTAACCTCCTGAAGAGCAGTTCCTTCTTCAGAAAGTACGGCATCAACGTTAGCCGCTGTTCCTAAACTTGCAGTAATTCCGTCTTTTACTACATCTTTATATCCTACAAATGTGAAAGTAACTTTGTAAGGACCACCAATACGTACCGAAGGAAGCGTATAAAGACCAGAAATGTTTGTAACCGTACCGTATTTTGTACCAGAAGGTTCATGTACAGCAACTACCGTCGCACCGGGCAATGCTTCACCCTTGTTGTCAGTTACAGTACCCGTAATAGAAGAGGCCGTAACCTGAGCAAAGCCTTGAAAAGCAAATAAAATTCCTACAAGAAGTGTGAACACCCCTCGCAAAAAAGTAGATTTTTGCATCATGTTTTTTTTGGAGTTAGAAATGTTTGAAGTAAAATTCATCAAGCAGATTATATCATTATTGGTACAAAGGTCTTAAAAAAATCGCCTAAAAAAAAACAAGCACCTATGTGTTTTGGTAACATAAGTGCTTCGTTTATAGTAATTTATATAATATTTAATAGGAAATATTGTTTAAGTACTATTTTATTGTGTTAAGAAATTGTTATGCTTGCCTAATACTTTTAAGAACCCATAATATTATGACCCATTTTGTCTCTTTTGGTTTGTAGGTATTTTTCATTATATGGATTAGCAGAAACTTCGATAGGAATAGTGTCAACAATCTCCAAACCATAGCCGATTAGCCCAGCTCTTTTCTTAGGGTTATTAGAAATCAATTGAATCTTTTTCACTCCTAAATCTCTCAATATCTGAGCCCCTACACCATAGTCTCTTTCATCCATTTTAAAACCTAATTCAAGGTTGGCTTCTACGGTGTCTCTGCCCATTTCCTGTAGCTTATATGACTTCAGCTTATTCAGCAACCCAATACCGCGCCCTTCCTGGTTCATGTATAAGACAATGCCTTTACCATTTTTTTGTACCATTTCCATAGAGGCGTGCAATTGTGGGCCACAATCACAACGGCATGAGCCAAAGATATCTCCGGTAACACAAGAAGAATGTACACGCACCATTACAGGTTCATTAGGCTCCCATGTGCCTTTGATTAAAGCCAGGTGTAACTGGTCATTGTCTAACTGGCGGTAGGCTATCATATCAAAATACCCAAATTCGGTAGGCATTTCTACCCCAATTTCTCTTTTGATTAACGATTCTTTTTTCAGCCGATACTCTATCAGGTCTTTTATGCTGACTAATTTCATACTAAACTTGTCGGCAATTTCACGCAATTGTGGTAAACGTGCCATTGTACCATCTTCATTCAGAATTTCAATCAAGACACCTGCGGGTTTTAATCCTGCCAGAACTGCTAAATCAATTGTAGCTTCGGTATGCCCGGTTCTGCGTAAAACACCGCCATCAACGGCTTTCAAAGGAAATATATGCCCTGGGCGTCCAAAGTCTTCGGGCTTCGTATTTGGGTCAACCAATGCCTGTATTGTCTTGGCACGGTCGCTGGCAGAAATACCCGTGGTACAGCCATTGCCTAATAAATCTATAGATACGGTAAAGGCGGTTTCGTGTTGGGCAGTATTTTTACCTACCATCATGTTTAATTCCAACTCTTCACAACGTTTGGCGGTTATAGGGGTACACATCAGGCCACGTCCCTCCTTTACCATAAAATTGACCATTTCGGGGGTCGTCTTTTCGGCAGCGCACACAAAATCACCTTCGTTTTCACGGTCTTCGTCATCTACAACTATTACTATTTTTCCATTGCGAATATCCTCAATCGCATCTTCTATACGGTCTAACATTATAATAAACAATTATGCTGGTTTTGTTTGTAAAACAGATTGTGTGGCGAAATCGTTTGTAAAGGTACGAGTTTTCGATAGAACAGTTGTAATATTGCCATAATTGCCCTTCTGAATTTTAAATAAAAGCGTATAATGACCCCGCAAAACCTGAAAATCAGTTTACTTGAACAGAAAGATTTTGAAAAACTACAGAGTTATCTGAACGCTCTGAGTGCCACTACACGTAGCAGATTTGCTCCTCATGCTTTTGATATGGCAACAATACAGCAGTTTTATTTGCCCGAAAACCACAACACAGCATTTATTATGATGAACGAATCCGAAGAGGAGATTATAGCATATGCCATTATTAAAAAAGGGTATGTGCTTAAAGATAAACTGCGCTTAGAAAATTATGGGATACCCTTGTATACTGAAACTGATTGTACTTTTGCTCCTTCAATCAGTGACGCCTGGCAGGGCAAAGGTTTAGGGAAAGTGCTATTTGCTTATATTAAAAGCGAATTGAAGGAGCAAGGTATGAAAAGAGTGATTCTTTGGGGTGGGGTACAGGCTTTAAACGAAAGGGCAGTGCATTTTTATCTGAATCTTGGATTCAAGAAATTAGGTGAGTTTGAAAAGAATGGAATGGGTAATTTTGATATGCTATTGGAACTATAATTAATGTTTTAAAAATAAACTTTCAAAAATTCTTGGAAGTTTATTTTCTGTTGCTTTATATTTGTACTATGAAAACTGAAGAAATCAGACAGCAATTTGTGCAGGCCTGGGGTGTGCTCGGAACCTCGTGGGGCATTAGTCGCTCTATGGCGCAGGTGCATGCTTTGCTTTTGTTGAGCAAAAGTGAGATGAGTACAGAAGAAGTAATGGAAGAACTGAAACTATCAAGAGGAAATGTGAATATGGTGCTAAGAGACTTGGTAGGGTGGAATCTGATATATAAACAAACTAAACCCGGAGACCGAAAGGAGTACTTTATAGCAGAGCACGATATATGGCAAATAGCAGTAAGGGTAATTACTGAGCGCAAAAAGCGAGAAATAATGCCTGCCAAACAGACAGTAAAAATGCTGATGGCTAATGCAACAGATACCAAAGATGCCGACCAATTGCACGTGAAAAATATGCTGAGCGAACTGAACAGTTTTATTGAGCAGATGGATACTTTAAGCGATTTATTATTGAAAGCAGAAAAAAATGCGCTTCTGAAAAATGTATTGAAATTGATGAGTTAATTTTTTTTGTAATGAACTTCCGAAAATTCTTGAAAATATGAGAACTTTAAATAATCATAAACTATTACTCGATGCAGATTGTCCTATGTGTCGGATGTATGGCAAAGGTTTTGAAAAAGCAGGATGGGTTGACAAAGAAACATACAGCCCTTATCAGTATTTTTCTGTTTCAGATGAATCTCCTATCGACATGGACAAGGCTCGTAACGAGATAGCTTTATTTGATACCCGGCACAATGAAGTAAAATACGGTATCGATGCACTCGAATATATAGTTACCCATAGATTTCCGGCACTTGGCCCGGTATTAGCATGGAAGCCTGTTGATTGTTTCTTACGCAAACTGTATAAGTTCATTTCGTTCAACCGTAAAGTAATTGCTCCCAGTGCAACAAAAGCAGGAGTAAAAGCCTGTGTTCCTGACCTGAATATTAAATATCGTTTACTCTATATTTTGTTGGTGGTCATTGCTTCATCAACGGTACTCTATTATTACACCCAACCGATTAATGCCGTTTTGGGCTGGCAAAATCATCTGGGTAGAGAGTTGATGATTTGTGTCGGGCAGATTCTCTGGCAGACAGTATTCTTATTCAGGCTGCTCAAAGACAAACTATTGGAATATCTGGGAAATATGATGACTGTTTCGATGATAGGCACTTTGCTCTTGTTGCCCATGCTCATCATCAAAGATTTATGGCCTTTTTATTACCTGATTTACTTTATGGCCGTAGTAAGTTTCATGCTTTGGGAACATGCCCGACGAAGCAAAGTTTTAAAAATTGGCTTTTGGCCTACTATTTCCTGGTTGGTGTATAGAATATTTGCTTTAGCCTTAATTATGCTTTTGAATGAACTTTAAACACGCAAACTGATGAAAATCGTGATTGCCGGAGGAACAGGCTTTTTAGGAAAGGCACTCCAAAAGTATTTTTCAGAGAAAAATAACGAGGTATTTATTTTAACCCGAAATCCCAAACAGCCTGATGAAATTTATTGGGATGCGGTATATTTAGGTGAATGGACTGAAATATTAGAACAGGCAGATGTATTGATTAACCTGACGGGCAAATGTGTTGATTGCAGATATACAGACGAGAACAGGAAAGCCATTCTTGAATCGAGAGTAAAGAGTACAGAAGTTTTGCAAAAGGCTATCAACCTGTGTAAAAATCCGCCGGACGTGTGGCTGAATTCAAGCAGTGCAACTATTTATGTACATGCTGAAACACAGTTGATGGATGAAGACAATGGTGTGATAGGAGATGATTTTTCGATGAATATCTGCAAAAACTGGGAACAGGCTTTTTTTGCAGATAATAGCGTACCCATCAGGAAAGTAGCTTTAAGAACTTCTATTGTATTGGGCAACGAGGGTGGGGGATTTCCTAAAATGAAAATGATAAGCAGATTAGGTTTAGGGGGAAAACAAGGGAACGGTCAGCAGATGATGAGCTGGATACATGAAAAGGATTTTTGCAGAGCCGTTGAATTTATTATTGAGCATCAAGAGTTGACTAAAAAAGTAAATATTACAACACCAAATCCTCTGAAAAATGAGGACTTTATGAAACATCTGCGCCAATCAATAGGTATGCCTATTGGCATCAATAGCCCTGTTTTTCTTTTAGAAATGGCTTCTTTATTTATCAGAACCGAAACAGAGTTGTTGTTAAAAAGTAGAAATGTATATCCTAAAAGATTATTAGAAAACGGATTCAAGTTCGAATTTCCGACTATCAATCAGGCTTTTGCAGATTTGAACTAACAAAAAATGGAGCAATAACAATCACCTGATTGACATCATATTGTCTCCGAACTGTGTTATCAAGTACACAGATAATAGACATAATTTAAGTACCGTTTAATAATGACAAGCTATTTAACTTGTCATTTATTTTTTTAATATATAACATTGAACCGTTAAAATAAAAGAGTGATAGATACTGATATTTGCTGAAAATCCACTTTTTAAATATAAAACCGGGCTTTCCCATCTACAATTTTATGAAAACTACAATTCTAATAGGCTTCTTAGCTTTTACACTGACAGGTTGCTCATTTATTAAGTCTCTTAAACCTAAAGAAACCTTTTTTTGCAAAGTAAATGGCGAGAAGTTTAAACCTGATAAAGATACCTCTCCGGTTGGAAGTATAGGGTCAGACCCTTTAAGTGTTCAATTTGATAGAACCAATGGCTGGTTCTCAATTGTAGTTAGAAAGGTACCAAATGCAATATCTTTAATAATTAAAGTAATTCCTAATGAACCGTTGGAGTTGAAGGAGTATAAATTATCGGATAATACTCAACAATCAAAAGCCTATTATAATTTAAATTATGCAGAACAGTACTCAGAAGCCTTAATTTCAAATTCAGGTATATTCAGAATAACGAAAATAGATGGTTATAACTTATCAGGTACATTTGAATTTATATGTAAGAGTGCCAAAACTGGGAAGGAGTACAAAATAACTAATGGAGAGTTTAACGATATTTCCTATTATTAGTCATACTTTTTATATTAGTCTCACTGCTAATCTTTACTCTGATGAAAATGATTTTTACTTTTACTCTATGCACTTTGTGCTATTTTGCTCATGCCCAGCAGCCATGTCCGCCTGACGTTCCTTATAAAGAAACTGCATATCATATACTAAAAAATCTTGACAAATCGCAGATTCCTACAGGGGTTCTTTATGAGAATGTATTACCTCTTGCCAATATTTATCAATATACTGGTAATAGCAATACAGATACCTCTAATACTGCTCATTTTTGCAAGCATATTCTGAAATATACTTATCTGCATCTATCAATGTAGGTATGAAGCATTATTTCACAAGCAATGCAATTTTTTGCTCGTCCGCATAATCAACCAAGCAATCTTTTGCAAGGATTTTTAGGCTATTGCAACTAAATAATCGAAATATTAACAAAGCAGATTTGAACTAACAAAAAATGGAGGTCTCAGACCTCCATTTTTTATACACGATTTTTTAAGAACGCTTATTTTTTGTCAAAATCTCTGTGATTGGCTTCTTCATACAATCTTTCTTTCGGAAGACTTTTGAAATAATCATAGGTAATGGCTAAACCTTCTGCGCGGGTTACTTTTGGCTTCCAGCCTAATATTTCTTTGGCTTTGGTAATATCGGGCTGACGTTGCTTAGGGTCGTCTTTGGGCAATGGTTTATACACAATCTTCTGGTCAGTACCTGTCAATTTTATGATTTCTTCCGCAAATTGTTTAATCGTAATTTCTGCCGGATTACCGATATTAACCGGATAAGCATAATCAGATAATAACAGGCGGTAGATACCTTCAACTAAATCGGCTACAAAACAGAAAGAGCGTGTTTGTGAGCCATCTCCGAAAATCGTTAAATCTTCGCCACGCAATGCCTGACCAATGAACGCAGGTAATACACGACCATCATTCAGACGCATACGAGGTCCATAGGTATTAAAAATACGCACAATTCTGGTTTCAAGACCATGATAGGTATGATAGGCCATTGTCATGGCTTCCTGAAAGCGTTTGGCTTCGTCGTACACCCCACGAGGGCCAACCGGGTTTACGTGTCCCCAGTACTCTTCTGTTTGTGGGTGTACCAATGGGTCGCCATAGACCTCAGAAGTAGAGGCAATAATAACACGAGCTTTTTTTACGCGTGCCAGTCCAAGACAGTTATGGATACCCAATGACCCCACTTTCAGGGTCTGAATCGGGATTTTCAGATAATCAATCGGGCTGGCCGGTGAGGCAAAATGCAGAATATAGTCTAATTCGCCCGGCACATGAATAAACTTGCTTACATCGTGGTGATAAAATTCAAAATTCGGATGTTTAAACAAGTGTTCGATATTGCGCAAATCTCCTGTAATAAGATTATCCATCGCAATTACGTAGAACCCTTCTTTGATAAACCTATCGCAAAGGTGTGAGCCTAAAAATCCGGCGCCACCAGTAATGAGAACTCTTTTCATAGAAATTATAGTTAATTTCCCCTGTATGCTAAATAATAGGAGGGAAAGCAAAACCGGATAGGGGAGGTTTATACCTGATTACTTTCCTGCTGAGTTTATTAAGCTTTTGCTGTTTCTCTACCAATACTGAAATACGTATAACCTAACTCTTTCATGTCTTTCAACTCGTATAGGTTACGACCGTCAAATATTACCTTGTTTTTTAAAGTACCTTCCATTTTCTCAAAGTCAGGTGTACGGAATTCAGGCCATTCGGTCATAATCATTAAGGCATCAGCACCTTGAAGTGCTTCGTAAGGATTTTTGGCATATTTTACTTTTTTGCCTACTACCTCACGAACATTTTCCATAGCTTCAGGATCATATACTACTACTTTAGCGCCTGCTTTTCTTAGTTCTTTAATGTTGTACAAAGCCGGTGCTTCACGAATATCATCCGTATGTGGTTTAAATGCCAATCCCCACAAAGCAATGGTTTTACCTTTTAAATCGCCATTGAAATATTTTTTCAGGTGCGGCATTAATTTGGTTTTTTGCTTCTCGTTTACTTTCATTACCGATTTCAGAATCTTGAAATCATAATCATAGTCGCTGGCCGTTTTTTCCAAAGCCTGTACATCTTTCGGAAAACAACTACCGCCATAACCGATTCCGGCAAATAAGAAACGTTTACCAATACGGCTATCTGTACCAATTCCTCTGCGAATATCATCTACATTGGCATTTGTTTTTTCGCAAAGGTTAGCAATCTCATTCATAAATGTAATTTTCATTGCCAAAAAGGCATTTGCGGCGTATTTGGTCATTTCAGCCGAACGTTCATCCATAAAGATAATCGGATTGCCCTGACGAACCAAAGGAGCATACAATTTCTCCATTACCCTTTTGGCTTTTTCTGACTTAGTGCCAATTACTACACGGTCAGGTTTCATAAAGTCTTCTACGGCTACACCCTCTCTCAGAAACTCAGGATTTGAAACTACATCAAATTCAACTTTAGCGTTTTTGGCAATACGCTCGTGCACTTTTTCGGCAGTACCTACAGGTACAGTACTTTTATCAATAATAACTGTATAGTTTTCTAATATCGGACCTAAGTCGTTGGCAACGCCTAAAATGTATTTCAAGTCAGCAGAACCGTCTTCACCCGGAGGGGTTGGCAGGGCTAAGAAAATAACCTGTGCTTCTTTAATACCTTCGGCAAGATTGGTAGTAAATTTCAAACGACCTTCTTTCGTATTACGCTCAAAGATAACATCAAGACCCGGTTCGTAAATAGTCAATTTACCTTTATTTAGTTTTTCAACTTTACGACTGTCAATATCTACACAAGTTACCTGATTACCTGTTTCAGCAAAACAGGTACCTGTAACTAAGCCTACATAGCCTGTTCCAACAACTGCAATTTTCATATGATATGTGTTTCAGAATTTAGAAATTTGTTTACTGTTTTTTAAAGCAAAAAATATGCCGTAAAATTAGATTTTTTTTTGACAATACTTACAAGTGTCATTATTAAAAAATGAAAAATTATTTTCAAAAATAGGTACTTAAGAGATAATTGCCTCAATTAAGTCTATATTTTTAATAACCAAAGGTGGTTTTTTTATTGAGTGGCATTATTGGCTTTATGAGAAAAAAACAAGATTGCATTTTTAACTGTCGAAGCCTTCTGAAATTCGTCTGATAGTTAAAATTCACTAAGCGTTTCTGATAGCTTATACTTAAGCCTGAGGATTTATCGTTTTTAATGGAATTTTCATGAGACCAAACTTGCATTGAAAAGTTTTTCTTGCGTAATTACATTGTCCAATTTATTGACAACCCTTAAAATTATACTACGACATTGAATAGAAGAGATGCCATGCAAAGAGTGGCCTTCCTGATGGGAGGTGCTTTGTCTGCCCCTACAATGATTGCCATGTTGGAAGGTTGTACGCCTAATACAGCCACAGAAGCAGCCAATTCAGCTTTTTCTTTTTCTACTGATTACAAAAGTTTAGTTTCTGAAATTGCCGAAATAATTATTCCTAAAACCTCTACCCCCGGTGCTAAAGATGCGGGCGTAGGGCCGTTTATTGAAATGATGCTGAAAGATTGCTATACAGAGGCGCAACAGAAACATTTTATAAAAGGACTGGATTCGCTGGAGGAAAGTTCTAAAGAACAGTTTGGGAAAAAATTTCTTGAGGCTACACCTGAACAACAAACAGCTCTTCTGAAGAAGTTTGAGCAATTGTCTATGACCGAACTGAAAGAAAACGAGCAGCCTAAGAAAATAGTAGATAACGAAACAGGTCTGGTAAAAGACCCGAAAGACCCTGATCCTAAAAAAAGTGAGAAAACCAAGCAGGTGCCTCCTCCGGTACCTTTCTTCAAATTAATGAAAGAATTGACTTTATTGGGGTACTTTACGTCGGAAGCAGGTGCTAAAAACGCATTGGCCTATGTAGCAATACCGGGTAGATATGAAGGCTGTGTGAAGATGACTCCGGGACAAAAAGTTTGGGCTTTGTAAAAATTTAAAGACATTCAACCTACGACAAATGAATATTCAAGGAAAATCAAAAGAACAAATGACTTACGACGCCATCGTTGTAGGGTCAGGTATATCAGGTGGTTGGGCTGCCAAGGAACTTTGCGAAAAAGGTCTCAAAGTTTTAATGCTTGAGCGTGGACGTGATATTAAGCACATAACAGGCTACGAAACAGCAGGGAAAAATCCATGGGATTTCCCTCACAGAGGCAAAGTGGATAATATGGCGAGAGAGGAGTATTGGGCCAATGTACGTACAGGATATACAGCCAACGAAGAGCACCGCCATCATTTTGAAAACGATAAACAAAATCCTTATCTTGAAAAACGTGGTTTCGACTGGATACGCGGGTACCATGTAGGAGGCCGTTCTTTAATGTGGGGCCGGCAAAGCTATCGTTGGAATGAGAAAGATTTTACAGCTAATATAGAAGATGGACATGGCATTGACTGGCCTATCCGTTACAAAGATTTAGCACCTTGGTATAGCTATGTAGAGACTTTTATAGGCGTAAGTGGTTACAAAGAAGGGCTTGATGTATTGCCTGATGGTAATTTTCAGCCGGGTATGGAAATGAACTGCGTAGAAAAAGAAGTACGTAACTCTATTCAGAAAAAATTCAATGGCCGCCATGTAACCATTGGTCGTACAGCGCATATAACCAAGCCTACACAGATACAGACCGAATTAGGACGGGTTTCGTGCCAGTACCAGAATGCCTGTATGCGTGGTTGTCAGTTTGGCGCTTATTTCAGTACACAATCGGGTACTTTACCTGCTGCTAACAAAACGGGTAATCTGACTTTAATGGCTGATAAAATTGTATATGAAGTAATATTTGATGATGAAAAGGGTAAGGCAGTGGGTGTAAAAACCATTGACCAGAATACCAAAGAGCAAATGGATTTCTTCTCAAAAGTTATCTTCCTGAATGCTTCGGCTATTAATTCGGCATGGATACTGATGCAGTCGAAATCTAAAACTCATCCGAATGGTTTAGGTAATGAGTCTGACCAGTTAGGGAGAAATATCATGGACCACCACCTGAGTGTAGGAGCGTCGGGTACTTTTGAGGGTATGGAAGATATGTATTACTATGGCCGTCGTGCCAATGGTGTATATATTCCTCGCTTTACCAACTGGGGTAGTGATAAGAAAAGAGACTTTGTAAGAGGATTTGGCTATCAGGGTGGTGCAAGTCGTGAGGGTTGGGGTAGAGGAAACTACAAAGATGGCTTTGGTGCTGAGTTTAAGGAAATGATTACGCAACCAGGCCCATGGACTTTTGGTATTGGAGGTTTCGGAGAAACATTACCTGACGAAAACAACCGTTTCACGCTTTCGAACCAGAAAGATAAGTGGGGCTTACCTGTGGTTGAATTTGATGCAGCCTGGGGTGAAAATGCCTTGAAGATGCGTGTAGCCATGATGAACGAAGCCGCAGAAATGCTGGAAGCTGCAGGTCTGAAAAATATCAATGCTTACAATAATCCGGGGCCGAATCCGGGTATTGGTATTCACGAGATGGGTACGGCTCGTATGGGTAGAGACAAGAAAACATCAGTATTGAATGCGAATAATCAGGTTTGGGGTGCTCCGAACGTATTTGTTACTGATGGTGCAGCTATGACCTCTGCCTCCTGTGTAAACCCCTCTTTAACTTATATGGCATTGACTGCCCGTGCAGCAGATTTTGCAGTGAAAGAGTTGAAGAAAATGAATATCTGATGTATTGTATCACGATTTTTTAAATCGTTTACTACAGTTATTAAAAGACGATTTGGAAAATCGTGTTATAAAGCAAAACATGAGTCATCCCGAATTTTGGGTAATACTTAAATGAATTAATGCATTCAAACAATTGGAGATGGCTAATCTCAATCTGTAAATCGGTATCGAAGCATTTCGGTACCGATTTCCTGTTCTATGACACCAGTTTTTGAGCAGGATAGGGATAAAACTACTCCAGTTTCTGAGCATCGATAGTAAGAAGTCATAGACAAGTGTCACAATGGCCATTAATTTGAGTCTATTTTCCCAAAACCAAAGTCTGGGTGATTCTAACCCCAATTCTGCTTTCCCTACTCTGAAAGTCTGTTCTATGTTCCATCGATGCATATAAGAATGGAGCATCTGCCAGGCATCTTTGTTGGATAAAACAATACAACAAGTAAGCAGATACATAGGTGCTTGCCGTCCTTTTTTGTCTCTTACTACAATCAGGTAAAGTTCTTTATCAGGGAATTCAGGATGAATCACTGCACAGAAAGCAATACCGATGTGTTTAGTAATTTTACGTTGGGTATCCAATACTACTTTTCTGGCAGAAGATTTTAAATACCGAGCAATCTGATGCGTCTGTTTAGTACCTTTTTGTGGATGAATGAGCAAAATATTCTTTTTCCAACGAACCAGAAAATCCTGTTCAAAGTGCATCATCCATTCAATAGTCCATGCAGAAGCATAGCCTCTGTCAAGTACATGTAAAACCTTTACGATGAGTGACTTGTTGAGTTTTTTGAGCATTCGGAACATGATATTCGAAGCCAATTCCTTGTATTTACCTCTACTGGTCCACCAACTCATTTGACACACCGAGGGGATTTCTCCCAAAGCTGATACCATCGTAGCTGTCCAATGAAAACCTGGTACACAAATCCGACTGGCTGGTGGATGGTAAAAACCTTTCTTGATTTTGGTTAATCGTTTCCCTTTGCTACTTTCTACACTACATAAGCCCTCCATGAACCAAGACTCTGGTTTTTCTATCCGACTATCATCCCACAATAACAGTGGACGAAGACCTCTTGCCTGTAAATCTCTGATGCGTTCTTTGGCCTTTGCAAACAAAAAATTGTCAACTAATTTACTTTCCCATTTCTTACTCCGAAGTAGATTACTGATGCGTTTGGTGCCTGCTGGGGCATGGGCAAAACCACAGATGTAAGCCCCTAACTCGCTTAATAATAAACCCATTTTCTGATTGCGGAAAACCAGT
>NZ_SEWF01000050.1 GCF_004168285.1 Emticicia agri | reverse complement strand
TTCTTAATAAACCAATCGCTATTAAACTCAATAGACTGATGGTATTAAAGAGTGCTTGTGGGGATTGTAATTGTCTTTGTTGGATACTACAACCCGTTTTGAGACATTTATGAAAATCTTCACAGGTAGTCCATCTGCGGGTATAGGTATCAATAATAGCTACCGCCTCTGCTAAAGTCTTTACCGGCACATTGGTAAGTATCATCCAATGGGCTAAGTCTTGTCCTTTGATAGGTTGAAGTTGCTGCAAGGTGAGTACATAAATAGGTTTAATTAAATCCTGTAAGTCAACTTTTGCAAAAGTAATCTGACACTCACATAGGTGTGCTTTGCCTTTGGCATCTAAGAGCGAACGTTCAACAATCCCACCAGGGGTTAAACTTTGCAAATAGGGCTTCAGGGTTTGAGTACTGTTTTTGAGTTTACGGTCATGTCTGCCATTGATAATAAAGAGTTGTCGATGGGTAAGTGCATAATTGAAGACCTCTGCCACATCAGCTTCTTTATCAGCTACTTGTACAACCGATATACCCGTTTTACGTCCATATTTACGGGCAAAATCAATGGCTTCAATCCATTTAGCACTCTCCTTTTCTTCAAAAGGACGCAGGTGTCTTTGATGACGTTTACCATAATCATCCCTATCTCTTTGTATGAACTCTTGGATGGGTAAGCCTAAAGGTACATAATGGTTGTCTGTCAGAATACCATTATGTATTAATACTCCATTATCGCTTCCGGTTTGAAGGTAGCCTAAATCCATCTGACGGGTAGGATAATTGCCCACTGTACTATCCTGAAACAGATAATAATATTGTTTCTTATCTGGTAAGGACTGTGTCAGAGAATACGCAATCAACCCTTTACGATAAGACTTAATAATATCCGCACAGTTAAGCTCGCTATTATTCACTAAACGATAGAGTCCTTTCAAGGCATATTGATTTTTGAAAACATGAGGAAAACTCAAGCTACTATCTGTCTTAAATAGTTCAGATTGGCAAAAAAACACCTTTTATTCAGACGTTTATCGCCAAAACGATAATGTTGCATCTGATAAGAAATCACCGATTCTATTACCATATAATATTCTGTTTTGGTCTCTATGTCAAAGAACGTAATTTTTTGCAAAAATACCCAACTTATGGGTAAGACACACCTCCCGCAGGAGAGGGAGACTTTTAGCCCCTCTCCTTTTCCAGGAGAGGGGTTGGGGTGAGGGTATTTTCCGAATATTATTTGGCACAATTTCCTTTTGAGACACCCTCTTTATTCTTCTCATTCCTCCAAAATCCCACAAAATTTTACCGTTCATGTATTTTCCAGCAAAAAAAGTAGAAAACATTTGTTTTACTGAACACCGTTCATTTTATTTGTACTGTTAATTAAAAGCAGTTTAGGATAGATGGGTATTACCGAAAGAAAAGAGAGAGAAAAAGCCGAGATGAAGCGACTGATTATGGATGCCGCACGCAGACTCTTTGTTGAACAAGGGTTTGAAAAAACGAGCATTCGTAATATTGCCGACGAGATAGAGTACAGTCCGGGAACTATTTATCTGTATTATAAAGACAAAAGTGAGTTACTGTTTGATTTACATCAGGAGTCGTTTCAAAAGCTGATTGAACAATTTCAGCGTGTATTGAATATCAGAGACCCTTTTGAAAGGCTTACTACAATGGGTAGATACTATATGCAGTATGGCTTTGAGAATCCTGAATTATATGAGTTGATGTTTCTGATGTCGTCGCCGATTGAAACCATCGAATGTCGTGAAGAAATATGGGAGGACGGGCATGTAGCCTTTGAAATGCTCCGACAAATTGTACGTGAATGTATAGAAGCAGGCTATTTCAAGATAGATGATGTAGAAGGTACTTCTATGATGATATGGGCTACTGTACACGGTCTGGTAACGATTCATTTAAGGAAACGTACAACGATGTTCCGGGAAGACGAACGTATTCCACGTTTGGAACATGCTTATGAGCGATTCGTAGAATTAATAAAAGGGAAGATTTAATAGAGCATACCGATAGAATTGATCTTCACATAATCCATAAAAAACGAAAAAGCATGAATCCGGTTATAGAATTTTTTAAATCCAATATTGGTAAATACGCAGTTGATGTAAGCCCGTCAAGTTTAGGTAGATGGATGAATGGAAAATTGATAGCAGTAGCAGAAGGCTCGGTTGAAGTGGAGTTTGTGGTAAGAGAAGAAATGACCAATCCTCTGAAGATTCTGCATGGCGGCACTGCTGCCTCTATGTTAGATGATGTTATGGGAATGACTGTATATATGTTGGGACGGGAGAATTTTTACTCTACCGTAAATCTGCATGTGGATTATCTCTCTCCTGCTAAAGAAGGTGATGTATTATTGGTAAAATCAAATATTATTAGGGCAGGCAAAACGGTCATTCATATTGAATGTGCTATATACAATGCCGACAAAAAAATAGTGGCCAAATGTACCTCCAATATGGTAGCTACAGGCTTAAAAATGTAAAAAATTATTTCTCAGTATCTCTACCCGTCTGCTCAAAGGCGGGTTTATTTGGCACCTTTACTTAACACTGTTCATTAATTGAAAAAGCGTCAGTGAAATATGAAAAACCTAATTTTACTCTTAGCACTCGTTCCTACTTTAGTATTTTCGCAGGTTTCTTCGCCTGTACTTGAATCATACATTCAGGAGGGGCTCAAAAATAATTTAGCACTACAACAGGAAAATTTTGAAATAGCAAAAGCGCAGGAAAATGTAAAAATAGCAAAGGCCAATTTTTCGCCTAAAATTACTTTTGCACCTACTTATACAGTAGCGGCAGGGGGTCGCCGTTTATCGTTTCCGGTAGGCGATTTACTGAATCCGGTCTATTCTACGCTCAATAAACTAACTAATACAAATGTTTTTCCACAGGTAGAGAATGTCAATGAATTATTAGCCCCTAATAATTTTCATGATACCAAGTTCAGTTTTCAGTATCCTATCTATAATACTGATATTCGTTATAACCTGCTTATTCAGCGTGATTTTTTAACGGCACAGGAAGCTAAAAAACGTATTCTGGAAAACGAAGTGCGCTACAATATTACCATTGCTTACCTGCAATATCTGCAAACCTTAGAGGCACAGAAAATCTTTTCAGCTTCTCGTATAGTATTGACCGATTTTGTAAAACTGAATGAAAAACTGGTTAATAACAATGTAGCTACCAAAGATGTCATTTACTCGGCCGAATATGAAGTAAGCAAACTTGACCAGCAAGTGGCTGTGATGGATAAAAACCGTTATACTGCTCAGGCTTACCTTAATTTTCTGATGAACCGTGATTTCGGTACTGAAATTATAGCTGATACGATTTTTCTTGATTCCAATACACAGGTAAGTATAGCCGATATACGCCAGCAATCTATTGTCAATCGTCAGGAAATTAGTCAGCTAAAAGCCAATATTCAAGCCAGCCAGTCAGCTATTAAATTGCAGGAAATGAACTCGCTCAGGCCACAGGTCTTTGTGGGTGGAACAACCGGTTTTCAAGGCAATGGATACACTTTCAAAGATCAGGCTTATATCATTGGTCAGATAGGATTAACATGGGACGTTTTTCATGGCTATGAGAAAAAAGCCAAGATTCAACAGGCTAAAATTCAGAAGAATCAATTAGAAACCAAATTGGAAGAGGTACAAAAGCAGATTCAGTTACAGGTTTCGCAAGCTTATTTTGAATTAGAAGCTGCACAAAGAACGCTTCCAAGTGCCAAAGATGGTACCATAAAAGCAGAAAAGTACTTTAAAGTAGTAGATAGTCGCTACCGCAACGGACAGGCTATTCTGGTTGAATACCTGAGAGCCCAGAATGAGGTAATAACTGCCAAACTGCAGGAGTCATTAACTAAATATGACATTCTGCTGAAAAAAGCGATGCTAGATAAAGTTGTTGCTGTAAGATAATACTATTGTTTATCCTTAAACATACCCAACTATGTTTTTTGCTATCTTTAATACTATCCTCTTAGGTCTCATTGCCGCTATTCATGTGTACTGGCTCTTGGGGGGCAAATGGGCAGGAAATGCTGTTTTACCTACCAGTACAGACAAGAAATTAGCATTTCAACCCGGTATTTTTGCCACCCTCGTGGTAGCATTGAGTTTGCTTTTTATGGCATTAATTCATTTAGATAAAGTCGGGTTGGTAGCACTATCTCTGCCTTCATGGGTTAATAACTATGCGCTAATAATCATCGCTTTTATATTTCTAATCAGAGCCATTGGCGAGTTTCGGTATGTTGGTTTTTTCAAGAAAATCAAAAATACCCGATTTGCCCGGTTAGATACCCGGTTTTATTCTCCGCTTTGCTTACTACTAAGTTTAAACGCATTACTTACCTCACTACAATTATGAAAAAGGTACTATTAATACAAGGACACCCTGATAACGAAAGTTTCAATTTTGCACTATTCGATGCCTACAAAAAAGGACTAACCGAATCAGGAGCGTCTGTGGAAGAAATTATCATTAACGAATTGTCTTTTGACCCTAGTCTACATTTCGGGTATAGAAAGCGTACAGAATTAGAACCTGATTTGGTAGCATCTATTGAGAAAATCAAATGGGCAGAGCATTTAGTATTCTTTTATCCGATCTGGTGGGGTTCGGTACCTGCTTTGATGAAAGGTTTTTTAGATAGAGTATTTCTTCCCGGCGTCGTATTCAAAAAGCGTGAAAACTCATTGTGGTGGGACAAGCTGCTGACAGGTAAAACAGGACATCTCATTAGCACACTTGACCAACCAGCCTGGTTCTATTGGTTGCGCTATGGCAGACCCACTTACCATGCCATGAAACAAATGACATTAGAGTTTTGTGGTATCAAACCCGTACGCACCACAACCATTGGGCCATTGCGGCTTTCAAAAGAAAGCTACCGTGAAAACTGGCTGAAAAAAGTAGAAAAATTAGGATTTTATCAGAAATAAACAGACTTATCTATGAAAACGACATTATTTCCGCTCATTTACGCTTTCGTGTTACTTGTGTTGGCAAGCTGTGGAAAGAAAAAAGAAACTAAACAGGAAACTGAAGAAATCATAGCAGTTGAAGTACAGGCAGTGGGCAAGAAACCACTAAGCGAGCCTATCATTGCCAGTGGGGTTTTATCGTCAAAATCAGAAATGAAACTGGCGTTTAAAACCGGAGGTATGATTCAGAAAGTGTATGTAAACGAAGGACAATTTGTAAAAGAAGGTCAATTATTGGCCGAACTGGATTTATCTGAAATTGATGCGCAGGTGAAACAGGCAAAATTAGGTTTAGAGAAATCGGAAAGAGATTTAGAGAGAGTGAAAAAACTCTATACTGATGAGGCGACCACACTTACCAATGTACAAGATGCTACTACAGGTTACAACGTAGCCAAAGAAAACGTACAGGTAGCAGAGTTTAATCAGAAACTATCTAAAATCTATGCTCCTGCTAATGGTCGTATTCTCCGTAAAATTTCAGAGCAAGGCGAATTAATCACGCCTTTTTCACCTGTATTCATATTAGGCACAGGCGAATCAGCCTATATTGTCAATGTAGGATTAGCTGATAGAGATGTAGTAAAAGTTAAATCAGGCGATGTTGCCAATGTTTTCTTAGATGCCTATCCTAACGAACCTTTTCATGCCCGCATTACCCAGATAGCCCAGACGGTTAATCCGGCAACAGGTACTTTTGAAGTTGAATTACAGATTCAACCCAATGGTAAAAAACTAATCTCTGGCTTTGTAGCCAAAGCCGAAATCTCTTCCGGCAAAGGGCCTGTTTCATTAGTTGTTCCGATTGAAGCCGTAGTTGAAGCAGATAGAGATAAGGCGTTTGTGTATGTATTAAACGCTGATAAACAATCAGTCAGTAAAAATCATATTGGTATCGGAGCCGTATATGGCAACGATATAGCCATTTCTTCGGGTCTGACAGAAGGAACACCAATTATTACCAAAGGAGCTAATTTTCTGAGCGATAAAAGTAAGGTAAAAGTGATTAGCAAATAGGTGTCTATACTAATTTTTGAGGATTGTAGAGACGCAATGCTTGCGTCTCCAAAGGTTTGTGAATAGCGTAGAATTCTCTATTGTAAAAAATCTCTCCTCAATTAAAATAAAATAATCCGGCTAGCCCTTTGGAGACGCCAAGCATGGCGTCTCTACGAAAAACGATTATTAATAGAAAATGTGTCAATTATAGATATAAACCGTTAAAGGCAATCCTCAAAACGGCAAATCAGTACACTTAATTCATTATTCAAATGCGTCTTGCAGAATTTTCCGTTAAAAACTACCAGTTTACTATCATTATTTTCATAATGGTATTAGCCATTGGTATCAACTCATTGTTGAATATGCCCAAAGCCGAAGACCCGACTTTGAAGGCAACTTTTAACAGCATTATAGTCGTATATCCCGGTACGTCTCCGGCTGATATGGAAAAATTGATTGTTGACCCTATTGAAGACCGCCTGTCTGAAATCAGCGATATTAAGAAAGTGACTTCTGTTGCTGATGAAGGGGTGGCAAGCGTTATAGTTGAGTTTCAGCATAGTGTAAATACAGATGAAAAATACAATGAGGTAGTAAGAGAGATAAACGCTATCCGAGCCTCTTTACCTGCTGATATTTATAGTGTGGATATTCTTCGGCAGACACCCGAAGGCGTAAGTATCATTCAATGTGCCCTGATGTCTGAAACAACTCCTTATAAAGATTTAGAAAAAGAAGCTGAAAACCTGAAAGATGATTTACTGAAAGTAAAATCTATTAAGACAGCCGAAATCTGGGCTTTCCCGAAACAACAGGTAAGAGTTTCTATCAATCTGGATAAAATGGCTCAGTTCCGTATCCCGCTCAATCGTGTTTTAGGAGCTATCCAGTCTGAAAATGCCAATATTCCGGCAGGCAATATTGAAATAGGAACACGTAAATTCAGTGTAAAAACATCGGGAAGTTATCAAGACCTTGAAGAAATCAAAAGTACCATTGTCAGTACTTCGGGTACAGCAGTTACGTATTTAAGAGACATTGCTGATGTTAAATTAGATTACGAAGAAGAAAGTTATATTGGTCGCCTGAATGGGAAACGAGCAGTTTTTGTTACGGCAACCATGAAAGCCGGAAGCAATATCTTTAAAACAGGCGAACAAATCCGCCCGATTATAGACAATTTTAAAAGTGAACTGCCCCCAAACATCAAATTTGAACAAAGCTTTGACCAGGTCAAGAGTGTTTCCACCCGTTTATTGGGCTTGGCTCGTGACTTTGGTATTGCCATTCTATTGGTATTAATTACGCTTATTCCTTTAGGTTTCAGAGCAGCACTCATTGTAATGATTTCTATCCCGTTATCATTAGCAATAGGATTAACCATGCTCGATTTGGCAGGTTTCGGTATCAATCAGCTAAGTGTAGTAGGTTTGGTGATTGCCTTAGGTCTTTTGGTGGACGACTCTATTGTGGTGGTTGAGAATATAGCTCGTTTTTTACGGACAGGAATGTCTCGTAGAGATGCAGCCATTGAGGCTACCAAACAGATAGGTTTAGCCGTATTAGGATGTACAGCTACGTTAATATTCGCTTTTTTACCGCTTTGTTTTTTACCCGAATCGGCAGGAGAATTTATTCGCAGTTTACCGATGGCGGTTATCACGACTATTATCGCCTCTTTGTTTGTGTCTCTCACCATTGTTCCTTTCTTAGCCAGCCAGTTAATGCCCAGAGAAGAACATGGCGAAAATGTAGTTTTACGATTAATGAAACGTGGCATTGAGGGTTCGTATCGTAAAATTCTACATTTGGCATTGGCTCATCCTGTGATTAGTCTTTTAGTAGCTACTGCTATTTTTATAGGTAGTTTAGCTTTGATTCCGGTAGTAGGAACAAGCGTGTTTCCACGTTCTGAAAAACCGCAGTTCCTGATTAATATTGAAACACCACTGGGTACCAATATGTCTGAAACCAATCAGGCTGCCCGATTTGTGGAAAGTGAATTAGGTAAAAATGAAATTGTAAAAAACTATGCTACCAATGTAGGCAAGTCTAATCCCAGGATTTATTACAATATTATTCCAATGGGGGGCACCAGAGCCAATTATGCACAGATTTTCGTACAATTGCAAGACCACGTAGAAGTACCTGAAAGAGAGGAGTTTATTGATGAATTAAGAGCGAAGTTTGATTCATACGCAGGCGCAAAAATCAGAGTGATTCAATTTGAACAAGGGCCTCCGGTAGAAGCACCTTTGGCTGTCAGAATATTTGGGGAGAATCTTGATTCATTACGTGCCATTTCTTTCCGTGTAGAAAAAGCATTTAAAGAAACCAAAGGAACAATTTATGTGAGCAACCCATTATCGGCACAGAATGTTGATTTGCGTGTAAATATCAATAAAGACAAAGTAGGTATGCTGGGGATTCCGACGGTAGATGTTGACCGTACCATCAGAATGGGAATTGCCGGGGTAAATATTGGCAGCTACAATGAAGGCGATAAAGACGATATAGATATTAATGTGAGTTTACCTCTTGACCAATATGCTAATATGGATGTCTTCTCAAAAATGTTTATTGCTAATCAGGCCGGAAATCTGGTACCTCTTAAACAATTAGCAACCATTAATTTTGAAACATCTCCTAACAGAATCAATCACTACGACAAAGAACGCTACACGATTATTTCTGCTTTTGTACAAAGTGGCTTCCTGACGCCTAAAGTAACGCAGGAAATATCTGCTAAACTACAGGCTATGAAATTACCAAAAGGTTATGAAATAAAAATGGCTGGGGAGGTAGAGCGTTCGCAGGAAACTTTCGGGGGTTTGGGTACCATCATTATCATTACCATTTTTGGAATTATGGCTATCCTGATTCTTGAATTCAAGACTTTTAAAAGTACTATTATTGTATTATCTGTGATTCCATTGGGGATGATTGGTGCTATTCTGATTCTGCTCTTTACAGGTAATACGCTTTCTTTCACAGCTATTGTCGGAATTATTGCATTGGCAGGGATTGAAGTAAAAAACTCCATTCTTCTGGTTGATTATACTAATTATTTAAGAAAAGAACAGGGATTGGGTATTAATGAAGCCATTGAAGAAGCCGGGGAAACCCGATTTATACCAATTGTACTAACAACACTCACAGCTATTGGTGGTTTGATTCCATTAGTATTAGAACACTCACCACTGTATTCTCCATTAGCCCTGGTAATGATTGGCGGGCTTATTTCTTCATTGATTCTGACCCGTATTGTTACTCCGGTCATGTATAAATTATTACCTCCGAAAATCTGATTTTCGTTTTCAGTCTCTGTGATTTTTTTACGGAGACTGAAAATTTCTGTTAGTTTTTTGTCAGATGCTATGTTTTATCTACCTTGCATCTATCAAAAAGCAGGTATCTTTTATAACCTGCCAACCTAAACAATAATCCGGCAAGGTAACATGGCAGATTTGCTGAAAATACAGGAGTTTCGGGATAATGTTGTAAAACTCATTGAAGCAAAATTTGAATTAACAAAATTAGGTTTTCAGGAAAAACTGGAAGGCATTGCCGTTCAGGCAATTTATGCTTTACTCCTGTTTATCCTTTCTATCACGGTTATTATCTTCTTAAGTATTCTGATAGCTGTCGGGCTTAATATCTGGCTCAAAAGCGCCTGGCTGGGTTATCTGATTATCTTTCTTATTTATGTAGGTATTCTGGTAACATTTATCTTCGCCAAAGACAAAGTTCAAACAACAATCAAGAGCAAAGTTCAGGAGATGATTGATGAGAGTCTGAACAAGGAATCTCTTTAGTTTGAATTTTGCAATTGGTTTTGTATTAAGAATAACTTTATATTTTCTCTGTTTTAGTTGCTTACTTTTTAAATTCACTCCTCATCTTGTGTCTTCGACCGTGCGACGTCCGCAACCTTGCCAAATTAGGTAAATAGAATTGGCATTTCAGTATGCGATTATTTATACCAATATACGCCACATTTGATTTTCGCAAATAACAGTTTGAAACTCGCAAGATTCATCCACTACACCTACTCTAACTTTGTGTCATCAAATTAATACACAAAACAAGATGACAACCACTAATAAAATTGCTTTAGTTACCGGAGGTAGCAGAGGTTTAGGGAAAAATATGGCATTGAAAATTGCCGAAAAAGGAATTGATGTAATTCTTACTTATCACACACAAAAAGACGAAGCCTTAGCAGTAGTAGCAGAAATTGAAAAAACAGGACAAAAAGCAGTAGCCTTACAACTGAATACAGGAGATATTAAAAGTTTAGAAACTTTCTTTGAAAAAGTAAAATCAGTCCTGAAAGGTACTTTTAACACCACGCATTTCGATTTTCTGATAAACAACGCAGGTATTGGCCGTCATACTGCTTTTGCAGAGACTACAGAAGAAGAGTTTGATTTGCTTTTAAATGTTCACTACAAAGGTGTTTTCTTTCTTACACAAAAGGCATTAACCTTATTGAATGATGGCGGCAGAATTGTTAATATCTCTTCAGGTCTGGCTCGTTTTTCTATGCCGGGATATTCGGCTTATGGTTCGATGAAAGGAGCTATTGAAACTCTGACCAGATATTTAGCCAAGGAACTTGGTTCTCGTGGCATCGCAGTCAATGTGGTGGCTCCTGGAGCTATTGAAACCGACTTTAGTGGTGGAGCAGTAAGAGATAATGCCCAGTTAAACCAGATGGTGGCCAATGTTACAGCTCTCGGCCGTGCAGGTTTACCTGATGATATTGGCGGAGTAGTAGCCTTCTTATGTACTGAAGAAGCCAGATGGATAAATGCCCAAAGAATTGAAGTTTCCGGCGGAATGAACATTTAAAAACAGTTAGCTATTGAACTCCTGAATGAACCCTTTGTTAACCGGGCTTCGGTTGGCAAAGGGTTTTTATATGGTTTAATTTACAATTTTCATTAAAATAAAAAAGTTATCCGCATAACAGATAACTTTTAAAACCTTCCTCTTTTTATCAGAGTCCCACTAGACTCTAAAAAATCTTTTTCATTGGTTTAATAGTAAACCATTTTCATTGAAATGTTATGCTAAGTACGAATGTATTAATAGGCATATACTTGTAATTTTTCTTTTAGTTCTTTTCTGGCTATATGTATTCTATTCTTCACGGTTCCAATCGGCACTTTCAATTTTTGAGCAATTTCATGGTATTTAAACCCACTAAAGTGCATCATAAAAGGTTGTTTGTAACTCTCGTCTAATGTTTCTACTGCATTATTAATATCTTCTAACGCAAAAGTAGAATACGCATTATTCTCTACGCTACTATCTGTACTGTTAATAAAATGCAAATTATCAGTTGTATCAATAAATGTATTTTTTCTTAACAATCTCTGATAATTCGTAATAAACGTATTCTTCATGATGGTATAAAGCCATGCTTTCAGGTTAGTCCCATCAGTGTACTTATCACGGTTCATAAATGCTTTTACAAGTGTATCTTGTAATAAGTCATTAGCGTCTTCTAAATCCTTCGTTAATCTGAATGCAAACGGTTTTAGAGACTTCGAGGTCTTTGAAATGGCATAGTTAAATTCAAGAGTTGTCATGGTTTGTTTATTTTTAGTATTAAGAGTGTTAAACAAAACTAAATAATAAGTTTCTATAAAACCAAAATTTTTCAAACTTTTTATTAAAAAATCGTTAAAATCTATTGTAAGCATATATTTTAACGATTTTTCTTGTTCATGTTTTTTTGGCCAAACATTAAACAAACCAGCAACTGTAGAAACTTTTCCTCACTACTGTTTCTACTTTTCTACATATACGAGAAATAAATGAATCCGGTTGTCGAAAAAACGGGAAAATCAAAATTTTCTCCCTACCCTACCTCATAAACGTTTACATTTTTTTCGATGATTGAACAAAAAGACTTAATTTACGCCTCAAATATCAACCTCCTTCATACAATTATGTTAAAACTCGGTTTTGTTAGTGCTATTCTGGCCGATTTCGGCTTCGAACACGTCGTAGATTTTGCTTCTAAAAATGGTTTTTCTTGTATCGAAATGATGTGCTGGCCTAAAGATAATGGCGATGCTCGTCGTTATGCTGGCGTTTCTCACATCAATGTCGAAAATTTGGACGATAAACACATTACATATATAAAAGACTATACCCGTGAAAGAAATATTACTATATCGGGCCTGGGTTACTACCCAAATCCGCTTGACCCTGATACCAGAAAGTCTGAATTTTATATTGAGCACATCAAGAAAGTAATCAGAGCCTGTAATAAATTAGGTATTCCTGTAATGAATACTTTCATCGGTCGTGACCCTCAGAAGAACATAAAAGATAATCTTGAAATATTCAAGAAACTATGGAAGCCAATTATTGAGACCGCCGAAAAAGAGGGGATTAAAATTGGTATTGAAAACTGTCCGATGTTCTTCACAAATGATGAATGGCCTGGTGGGAAAAACTTAGCTATCTCGCCTGCGGTTTGGGATGTGATGTTCGAGACTTTTCCGACTCCGCTTTTTGGGTTGAATTATGACCCATCACACATGATTTTCCAGATGATGGATGAAGTGAAACCTATTTACCAATACAAAGACCGCCTGCACCATATACATATTAAAGATGTAAAAGTATATCGTGATAAATTAGATAGAGTAGGTATTCTGGCAAACCCTCTGGAATACCATTCTCCTAAACTTCCGGGCTTAGGCGATGTAAACTGGCGTGGATTCTTTACTGCGCTGACCGATGTACGTTACAGAGGTCCCGTAGTTATCGAAGTTGAAGACAAAGCTTACGAAGGTAGTATTGACGATGTTACGGCAGCTATTCTTACGGCCCGCAATTATGTGAAGCAATTCCTTCCTTAAACTAATTCATTATTCATATACATTCTGTAGCGAGACTTACCACCTCGCTATTTTGTTATTCTACACTCAAATACAGCTTGGGCATATTTTTATTTAAAAATTATCTTATTATTTCTTAAAAAATTATCATTTTTGAACAAAATCTGTTCAGGTATTAAACACATTACATTTTAACCCTAAAAACTACTATGGCTTCTATTTCCGGGAACAAACAAAACTTCCAGACAACCGCTACCCAAAACAACTACCTCGTTCCATTTATTTTAGTTACCAGTCTTTTCTTTTTATGGGGTTTTGCCATCAGTATGCTCGATGTATTGAATAAACATTTTCAGGAAACCCTTAACCTCTCTATATCACAATCAACTTTAGTACAGGTGTCCACCTACGGTGCCTATTTCTTTATGGCCTTACCTGCAGGACTATTCATGAAACGTTGGGGTTATAAAAAAGGGATTCTTGCAGGACTCTTATTATATTCGGGCGGGGCTCTTTTAGTTTATCCGGCAACGCAGTTACAATCATGGTCGTTTTTCCTGATTGCTTTATTTGTTCTGGCTTGCGGCCTTGCTTTTCTTGAAACAGCCGCTAATCCTTATGCAACTGTGCTCGGTCCATCAGAGACTTCCGAACAACGACTTAATTTAGCTCAATCTTTCAATGGTTTAGGGGTAATCATAGGGCCATTAGTGGGTAGTATGCTTATATTCAGCGACCATACGCAAACAGTTGAAGAGGGATTCAAATCGGTTCAGTTACCTTATTTACTCGTTGGCGGGATTGTTTTTTTAGTAGCTTTATTGTTTCTCCGTACGCCAATGCCGGAAATTCAAGAGGCCGGAATCACTGAAGAAGTTGTAGAAAAATCAGGAAAGAAGTTGTTTAGTCATAAACACTTTGTTTTTGGTGCTATTGCTCAATTTCTGAATGTCGGCGCTCAAGGTTGCGTTTGGGGATTATTTATCAACTTCGCCATAGAAGCTATCCAGGTTTCGAATATAGAAGCCGCCAAATTATTATCAATAGGTATGCTTATCTTTATGATAGGTCGTTTTGCCAGCACATTCCTGATGCGATATATTAAACCTAATGTACTTTTAGGTATGTACTCTTTGATTATTGTAGCTATTTTATTATTTGCCTCTCAATTCAAAGGTGAAGCAGCAGTATATGCACTAATGGCATTTTTCTTTTTCCAGAGCATTACTTTCCCTACTATCTTTTCATTGGGTGTAAAAGATTTAGGCTCACATACAAAGATTGGTTCTTCTTTTATCATTATGGGTATTGTAGGCGGCGCGGTTTTCCCTCCAATCATGGGAGCCATTGCAGATAATTCGTCTATGGCTACCTCGTTATTATTACCTGTAGCTATGTTTGCCTATATTGCCTGGTATGGTTTCTCAGGTTCAAAAGTTAGTAAATAGAATTCACCTCACCCCGCGCGGCGTCCGCTCTAAATCTCCCTCTCCTTGAAGGAGGAGAAGGAGATTTTAAAAGCCCCTCTCCAGTTGGAGAGGGGTTGGGGTGAGGCACCCTCATAAATCCCTACTATTCAATCCTATGAAATACATTGCATCTATTGACCAGGGCACTACCAGTACCCGTTGTATTATTTTCGACCGCAAAGGGAATATCGTTTCAGTCGGACAAAAAGAACATGAGCAGATCTATCCTAAACCGGGCTGGGTTGAGCATAACTCGGAAGAAATCTGGAAAAATACGCTTGAAGTAATTGCCAGAGCCCGTATAGAAAAAAGCATAAAAACCGAAGATGTGGCAGCTTGCGGTATCACCAATCAACGAGAAACAACCGTAGTATGGAATAAACGCACCGGAAAAGCCTATTATAACGCCATTGTTTGGCAGGATACTCGTGTGGACGATACCGTAAAAGCACTGACCAAAAGCCACGGCTCGCAGTTTTTTCAAGACCGTACAGGTTTGCCATTGGCTACTTATTTCAGTGGTTTAAAAATCAAATGGATTTTAGATAATGTGCCAGGCGTAAGAGAAGATGCCGAAAAAGGGCAAGCCATTTTCGGTAATATGGATACTTTCCTTATATGGCATTTAACAGGTGGTATTAACGGTGGCTTACATATTACCGATGTTACCAATGCCAGTCGTACCCAATTAATGAATCTCAAAACTATGTCTTGGGATGCTGAACTGGCTGAAATTATGAATATCCCCTTGCAGATGCTGCCTGCTATAGAACCAAGTAGCAAGGTATACGGAAATATTACTTCTGAGGTTTTGCAGGGTATCCCGTTAGCCGGAGATTTAGGAGACCAACAGGCTGCCTTGGTCGGACAAACCTGCTATCAACCCGGAGAAGCTAAAAATACTTATGGTACAGGTTGTTTTATGCTGATGAATACAGGTACCGAGTTAGTGCCCTCTAAACACGGCTTACTGACAACGGTAGCTTATCAGTTTGAAGGCCAGCCTGTGCATTATGCCCTCGAAGGTTCAGTGGCTATTGCCGGAGCTTTAGTACAATGGCTACGTGACAATTTAGGTATGATTCAGAAGAGTACAGATATTGAAAAATTAGCTAAAAGTGTAGAAGATAATGGCGGAGCTTATGTTGTGCCTGCCTTCTCGGGTCTTTATGCCCCTTACTGGAAATCATCAGCGAGAGGAGTTATTGCAGGATTGACTCGCTATGTCAACAAAGGCCATATTGCCCGTGCCGTATTAGAAGCCACAGCCTATCAGACAAAAGACGTATTAGAGGCGATGGAAAATGATTCGGGCATTGAAATCAGTTCTTTACGGGTAGATGGAGGAATGGTTGTGAATGAATTGCTGATGCAGTTTCAGTCTGATATGTTAAAAGTGCCTGTTATCAGACCTACCATGATTGAAACAACGGCTTTAGGTGCTGCCTATGCCGCAGGTTTAGCCGTAGGCTATTGGGCAAGTTTCGACGATTTATTACAAAACTGGGGAGTAGACAAACGCTGGAAACCAAAAATGAAAGCTACTCAACGTAATACGCTTTATAAAGGCTGGAAAAAAGCGGTGAAACGGTCTTTTGATTGGGAGAAGTAAATATTAATCTACTTGATGAATGGAAGGCACGGACTCAGAATCGTGCCTTTTACTTTTATATCGCAAATAAAATCTCCTCTCTCATGGCTCTATCATACTTTTCTTTATCGAATCTATAAAGAAATGGCGCTTTAAATGCACCACCTGTGCGCTTTTCGGGGAGTTTTTCTAAAATATCATAACTGAGCATCAGCTTCTGGAAATTCCGGCGGTCTAATTGTTTGCCGAGAATAGTTTCGTATAGGCGTTGTAATTCCGGCATAGTGAATTTCTCAGGAAGCAGGTTATAGCCTATGGGTTGGTAACTGAGTTGGCGTCTTAGTGCTTTCAATGCTACCTCAACCATTTCATTATGATCGAAAAGTAATTCGGGTATTGCCGAAATTTCGCACCACATACATTCATCTGTGTACCAATCAGGGGTAGCAACTACTTGTTCAAATTCTACTAACGCCATGTATCCGAGAGATACATGGCGTTTCATGTATTTTTCATCATAGAAATCTGCCCCAAAAGCCCATTCCAATTTTCTGAATAAAGCCGCTTTATCCATATTTTTATATCGATCATTACCTCCAAAGGTATAAAACTGCTGCAGAAAGATTTCTTTCAGTCCTGTTCTCTCTTGCAGAATACGCACCGCCGCATCATTGACAGATTCTTCTAAATAAATTTTTCCGCCGGGTAAACTCCATCCTTCTGTTCCTTTCCATTTCAATAATAATACTTTTAATTCTCCTTCATGAAAACCAAAAATTACACAATCGATAGAAACTTCTTTCAGGGTACTTTCAAAATATGCTTTTAGCTTTGGATCCATAGTTGGTAGTTTAAGAATCCAAAATTAAAAATTTCTTTGTGTTTTTTATACACAATGAAAAAGTTTCTTTAATATTGTGTAGTTTTTACGCATTGACCTGTTTCTTTTCAATTATAAAACAATCTTACCCTATATGTCTTAAAACCTATTCTTCTTCACTTATCAATTAAAGCGTATTTTTTCAAGGCAAAATGCCCTGATATTCTATTAAACAATCACCCATTTAATCTATGAAAACATTAATTAAAAGCTTTCTGATAGGTATTTTGCCGCTGTCTCTACTGGCACAGGTAACGGAAGAAAACCGCTTTCAGAAAGTTGTTCTGACAGAAAATCTGAACGAGCCTTTAGAATTAGCCGTTCTACCCGATGAAAGAGTATTATTCATTGAGCGGCATGGCACAGTAAAGATATATAGTCCTGTTACGAAGAAAACGATTGTTATTGCCACAATACCTGTAAGTACCAAATATAATTTTGCCGATGGCGGACAACCTGAAGCGGAAGACGGTCTATTGGGCTTAAATATCGACCCTGATTTCGCTAAAAATCATTGGGTCTATCTTTACTACTCTCCTGCCGGAAACGACCCTAAAAATATTCTGGCACGCTTTGAGTTGAAAGGCAATGTCTTAGATTTGAAAAGTAAAAAGGTTATGCTGGAAATTCCTACACAAAGAGACCAATGTTGTCATACAGGTGGCTCTATTGACTGGGATGCCGCAGGAAATCTGTATTTATCGACCGGAGATAATACAAGCCCGAGAGCATCAGATGGCTATGCACCTATTGATGAGCGTCCGGGCAGAAGTGCTTATGATGCGCAGAAATCGTCTGGTAATACCAATGATTTAAGAGGAAAGATTATTCGCATTCATCCGGAGGCAGATGGTAGTTATACTATTCCAGAGGGTAATTTATTTCCCAAAGGTACGCCTAAAACCCGACCAGAAATTTACACGATGGGACATAGAAACCCATACCGTATTGCTGTTGATAAAAAGACAGGTTTCTTGTACTGGGGCGATGTAGGCCCCGATGCAGGGAAAGATTCAACAGGGTTAGGACCTGCCGCAGAAGATGAATTCGGACAGGCACGTAAAGCAGGAAATTTCGGTTGGCCATATTTTGTAGGAGACAACAAAGCCTACTGGGATTTTGACTTTACTACCATGAAATCGGGAGAGAAGTTTAATCCTGAAAAACCCATCAATAATTCGCCTAATAATACAGGTTTACAAGAGCTTCCTCCGGCACAGAAAGCCTTTATCTGGTATCCGGCTGCTGACTCTAAAAAATTCCCTTTATTAGGGGCTGGTGGGCGTAGTGCAATGGCAGGGCCTGTATATCATAAAGAGTTCTTCCAGAATGCCAAACGTGCTTTTCCTGACTATTACAACAATAAACTATTCATTTATGAATGGATGCGTGACTGGATTATAGCTGTAACTATGAATGAGCAGGGGGATTATGTAAAGATGGAGAGATTCTTACCTAATCTGAAATTAGAACACCCGATTGATATGGCTTTTGGCCCCAATGGCGATTTGTATATGATTGAGTACGGTAACGGCTGGTTTTTAGCCAATCCTGAATCAAAAATCATAAAAATTGAATACAATGGCGGTAATCGTAAGCCATTAGTTGTAGCGAAAACAGACAAACAGGCAGGCGCTCTACCTCTGACTGTTCAGCTATCATCAGAAGGTACTAAAGATTATGATAATGATGCCTTGAAATATGAATGGAAAATAAGCCCACAAACAGGTGGTACACCAATCATAATCACCGAAGCTAATGCAAGCCATACATTCAATAAATTAGGCACTTACAAGGCTGTTCTGACAGTTACTGATGCCAAGGGCTTAAAAGACTCAAAAGAACTGATTATAAAAGCCGGAAATGAACCTCCGCAGGTTTCTCTTGAACTAACAGAAGGTAATAAAACATTCTTCTTCCCGAATAAAGACGTTTCCTACGAGGTAAAAGTATCAGATAAAGAAGATGGTAGCCTGGCAGATAAGCGTATTCCTGCGTCAAAAGTGAAAATTACGGCTACCTACCAGGATGCAGAAGATGCGCCACAGGCACAGGGGCATCAGGCAGCACCTGTAACTTTTACTGCCGGAAAAAACCTGATTGATAAAAGTGATTGTAAAGCCTGCCATTTTCCAGACAAAAAATCTGTTGGCCCTTCTTTTATAGATGTTGCCAGAAAATATAAAGCAAATAGTAATGCGGTAGCCTTATTGTCAGATAAAATCATTAAAGGAGGGGCAGGTGTATGGGGCGATGTAGCCATGTCAGCCCATCCGAATATCGGGTTACCGGAAGCCGGGCAGATGGTGCAATACATTTTAAGCCTGGGTGATAAAAAAGTTCCTCCAACTTTATTGCCCCCTAAAGGGAATGTAACGGCTAAAATACCTGAGGGTGGAGACCCTAACAAAGGAGTTTATAAATTGCTGGCATCTTATACCGATAAAGGAGCTAATGGTTTACCTACCCAGACAGCCGAGCAATTGATAGTGCTGAAAAATCCTACCTTATTGTTAGGCAATGCAGAAGAGACTTCAAAAAACATCATGAAGTTTAAAATGGGTGAAACTAATCTACTGATTGTGATGGGAGCCAACACTTATGCCGCTGTAAAGAATATTGACCTGACGGGTGTAAAATCACTTAGTTTCGTTGTAGCAGCCCCTAAACAACAACTGAACTCGCAAGGAGGAATTGTAGAAGTGCATACAGGTTCGGCAGATGGGCCTTTGTTAGGACAAACAGACTTTGTTGAACCCAATGATGACCCCAATGCTTTTTCAGGTACCAAGCCACCTAAACCCTACAAGGTAAGTATTGCGGCAACGAATGGTTTTAAAGATTTATATTTTGTTTTCAAAAACGATAAATCTAAAGGAGCCTTATTTGTGCCATTTTCTGTAACTTTTGAACCATAATCTATTCAAGAAACTGTTTCTTCACTTTCAATATCAAACTTATGAATAACCGTCGTGAATTTCTTAGCCAATTAGGTCTTGCTACGGCAGGGCTTGGCTTATCTTCTTTATTACCCGAATCTGTATTTGCCGCAGAAACTGCTAAAAAATTTACTTTTGAAATATCGCTTGCCGAATTCTCTTTTGCCTCTGAATTATATGCAGGTAAAATGAAAAACATGGATTTTCCGGCCAGAGCAAAAAATGAATTCGGTATTTCGGTATTAGAATATGTATCAGGCTTTTTCAATAATAAGCATACAGACCAGACCTATCTGAAAGAGTTGAAACAACGTTGTGATGATTTAGGCGTGAAAAACCACCTGATAATGGTTGACGGTGCCAATATCGCCTCATTAGATGCTGATAAACGTCAGAAGGCTGTAGAAGCGCATTATCCTTGGGTAGATGCTGCCAAATACCTCGGTTGCTCAACTATCCGTGTCAACTTAGGTGATGCTATGTCGGCCTTATCGGGCAAAGGTGAAGAAGGTAGCATGGAAGAAGTAGGTAAAGCCGCAGCCGATGGCTACGAAAAACTATGCGAACATGCCGCTAAATCGGGATTAAATGTGATTGTAGAAAACCACTTCGGCTACTCAACAGACCCTGACTGGTTAGTAGGTGTTATGAAACAGGTAAAAGCTAAAAATAAAGGATTTTTGCCTGATTTTGGTAATTTCTGTGCTGAAAGAAGCAAACCAGCCACTATGGATTTAAAAGGCATTATGGCTACCAAATGCGTAAAAGAGCATGATAAATATGAAGGCACAAAAAAAATGATGCCTTTTGCAAAAGGTATAAGCGCCAAGACACATAAATTTGATGCCAATGGTAATGATATTGATACCGATTTTATCAAGATATTTAAAATTATCAAAGCTTCAGGCTGGACAGGTGGTTATGTAGGAGTAGAATATGAAGGAGGATTGATGAGAGATATGGGAGGTGATACTTCTTATTTATCAAATGCCGACGGTATTATGGCTACTAAAAAACTACTTGAAAAAGTACAAAAAGAGTTAGCCTGATTTAACCTATGATTATGCGTGTAGCCATTATCCTGTTATAAGGTGATGGCTATTTTTTTAAGTTACCTTGCCGCAATCATTCGTCAGATTTTGCTGTTTATAGAGAGAAGTATCCATTAAGCGCAATTTATGAGATTATGGAACGTTTTTTGCAAATAACTCACCAGTATTCATACCAAACACAAGCCTGTTTTCAATGAAAAAAACACTTTTATCTGCTACGTTTATTTTTGTTTCCTATCTCACGTTTTCTCAGGGTATTAAATGGGAGCCTACTATACAAAGTGCATTTGCTAAAGCAAAAGCAGAAAACAAACCCGTTTTCGTTGAGTGTTTTCACCCCAACTGCCCTATTTGCATGAGCCTTGAGCCTACGCTGAAAAATGCCGAGGTCGGAAAATTCTACAACCAGAATTTTATTAATTATAAACTAAACCTGAGCGATGCCAAACAGGTAAAGTTTCTGAACGATAAGAAAATCTATCTACCCGGTTTTCCTTTGTTTTTATACTTTGATAAAAATCAGAATGTTCTGCATCATACTGACCCGGTTAATACACCCAAAGACTTTGTGAATCATGCCAAAGCGGCGCTTGACCCTAATACCCAATCTGGTACAGCATGGAAAAGGTATCAGGCAGGCAGCAGAGATGTAGGTATGTTGTCAAGTTTAGCTTATTTGCTGCGTATTACACAAGATACTACCCGCAATATTAAAGTAGCTAATGATTTATATGGGGTTTATCCTAAAGATAAACTCAGCTCTCAGGAAAGCTGGGAAATTGCTAAAAAATGTCTGATGGATGTTGACAATGGCTTTGCTGAATTCTGGCTAAAAAATCTGGCCACTGCCAAGAAATACGAAGCAGCTAAAGGACACGATGGTAATGAAACCAATGCTATGGGTATGTTGGTACAGATGGCTATCTATAGCCCTAAGGCAAGTAAATATTCGTTGGCAAAGGTAAATAAGCTAAAACAATACATGAACCTGATAGGTGCAGGGCAATACGTAGCCAGTAATACATGGCAGATAGAAGCACAGGCTTTGATTCGTGAGCAGGGACAAGATAAAGCTATGGCTTTTATTCAGAATATGGTGAGCCAGACCTCACAGCCACAAATGCTGGTATATTATGTTACTTTTTATAATGTCAATTTCCCTGATGGCAAACTGGCATCACAGGTACGTAACTGGCTGAATAAGGCTTTGCCACAACTAAAAGAACCTCTTGATATAGCCAATGCAAGGTATGAGTCGGCACGATTGTATAAAAAAGCTGGAGATACCGCCAAAGCAAAACAGGAAATAGCCTTAGCTAAAACCAGCCTGGCCAGTGCAAAGGCTAAAGCTACAGACACTAACGGCAAAAAGATAGTAGAAAATATTGGAAATGGTATTAATAAATTAGCCGCTGAACTGAAATAGACTTGACCAGTCTTACAAATGATAAAAGCCGCAGAACTTATTATTCTGCGGCTTTCTTTATATAAAAAAACTTAATTAGTTTTTCTTTGGAGTGGCTGCTGGTGTAGTAGCAGGCGTGTTTGTTGTTGCAGCTGTTTTAGCCGGAGGAGTTACACCTAATTTCTTGAATACAAGGTCAGAGATGTTATCCGCATCTGGAGCAACTAACAAAATTGGTGTAGTACCAGGACCCGCATCGGTATTGAAAACATAAGTGTAACCATTTTCCTTAGCTACATCTTTGATAGTTTTGTCGATTTTGTCTAATACCGGAGCCAACAATTGTTGTTGTTTTTGTTGCAATGCACCTTCAGAATTTTGTTGGAATTCCTGAATAGCATTGTTCTGGTTTTGTAATTCTTTTTCACGGTCAGCTTTGATTACCGGAGACATAGTAGCCGCATTTTTTTGATAATCTTCATACTTTTTCTGAAAATCGGCCACTTTATCCTGCAACAATTTATCATATTGTGCTTTCTCAGTTTTCAATTTGGTTTCTATATCTTTAGCGTCTGGTAAGCTGTTAAGAATGAAATCAACATTGGTATATCCGATTTTTTGTTGAGCATTCGCAGTAATACCGACAAACATTATAGCCGCAATTAAAGAGGCAAAAAACTTTGTTTTCATTTTGTTACTAATTTTTTGGTTTGGTTACTTGGTTATTTTGAGTTTTATCTTCCTTTAACGAAATTCCTAACGACTCCATCACATAATCGGTATAATCATGGCGAGGATCTGTGTAAATCATGCTTATATCTGCTGCTTTGTCAAAAATAAACATTAATTGTTTCTGGCGGGCAACTTTTGAACAGGCTTTGAAAATATCGTCCATAATCGGCTTCATTATTTCCTTTTTCTTGGCAAACAATAAGCCATTCATGCCAAAAACCTTGTTGTTCAGTTCCTTTACCTCTTTTTCCTTATCTTCTAATGCTTTCAGCCGTTCGCGCTTCATTTCAGCAGTCAATAAAATCTCTTCCTGTTGATATTGCTGACGCATTTTTTCTAATTCTGTGTATCTGGTCTGAATATCCTGCACCCATTTTTCCGAATATTTTTCCATATCCTCCTGGGCTTTTTTGTACTCCGGCATCTTGCTTGTAATGAACTCAGAATCAATGTACCCAAACTTTTGTGCAAAAGACTGTACAGAAAAGAGTGCCAAAAATAGCAAAATTATTGTCTTTTTCATTCAAAAATAATTACGAATGGATAATATAGGTTAATAATTTATTCTATGGTCAATTACTAACGACATTTCAGACACTTAATTGCCTTATTAACGCTGGCAAAGCAAAGCTTGTATCTTATTAACAGAATTTAACAAAATCCTTTTATCTGATTTGCTGACCTATACTGAAAGTAAATGATTTCAGACCACGATTCGGGATACCCGGAATAGGGTCGAAGCCCTGTCCGAAGTCAAGACCTAACAAACCAAAAGCAGGCATGAAAATTCTTGCTCCTACACCCGCTGTACGGCGTAGTTTAAAAGGATTAATGTCTTTATAGCTACCCCAGCTATTACCCGCTTCGGCAAATACCTGAAGGAAGATTGTTGCTTGTGGGTTCAGCGATACCGGATAACGGATTTCGGCAGTATATTTACTATAGGCTAAACCACCCAGACGGCTCAATGTAATTTCCCCTTTTCTTAGTCTTTCAGCTTCATCCATCGATAATTCGTGTACTACCCCTTCTTCATAACCACGCAAACCAATCAGGTCAGCACCCACGTTCATGGCATTCTGCATACCTAATCCGGCACCCCCTAAGATAAAGCGACCAAACGGACTGTATTCTGAACTACCGCTATATTTACCAAGGAATCCTAAGTTTGCTTTCGCATGTAATACAAATTTACCAACCAATGGTGTGTACCAGTCTCCGTCAAACATCCACTTATGTCCTTCAATCCATTTGAATTTATCAGCCGCAGGTGTTCCTCTTAAAACAGAGTAAGGAGGATTAAAGGTGGCTGTTAAAGTAAACTGAGAACCTGAACGGGTAAATTGCGGATTATCTAAATAATATCTCGAAATTGAGGTAATTAACGATAGGTCATTGGCTATCCCTTTCTGAAATCCCGGAATGAAGTAACTGTTATCTACATTATATCTTTGGTAAGACAATGAGGCATTAAAGCTGAAGTTTCTATCAGGCCAGTTTAAGCGTTTACCATACGTTACTGATGCCCCTGTATTCTTGAAATACCCGTTATACATACTACTGGTTGCACCATACATGGCAAGCAAAGCCGGATTGTTACCATATTGTCTTTCCAATGCTCTCTGGTAAGCTCTGTTATCAGAAGAAGTATGGAAAATACTCACAGTAAACGAATTAGGTTTTTTACCACCCAGCCAAGGCTCTGTAAATGAAACAGAATAGGTCTGATAGAATCTACCACTGGCTTGCAAACGTAAAGCTAATTTCTGACCATCTCCGGCAGGTAGTGGACGCCACTTAGAAAGATTGGTAATATTTTTGGCAGAAAAGTTATTGAAAATAACCCCAAAAGTACCTACAAAGCCCTGTAAACCACCCCAGCCACCTGATAACTCAATATTATCGCTTGGTTTTTCTTCTACATTATACTCAATATCTACCGTACCATCAGCTTGCGGAATAGGCTTTGGCTCTATTTTCTGTGGGTCAAAGTAATTCATTCTCGCCAATATCTGTTGCGACTCTATCAACTCGGTCTTACTAAACTTCTGCCCCGGACGAGTCAGAAGCTCTCTCATTACTACATGGTCGCTGGTTTTGGTATTTCCATTTAATATAATGCGGTTAATAGTAGCCTGTTTGCCTTCTATAATACGCATTTCAATATCAATAGAATCCCCTTCAACCGCTACCTCAACAGGTGTACAGCTAAAAAACAGGTAGCCATCATCCATATAAGCCGAGCTCACGTCTCCTTGCGGAATACCATTGATTCTTTTGTTCAGTTCTTCCGGGTTATAAACATCGCCTTTTTCTATGGCTAATATTCTTTGTAAGTCTTCTGTTTTACGCAGATAGTTGCCTGTCCAGGTAATATTACGGTAATAGAATTTTTGACCCTCGTTGATATTTAATATTATTTTCAGATTATTACCGTCTGTCGAGAAAGTAGAGTCAGACGTAACCTGTGCATCACGGTAACCTTTTTTGTTATAGTATTCAACCAGTTTCTCTTTGTCTTCTTCAAATTTCTTCGGGATAAATTTGGAAGGCGTAAAGATTCTTAATGGTGCTTTGATTTTAGTACTTTTCAACTTTGCCAGCACTTTCCAGTCAGGCAATTCCTCTACCCCAATCAATTGAATATCATCAATCTTTACTTTCTTTTTCTTATCAACATTAATGATAAGTGCCGCATTATTGGCACGAATAGTATCTATTACCTGCTTGATTTGTACATTGGTATTCAAAAAACCTTTATCAACATATATCTTCTTGATAGTCAGTTGAATATTTTTAATCAAGGCATCAGTAATTACCTTACCCTTGTTTCCTTTTACTTTTTCGGTTACGGTTTCAATTTCACCTTTACGCAAACCTTTAAAAGTAAATTTATTGAGGCGAGGGCGTTCGCGAAGATTCAGGTCTAATTCTACCTTATCTCCATCTATTTTGGTAATGTTAATAGCTACGTCTTCAATAATTCCCTGCTCCATCAAACGGCGTATGGCGGTACTGATTCTTTCGCCGGGAATCAGGATTTTATCATTGACACTCAATCCTGAAACAGAAATAAGCGTATTCGGGTCAAGAAACCTGATACCACTAACGGTAATTTTAGAGATGGTATATTCCTGTGGTCTTTCGTAAGAAACTCCATTGTCTCTGGCCTGGTCAGCCCGGGCTCCCACACCAATCCTTAACTGAGCAAATATTCCTGTTGAAGAAAATAGAAGTGCAATAAAAAGGAGACCTTTCTTGATTGTAGTAATGTTTATCCCGGGTAGAGATTGGTTAAACTGGTACTTTTTACTTGTAAAAATCATTATCATATATATTATACCTTTACAGAAGGTAATTGCTCACTTGTTTTTCCGAAGCGTCTTTCACGCTGCTGGTACTCATAGATAGCCTCAAATAAATGTTGCCGGCGGAATTCAGGCCAATACAAATCGTCCATAAAATACAATTCTGCATAAGCCAACTGCCAGAGAAGATAATTACTTATGCGATGGTCGCCACCTGTACGAATCATTAAATCCACATCCGGTGCTTCTCCTGTAGCTAAAAACGAAGAGAATACCTCTTCTGTAATATTTTCAATGGCTAATGCCCCTGATTTTACTTGTTGAGCAATTTTTTTGGTTACTTCTACAATTTCCCATTTACCACTATAACTCAGTGCCAGGGTTAAAGTGAGGCCTGTATTAGTTTTTGTTAATTCGATAGAATCAAGTAATTTTTTTCGTGCAGATTTGGGTAGCGATTCTATGTCACCAATAGCTTTTAACCGAACATTATTCTTATTCAGATCCGGCACTTCTTCACCAATTGTTTTAATAAGCAACTGCATGATACCTTCTACTTCGAGCTTTGGGCGGTTCCAGTTTTCAGTTGAAAACGTGTAAAGTGTCAGGTATTTTACACCCAGTTCCACACAACCCTCAACGGTATCTTTTACGGACTTAATACCATGATGATGTCCGAATATACGCATGGCACCCTGTTTTTTAGCCCAGCGTCCATTACCATCCATTATAACGGCTATATGTTTGGGTAAATTGCTTAAATTAATGTTTTCTTTCACGTAAAAAACAATTATCAATTGATGAATTATCAGCCAGCAATACTACTGAATAATAAAAAGGATTGCAAAGTTAGGAAAAAAGAACTTTGTTTGATAAGTTTTTACAGATTTGTAGACTTTTGTTAATATTTTTTAACAAAAAACAGCAGATTCTTTCGTATCAAAGCCTAAAACGGATTAATTATCTTCGGTTAGGTGGGCAATGCACTTTGTAGAATAAATAACTGATTGAGAAATTGGTGTAGTAATACATGTCTTTTGCCCGGGTACCAGGCACACCCCTTTTACGGTTAAGCAATACAAAGTCTGTGATAATAGCAGGCGCAACGTCGTCTCTGTCATAAGTACCATCTTTGTAATACCCAAAACCATCTAAGAAATCATCATTAATCCATCGGGTACCAAACTCTACTCCCCAGTTCCATCGGGCATTTAATTCTTTTTTAAAACCCAGTCCTAAAATCCACGAGTTGATACGGGTATTACTACTACCGGTTGTAGTTCCATTATAAATATATACCCCACCCCCTTGGTCTATCAGATTCTTTATGGTATAGTTAGTAGTCCGCATGGTTATAGCACCTCCGCCAAATACATAGGGCGTCCAGTTATTAACTATACGAGAAGCACTGGTTCTGAAATTCATGAAATTATATTCTATTTGCCCCCCTGCTTCCATAATATTGGCATTAAAACTAAACCCCCTTATTCTATGAAATGGGTCTTTTATGGCGTCATCGCTTCCATGTATTTTGCCAATCAATGCGTTTGCTTTGATAGAAAGCGAACGGCTGTAGTTCATTCTGGCAAAGATATTGGCCCCCGGCCCCACTACAAAAGGTTTAAATTTATAGAGTACGTCGCCTTTATAATTCATTCCACCTACGCCAGCGCCTACCTCCCACATCTGGGCTTGCAGTTTAGGTAATGTTCCAAGAAGTAAAAGCAGAAAAAGGTTTTTTTTCACAGATACAGTCAGCTTAAGCTATGAAATAATCAGGTTTATGTTTTTTATTATTTGATTGGCGGACATTTAACTGTACTACCAATAATATAACTGATAGTAATTTGTGTCAGAAAATAGCTATCCCATCTCGAACTACCTCTGATAGTAGGGTTTGTTGCTGTTGGGCTATAGCCAACATAACTTTCACCCAATGAACTTGGGGTTGGGTTTCCGGCAGCAACATTGTAAGGCGGGCTTGTAATAACCTGTGCAAATACCGGTATTCTGTCTTTACCTGTTCTGCCAGAATAATCTTCGCCGGCACGGTTAGCAAAAGCTTTGGCTTCTGCCGAATTTAATAAAGCCGGATTAACATAGGTAGTTCCGCCTACATCATCTATATAATCAAATGGGGTTACTCTTAATCCTCCCTCAAAATGTAAATCTATTTTTTCATTAATCTTCATTCTTACTCCTAAAGCAACCGGAAATACCATCTGTACCAGAGAATATGATTTAGGACGGGTGGGGTCTAAATCCTGCCCTGATGTTTTATATTCTTTTAAAGGCAACCAGTCTGATAATTCTACGCCACCGTTTGCGGTATTTACAGGCCCTCTTGCCATAGGATTATGGCCATAAAAACCAATACCTAAAACACCGTAAGGCATAAATTTACTTCTGCCTTGCTGACCCTTACCATATTGCGGTAAAAGATTGAATACCCCTGAAATAGTAAATTCTTTTATATCATTCCGGAAATGCAGGTTTCTTAAATAATAGCTATGAAATTTCTCTAAATTTCTTTGTGAATACGTAAAATCGTCTCCTAAAATGCGGGCATAGGTAAAGGCAAAACGGGCTCCGAACTGTGGTGAAAGCTGACGTGTATAGTTAATAGTACCATTCCAACGAACATTGGTATATAAAGCATAATAAAAAGTACTGTAAGGTGATAAATCACCAAAATAATGAGACGACCCTCCTCCAATGCTTATGTAAGAATAACGGTAGACTTTGTTTTTCTTACTGAACATACCATTTTGCGCAAAATTTTCTCCGGCAATCATCAGTACGAGAGAAAAACAAAGTACAGTCTTTAATAATGCTCCTTTTCTGTTTAGAAATTTCATATGGAATAGCAATGTTAGTCTGAATTATTTAACGTATGATTAAAACTTTTATTATTAATTGCGGGCGTCAACGCCCCATTTTAGTTTACTTCTTAGCGTATTTAGAAAATTATTGCCATCCATTCTTATCATTCTTGCTTTAAAAGACTCTTTTTTGACTGTAATAGTAGCTTCTTCTTCAGAGGCTATAATCTTAGCTCTTGAGTCCATAGAAACGAGATAATTATTACTCCGGCTTTCTACTTTGAGAGAAATAATACTATCGTCTGACACAATCATAGGTCTTACAAAGAGATTGTGCGGACAAATAGGCGTAATGATAAAGTTTGCCGAATGTGGCATTACCAAAGGCCCTCCGCAACTCAATGAATATCCTGTTGAGCCGGTAGCTGTGGCTACCATTAATCCATCAGCCCAATAAGTATTCAGAAATTCTCCGTTAATGTAGGCATGTACCACAATCATTGAAGAAGTATCGGTTTTAGAGATGGCCACTTCATTCAGTGCAAAATTCATGCCCTCTTCAAATAATTCAGTCTCCGAAAACGCAGAAAGCATTGTTCTTTCGTCAATATCATATTGACCATTCACTAATTGCGCTATGGTCGCCTCTATTTGCTCGTAAGAAATAGCAGCTAAAAAGCCTAATCTTCCGAAGTTAAAACCAAGGATTGGAATCTCTCGTTTACCTACATGAGAAAGTGTTTCAAGAAATGTACCGTCGCCCCCAAGGCTGAATGCGAGGTCAGCATTGAATATTTCCTGAGACGTAGTATAGACATTTCTACAGTTCAGTTGAATACCTGATTGCAACAAGACACGTTTAAAGGATTCTGATAACTGAATTTCAACTTTGTATTTGTCTAATTCATCAAAAACCTGCTGTACATAAGGTACAGACTCCACATTGAATTTCCGGCCGTGAATGGCGATTTTCATTCGGAATGTTTGTTAATGCTATAAATCATAGCAATTGAAGTGCAAAGATGTCAATAACTGCCATAACATCTGAAATTTTTATACAAAGCTATGATTAATTTTTCTAATCGGAGAAAAGATTCACGGCAAAATTGTGGTGCGAACCGAGCGACGGTCGCGTCTCGTTCGCCGTGCCTATAAGTTCCTTGGTAGTTTGTAAGTATGACTATTCAACAACAATAATTATTCATTCTTTGTCAAGTTAAAATAGTTATATAATTTTCTATGCCAACTGCGAACGGGACGCGACCGTCGCTCGGTTCGCACCACAATATTACCACACAGTTACAAATCAAATCCTTCGCCCTGAGCAGGTATCAGAATATTTTTAAACCCTGCCAATAACAGACGGTTTTTAAATGCCAGTTGGGTTGGTAATTCTCCGTGTACCAAAAATAAGCTCTTTACTTTTGAAGCATCCTGGCAGCCCAGATAGGTAATCAGTTCAGCATAATCTGCGTGAGCAGAGAAAGAATCCATTACTTCTACTTTAGCATTTAATTTGTGTAGCTCACCAAATATTTTTACATGCTCTGGCCTTCCCTTCAAAACAGCCCCTAAACTTTCAGGTGAGCAATACCCAACCAGTAGTATAGTATTATTGGGATTCTCCACATTATTGGCAATATGATGTTTGATTCGCCCTGCTTCTGCCATACCCGAAGCAGAAATAATAATACAAGGCTCCTTGTAAGAATTTAAAGCTTTTGATTGATTCACTTCGCTGATGTAATGTAGATTGTCAAAGTCAAAAGCATCACCATCATGCTTGATATACTCCAGAATATCAGGATTAAAAGATTCTTCGTTTTCTTTCATAGCCATTGTAGCTTTTACGGCTAATGGGCTATCTACATACACTTGTATCCTGGGCAATCGTCCTTCACTTTCCAGTTGGTCTAAGGCATACACTAATTCTTGCGTACGGTCAACAGCAAAGGCCGGAATAATCAGTTTACCACGTCTGACCACACAGGTATCGTGTACAATCTTCAACAAGTGAGCCTTCATATCAATTTCAGGCTCATGCAATCTATCACCATACGTTGACTCACTGATAATATAATCAGCCTGCGGAAATGCTTCAGGGCTACGGAGTATTTTATCATTAGGTCGGCCTACATCACCCGTAAAGAATAATGTTTTTGTACGCTCGGTTTCTTCAAAAGTCAGATAGATGCCTGCACTGCCTAAAAGATGTCCTGCATCATAAAACTCTGCCTTTACACCCTCTTCCAGGTAAAAAGGCGTACGATAATCTACTGTTTTAAATAATGCCAGTGCGTTTCTTACATCTTCTTCACCATATAATAGTTCCAGAAGAGGCTCACGCCGTTTTTGTCTTCTTTCATTGACTCTTTTTAAATCTTTTTCCTGAATATAGGCTGAGTCATACAACATAATGTCGCACAAATCTTTAGTAGCATGGGTAGAGTATATCTGTCCTCTGAATCCTTTTTTAACTAATCTGGGCACTAAGCCTGTATGGTCTATATGCCCATGACTCAATACCAGAATATCTATCTCTTTCGCATCGAAGCCAAAGTGTAGATTTAATTCGGAGGTATTAATGCCCTGGAATAAGCCGCAATCAAGCAGAATTTTTGTTCCTTTCTGAGTAGTAATCAGGTGTTTGCTTCCGGTTACACGTTGCGCTGCTCCGTAGAATTGAATTTTCATAAGTCCTTTTCAAATAATATTTTATGTGAAATAAAATCTTTTTAGCAAAATACAAAAGGCAAATACATCTATCATTTCGACAAATGTATTTAGAAATATTTTTACTTACCGAATTGACTGCTAATTTTGACGAAAATTTTAAGTAATACGCAACAAATTTAATCCATTAATTTTTTATAAAATGTTTCGTCTTGATAATAAAGTAGCCATCATAACCGGAGGTGCAAGCGGCATAGGCCTTTCGATTTCCAGACTTTTTGCTAAACAAGGAGCCACTGTACATATATTTGAACTAAATATAGACCAGGCAGAACGTGAAGCCGACCTGATTAATGCCAATGGAGGTGAAGCCTATTTTCATAAGGTTGATGTTTCGAAACAAAAAGAAGTAAAAAAAGCGGTTGACAAAATAGCTAAAGAAAATGCCATTGATATATTGGTAAATAATGCAGGAATTGCGCACATAGGTACTGTTGAAAGTACCAGTGAAGAAGACTTTGACAAGGTTTTTAATGTAAATGTAAAAGGGACTTATAATTGCCTGCAAGCAGTTATGCCTCACCTGAAAACAAAAGGCGGCGTAATTCTGAATGTGGCTTCTATTGCTGCCACAGTAGGAATTCCTGACAGGTTTGCTTACTCTGTAAGCAAAGGGGCCATTTATACCATGACCTTACAAGTAGCCAAAGATTACCTGAAATATAATATTCGTTGCAATAGCATTTCTCCTGCCCGTGTACATACACCTTTTGTAGATGGTTTCCTGAAAAAAACTTATCCCGGCAAAGAAAAAGAAATGTTTGATAAATTATCGAAGACACAACCCATTGGCCGTATGGCAAAACCCGAAGAAATCGGTTCATTAGCAGTATATCTATGCTCTGATGAGGCAGGATTTATTACAGGTTGTGATTACCTGATTGATGGGGGTTTTGTAAAACTGAATAATTAGGATGTACTTATTAAATGAAATTAGTATTTGAAAAGAATATATTATCCCTACGGGATATTTAACTCAGAGGGTATTGAATTTTCTACCGATATACCGTTCTTATGGGACTTAAAATATCCCGACTGGGCGTCCCCGTAGGGATAATATATTGGTAGCTAATAAAAATATATATATGAGCATTAAGTCCCGTAGGGACGGTATATTAAAAATCAAATCTATTTTACTTAACGAGTAAATACTCATATTTGAATAACCTAACAGACCGCTACTCAATAAAATTTTATTGATAAGTATTCAAATTTTATCTCGATGCAAAAAGTAGATTTTTTAGTAATAGGTTCCGGTATTGCGGGTTTGAGTTTCGCACTCAAGGCAGCAGCCAAAGGAAAAGTATTGATTCTGACGAAAGTAAATGCCGACGAAACCAATACCAAATATGCCCAAGGGGGTATAGCTGCCGTTTTTGACCCTGAAACCGACTCTTTTGAAAAACATATCAGCGATACCCTTATTGCCGGAGATGGGCTTTGCGACCGCAAAATTGTAGAGATTGTGGTAACTGAAGGTCCCGACCGTATTCAGGAACTGATAGATTATGGAACGAATTTCGACAAACATGGTTCAGAATATGACCTGACACGTGAGGGCGGACACTCTGAAAAGAGAATACTACACTATAAAGATATTACGGGCAAAGAGATTGAAAGAGCATTACTTGAACAGGTAAGCAAAAACCCGAATATTGAAATTCTGACGCATTATTATGCCGTTGAAATTATTACACAACACCATCTGGGTATTGAAGTTACACGTGAAACAAATGATATTTCCTGTTTTGGGGTATATGCCCTGAATGTGCATACAGGTCAGGTAGAAACCATTTTATCAAAGATTACCCTGATGGCTACCGGTGGAGCAGGCAATATTTATTCTGCTACAACTAATCCTGTGATTGCTACCGGAGACGGTATTGCCATGATATACCGTGCCAAGGGACGAGTAAGAGATATGGAAATGATACAGTTTCACCCAACCTCTTTGTACAATCCGGGCGAGTATCCAAGTTTTTTGATCACAGAGGCTGTAAGAGGCGAAGGTGGCGTATTGAAAAACAAACGAGGGGAAGAATTTATGCAGAACTACGACCCTCGTGGCTCGCTTGCCCCTCGTGATATAGTGGCCCGTTCAATTGATGCTGAAATGAAAAAATCGGGTGAAGACCATGTATATTTAGATATTTCGTTCAAGTCTAAAGAGTTAATTCTGCAACATTTTCCTAATATTTACGAAAAATGCCTGAGCATAGGGCTTGATATAAGCAAAGATATGATTCCGGTTGTACCTGCCGCGCATTATTTATGTGGAGGTATACTGGTTGATGAGTTCGGACATTCTACTATCCACCGCCTGTTTGCCTGTGGTGAGTGCTCATCTACCGGATTACACGGAGCCAACCGTTTAGCTTCCAATTCATTGTTAGAGGCAGCCGTTTTCGGCCACCGTATTGCCTTTCAGGCAATGGAAGATGTTGATAAAATAAGATTTCAGGAAAACGTACCTGACTGGAACGAATTTGGCACAGAACAATCGAACGAAGAAATTCTGGTTACACACAATCTGCGTGAAGTACAACGCATGATGTCTGACTACGTAGGGATTGTCCGTTCTGATTTCCGTTTAGAACGTGCCTTACGCCGCCTGAAACTTGTAAAAGATGAAACAGAAGAATTTTATAAGAAAACCAAGCTCTCTGTAAAACTTTGTGAACTACGAAACCTGGTGCAATGCGCCGAATTAGTAATTCGTTGTGCCATGAAGCGTAAAGAAAGTCGCGGATTACACTATACGACTGATTATCCTTATAAATTAGGCGGGAAGCCGGAGAATTCGGTTCTATAACTATAGAAATTTCATTAAAAATTGAATACATTTGGTTTCTATTCAACTATAAGCCTAATTTATTCAATTCTATGAAATTTTTATTCTATATCTTTCCTATAGCTGTGTTTGCGCAGACTCCTCAGAATGTGGAAAGCACCCTCGAAACAATCGAGATAAAATCAGGCAAACGAACCGTAATACTCAAAGAAAAACGCCATTTTGAAGCACCTAACTGGTCGAGAGATGGCAAGTATTTTATTATTAACGCCAAAGGCTTATTAGAGAAAATCTCTACTACCGGCGAAAAATTAGGCACTATCAATACTGACTTTGCCAACAGGTGTAACAACGACCACGGCATTAGTTTTGATGGTAAAATGATTGTTATCAGCCACAATGATAGCACCATGAGAGGCAATAAGGGTGGTACCTCACGTATTTTCACCTTACCTATCGAAGGTGGTACACCTAAACTAATTACAGAAAAAGCGCCCTCTTACTGGCATGGTATTTCTCCTGACGGACAAACCTTAGTTTATTGCGCTTCAAGAAACGGAGAATTTGATGTATATAGTATTCCTGTAAATGGTGGGGAAGAAAAAAGACTGACCGATGCGCAAAGCCTTGACGATGGCCCCGAGTATTCTCCCGATGGCAGATACATCTATTTCAACTCTCACCGAACCGGAAAAATGCACATTTACCGCATGAAACCCGATGGTAGCAATCAGGAGCAACTCACCAACGATGAATACAGCAGTTGGTTTGCACATCCTTCGCCTGATGGTAAGTGGATTGTATTCATTACTTATATACAAGACCAGAAAGCCTCTCACCCATTTGGCAAAGATGTTAAACTTCGCCTGATGAACCTGAAAACCAGAAAAATTCAGGATTTAACAACGGTGTTTTTTGGAGGGCAGGGCACTATTAATGTACCAAGCTGGTCGCCTGACAGCAAGCAATTAGCTTTTGTAACCTATCGTATTGACAATTAATAGTATAAAAACCATACTCTAATGGCCGAAAATCAAACTCGTCGTTCGTTTTTACAAAACTTAGGTGTCGGGCTTGGCACCACAGCAGCCGCTTTTACCATACCATCTCTGGTAAGTATCCCTGAATCTAAACCTAAATATGAAGGTAAGAAACTGGGTATTGCGCTGGTGGGTTTAGGAAGTTATGCCAAAAATCAGTTAGCTGTTGGTTTAGAGCAAACACCTAACTGTTATCTGGCAGGTATTGTAACAGGAACACCTGCTAAAGCAGAAGAATGGATGAAAAAATATAACATTCCGAAAAAGAATGTCTATAACTACCAGACGTTTGACCAGATAGCTGATAATAAAGATATTGATATAGTGTATGTGGTTTTACCTAACTCTATGCACCACGAATATGTAATACGTGCAGCGAAAGCGGGCAAACACGTCATGTGCGAGAAGCCTATGGCAAATTCGGTAAAAGATTGTCAGGAAATGATAAAAGCCTGCAAAGATGCCGGAGTCCAGTTAGGTATAGGCTATCGTATGCACTTTGAGCCATTCACGAAAGAAATTATCAGAATGAGCCGTGAAAAGGTTTTCGGAAATGTCAAGTTCATTAATTCAAACTTCGGTTTTACTATCGGCGACCCTACTCAATGGCGATTGAAAAAAGCTATGGCAGGTGGTGGCCCATTGATGGATGTAGGCGTTTATTGTGTACAAGGTGCCCGCTACATAACAGGTAAAGAGCCTTTAGCTGTTACTGCCCAATTCGGCCCTATTACTGACCCTACCCGTTTCAAAGATGTAGAAGAGTCGCTCTCCTGGCAGTTTGATTTTCCTGATGCGGTTACTGTCAACGGTTTTACCTCCTATAAAACTAACATCGAGCAGTTATTTGCTACTTACGAGCAAGGTTTTATTCACCTAAGCCCTGCTTATAGCTATGGCCCTATCAAAGGCCGCACCAGTCAGGGAGAATTGAATCTGCCAATTGTACATCATCAGGCTAATATGTTAGAAGCCATTGCAAGGGAGTTTCAGGAGACAAAAATGTTTCCGGCACATATTTCTGGCGAAGAGGGTTTGAAAGATATGAAATACCTGACTGCCATTTATGAGGCTGCTCAAACTGGTAAGAAGATTAGTCTGGTGTAACATAATCCAATGAGGCTGCTACTTTTTAGTTTGTATGTTTGAAAAAATAGCTTCGGAATCAGTTTCACAGTAACTTTAAGTTAACAGAAGTGAAAAGCAAAAACCGAAGCATATGAAAACAAAAGTAAGAGATTTTAGCGGAGAATCAATCTATGTAGGGATTGATTCACATTTAAAGAGTTGGAAAGTGACAGTGATGTCTAAAGAGTTGATGCTTAACTCCTTTACCCAACCACCAGATAGTGTACAACTTTCTGCCTACTTGAAGGGACATTATCCCGGAGCCGATATTCATTGTGTGTATGAAGCGGGATTTGCAGGATTCAATATTCAACGTCAGTTAAGTTCAGCAGGTATTAATTGTATAGTAATTCACCCTGCAGATGTACCTACAAGTGATAAGGAGAAACGTCGTAAGAGTGATAGCATAGATAGTGGAAAGTTGGCCAGAGGGCTAAAAAACGGAGATTTTAAAGCCCTTTATGTTCCTCCATTGGAACAACAGCAGGACAGGTCACTACTGAGAGTTTATGATAGACTTACCCGAGATATAACCCGGGTAAAGAATCGGATAAAATTCTTTCTGATGTATTTTGGAGAAGCTATCCCTGTTGAATTGCAAACAAGCAACTGGTCAAAAGACTTCATCAGGTATCTGGATAATTTTTCACCTGGGGGCAATGGGAATCTGAGTTTTCAGGCATTATTGAGTGAATACAAAATGCTTAATCAACAATCAGCCATCTTAAAGAAACAAATCAAAGAGCTGTCAGAGCAACCCAGATATAAAACTGATGCTGAACTTCTGAAGACTATTCCAGGAATAGGTACCTTGACAAGTATGATTCTCTTAACTGAAATAGCAGATATAAACCGTTTTGTGAGTATAAAAGAACTGTCAGCTTATGTAGGACTGATTCCTAATAGTCATGACAGTGGAGAAACCAAAAGAGTGGGA
>NZ_SEWF01000049.1 GCF_004168285.1 Emticicia agri | reverse complement strand
ACTGGTTTTCCGCAATCAGAAAATGGGTTTATTATTAAGCGAGTTAGGGGCTTACATCTGTGGTTTTGCCCATGCCCCAGCAGGCACCAAACGCATCAGTAATCTACTTCGGAGTAAGAAATGGGAAAGTAAATTAGTTGACAATTTTTTGTTTGCAAAGGCCAAAGAACGCATCAGAGATTTACAGGCAAGAGGTCTTCGTCCACTGTTATTGTGGGATGATAGTCGGATAGAAAAACCAGAGTCTTGGTTCATGGAGGGCTTATGTAGTGTAGAAAGTAGCAAAGGGAAACGATTAACCAAAATCAAGAAAGGTTTTTACCATCCACCAGCCAGTCGGATTTGTGTACCAGGTTTTCATTGGACAGCTACGATGGTATCAGCTTTGGGAGAAATCCCCTCGGTGTGTCAAATGAGTTGGTGGACCAGTAGAGGTAAATACAAGGAATTGGCTTCGAATATCATGTTCCGAATGCTCAAAAAACTCAACAAGTCACTCATCGTAAAGGTTTTACATGTACTTGACAGAGGCTATGCTTCTGCATGGACTATTGAATGGATGATGCACTTTGAACAGGATTTTCTGGTTCGTTGGAAAAAGAATATTTTGCTCATTCATCCACAAAAAGGTACTAAACAGACGCATCAGATTGCTCGGTATTTAAAATCTTCTGCCAGAAAAGTAGTATTGGATACCCAACGTAAAATTACTAAACACATCGGTATTGCTTTCTGTGCAGTGATTCATCCTGAATTCCCTGATAAAGAACTTTACCTGATTGTAGTAAGAGACAAAAAAGGACGGCAAGCACCTATGTATCTGCTTACTTGTTGTATTGTTTTATCCAACAAAGATGCCTGGCAGATGCTCCATTCTTATATGCATCGATGGAACATAGAACAGACTTTCAGAGTAGGGAAAGCAGAATTGGGGTTAGAATCACCCAGACTTTGGTTTTGGGAAAATAGACTCAAATTAATGGCCATTGTGACACTTGTCTATGACTTCTTACTATCGATGCTCAGAAACTGGAGTAGTTTTATCCCTATCCTGCTCAAAAACTGGTGTCATAGAACAGGAAATCGGTACCGAAATGCTTCGATACCGATTTACAGATTGAGATTAGCCATCTCCAATTGTTTGAATGCATTAATTCATTTAAGTATTACCCAAAATTCGGGATGACTCATGTTTGCATTTGCTCAATTATCGCGGGCTATATCTTTATTAGATAACAATTGCGCCATCTTTACCAACTTAATAAATTCGGCTCTGTACCCTTCTTCATCATTCCCTCTGGCTGATTTGGCAGTAGCAATAATATGCTCATAATTAGCATTCCCTTTAAAGTTTGATTGTCTTAGTAGTAAACCAAATTCTGCTACCGAAGCGGCTAATCTGAAATTATCAGAAGTTTTGTCAAAAGTAGTGTGCTTGTCATACACTACCTGTTCTATCAGTTTACTTGTATTCTCATCAGGCAGTTTATAACGTAGCTTGATAGTTAACACTTCGTTTGAATTACCTACATGAGTCAGGTTTTTATTTTCCTGATATTTTAAAGGGTCAACTTTACCTAAATACTGGCTTTCAATTCCTGCCGGAATAATTTCGTAAATGGCAGTTACGGTATGCCCCGAACCCATTTCTCCGGCATCTTTTTTATCATCATTAAAGTCTTCGTTATTCAATCGGCGGTTTTCATACCCTATTAAACGATAAGCCTTTACATATTTAGGATTAAACTCCAGTTGAAGTTTTACGTCTTTTGCCACTGTAAAGAGCGTTCCGCCAAACTCGGTTACAAACTCCTTCTGGGCTTCCTGCAGGTCATCAATATAAGCATAGTTTCCATTGCCTTTATCTGCCAGCGTTTCCATTTTATTATCTTTATAATTACCCATTCCAAAACCCAACACACTTAAATACACGCCCGACTCTCTTTTATTTTCTATCAATGTTTTTAAATCTGCTTCGCTTGAGGTGCCAATATTAAAATCGCCGTCAGTGGCTAAAATTACCCGGTTATTGCCTCCTTTAATGAAGTTTTCCAAAGCAATCTTGTAAGCTAATTTAATGCCCTCTCCTCCGGCTGTTGAGCCTCCTGCTTGCAGGTTTTCCAGCGCTTCTTTTATTTTTGGCTTTTCTTTGCCCGATGTTGAAGGCAATACCAATCCGGCAGCCCCTGCATACACTACAATGGCCACATGATCATTTGGGCGCAGTTGGTCAACCAATAATTTAAAGCCCTGTTTCAATAAGGGTAATTTGTTATAATCACTCATGGAACCTGATACATCAATCAAGAAAACCAGATTAGAGGCAGGTAAATTATCAGTAGGTATTTTCTTTGCCTGTAAGCCAATATGCAGCAGTTTCAAACCCTTGTTCCAGGGCGAGTCTGAAATCTCAGTCTGAAAACTCACCGGGTCTTTACCTGTGGGTTGCGCATAGTTATAATCGAAATAATTAATCATTTCTTCAATACGAATGGCGTCTTTTGGTGGTAATTGCCCGTTATTTATCATTCTTCTCATATTGCTGTAAGCAGCTCTGTCCACATCAATCGAGAAAGTAGTCAAGGCCTCTTTCTTTGTTTCATGAAAAACGTTTTCTTCAAACGTACCATATTCTTCTGTGTTATAGTCAGCAGCGGCCATACTACGCATCATGGGTGCAGGTGCATACAAACCACCACCGGGCATTGCTTTCGCCTTATTCATGTGGATAGACTTGGCCTCGTTGTCATACAAATCCTCTGATTTTCCTGTTACAATAGCTTCCTCAAGCGCTTCTACACTCATCTCCAGTTTTACATTCCATACCGATTTTGTATCTGTTACTTTTACTTCTTTGGTAGCATACCCAAGAGTTTTAAACACCAGCATATTATGCAATGTAGAAACATTAATGCTATACTTACCGTTTGCATCAGTTACTGTACCTTTGTTTGTTCCTTTTACGGTTACTGTTACACCCGGTATAGGAAAATTGTCATCAGCAGAAGTAACCGTACCTGTAATGGTGCGTTCCTGCACAAAAATGAACCCTAAATAAAGAGTCAAAGTCAGAAGCAATAATTTAATTCCCATAATTTTATCATCCCCAATCAAAATTTTGTGAGAAGGTTTTCATGGCTTGGGGTAATTGTTAAAAACATGAAATCTTCCTGATTTTCCCTATTGATGAAGACTTCATAAAAATTCCATAAAAATTTCAGAAAAAAATTAAATTTGTTTTCTGAACTTCCGAAAACGCTTAACGAATGCAATTTTTCAAACGCAAATCTAAACCCCAGACTGATGCTGAATACATAGCAGCCTATCAGTTCAGTGGCGATTTGAATGTGTTGGGCGAATTATATGAGCGCAATATGGAAATGGTTTTTGCAGTTTGTTACAAGTATCTGCGAGACGAAGAAGAGAGCAAAGATGCCACGATGGAAATTTTTGAGCAGTTGATAAACGACTTAAAAAAACATCAGGTCAGTAATTTTAAGAGTTGGTTGCATAGTGTGGCACGTAATTATTGTCTGATGCAATTGCGGTCAAGGAAGATAGAAGCAGGAGATTTAGAAATTTCAGACGAGGATTTTGTGGAAAACGAACCTGTTTTGCATCTAATAGATGAAGAGATAAATCTGGAAGGTGATTTGCAGAAATTAGAAAACTGTATTGGCAAATTAGACCGTGAACAGAAATCGTGTATAGAATTGTTTTATCTGCAGGAAAAGTGTTATAAAGAGATTGTTGATAAAACAGGTTTTGATATGAATAAAGTGAAAAGCTACATTCAGAACGGTAAGCGGAATCTGAAAATTTGTATGGAAAAGAATCAATAATGGCAAAGAAAAAACAAATAGCTACTCCTGAACAGAACATACTCACGGCTGAAGACCTGAAAAGGTATGAAGCCGGAGAAATGACGTTTCAGGAAATGCACCGGGTAGAAAAACTTCTGCTCGAACAGCCTTTCTATGCCGATGCCGCTGAGGGTCTGTCTGCCATTAAAAAAGATAAGCTATCTGTTGATAAAAACCTTACTGACCTTAAATCAAGATTAGGAAACAGAATTAATCAGACGGCTAACAAACACACACCTGTATTTAGCATAGTAAAAATCTGGAAACCTGTAAGTATAGCAGCCACTTTACTACTGGTTTTTGGCGGAACCTATTACTTATTGGACAATAAGCAAAGTGAAGCCGATACGGCTATAGTGATGAAAAATAAAGCGGATGCTGATAACTTATCAGAACCGACCGCAACTGCACCCATTGCCAAAGAAGATAATACAAAACTAAGAAAACTGGAAGAATCGGTAACAAAGAATACAGCAAAACAGAAACAAGAGTTTGCGCATGCCAATCAGGCTCAGGCAGTGGTGAGAGAAGCAGCACCGGCAGTTGTAGAAGAAACCGAGGCAGCAGTTATTACCCAACCTGTAACAGAAGATAAAGTTTCAGAACTGCCTCCGCCACCTGTGGCATCGGCACCAGTTGCCGGAGCAGCAGAAAAGAAAAAAGAAGTAGCAGATAGAAACGAAGCAATTGTTGAAAGTAAAAGTTTACCGGGTGGAGCAGGTCGGATGGCAAGGGCTGCTGTAACGGGCGTAGTGGTTGATGAGGATAATGAACCCATGAAAGATGTAACCATTAATATAAAAGGCAAAGCAGACGGCACCCGAACTGATGAAGTTGGGAAATTTAGTTTAAGAGATGGCCAGAGAGGAGATATAGTAATATTCAATAGCCCGATTATGCCTCAGATGGAAATACCTTTTAATAGTTTACCCAATAAAATTGTTTATAGCGAACATAACATTCATTTGCCAACTAAGCCCAAAGTTTCAGTCAGTAGCCCAAACGACGTAGTGTTTGAAAATGCAGTTACCGATGCAAAACCTGAGTTTGGTTGGGAAGCCTTTGAAGTGTATCTGAAAGAAAATACCAAACGCCCACCAAAAGCCCTGCAAATGAATATTCAAGGCCGGGTAATAGTGAGCTTTGTGGTAAACGAAAAAGGGGAATTATCAGATTTTACCATAGCCAAAAGTTTAGGCTATGGTTGCGATGAAGAGGCTATCCGTCTGATAAAAAACGGCCCTAAGTGGTTTCCGGCTACGAAAGATGAAAAACCTGTATCTAAATCTAAAAATGTAATTGTCAGGTTCAGGTAGTATCTATTTTATCAAAGTAACTACACCCAGCAAAATAAATTCATTATAGGTATTGGTTCTGATTTTTAGCATATATTCATAGATGCCTGCGGGCTGGTCGTCTCCATTCCATGCCTCATAAGGATAATTTATTGTTTTCACTACATGACCCCGACGGTTATATATTTTCAGACTGATAAATTTTTCTAAATCACCAAATAGTAATAACTTATCATTCACTCCATCGTTATTGGGGCTGAAAGCAGTAGGTACATGAATAGGTATAAGGGTTTCACAAGATATCAATGTATTTTTTACACAGAGTTGTTCACTACTAAAACTACTTCCATTACTCATAAATTTTAGCTGATAACAATACTGGTCATTACAGGTAACCTCTTTGTCAGAATAAAAGGAGTTATTGGCAGCCACTGACTTATTGTTATTTTTAATGAGTGTAAAGTTAGTAATGGGTTCGGGGGCTGGTTTTAACCAGGTCAGTTCATTGCCGTCTGTTGTTGGTTTTAGTTGGAAGTTAATATCACAAACTTCTTTCGATGTAGTATTGGTAAAACAGGCATTTTGTAATTGAATACTGTAACAGGTATTGGCATTAGGGTTATCGAATGAAACCTGTTCCAATCCTAATTTCCCTTTTTTCGAGAATAGTTCCTGTCCGTTGGCCAGAATTGCATAATCGTCGCCTGTTTCATTAGTAAAACTGATAGCAAACTTATTGGCTGCGGTTTTGCTCAACTCCTGAATTTTCGGTTCGTTGATAATGGGAAACTTTAAGTTGATACTGTTACTTCCACCGCAATCTTCTACAATATATCCGCCCTTTACACTTATTTTCTTATCAGTCTTATCAGTATAGGTATGAGATACAGGAACAGTAGGTAAATTGACTTTTTCAAGCGTTGAGCCATCGCCCCAGTTAATATAGCAATAGTCATACGGAATAGTTCCGTTTTTTCTTACATCACTCAGGTTTAAACTAACCGTATTATTACAGATTTTTGGATTGATTTCTATTTTGGCAGTATCTAAAACTGTTATAGTAGCGCAAGTTCTTAGCTCCTGTCCATTATCGTTTCTATATGAAATCTGCATCAATTTATAGGCACCGGGTTTAGTATAGGTGAAACTTTTCGCAGTAACAGCATTAGTGGGTGGTCCACCAACATACATATAGATATATTGACTGTCTCGTGAATTAATTTCCGTTTTTTCAATTTCTACTGTGAATGGTACGCAGCCTACGGTTGCTTTTGGATATATTGACCCTGTGCCTATATTGGGGCCAATGCACTGGTCGTTCCCCTGACTAAAAGCCAGTAAGGGGAAAAAACAACAGATAAGAATGGTATGTAGAATACCTTTCAAGGTTGACAAGTTAAAGTAAGTCGTCCGAAACAAAAAAAGGCTTTCTAAGCATTTCGAACTTAGAAAGCCTTTTCAGGATATAAAGCTAATTACTTTTTCAGTGACGACAAAAATTCTACCACATCTCTTACTTCTCGTTTCGTCATTAATGTTCCCATTGGAGGCATAGCTGATGGAAAATTATCTCTTTTAGCAATTCGGGCTACCGGAATCACCAGAGGCTCTGCATCAGAAGTATTGATAGTTAATTCGCTTTCTGTTTCTTTCGCCAATGTTCCTGTTACTTCCTGTCCATCTTTCAATTTAAGCGTAACTGACCCATAGCCCGGAGAAATTCTGGCGCTTGGCTCAATCAAGGCCTGTAAGATTTGTTCACGGGTTAATACATCACCAATATTTGATAAATTAGGCCCAACGGTACCACCACTACCGCCAATAGCGTGGCATCTCGCACATTCTCCTGTTGCACTAGTCATGAAATACTGACGCCCTGCAAAACGGTTTCCTCCAAACAATGACTCTCTGAACTCGTCCATTGGAGAATTATGGGCACTGTTAGCAGCTAATTTAGCTTTAAGACTTTCTGAACCAGTGGCATCAACAGCTTCTTTTAACTCAAGAGATATATTCGGAGATAATTTCTTATCAATTAACTGCGTAACTAAATTATCTAAGATTACCTGCGTTTTATCTGCTTCCATCTTCGATAATACCACTAACATCTGTTGTTGTTCTTTGATGCTTCCTTTGCTGAAAATAGAGTTAACAATTACAGGCAAAGACTCTTTTGTTACGTTCGAATTGTTCAATAACCCTAAAGCAGCCGTTCTTACGTTTTCGTCTTTATCGTCCATACCCTTTTTCATCAAGGCATCTATACCAGGATATTTCAGGCTGTTTAATGAAGCTAAAATGGCAATTTTTACTTTGTTTTCAGTCGTGGCATCATAGATGGCAACCAGTTGATTATTGGCATCAGAAATATTCAAATCGGCTAATAAACCAGCGATTGCCACCTGTGTATCAGGATTTTTTTCTTTCAAAAACGCTGCAATATGCGGTTGCACTTTATTTCTGGCCATGGCAACATCTCTTTGCAATTTACCACGATAACGACCATCTACACGGTCTAATACCGATGGATTAGCCCACGAGCCTAAAGTAGCTAAAGCCTCCGCTTTAATCTCATCTTTTATATCTGTTCTTTTAGCAAAGGCAATCAATAAATCTAATTCTTTCTCTCCACCTACTCTCAAAGCAGCATTAATCGCTCTTCTGATAATTACTTCAGATTTGAAACGAGTGTCTTTCAAAGTAGCTGCCAAAGCTGGCAAAGCTGCTTCGATAGACGTATCATCGTTGATACCTCTCGCTGCTTCTGCTACAATGTATTCATCAGCATCATTTAAGAAAACAGAAATATTGGCATCTTTCATTCTTCTTAAAACTAATACTGCCGCTGTTCTTAAAGCCTTGCTCGGATTGCTTGACAAAGCAATGATTGGATCAACTTTACCGATTCTTGATAAGGCCAAAACAGCGGCATGTCTGATATACACATCTTCGTCGTTGTTGGCTTTTAATAAATCAATCAATGGTTGTACCGCATCGGGGTTGGCTGTTCTACCCAAAGCTTCTGCGGCAAAGAACCTTACACGTGCATTGGTACTTTTCAATAGCGGTATCAGCTGATTGCTTAAAGATTTTACACGGGCATCGCCAATAATTTTAGCGGCTTGTGCTACTATTTCCTCGTCTTTATCGCCTAATAATTCTCCTAAAGGCGAAGCATAAGAGCTATTCATACGGGTTAACTGACCTATACCCCAGATACCGTGCACACGAGCCAGTTGGTTTTCTCTTTGTGTGATGGCCTTGTTGAATACCGCAAAACCTCTTTTATCACGCTTGGCTAATTCCATCTGCGCTTTCTGACGGATACGCATATCTACATTCATTAATAATGAATACAACATATCGTCTGTCTGTGCAGGGTATTTCAACTGAATCAAACGTTTGGTTTCTTCTCTTTGCGCTTTTAAATCGTTTTTATCGTTGGCTACATCTATTTTCCATACTCTACCATAGTTCTTTGTTCCCCAGCCATTAATCCAGTCAGCCACATATAAGGCGCCATCAGGGCCGAAACGGATACCTGTTGGTAAAATACCACTTACTACATCTTTTTCACTTTCAAAATCGAAAGAAGCACCTTTTGGTTTTAACCCAAACGACCAGATGTGCGAACGGTTTGGCGCACCCACAAACTCTACTAAGAAAAACTTATTCTTCCAGTCTTTACCTAAAGCAGTACCTGGATTATACACCATTCCGGTTGGTCCGTTGTGATAGTTTCTGATAGGCGGAATGATATAAGCCGCTTGACCGTCCCAACGAGGTTTGTATAAACCTTCGTCCATCCATACTTTGTATTTGTTGTTTTTAGGGTCGGTGTATTTACCATACTGCCAGTTCGAACGCCAGCCTGCATCAGAGCCTTCTACTACGTGCACTAATCTTTCACTTTCGCCAGGGTGGTCTCCGTCATTATCAGATGAAATCAGGTTGCCGTATTCGTCAAAAACAAATTCATGGGTATTTCTCAAACCTGCCGCAAAAATTTCAAAATCACTACCATCAGGGTTCGAGCGGGCAATAATTCCTGAATTAGGGTGTTCATATTTCTTACCGTCTTTGGTAGTAATATTTGCCCCTATATCTCCGATATTCCAATAAATTCTTCCATCAGGGCCTTCAATCAAGCCAGACATCCCATGACCGCTAAAGCCGATGTGTACACCATACCCATGACTGATAGAGGTTTTCTGGTCAATAATGCCATCACCGTTGTTGTCTTTCAATCGCCATACATCAGGTGCAATACCTACAAACATATCATCTTCGCGAGCCAGAATACCCCCGGCTACGTCGGTGATTTCTTCATTAAAATCGCTTAGGATACGGGTTGAAATATCGGCAATGCCATCGTTGTTTTTATCTTCTATGCGCCAGATTTCATCTTGCTCAACAGCAAGGTCTTTCCAGTCGTGAGAACCATCTTCGTTTAAGTCTTTCACCCAAGAGTTTTCTTTGCTTTTTTCAGGGGCAAAAGTGGCTCTTAAAAAAGCCCGACGGTCTTCAACCGTCTGTAAGCCAATTGAGGGGGTCATCCAGTCGCGGTGGCCGCGAATATCAAACTCTGAATTTTTTTGTCTGTTTGTTCTGGTCAGATACACACGTCCATAATCATCAATAGTCATTGAAACAGGGTCAGGCGCAAGTGAGTCCGAAGCCCAAAGTGTCATTTGCAAACCATCAGCTAATTTAGCTGCCGTTTTTTCACGGATTTCTTTGGCTTTACTAATAGCCTTTGCAGGGTCTTCGGTAACAACTATCGGTTTATTTTTGGTTGAAGAAGTTCGCATACACGAAACAACCAAACCGATTGATACAAGCAAGAGAGGAATCTTGCTTCTGAAGAGGTTTTTAAAGGTCATGAGGTATTAAAAAGATTAGAAATTGAAATAGAGCCGAAAATTAGCGAATTGTTGTTGAATTCTGATTAAAGAAATCTAAAAATTAAACGGTTTAGCACTAATTGCTAATATTTTACTAAAATAATAAAATAAACTTTAATTATCAGAATTATGTTATTATAAAGGATATATTTACGAAAAAATCACAAATTTTAACTTTAAACCATATGATTATTGAATTTAGTGTTGGCAATTTCCGCTCTATAAAGGATGTTCAGACATTAAGTATGGTTGCTGCGCCAATTAGTTCAAAATACAAAGAACTTGATGAGCAAAATGTTTTTCAAGCAACAGAAAAAATAAGATTAGTAAAAACTAAAGCTATCTATGGGGCAAATGCAAGCGGAAAGAGTAATATAATAAAGGCATTAAAAGTTTTTCAACAAATCATTCTTCATTCTTTCAAAGATGAAAATGTTGTTCCTGAAAGTACAGATAGGTTCCTTTTAGGAGAAGAAAAAGATTTAGAGACTCCAACATTTATGCAAATGATATTTATAATTGATGAAGTAATTTATAGATATGGATTTGAATATAGGAATGATTGCATAATCTCGGAATGGCTTTATGGAAGACCTGCACAAAAAGAAGTTTACTATTATGTCAGAGATAAAAATGAAATAAAATTTAATGACACCAAACTTAAGAAAATCTCAAAATTATTTAATCTGAGTCATAACTTACTTCAAAAAAAGTCCTTGATTTTATCAATGTCCCATATTTTTGATTCTTCAATTTTGGGATCAATTAGTGCTTATGTTGCAAGTATGGGTATAATTTATGAAATTTATAGAGAGCGTGCTATCCAAATGGTAGCGCCATTATTACAATATAAAGAGAGTTTAGATGATATTAGTGATATATTAAAGTTTGCAGACACTTCAATTGAGAAAATAGAAGTTTTTGAGGTAAAAAATAAAGACGGCAGAGAGTGGTTAGATTTAATACAAGTAAAATCATTGGATGAGAATCCGTTTGATATAGATATTATTCATGATATTTTAGAAGGAAAAAGAAAGTTTTTTATATCAGCTAACCATATAAATAGATATAGAAATAATATGGTAGAACAATTAGATTTTGAATATCATGAATCTGAGGGGACTAAAAAATTGTTAGAATTGAGCATAAGTATTTTAAATTCAATACAAAATGGGATACCTCTTATTATAGATGAATTCGATTCTCGTTTCCATCCAATAATCAGCCAGAGAATCGTAGATTTATATAATAAAAATTCTAGTAGGGCTCAATTTATTTTTACAACTCATGATACAAATTTGTTAAACGCTAAATTATTGCGTAGAGACCAAATAGCATTTGTAGAAAAAGATAAATATGGCGCCAGTCATTTATATGATTTAGTAGAATTTAAGGGGGTTAGAAACGATGCCTCTTTTGAAAAAGACTATTTAGATGGTCGTTATGGCGCAATTCCTTTTGTTGGTGATTTTGAATCAATTTTTAACAAATAATATATGTCTTTAAAACCAGCTAAAAAAGGTGACCAGGGAAAAGCGTGGAATAGAAAGACTCAGATTTCTAAATACCCAATAGAAACAAGAACAAAGGGGAAAAGATTTTTAATTGTTTGCGAAGGTCAAACAGAAGAGTGGTATTTTAAAAAATTTCCGGTATTAACGGCCACTATTGAAGCGATAGGCATTGGTAGAGTAAAAATGTCATTGGTGGAGTATGCTAAGAGATTAGCAAAACAAGAGGACTATGATGAAGTCTGGTGCGTTTTTGACATGGATATAAATTATGAGGAAAAACAGAAAGAAGATTTTAATAGTGCTATTCATAAAATAGCCTATGGAAGAGATAGAAGGTTTAAAGTAGCTTATTCTAACGATTCATTTGAGTTATGGTTTTTGCTACACTATAAAAATGTAGAAGAACAGCAATTGAGAGGCTATTTCTATGATAAACTAAGCGAGTTGTGGGAGATAAATTATGAAAAAGAAGGTAAAAAATTAGAATTTTGTAAAAATATCTATGAAAAACTTGATAAAGATACACGTGCTGAACAGGAAGAAGCAATAAATAGAGCAAGACGTCAGTTTGAATCAGTAGAACATTTAAGCCCACATGAACAGAATCCTGTTACAAAAGTTTATCTTTTAGTAGAAGAATTGAATAAACATCTACGACCATAATTAATTACTACTACGCTCCAGATTCTCAAAATTGAAAGGGTTATTGCGTTCTTCTCTCTTGCGGAAACCAAAATTATAACGCACATTCAAACCTACCCGACGGGTATCGCCCTGGCGGAACCCAAAAGCAGAAATGCTGCCCTGATTAATAGTAAAATGATTCTTATTGGTATAAAACACATCGTTCATACTTAAAGTAATCATGAGCTTTTTGTTCAGAAACTGGCGGTTAATATTCAGGTTCAGATTGCCGAAATTGCTTAACTCATAAAATTGTTGTTGCCCTTTCAGACGGAAGAAGCCATTCAGGCTGATATTGGTAAGTTTGTCTAATTTAAACTGGTGAAAAGTAAAGAATGTCCAGCTACCTCTTTGGAAAGACAAAGGGGCATTTTCGTACAAACCATTATAATCGTTATAATTAAACTGTGCTCCGGCAACAAAAAAGTAACGGTAGATAGGCGGTACCGCTCCTAAAAGCCTGAAATAAGTTTCCTTATTCCTGCCTAAGTTATCGTAAGTACGGTATGCAATACTTGGATTATCAGGATTCTGATAAATTACATTTGTAAAAATATCCTGTGTGTAGTTGCGGCCTATCGCAAAAATAGGTCGGTCTTCAATGCTGATATTAGCTTCAAAATTATTCGTAAACTGTGGTCTTAAAGAAGGATTTCCTGCTTCGTATAAATACTGGTCAATGAAACGGGGCGAAGGATTCAGGTATTCATAAACCGGACGGGTAATAGATTTACGGTGTACCAGATAAGCCCGCATTTCATAACCTGCAATTTTGCCTAATTTCTGGCTCAGATAAATATAAGGAAATAAATCTGTGCGCTTTACCTTGAAAGAGGTATCTGAAGGAATCAACTGATGCCCGTTCATATTGGTGTTTTCGAGCCTTGTGCCTGCTTTCAGAATAAAACCTCCAATAGTTTTTGATAGCTGAACATAAGCCGCATAAATGCTTTCGTTATAATTAAACTGATTGGTGCGTGATATGTCAATATTTTGTTGCTCACCTATTTTGGTAAAATAAGCAGTATTACTTTTGAATAACTGGTAAGTGGCTTTTAGTCCGGTCTCTAAAGTAATTTTATGAGGTAATTTATATTTAACATCAGTTTGTGCTGCAACAAAGTTTCTGTTGTTGCCAATGTCTCCGGTACCACCCATGGCAGACACAGTCGGTAACACATAAGCAGTATTAAAAATCTGGTCGGTTTGGTTATTGAAATAATTGTAAGAAATATCGGTAGTCCATTCAGAGCCTAAAGTATCTAATTTGTACCGGGCATTGATTCCCTGATTAATGGCATAATTGTTTCCTTTGCTGTTGGTTGTATTAATGTTATTGGTAAGAACCTCTAAAGAATTAAGCTGACGGATAATGCTTTCATTATTAGAGGAAGAATTATTCTGGTTATAACTCAGGCGGGCATCGTAGTTGAGTTCCCATTTTTTATTTACTTCATATCCTAAGCCAAAACCTACATAAGCCTGATTTCCCGGAAAAGTAGTGTAAGCATTCTGAAATAATTCTTTATCTGCCGAAAAACGACGGGTAGTTTGTATCTGCTCAAAAGTATTGCGGTGCGAATAATTGAGGTTTAGAAAAGAAGTCAACTTACCACTACTGTTATTGAGACTGATTCCTATAAACTGGTTACCATATCTGCCCTGATTCATTCCGGCATTGGCACTTCCGGTAAATCCGATTTTTACACCTTTTTTCAGAATTACATTCACTACCCCACCGCTACCACTGGCATCGTATTTGGCTGAGGGTGTACGCATTATTTCTACTTTCTCAATACTATTGGGTGGGAGACTCTTTAAAATGGCCGCAATATCGGCTGTACTCATTTTTTGCTCCCTACCATTAATATAAATAGTAGCAGGGCTTGAATTGCTGAGATAGATATTTCCATCCTGATCAACAAATAAGCCCGGAATTTTCTCCATTATCTCGTAGGCACTTGTACTGGTATTGGCAATGGGTTCAGGGTCAACTATGGTTTTATCATCTTCTTGTTGCATTAAGGGTTTTCGGGCTGTTACTACCACATCACCTAATAACTGGTTATCTGTTTCCATCACAAACTTTAGAACTGATTGTCTGCCTGTGGCATTAATGCCTTTAGTTAAGGTTTTATAACCCACCGAAGTGGCGGTCATGCTGTATTGTTGATTGGCGACAAGATTAAATCGGGCTATGCCTGAGGTATCAGTTGTACTATTGAGAATCTTAGTAGTATCGGCACAATTGACAATTCTGATAGTCGCACCAATAATAGGAGACTGGTTACTTTCAGTCAGTTGAATACTGATGGGTAAGGTTTGAGCAAGAGAAAAGAATGAACAACAGAGTAACAGGCAAAACAGTAAAGTAGCTTTTTTCATAAAAGGCAGTTAAAATATTGTCAACAAAATTAAGCAAAAACATCACGGAATTAATTAAAAAAAACTAAAAGCCCTCTCAGAATAGCCTATTTGCAATATTTGAATAAAAATTTGTGATTAAAAAAGAATAATAACTAAAGTTTTAGGTGTTTGTGTAACGAAAATAAAAATAAAATATTTTAAGAATTGTATTGTATTTAGTGAAAAACTCAATATATTTGATTTAACATTTCATAAAACAAGCAATAAACCTAAACTAAATCATAATTTTGGAGAATAAAACCTCTGTCGCAAGGCAGAGGTTTCTTCATTTATTTTCGGGCTTGCAGCTACGGTGGCAATTGAGCTATAAAAAAGAAAACCCCTACTGTAGAGTAGAGGTTTTTCTTTGATTCTGACTTTCGTAAAAGATTTGGATTAACCTTTCACAACCTGGATATTCATTACCAGTTTCACATCGTCGCTCACCACAATTCCACCTGCTTCGGTTACTGCGCTCCAGGCCAAGCCATAATCCTGGCGATTAATTTTACCTTGTAAATCAAATCCGGCTTTTGTTTGTCCGTAAAAATCCGTCATAATTCCGCCAAACTCTGCCTTCAATGTTATCGGTTTCGTTACACCTCTTATCGTCAAATCGCCATTTACTGTATAGGTATCATCACCTGTTTTCTCGAAAGAATTAGAAACAAAAGTTAATTTCGGGAAATTGGCAGCATCAAAGAAATCAGCCGATTTTAAGTGGCCGTCTCTTTGTTCCTGTCCGGTTGAGATACTGTCGATGTCAGCCGAGAAATTAACGGTGGCACCTTCAAAATCGTTGTCGTTGGTTGTTTCAACAGTTCCTTCATAAGTACCGAATGTTCCGGTTACGGTTGAAATCATTAAGTGTTTTACTTTAAACTGTACTTCTGAGTGAGAAGCATCAATAGTCCATTTTGCCATTGTCTTAAATGTTTTATAATAATAGTGAATTAATTCTGTTTTTACATTGTATGTATATACATATAAAAACAAAAACACTTGAAAATAGTTTCAGGAAATAAAAAAATCATGCCAGCTACGACATGATTTTTTTATTAAAAACTGATAATCAATGTTTTATATTAAAATTTTTCTTTCAATATACCTTCACATATATCTTTTACGATTCCGGGGCCTTCGTAGATGAAGCCTGAATATACCTGTACTAGCGATGCGCCTGCTTTCAGTTTCTCAATAGCATCTTCTGCTGAATGAATACCACCTACCCCTATAATAGGAAATGCTTTTTTTGATTTTTCAGATAAATATCTGATTACTTCAGTTGAGCGTTTAGCCAGAGGTTTACCGCTCAGACCACCTGCACCTATTGCATCTACGTCTGCATTATCTGTTGTAAGGTCTTCACGGCTGATAGTGGTATTAGAGGCGATAACCCCCGAAATACGGGTTTCTTTTACAATTTCGATAATATCATCCAATTGTTCATTGGTTAAATCAGGCGCAATTTTCAATAAGATAGGTTTCGGTTTCGATTTACGGCCATTGTCTCTCTCTAAGGTTTTCAACAGATATTTTAAAGGTTCTTTCTCTTGCAAGGCACGTAAGCCAGGCGTATTGGGTGAGCTTACATTAATCACAAAGTAATCTACATAAGGATAGAGGTCGTTGAATGATTTGAGATAATCATAAACGGCATCATCGTTTTTGGTCAGTTTGTTCTTACCAATATTACCCCCTATAATAATTTTTGTTTTACGTTTACGCAATTGATTAGCCGCCGCTCCTGAACCTTCATTATTAAAGCCCATTCTATTAATCAGCGCTTCGTCTTGTTTTAATCTGAACAAGCGTGGTTTATCATTACCCATCTGTGCTCGTGGTGTAACTGTACCGATTTCAATAAAGCCAAAACCAAGATTTGATAATTCATCAGTCCAGAGCCCGTTTTTATCAAAACCTGCTGCCAGACCAACAGGATTCTTGAAACGCAAACCAAATATTTTACGCTCAAGTTTCTTGTCTTTCTTTTCATAAATCAATCTCAGAATGGCCGGCATGAATGGAATTTTGCACGCAAATTTCAATACATCCATTACTACATAATGAATCTTCTCGGCATCGTAGCGAGTCAGGTAGGGGAAGACAAATTTTTTATAAAAACTCATGAAGAATCAGGCCCTTATGCAGGCGTTGTTGTACGTTGTATAATTGTTAAATAGTTATCGGAAAGGAGGAATAAGATTAGTGTACAAAATTACAATTTACTACTCAATTTCCTTTATTTTTTAAGTATTAGATTTATTTTGTAAAAATGTATATATAAAAAGTGCAATTTTTTATTGATATATAACCATTGCCTGTGTAATTATTTCTTTGGAAAAACTGTTCTGTGGGAGTATAAACTAAGCTCATCCCCAAATTTTTACGGTTCATCATAATTTTGTAGCGATTTATCTGCTTGATAGTCAATTTTGTCTCACCAAAAACGGTTCTAAAAAAAATTATAAAAACTTTGAACCTTTTAAAAGTTTCCTCAGTTTCTGTCTTTAGAAAACCTTACTATTATGATAGCATAAAGACTTAAACAATGTAAATGGAAATCAGAGACAGAATTTTACAGACCGCTGAAACACTCTTCCGCAAATTTGGTATCAGGAGTGTAACAATGGACGACATAGCGTCCGAATTAGGGATTTCAAAAAAGACAATATACCAGAATTTTGAAGACAAAGACTCTATCGTTCATGAAATTGCCCGCCATAATATGATGTGCGACATGGAAGAATCAGAACGGATATATAAAGAATCAGCAAACCCTATCGAACAGGTCTTTAGAGAAGCGTCACTGCTGCGGAAGCAGGCATCAACGATTAATCCTGCTGTATTTTACGATTTAAAGAAGTATCACCCTAAAACCTGGCAATTTTTTCTGGAATATAACAAAGTTAATTTCCTGGAAATCGTAAAGAAGAATCTGAGAGAAGGGATAGAACAAGGATTTTACAGAGCAGACATTAATATAGAAATATTAGCTCGCTTGCGAATGGAAGAAGTAGAGTTTGCTTTTAACCGTGATGTTTTTCCACCGGAAAGATTTAATCAGACAGACGTTCATACTACATTCATAGACCATTTTTTAAGAGGAATTATGAGCCAAAAGGGTCTGGAATTTTACGAAAAATGCAAACAGGACAACGAGCCAGAGCATATCAATTTTTAATTAAACAATCAACTATATGAAAATAAAGTACCTGATTTTTTTCCTAATTTGTGGAATCTCCGCACAAGCCCAGCAAGCGTTTACCTTGCAACAGGCCATACAGTACGGAACCAAAAACCACCTATCCGTAAAAAATGCCGAGTTAGATATTATTGGAGCCGAACTGACAATCAAACAAATCAAAGCCTCCGGATTACCTCAGATAAATGGTAATTTTAGTTATACCTACAACGCAATCATTCCCACACAGCTCATAGACGCCAAAAACTTTGACCCTAATGCACCCGATGGTGCTGTAACCAAATTTAAGTTTGGTGTGCCCTGGGCAGGCCAGGCAGGTGTGGGTGTAAACCAGTTGATTTTTGATGCTACCTGGCTGGTAGGTCTCAAGGCTGCTCCGGTGTATCGTGAACTGGCAAGAAAAGGGGTAACTAATTCAAAAACTGCGGTAGCCGAAAACGTGGCCAAAGCCTATTACTCGGTACTGGTAGCTGAAGAAAGAAGTAAAATTCTGGATTTAAACATTGCACGCATTGATTCATTAATTAAAGAAATGAGAGTAATGAATCAGCAAGGCTTTATCGAAAAATTAGACCTTGACCGTCTCGAAGTACAACGTAATAATTTATTGACAGAGACTCAAAAGGTAAAAAACCTTATCATCTTAAGTCAGACCCTGTTAAAGTTTCAGATGGGCATGAAATTAGATGAGCCGATTGTGCTATCTGATAAATTGGCAGATGTGGATATTAAGCCTTTTACTATGTTAGAGTTTCAGGCAGTTGATTATGCAGGCCGCATAGAATACTCGACACTAATGGTACAAAGACAACTCATGCTTTTTGATAAAGAGCGGATACAAAAAGGAGTACTTCCGAAATTCTCATTCAACGGGTCGTTAGGAGCAGGGCATAGCAATACCCGTTTCAACCCATTCGAACGTTGGTTTGGCTCGTCAGCTTTAACACTGGGTATTCAGATACCTATTTATGACAGCGGGTTAAGAAAAATACAGTTACAGCAACAAGACCTTGCCTTAACCAAACTTGACTATAATGCCTTGTTGCTGAGAGAATCGTTTGATTTACAGGCAAAAACGGCAAGTATCAATATTAGAAATGGTTTAGAGAGCCTGACTGTGCAACAAAGAAATCTGGATTTGGCACAAGAGGTAGTAAGAGTTACTAAAATCAAATATCAGGCAGGACAAGGTACTAACATTGAGGTAGTGAATGCCGAATCAGCACTAAAAGAAGCACAAACCAATTATTTCGCCGCTTTGTATGATGTACTCATAGCTAAGGTAGATTTAGACAAAGCATTAGGCAAACTAATAGTGGAATAACAGTTTCATCAAATCACAACAATTCACGATTACAAGCATTAAATAAAACACATTTCGTATGAAAAATATATTTCTTATTTATTACAAAGCTAAAACGGTATTTTCAAGTATAGCATTTGCTTTAACAGTTGTCATACTGGTTGCGTCTTGCTCGAAAGGGGGAGGTGATAAAGTGAGTCAGAAGAAAGAAGAGTTAGCCAAACTACAGGCAGAAGAAAAAACAATCTCGGAAAAAATTCAGAAACTACAAGCCGAACTGAATATTCTTGACCCAAACAAAGAAGAAGAAAAAGTAATAAGTGTAACTACTACACCTATTGCATCACAGAATTTCAAACACTTTGTTGAGTTTCAGGGAAGATTAGATGCCAAGAACAATATTTTTGTTTCACCACAGGTAGGAGGGGCTATCACGAACCTTTATGTAAAAGAAGGCGACTATGTAAAACAAGGTCAGGTAATAGCTACGATTGATAACTCGGTAATGAAACAATCTCAGCAAGAGATTGAAGTACAGTTAGAGACAGCAAAGGTGTTTTATGAAAAACAAAAAAACCTTTGGGACCAGAAGATTGGTACAGAAGTACAATACATTCAGGCGAAGAGTAACGTAGAAGCATTGGAAAAACGTCTGGCTACTTTACAAACGCAATTGGGAATGACAAAAGTAACAGCCCCGATGAATGGCTTTGTAGATGAGATACGCCAGCGTGCAGGCGAATTGGCCGCTCCGGGTTTAGGTATTGTCAGAATTGTTAATTCTAACGATTTGAAAGTAGTTGCACAGGCAGCCGATTCTTATGCCGGAACAATTAAACAAGGTGATATGGTAACCGTGAAATTTCCGGATTTAGGAAAAGAAACCACCGCAAAACTAACGTTTGTGAGCCAGACAGTTAATCAGGCCTCGCGTACATTTACCATTGAAGCATCAGTTCCGAAAATCGATCCTCAATTAAAACCTAATATGACTGCCGTAATGAATGTAAACGACCAGTCGAAAAAAGATGCTATTATCATCAACAGAAACCTTATTCAGCAAGATGAGTCTGGTAACATTGTATATGTAGCAGTAACTGAGGGTGGCAAGAAAGTAGCACGTAGCCGTAAAATTACCACAGGTCTTACTTATGGCGGCGATATTGAAATTGTATCAGGATTACAAGCGGGAGATTTGTTGATTACCCAGGGCTATCAGGATTTAGTAGATGGTCAGGCGGTAAGTTTCTAATCAGAAACAGCTTCTTATAGAAGCGAAAAGTATGGTATTACACAATCAGACCATATTTTTTCTGTGCCTTCATATAAATATTTAAACAATCATAAAAGCCGGTCAGTGGTTTTAGATTATGGAAAAAGACAAATTTCAACAATTACAGGAACAGGATATTCCACACGGAAGTGGAATGATCTACAATATGGTTCGTTGGTTAGGAAACAACCAGACCACGGTCTATATTTTCACAACAATGATATTTCTGGCAGGGTTAGGAATATACTTCAATCTTCCGAAAGAGCAGTTCCCTGATATTAAAGTGCCACAGATTTATGTACAGACTATTTACTTTGGTACTACCCCGGCAGATATTGAGAACGTAATCAATAAACCCATTGAAAAGCAGTTAAAGACTATTACAGGCGTAAAACGTATCACATCAAATGCCCTACAAGACGTTTCGGTGATTATGGTAGAGTTTAACCCTGATGTACAGATTGAAGCCGCTTTACAAAGGGTACGTGATGCCATTGATAAAGCGAGAAGAGATTTACCACAGAAAGTTGATAGTGGCCCGACAGCCCAGGATGTAAACTTCTCGGAGTTTCCTATCATGAACATTAACCTGGCTGGTAATTTCCCTTTAGAAAAACTGAAAGATTATGCAGAAGAACTACAAGATGATATAGAGTCGTATCCTGAAATTACGAAAGTTGACATTGTGGGTACCTTGAAAAGAGAGATTCAGATTAATCTCGACCTGTACAAAATGCAATCTACAGGGTTGACTTTCTATGATATTCAATCCGCTATTCAGGGAGAAAATATCAATATCTCGGGTGGTGAGTTGAATGTGGACAATGTACGTCGTACGATTCGTGTGAAAGGGGAGTTCAAAGATGTGTATCAGATTCAGGATGTACAGGTGCGCAGTTCAACAGGAGCAACTGTCAGATTAGGTGATGTAGCAGAAGTAGTAGATAGCGCCGAAGAACAACAGGATTTTGCCCGTCTGGATAACAATCGGGTAGTAACCCTGAACGTAATCAAAAGAGCAGGTGCAAGTGTAATTGATGTGTCAGAACGCATTGAAGTATTATTGGAAAAATACCGTAAAGAACGTTTCCCTAAAGGATTGGAGGCAAGAATCACAGCCGATACTTCAGAACGTGTGAAAAGTGAAATTGCCGACTTGATAAACACGGTAGTTTTAGGGTTCATTTTCGTGGTAATTGTATTGATGTTCTTTATGGGTGTGCGGGATGCCATTTTCGTAGGTTTATCTGTACCTCTTTCAGCGCTGATTGCCTTTATCCCTTTACAGTTCTCGGGCTTTACCTTAAATACAATCGTTCTTTTTGCTTTTCTCTTAGGCTTGGGTATTGTGGTTGACGATGCCATTGTGGTTATCGAAAATGCCCACCGCTTATTTAACAGGTTTAAGAACCTGAGCATTAAAGAGGCCGTGAGTCTGGCTGCATCAGAAGTATTTTTACCTGTATTATCAGGTACCTTAACTACTATTGCGCCATTTTTCCCGCTTTTATTCTGGCCGGGTATCGTAGGTGAGTTCATGAAGTTCCTGCCTATTACGCTTATCTATACTTTGTTTGCCTCTTTAATTGTGGCGTATGTAATCAACCCGGTATTTGCTATCTCATTTATGAGACGCCATGAAGACGAACAACATGAAGATACAAGTTTCAAAAGTATCCGTCGCCCGTTAATTATTATGGCTATTGTGGCATTACCTGCATATTTTATCAATGTAGGTATCGGTAACTTTATCGTTTTGATGGCTATCCTGTATGTGTTCAACCATTTTGTATTAACACCAAAAGTGATTATTCCTTTTCAGGATAAAGCCCTGCCACGTTTTAAAAATGCGTACAGAAAATTGATTGCCTGGATTATCACAGGTTACCGCCCGGTATTTGCTGTATTGGCGATGGTTGCGTTATTTTTTGTAACTATTTTCATGTTAGGAGTTGTTCAACCTAAAGTGATTTTCTTTCCAAGTGGAGACCCTGACTATATTTATGTGTATAATGTAATGCCTGTAGGTACCGATGCCAGAGTAACCGACTCGGTAACTAAAGTAATAGAGCGTAAAGTATTTGGTGTAATTAAGAAAAATAAGGCAGAACCAGCGATCAACTCTGTTATTTCGAACGTTGGTAAAAATGCCGGAGACCCATTTAATCCTGACCGTTCGGCAACCCCTCATAAATCGAAGGTAACAGTAGCTTTTGTAAAGAAAGAAGAGCGGGGAGACATTTCGTCGCAGAAACTATTGGATGAAATGAGAAACGAGATTAAGGGGATTCCCGGAACTGAAATCTCGGTACAACGTGAAAATAACGGTCCGCCGACAGGAAAACCAATTTCAATTGAAATATCGGGTGATGATTTCAATACTTTGATAGGTCTGGAGAAAGAAGTTCGCAAGAATATTCAAAAAGAGAATATCAAAGGTATTGAAGAGTTAAAATCTGATTTGATTACCAATAAGCCTGAAATCATTGTTGATGTAGACAAAGTAAAGGCACAACGAGAGGGTATCAGTACTTCACAGGTGGCTTTGGCTATTCGTACAGCCTTGTTTGGAGCCGAGGTATCAAAATTCAGAGACGATAAAGATGAATACCCGATTCAGTTGCGCTTAAAAGCCGACGACCGAAATCAAGTTGAGAAACTACTGAGCATGAATATTACTTACCGTGATATGAACATGGGAGGAGTATTACGTCAGGTTCCGCTCAATTCAATTGCCAATATCAGTTATTCAACTACCTTCAGTCAGATTAACCGTAAAAACCAGTCCAGAATCATTACGCTGGGTTCAGAGGTACTGAATGGCTACAATGCCAATGAAATTGTGGCTGAGATTCAAAGTAAGGTTATTGACAAAATGGAAGTTCCAAGTGGTTATATTGTGAAAATGGGAGGGGAGCAGGAAGAACAAATGGAGTCGATGATGTTCCTGATGGGCGCATTAGGTGCTGCGGTATTACTAATCTATCTGATTCTGGCTACACAATTCAACTCTGTAGTAAAACCGATTATCATCTTTGTTACCATCTTACTATCGTTTATCGGGGTATTCTTAGGTTTTATGGTATTCGGCATGACCTTCTCAATCATCATGTCAGGTGTGGGTATCATTGCTTTGGCAGGTATTGTGGTGAAGAACGGTATTCTACTCATAGAGTTTACAGATGAGTTGAGAGAAAGAGGTTATCCATTAAAACAGGCCATTATTGAAGCAGGTGGCGTACGTCTGACTCCGGTGTTATTGACAGCCTCTGCGGCAGTATTAGGTCTTGTACCTCTGGCCTTAGGTTTAAGTATGGATTTCGTTACCTTGTTTACTGAATTTAACCCTCATATCTTTATCGGAGGCGATAGTGCCGTATTCTGGGGAATCCTTGCCTGGACAATTATTTTCGGTCTGACGTTCTCAACCGTACTTACTTTGGTGATAGTGCCCTGTATGTATTACATCAACGAGAGGGTAAGAGATAAATACTTCCGTAAAAAGAAGAAAACAGCATTGACTGAAACCAAAGAAGCAGTTGCTTAAGATAGCCATTTCTGAGGCTAAGAAACCCCATGAGATATACGTATCTTGTGGGGTTTGTTTTTTAAAATTAGACTTTTTTAAAAAAAATATAAGTTTTTTTAAGGGATTTTTTCAGAGAGTTAAATTTCTTATAGTCAATGAGTTATATATTTATTTCTTAAAAACAGCAATTTTTTTGGCTAAAAACTTGTTCGTTAATAAAAAAATATATTCCTTTAATCATTGTCTCACATTCTTTTGGCACGAAAAATGTGGAGAGGGTCTGTAAAAGACCCTATTATCAATGAAAAAACTCTACGTCTCACATGCAAAAATTAAGTCTCAATCAATCCCTTCAACAGAGGCTGTCCCCTCAACAGATTCAGTTTATTAAACTGTTACAAATTCCTACGGCTGAACTCGAACAAAGAATAGAAGAGGAACTTGAAATAAATCCTGCTTTGGAAGAAGGCATGGACATGGATGACCGTGTGAAAGACGAATATGAGGAAGATGACTATGGCGACGATTATGATGAATATGGAGAGTATGAACGATATGAGGGGCTTGATGTAAAACAATATCTGGATCAGGACGATTATGCAGGGTATAAAATGTATGGTGATGGCTGGGGAGACGATGACAGAGACGTAATGCCTGTAGTAGCTACCAGTACACTGGCTGAGTCGCTGGTTCAACAATTAGGGTACCTACGCTTAGATTCAAGACAGGAAGCAATTGGTATGCAACTCATAGGAAGCATTGAAGAAGACGGCTACATCCGCCGCCCACTTCGTTCTATCTGTAATGACCTGGCCTTTACGCAGAATATTTATACTACCGAAGAAGAACTTACTTCCATACTCAGAAAGGTACAGACTTTTGAGCCTGCAGGTATTGGGGCAAGAGATTTAAGAGAATGCCTTCTATTGCAATTAGATAGAAAAGACCTCAATGATGTAGAGGTAGAAATAGCAGTTAAGATTATTACTGATTATTTCGATGAGTTTACAAAGAAGCACTTCGAGAAGATTCAGAGACGGCTGGATATCGATGATACTGTCATGAAAGAAGCTATCAGAATCATTACACGTCTGAATCCGAAGCCGGGTAATACCGGTAATGGCGATAGCACAGCAGCGTATCTGATGGCTGATTTTATTGTAACCAACAATAACGGTAAATTAGATGTAATTCTGAATTCTAAAAATGCACCTGAATTGCGTGTAAGCCGCTCTTTTGCCGAAATGCTTGATACCTATGATAAAACCGACAAAAACGGTTCAGCACAGCATAAAAGCATTAAAGAGACAGTAACCTTTGTTAAACAGAAATTAGATGCAGCCAAGTGGTTTATTGATGCTATTAAACAACGTCAGCAAACGCTTTTAAAAACCATGAAAGCCATTGTTGAGTACCAAAGAGACTTTTTTCTGGATGGTGATGAGTCGAAACTGAGACCGATGATTCTGAAAGATATTGCCAATCGTATCGAAATGGATATCTCAACTGTTTCACGTGTAGCCAATAGTAAAGCCGTACAAACCGATTTTGGTATTTATCCTTTAAAATACTTCTTCTCTGAGGGTATAGCTACCGATTCAGGTGAAGATGCCTCAAGTCGTGAAGTAAAAAACATTCTGAAAGAATTGATTGAAAATGAGCCTAAAAACTCACCACTTTCTGACGATAAATTAGAAAAGATGCTGAACAAACGTGGTTATAATATTGCACGCCGCACGGTTGCCAAATACCGTGAGCAACTCAATATTCCGGTAGCCCGTTTACGTAAGCAATTGTAATTTTCTTAAAAATCCCCAACGAAACCTTACAACAAAAAAGTCAGCACTTCTTAGAAGTGCTGACTTTTTTGTTGTTTGTGGCGCAAACGTCCCGTTCGTCGCACGTATTAAGAGTAAATATTTAAAAGTTTCTACTTATAATTCTTATTTGAATTACTTTAAAGTAGTTTTTGATGTCTAATGGAAAAGCAGCGAACGGGACGTTCGCGCCACAAATAGCTTACTACACAATCAATTTAAAACCCTCGCCGTGCATATTCATGATTTGTATAGAAGCATCATCTTTCAGGTGCTTACGGAGTTTAGTAATATACACATCCATGCTCCGGGCATTGAAATAGCTGTCGTCTCCCCAAATTAGTTTTAGTGCAAAACTTCTGCTAACCGACTGGTTTTTGTTCTGACATAATAGTTTTAATAATTCAGCTTCTTTGGTAGTCAGCTTATTCTGAGAATCATTATGGGCTAAAGTATTGGTTTGGGCATCAAAAGAATACTCTCCTATTTTGAAAACGGTAGACGGAACATCTGTTTCCTGTTTATTGATGCGGCGTAAGATGGCTTTCATACGCATCAATAATTCTTCCATGCTGAAGGGCTTGGTAATATAATCGTCTGCACCTACTTTAAACCCCTGAATAGTATCCTCTTTCATTGATTTGGCCGTCAGGAAGATAATGGGTACTTCTTTATCTTTCATCCGTATTTCTTTAGCCAAAGAAAACCCGTCTTTTTTCGGCATCATCACATCGCAGATACACATATCATAATTGCCTTTTTCAATAAACATCCTGATACCCTCTTCACCATTTCTCGCCAGGTCTGTATCATACCCTTTTGCTGTCAGGTACTCTTGCAAGAGCATACCTAAGTTGGGATCATCTTCTGTCAATAAAACTTTCATATAGTAGCCCTCATGGGTTTAAAAATACAACACTACACTCGTCTGTTCAAAGGCAGATATACTTCAAAACTACTGCCCTCTCCTATTTTACTTTCAACCTGTATCATACCCTGATGCGACTCTACCATCTTTTTCACATAGCTCAAACCCAAGCCAAACCCTTTCACATCGTGCAGATTCCCGGTTGGTACCCGATAAAACCGTTCAAAAATCTTATTCAACTGGTCTTTTGTCATGCCAAGACCTTTGTCGGCAATCGTAATTTTCAGAAACTCATCTTCATTCTCTGTCTTTATTGTAATATCAGGGTTTTCAGGCGAATACTTATTGGCATTGTCGAGTAAGTTGAAGATAATATTAGTCAAGTGTACATCATCTGCCTCAATCTCATGGTTTTCTGCATCTAATTCCAGATGTACAAGGCCATTCTTTTGCTCAATCTGCACGCTCAGGTTATTTAGTACCTGTTCAATGGTTTCATGGATATTTACCCTTTCTAATTTCAACTTTACATCTCCCTTATCTAATAAGGCCATTTGCAAGACCTTTTCAACCTGTGTACCTAAACGGCGGTTTTCATCCTGAATAATATTCAGATAACGATTCATCTTGGTATTATCTTTCTTCACTTCGTTGTCTTTCATTACTTCTACTGCCAGAGAGATAGTAGAAATAGGTGTTTTAAACTCATGAGTCATATTATTAATGAAATCGTTCTTGATAGTAGCCAGTTTTTTCTGTTTCAGCATGGTATTTACCGAAGTATAGAAGATACCACCAATCATCAATATCAGCAGTACTGAACTGGCAAAAACTGTCCACATATTACGCAGAATAAATCCTTGGGTATCGGCAAAATGCACATATAAGAAATGGTTCTGCGGCTGTAAATCGCTTGGAAAAAGTTGTACCCGATAAGCGTCTTTAATAATGTTCGGGATAGAGTTTTCCGCAAACGAAGCAAATATCATATTACTGCTATTCTTTACAATATACTGGTAAGGAATAGTAATCCCTCTACTTTTCAGCTCTTTTTTCAAAAGTGTATCTAAAGAAATACGGTCAAGGCGTTGGTGTATGTCACGAGCCCCATGAATGACATCAGTTAATACGCCTTTTACTAATTCTGCTTTATTTTTGGTGCGTTCAAGATTGGCCTGTGTAGGACTTACCTGCGGCTCTTCTGTTTTTACTTTAGGTTTTTCGGCAGCTTTATGTTTTTTTGGTTTTATATATACTGTATGTGTCGTATCAATGGCAGGGGTAGTAATGGTATAGCCAAAACTAAAACCGCTACTTTGGTCGTCAATGCCACCAATACTCAAAATCTGGTGATTTTCATTCGCATTTTTATTCAGTATCAAAACTTGACGGTTAAATTCTTTAATTAAATCATCAGCCGTTTTTTGCCGCATCAGGTTATTTCGTATGGGATGGCTCAAATCTTCCATTACCAGATTTTGTTCTTCCAGCATTTCTTTGATTAAATCCATCTGACGAACGGGGATTTCAAGCAAACGGGTTGTTCCAAATACATCGGTAACAGCTACAGTATTGCTCCCTCGGCCTGTTCTTTGTCTTACCTTTGCCAGATGCTCAGAACCCTGTGGTGCATCATAAGTTTGATAACCCTTATAAGGATTAAACTCTTGTGGGAAAACCGGATTTAGCGGAGACTCGGGAGCGAAGACTGCACCAAAATCGTCGTTCTGTTCAACTTTTACGGGTTTGGGTATTCTTTTCTTTTCCTGTTTCTTCTGTGTAATAGCCAGCAGTTTTTTCTGTTCTTCCAATTTCATTTTTTGGTTGGCCAGAAAAATAATTTCCTGTTTTTCAATTTTTTTAACCGTTTCCTGCAAAGCATCCGTTACATTCCGGTCAAACTGCTCTTGTCTGACAGATATGGCATTCTCAATCCAGTACCATTGAAAGGTGATTAAACCTATCAGCGCAATGAGCATAAATATGATTATATTCCTGAAATTCATCTTCTATTTCTTTTACCTAAACTAACACTTTATAATAAAACAAAGTTATTCCACGAAATTAACGCCAATCAAGTAAAAATTTGTCTTATTTAACACTTTTTAACATCAAATATTATCTTTAGGTTTACATTTTCAATCATTATTCCAACCTTAAATGCTCTGGGTTTTATTAATCGGCTTTTTGATACTGCTGGTGCTTACTTATATCTGGATATGGAAAAAAATTACCCGTGATAGGCCCGACAGCTACCCCACACTACAAAACAGACAAAAATTAGATGCTTCAAAAAAAACACTGGTATGTTTTGGAGATAGCATTACACACGGCAATGTGAGCTATAATTGGGTGAGTGATGTAGGAAAGCTATTGCATGAGTTACAGGTACTCAATGCCGGAATTAATTCAGACCTTACTTTTTCGCTACTCAAACGTATTGATGACGTAATAGCCTGCCAACCGGATTTCATCACGATTCTTATTGGAACAAATGATGTAAATGCCACAATGAAAAAAGATCTGGAAGATAGTTATAAACAAACCGGGCGTATTCCGGAAAATATAAAACCTGATTTTGAGTCATTCAAGAAAAACTATCAGGAAATTATTCTTCGTCTGAAACAAAACACGCATGCCAGAATCGCTTTGCTGTCTTTACCGATAATTGGTGAAGATTTGAACCATGAGGTAAATAAAAAAGCAGATAAATACAGTGAGTTTATAAAAGAACTGGCACATACGCAACAATTAACCTATCTGCCTTTGCGAGAAAAACAGAAAGCGTATTTATTGGCTCATGTAAAGCCATTGAAATATACATTTGAAGAAACCTATAAACTGCTGATACTTTCTATTATCAATCATTTTTTCTTAGGAAAAGACTGGGATTATATCACCCAAAAACATGGTTATCAGCTTACACCCGATAATATCCACCTTAATTCAATTTCGGGAGGAATGGTGCGGGAACTGGTGAAAAACTTTATTACAACAGCCTATTAGTTTATTCAAATCTATTACCTATAATTTATGAAGCAGATTTGTATCATTGGCGCAGGTTCTTCTGGAATCGTGGCAGCTAAAACTATGAAAGAAAATGACATCAGTTTTGATTGTTTCGAAAAAGGCTCAGATATAGGCGGAAACTGGCGATTTAACAATGATAACGGTGTTTCGTCGGCCTATCGTTCCTTACACATCAATACCAATCGGATAGCAATGGCTTATACCGACTTTCCGATGCCTGACGATTACCCCATGTACCCTCACCACAGCCATATTATTAAATATTTTGAGAAATATGTAGAGCATTTTGGTATCCGTGATTACATCACCTTTAATACAGCCGTTACTGAGGTAAGCCAACAGCCCGACGGCACCTATAAGGTTAAACTTGATAACGGAGAAACAAGAACATATCAGCATATTATTGTAGCCAATGGGCATCACTGGAAGCCCCGTATGCCTACCCCTGCTTTTAAAGGTACTTTTACAGGAGAAATTATTCACTCACATTACTATAAAGAATCAGAACAGGTAAAAGGGAAAGATGTATTGATTGTAGGCATTGGCAATTCTGCGGTAGATATTGCCGCCGAAGCTGCAAGATTGCATACAGGTAAAGTAGTGATTTCGACAAGAAGTAGTGCACATATTACCCCAAGCTGGCTTTTCAGTATGCCCTTTGATATGCTGGCAAATCCATTGACCTCAAAATTGCCTTTGTCACTACAACGCCTGACCCTAAAATTAGTCTTGTGGCTGGCAAGAGGTAAGCAGGAGAACTTTGGGGTGCCTAAGCCTAAAAGAAAATTATTAAGCGAGCATCCGACCGTTTCGCAGGATTTACTCCATCTTTCGGGCAGGGGTGCAATCAAGTTTAAACCCAATATCAAAGAGTTTAAGGGTAAAACAGTTGTTTTTGAAGATGGCAGTAGTCAGGACTTTGATATGGTGATTTATGCCACGGGGTATAAAATATCATTTCCTTTTCTGAAACACTATGCAGAATTTGATATAGAAGAGTCAAACAGTATAAGGCTTTATAAAAGAGTTATCCACCCCGATTTTCCGAATATTTTCTTTATCGGACTTCTACAGCCTTTAGGCGCTATTATGCCACTGGCTGAACTACAAACCAGATGGATAGCAAAGATTGTTAAAGGAGAATGTAAATTGCCGCAAAAAGAGGAAATGATGCGTTCGATAGAAGAAGACGCTAAAAAACTTCATAAACAGTTTGATGAATCACCCAGACATACCTTAGAAGTAGATTTCTTTGGCTATAAAAGCAGTGTAGAGAAAGAAATGAAAAGAGCAAAATAGTAGAAAAGAAGATGCACAACGATTTTATTATTCACCAACAACCATCAAATAAAATCAGGTTAGGAGACCACGACTATCATTTTTTTAGTGGTACGTCTTATCTGGGTATGAATCAGGATATTGATTTTAGAGAGCTATTAATAGAAGGGGTATATCGTTACGGAATGTCATTTGGTAGTTCCCGAAACGGGAATTTGCAATTGGCTGTTTATGAAGAAGCTGAAAATAAAATGGCTGCCTGGGTAGGGGCGGAAAAAGCCCTTACGCTGTCGTCTGGTATGTTGGCAGGGCAAGTGGTAGCTCAATATTTTAAAACCCAAAATGTACACTATTTCTACGCCCCACAGAGCCACTCTGCCAACTTTCATGAGCCCACCATCCAATTGCCGTCTATAGGTTTTCAGGAATGGACAAAAGTGATAGCAAACCAAATTAAAGAAGCTAATACGGCACATTCAGTGATTGTATGCAATTCTACAGATGGGCTACGGGCTACAACGTATGATTTTGACTGGATAAATGACTTGCCTGAAAATCAACCTATTACTTTAATTATAGATGATTCGCATGGTTTAGGCATTACAGGCAAAAATGGTGCGGGTATTTTTCAGCATATTTCAGTAAAACCTAATATCCGGTTTATTGTAGTCTCGTCTTTGCATAAAGCGATGGGCATTCCGGGAGGGGTAGTTTTTAGTGATGCAGCCACTATTGAAATATTAAGACATACGGCTTTTTTTGCCTCTTGCTCACCAATTGCTCCGGCATATCTATATGCTTATGTAAAAGCAAGCGAGATTTACCAAAGGAATTTTGAACGTTTATTAGGTAATATTGAGCATTTTACTACTCAATTGCAGTCAGCAAAATCTTTATTCAGTTTTCAGCCAGCCTATCCGGTCTTTTATACCTCACAAGATGCACTCTATGATTATCTGTTCAGAAATGATATTTTCATTTATAGCTTTGCCTATCCTATCAGAACAGGTAAACCCAATACCAGAGTTGTAATAAGTGCCTGGCATGATACCGGGCAGATAGATTTACTTGCCATGAAGTGTAATGAGTTTATGGAGCATATAGATTAGCCACAATGTTCACTAAAGTAGGCTTTCCTTGGAAATTCTCTTAGATAAAATATTCTAACGACAAGACACTCAAAAATCTGAGTGTCTTGTTGATTTTCAAAGAGCAACATCTTTAAAAAGTACAATCTATCGTGAGTTTTTCGTCAATTGAGACTTTTCTGTTTACGAGTAGACACACTGAACCACCCCATTTTATGGGTGAGTTTTGATATGAAATTTTCAATTTAAGCGGCCATTTGGGCTTGCCTTTGAGCTTTCTGTCTTCGTTTGGCAATCAAAACAGCATTGGCAGTGTGAATACCGAAAAATAGCCAAACTTGTTCGTTGTCAGGACTTCTGGCTTTGTTCTTATGCAAGAGGTAATGTTCCTTTTCATTACCAAAACTGCCTTCTAAACGTGTAGCTCTTTCTTTATTAAGTACTGCTTTGATTTGTTTGGTAGCTTTATCATCTTTTCCAGTACCCTTTCTAATAAAGTTGGTCTGGATGTTCTTCTGAGTAGTATATTTACGATTTTCATTGGTAGCATAAATCCTGTCAGCAGCTATATGGGTACATAGACCAAAAGTACTTTTATGTTTGACTATACTGATTTTCAGACGTTTACACTCATTGAAGGCTTCATAACTTCCATATTCAATTATGCTGATTCCACCTACCTGCAACTTATGAACCTTCATTCCGAACTCTAAGGGTTTATTCTCTTTTCCCCTGATAATGGGTCTGAGGTAGGGTTTGTACAAACTTACTATCCGGTTTGGTATCTTGGCTTGTGGGTGTAAGTATCTCTGTTTTTGCTGTTGATAAACCAGTTTAATGGTCTTAAATGTTTCAGCGTCTACCATACTTAATCCTTTCGCTTGAGTTTGATTGAGCAGGGATTGATAGGCTTCTATTCCTTTATCCAACAATTTTAGTAAAGCATTTTGCCTGCTTCTGGTTTTTCTATA
>NZ_SEWF01000048.1 GCF_004168285.1 Emticicia agri | reverse complement strand
TCCCTACGGGACTAAATTGTAAGAATTATCACTTAATTTTATTGTAAAAAATATCCCGTAGGGATAATATATCGGTAGAAAATATTGAGTACTTAAACTTCCAAGTCCCATAGGGACGATATATTAATTACGTCGAATTTAATATATTATCCCTACGGGATACTGAAAACATAACCCAATCATTTTTCTACCGATATATCGTCCCTACGGGACTAAATTGTAAGAATTATCACTTAATTTTATTGTAAAAAATATCCCGTAGGGATAATATATCGGTAGAAAATATTGAGTACTTAAACTTCCAAGTCCCATAGGGACGATATATTAATTACGTCGAATTTAATATATTATCCCTACGGGATACTGAAAACATAACCCAATCATTTTTCTACCGATATATCGTCCCTACGGGACTAAATTGTAAGAATTATCACTTAATTTTATTGTAAAAAATATCCCGTAGGGATAATATATCGGTAGAAAATATTGAGTACTTAAACTTCCAAGTCCCATAGGGACGATATATTAATTACGTCGAATTTAATATATTATCCCTACGGGATACTGAAAACATAACCCAATCATTTTTCTACCGATATATCGTCCCTACGGGACTAAATTGTAAGAATTATCACTTAATTTTATTGTAAAAAATATCCCGTAGGGATAATATATCGGTAGAAAATATTGAGTACTTAAACTTCCAAGTCCCATAGGGACGATATATTAATTACGTCGAATTTAATATATTATCCCTACGGGATACTGAAAACATAACCCAATCATTTTTCTACCGATATATCGTCCCTACGGGACTAAATTGTAAGAATTATCACTTAATTTTATTGTAAAAAATATCCCGTAGGGATAATATATCGGTAGAAAATATTGAGTACTTAAACTTCCAAGTCCCATAGGGACGATATATTAATTACGTCGAATTTAATATATTATCCCTACGGGATACTGAAAACATAACCCAATCATTTTTCTACCGATATATCGTCCCTACGGGACTGAATCGCCAAAACTGCAATCATTTCTATAACTATGGCAAATACCTATACTCAAATTCATTTGCATATATATTTGCTGTAAAATATAGAGACGGAGTCATCCAAGCATCATGGAAAAATGAACTTTATAAATATATTACTGGTGTAATTCAGGAACGAAAACACAAATTAATGATTATCAATGGGATGCCTGACCATATTCATATTTTGATAGGAATGCATCCAACACAATCAATCTCCGATTTATTACAAGATATAAAAGGAAATTCATCGACTTGGATTAACAAGAAGAAACTGGTGAAAGGAAAGTTTGAATGGCAAGAAGGATACGGTGTTTTCTCTTACGGAAAATCTCAAATCAAGGAAGTGATTAAATATATTGAGAGTCAGGAAGAACATCATCGACAAAGAACATTCAGAGAAGAGTATCTGGCTTTTCTGGAAAAATTTGAAGTAGAATACGACGAAAAATACATTTTTAAAGAATTGATTTAAGTAATATTAACGCATTGATGCTCACTACCGAACTCATTAAATTAAATAATCTGCAACTGGCTGGTCGATTGGTTAGTGAAGAAGTCATGCTGGGAATCCACGGAAGCAAGCGTTCGGGTATAGGAACAGAATTTGAACAATACAGACACTACGAGCCAGGCGACGACCCTAAAAGGATTGACTGGAAACTCTATGCCCGTACACAAAAACATTTAGTCAGAGAGTCTTCAACTGAAAGCAATCTGCATATCAGGTTTGTATTAGACCTGTCGGGTTCCATGAATTATCAGGAAAAATCAGTAAGTCGATTACACTACTGTAAAATTCTGCTGGCATCATTGGCTTATTTAGGGTACCGCCAAAGCGACCAGATGAGTTTATATACCTTGCAGAATGGCGATTTGCAGACATTGGTACCCACAGGAAAACAATCTTTTCAACGCATTTTGTATTCGCTCGAAAAAGCAGAAGCAAGCGGGCAATGGAAAAACAATAACCCTAAATTTCCGGAGTTTCAGCAAAAGCAAAAAGAACTGATAATCATTGCGTCTGATTTTCTACAGATAGATGACGAATGGCTAAAGTTAGTACAGAGTATGGCTAACCCAAGGCGTGAGATTGTGATTTTTCAGGTTTTAGGCGAAGAAGAAATCAATTTCGATTTGAAAGGCTTTTATCGTTTTAAAGATTTAGAAACGCAACAGGAAATAGAGTTACAAGCAGAGGCGATTAAAGACGATTTTAAAACAGCGGCTTTGGCTTATCTGAAAAATTTACAAGAAGCCCTACGGATACCGAATGTTAATTTAATCAGAGTAACGCTAAATGAGCCTATTGCAAGGGTCATTACAGAATCATTAAAGAAAAGGAAATTGTAAGTATGGAATTATTGAATCCTTTGATGCTTTGGGGAGGGTTGGCTGTTGCCATACCGATTATTCTCCATTTCTGGCATCAGAAAAAAGGAAAAATAGTAGAATGGGCAGCAACACAATGGCTAATCGAAAAAAACCTTCAACAGTCACGAGGTATTCGGTTAGACAATCTCCTTTTACTATTGCTGCGTTGCTTACTTATACTCCTACTCTGTTTCTTTTTAAGTAAGCCTATGATTAATTGGTTAGACGCTGAAAATTCAACAAAAAAAATCCACTTGGTTCAGCCTCATAGTCTGGTTATCAATAACTTCAGATTTGAGATTGAAGAAGCTATCAAAAAAGGTGAAAAACTTTATTGGATTCAGCCGTCCCCAACACCTGTTAATGATATTAGTCAGTTACCAACAATTAAAGACTTTAATCCCATTATTCTCCAATCGTGCCTGAATAAGCTGGCAACAGTAACAGATAAAGCACAGTTGGAATTATACTTTATTAATAACCAAGACCTGGCACAGTCAGGAAACATTTTTGTACCCAGCTCATTCAGTTTACATACGCTTGTTGATTCGTTAACTAAAACTCCTAAACCTTATTTGGCTTTTGCCAATCAAAAACTTTTTGTAAATACTGCTAATCAGCTAATTGCCAATACAGAATTAGATAAAAATGGAAGATATGCTGATAATCCTATTTACAACCATTCAATTAATGTATTAGTACGGAATACCGACAAAGTAGAAAGGCGCATGATTGATGCTTCGTTGAAAGCACTGGCAGAGGTTTATCAAATAGATATTAGTATTGATACCGCATTGACAACCGCAAAAAAATATGACTGGGTATTCAGTGATGCTATCCCTCCTCGCTCAAATGCCTTTTCAGCCTCAACTTTATATATATTATCAAATACTAACCGTGTACCTGATAGTCAGTTAGCCTATCAGAAAAATGTATTGCATATTCCTTCGGGGTTGAATCCAGAGTCGTCTGAACTTGTTTTTAATGGAGAATTACCAGAGTGGTTGGGAGAAGTACTGATAAAACATTACCAGCTAAACCCCACAAATAAGGCATTAAGCAATCAACAATTAGGTAGTTTATTCAAATACGCAGCACCCAACACAGTTGCTGAAGAAAGTGAGTTTTCAAAACTCCTGTTGTTGGCATTTATTGTTATTTTAGGTATTGAGCGTTACTTAGCCATCCGTAAAAACGCATGAATCAGGTTAAACATATTATATCAGGCGTACGCTATCAGTTATATGCTAATGCTTTACTGACGTGTATTCTGTTATCTCTTTCTATCTTTTTATTGCTTTCTGTTTTTAGTCAGGCATTGGTTTGGCCATTGATTGGTAGCCTGATTGCATTTGGCATTAGTGCCTATTTCACCCGGCTTTTTCAGGATAAACAAGATGATGCAGTACTGTTTATTCATGAGAATATTGATGATGCCGAATATAGTCTGCAATTACTTACTGTTTCTCAACCTAATATTGCCGAGCAGTTGCAATTAGAAAGATTAGCCGAAAAGCTTAACGGGCAAAAGTTACCTACTGCTATTAACCCCAGACTATGGATTCCCATCGCAGTACTTCTTCTCTCTTCAGGTGTGTATTACGGGTATCCTCTTCTGCAAAAGAAGCAGTCGGCACAAGTGGCTGATACTCCTACACCATCTAATCAGCCAACAGAAAAAATAGTTACGGCTCCGGTATTCAGTAAAGCACAACTGACTATCAATCCGCCTGCTTACACCAAACTACCAGTCAAATCAACTACTGATTTGAATGCTTCTGCGATAAGTGGTTCTGTGCTCAAGTGGCAACTGGAGTTTAGTCATTCGCAAGCCTTAACTGTTCATTTAACTAATAACAGAGGAGAAGAATTAGCCTTCAAAAAAACAGGTGATATATTTGAATACACCGATGTATTACAAAATTCAGGTTTATATGCTTTCAAAGCCTACTGGCAAGACTCTCTCATCTATCAATCAGATTATTACAGATTAGAAGCTATTGCCGACTTAGCTCCTAAGATTGACCCTGCCTCTAAAGAACTTTATCGGTTTCATTACCTGAAAGACCCAAAAACCATACAGATTTCGGCAAAAATAGCTGATGATTTTTTGGTAACGCAGGCATTTATTGTAGCTACTGTTGCCCGGGGTTCGGGTGAGAACGTGAAGTTCAGAGAAATAAAACTCCCTATCAGTCAGGCTAATTTTAAAGAGGCTACTGTCAGTAAAAGTATTGACCTGAAAGCCTTGAGTTTTGCTCCCGGTGATGAACTGTATTATTACTGGGCAGCTTTTGATAACAAAAGACCTGAACCCAATTATACCAAATCAGACACGTATTTTATAGTATATAAAGATACGTCTAAAACCGAAGAGGCCGAAATGGCTACGATGGCTATGAATATTCTGCCTGAATATTTTAGAAGCCAGCGCCAGATTATTATTGACACAGAGAAACTGATAGCGAAAAGAAACAAGATTAATCAGAAAGATTTCAATAGTACCTCTAACGAAATAGGTTTCGACCAGAAGGCTTTACGCTTACGTTACGGACAATATTTAGGTGAAGAATTTGAAAACTCCATTGGTGGTGGTAGTGCATTGCCCACCGACGTTAGCACTGATGCGGCAGATTTACTGAAAGGCTTCTCTCATGCACACGATGAGGGAGAACATGACCACGAAGATGGCGAAAAACCGCATAATGAAGGCCACGACCACGGTGGCGGAGCAAAAGGGAATCAGGAAAATGAAGACCCATTGGCAGCTATTCTGAAAGATTATGTGCATAACCATGATGATGGAGAAGTAAATACATTCTATGAGCAATCTACCCGTAGTTTGTTAAAAATGGCTTTGGAACAGATGTGGCAGTCAGAATTACACCTGCGTTTATACGAGCCTGAAAAAGCCCTGCCTTTTGAGAAAAAAGCGCTGGAGTTTTTGAAATCGGCTCAACAGAAAGCCCGGACTTTTGTAAAGAAAACCAGTTTTGACCCGCCTCCTATTAAAGAAAAAGAAAAACGCCTGACAGGAGAATTGAAAAAATTCAATGAGGCATTCAGCTATGAAAAGAGTTTTTCTCAACAACAAACAGAGCGACTGGTGGCAGAGGTACTGGGTATTATAGATTCAAAAGCGGAAGCACAGAAGCTGAACGGACAACAAAAGCAAAAAGTACTGGTATTAGGCAATTATCTGAGTACCAAAGTAATGAACAGCAGATTAGCTAACTGGTCGGTATTGAGTTTATTGCAAAAATTAATTAACGATAAAGATTTATCTATTGATGAAAAAGCAGATTTAAAGACAAAACTTTATCAGCTTACAGGTACCAATCAGCCTCAAGGCCTGATGAATAAATCTTATGTGGGAGAGAAAAAATTAGAAAAGGCATTCTGGAAAAATATCCAATAAGAGTGTCTGTAAGAAACAGCCTGAACCATGACATTTTTACTATCTATACGCACATTTTTTCTTTCAAACTGGCTTCTTTATGCTTGTTTAGGCCTTGTGGTGCTTATACAGATATGGTTGCTTATGCAATCTAAATCAATTAGCGGCAAACGCCTGTGGATACGTTTAGGACTAAACCTGCTTGTCTCGCTTTTAGTCTTTCTTTTTATGCTGCAACCTGAATGGGAATACTCAACCGATACCAACAAAATACTATTGACCGACACAGATGTTCCTACCAGTTATGTACAAAAAATCAAAGACAGTCTTCAGATAAAAGAGACTTTCAGCCATTTAGCTTTTAATCGTCTGATTGCAAAAAATCCTCATTTTATTGACCGTTTAGGACACATCTATCTATTAGGGCAAACTTTCACTCCCCAAACTATCAGCCGATTGAGTGAGAAAAAATTAGTGTGGTTACCTTATTTCGGCAATAACCAGTTACAGGACTTACAATGGAAGGGCATTGTCAGAAAAGGAGATACACAGGAAGTAAGCGGAAAAATCGCTGTTGATGAACCCAGAACCTTGACCGTGAAATATGCCAATCAGGTATTAGATAGTCTGGCTTTGCAGAAAGGTTTTAATATTTTCCGTTTCAGTTTTCCGACCTTTACCATTGGTCGCACAGAAACTTTACTTGCCTTAGACAATGAGCCATTGCAAGAGATTCATTACTATAGCCAGACTCCGCAAGTTTTGAATGTTTTGTTTATTTTAGAGAATCCCGATTTTGAGAGTAAAAATCTGTCAGAATGGTTGGGCAAAAATAATCATCGGGTGGAAATTATCACCACTATTGCGAAAGATGCACAAAGCAAGGTTTCTATCAATAAAACTTCGCAAACAAAAGGTTTTAATCCTAATTTAATTATAACCGACCCGGGTAATGCGACCAATGCTCTTGTAAAAAAAGCAGTAGCTGAGGGAAAAAGTGTATTGTTTATCAACTGCATTGCTCCTGAACAAGACATTAAAACCATCAATCAGGCATTAGGGACTAATTGGCGCATTAAGAAAACTTCTAACGAACAATTTGTTACTATTAACGAAAATCTTACGGCTCTACCCTATCATATCGAATCAGGTATCAATCAGAAATCAGTAGGAAATTATCCTGTTGCTATTCAGAAAAAAGTCGGTAAAATAGGTTTAAGTCTTTTAAATGAAACTTTCCCATTGAAACTAAGCGGTGATAGCCTGAATTATAACAAAATCTGGACAAATGTTTTTCAACAGTTAAAGCCCCCTTCTCAGGATAATATCAGTATAGAATCACCCATATTTGCTGATACGCAAACCCCTATTCTGTTAAATAATCTTTCGGTAACTTCAAACAAGGTTAGTATAAATAAAGATACAGCCCAACTCATTCAGTCGGCTATTAATCCTTTATCATTTTCTACTAACTATATTTTCAGAAAAACCGGATGGCAAACTTTTCAGGATTCCATACAGATTTTTGTCGAAGAAAAGCCTAATACTCTTCAACATAGCAAACAAATGCAGGAATCAGTATTGGCACATCAGATTTTTGAAAGCACCAATAGTCTTGCTTCTACCCAGACACTGACGGCTGTGGTACCCGATTGGGTCTGGTACTTACTCATCGTATTGGGTTTTGCTGCTCTTTGGTTAGAGCCTAAACTGAATTTTTAGTGAAAGTCTTATTTCAATACTTCTTTTACTTCCGGCATAGTCTGGTCAAGACTAATTTTAATGCCTTCAATATTTTTTCTGATTTCTTTTTGCACCTCTAACATTTTATCCGCAGGTAATTCCGGCGCAGTTGCATGGTTGTGGTGATGGTGTTCGTGTTCAGTTTTATGCTCATATTCAAAGCCCGGCACAGCAAAAAAATTCTTTTCCCATTCTTCAAAATCAGTTTTTAGTTGAGTCAACTCATAGGCTAACGAATCTGTTTTTGTATTTTTCTTTGCTAATAGTTCATTTTTCAGACTATCAATCTTCTCTATTTCAGGTTCAATCTCTTCCTGTATGGCTTCTGCTTCTATGTGTATCCGATTGGCTTCAACCAATGTGGGGTTATCTTTAGGTGATTTAGGCGAACAAGCAACAAGTGCAAGTCCTGCTATAAAAGTCCAGATTTTCTTCATAAGGTTTATTAATTTTTGTGTTTTAAAAAGCGTTCTATTTGCGCCTGCTTAAGTCTTGTTTCTTCTGATTTAAACCAATGCGTGGGGGGGTAAAAAAAAAGGAAAACGGATAGTAAGGTCAATACCCAGAAAATAATTCGCTGATACCTGATTGATTTTGATACACTATCAGAAGATTTATATAATTGATAAAAAGTACATGTGAAAACTATCAATTGCAGCCCCCAAATTATAGGGGTGAAAGACTGTAAAGCTATAAAAATACTTAAACCACCGCTGATACTCACCAATAAAGGCAATCCGCAACAAAGCAGATGAAGCAAGGAAGAGGCAAAAAATTGAAATCCTAAGAGTGTTTTAACCATAATAAAATAATATTTATGCAACAATGATGCAAAAATAAAATTCAATAACTAAATTTGAAACAATGTTGCATAAATTAATTTATCATGAAACCTCTTAGTAATTTCGACTCTCTTAAAATCAGTATTTTGCTGATATGCAGTTGTGTATGCTTTAGCTGGCAGGTGAGCCCTCAGAAAATAACCTGGAAAGAATTACAGGGCGTAAGGTTTACAAAGAGGTTCAACAAAAAAGAAAATATGTTTTTTCTGTATCCCAGTTTTAGCGAAAAGGTAAAAGCTTTGGAGGGAAGAGAGGTAGAAATTAGAGGCTATATGATTCCGGTTAATCCTACTGAAAACATCTATGTCTTATCGGCATACCCTATGGCGGCTTGCTTTTTTTGTGGTGGCTCAGGGCCGGAATCTATCATTCAGTTGAAAATGAAAAAATCCGGCAAGTATAAAACAGATGAAATATGGGTAGTACGTGGTACACTCAATCTGAATGCTGATAATATAGAAGAGCTTAATTACATTTTACAAGATACAGAACCCATAAAAAAGGTTAATTGAGTAAGGTTGTACAAACCAATGGTAAAACTATAGACCTGTGAAGTCTACCGTATGATTAACTCCCGGAAGTTTTTTTAGCAGGGCGGAAAAATTTTCTTTTAGTTTTGTTTTTATTAGCAGAGCCAGATGGTTTCTTGAATTTGTTTTTTGGATTACCGGATTTAAATTCGGGTGCTACACCTAATCCTAAACTCTCGGTGATATTTTGTTTTTCTACTTCTTTCTCTAAAAGCTTCTCAATATTTCTGATGCGGTACTGGTCTTTTTCGTTGATAAACGTGATGGCGGTACCAGTAGTTTCTGCTCTTGCTGTTCGACCAATACGATGAATATAGTCTTCCGCATCACGTGGTACATCAAAATTGATTACATGGCTCAGGTTATTAATATCAATTCCCCTTGAAAGCACATCGGTAGCTACCAGAATTTTGTATTGCTTGTTCTTAAAATCACGCAATATATTTTCACGTTCCTGCTGCGACACATCTGACGAAATCCCTCTGGCCTCTAACTTTAATTTTGTTAATGCTCTGATAATTTTGTCAATCATGGTTCGCTGTGACGAAAATATAATAACCGACTGAACATCAGCACTTTTGAGCAGATGTGCCAGTAACGGAATTTTCTGCTCATCATTAGCTAAATAAAACTGTTGGTCAATGCCCTCCGCAGGTTTAGAAGTTGCCAGTCTTACTTCTTCCGGATTATTAAGAATTTTATGGGCAAAATCTCTTATTTTCTTTGGCATTGTAGCCGAAAACATCAGGTTCTGACGTTTTGCCGGAAGATGTTTCAATACAAAAAGAATATCGTCAGAAAAACCCATGTCCAGCATCTTATCAGCTTCATCGAGCACAAGGCATTTAATATGATCAAATTTCACTTCACCTGATTTCATGTGAGCCATCAGGCGTCCCGGAGTAGCAATAATTATGTCGGCTCCATGTACCAGTGCTTTTCGTTGCTGGTCCCAGTCTTCGCCTTTGCCTCCGCCATAAATAGCAATACTGGTAGCATTAATAAAATAACTGAATCCTTCTATCTGTTCATCAATCTGTTTAGCCAATTCACGTGTAGGGACAAGGACTAAAGCAGAGGTCTGATTGCTTTGTGAACGGATTACCTGATCAAGCAAAGGAATAAGGTAAGCAGCAGTTTTGCCTGTACCCGTTTGGGCAGAAGCAAGAAGATCTTTTCCTGCAAGAATAAGAGGAATTGTCAGCTCCTGTATAGCAGAAGGCTGAATGTAATTCATGGCATCTACGCCCGACAGCAGGTCTTCGTGTAGATTTAGTTCACTAAATAACAAGTTTTAGCTTAGGATTTTAGGTTCGTAAAATGTAAATATAACATTTATAATTGAAAAATGCACAGAATAACTAATGTTTTGCTTATTCTATGCATTCTTTATCTGCTTTACCGATCTGATACATTTTAAGGTTGCTATAGATGTATCACCCTATGCGAAAAATTTCAGTAAACCTGTTTTTTACTTAAACACAAACTTAATCGGTGCAATTTCAGCTTTTACTGAGTCAATCAAAACCCCGGTTGGTCTATATCTGAAAACATAACCTGCCTGTTTATATGATGGAGTAACACCTGTATAAATAATGCCTTCTTTTGCATCAAATCCTAAAGCAGAAAACGTGCGTTTAATTAAAGGCGTAGTGGTTGAGATAGTAGCATCTGTTATATTAAAGCTATATATTTCACCGCCTGTACTCCAATGAGAATAGTCAAAGTAAATAGTGGTTTTATTGGCATTTAAAGCAAGCATTCCCGGCACTTTATCAGTAGCTGTTTCAGTGCTTATCGTTGCTTCTATTGCTTTAGTCGCAGGATTGATACGCAAAAACTCTTTGCTAACCGAACACCAGATTTTATTGTTTGCATCTACTATAAGATTAGCCGTACCACCCTTTAGGGTAATTTTAGACAATACTTCATCTTTACTTATATCGATTACCGAGATTTCACTTTTACCTGAATAAGCATTGTTACCAACAAAAGCCTCATTTCCTACTACTACAATTCCTTCTGCACCATTTTGCACGGTAATTTTCTTCGTAACTTTATTCGTAAGTAAATCAATAACTGCTATATATCCAGGCTTATACGAATAATCAGCATTAAGCACATCCCAACATACCACATAGGCTTTGTTGGCTGCCACTTTTATGGCATTACGGGGGTTTTCTACCTCTTTAATTCTCCCTTCTGATTTAAAGGTACGGGCATTTACAATCTCAATAGCATCTTGTCCGTCTGTAGAGTTATCTACCAGTATAAGTCCTTTATTATCTATTACTGCATAATCAATAATACCTCCGGCAATAGTGCGGCTGTTCTCTTTCTGAAATATATCTATCACCGCTTTTGTAGAGTCACGTTTTATCAAAGAAACAGACCCGTTGTTATCAAAAAAGTTGCCATTATTAATAACAAATACGCCGGTGTCATAAGGTTGTGCAGGTTCTGCCTCTTTCGTTTCGCAGGAAAAAAGTGCTATCGAAATAAAGCTGAGTAGTGATAATTTTCTAAAATTCATTGTATTATTTATTTATGTTTATTACTAAGTTAATGGCGTAATTTCTGCCTGGCATGGCATTACGTTTGGAGTTCAGATACAACTCATCGAATACATTATTGACCTGAAAAAATATTTTTCCTTCCACATGCTTCGTGTGCAAGCCATTTTCTATAATCACATTAAACAGTTGTTGTCCGTCAAACCATTTTGAGTTGTCGAAAGTATAGTATCGGCGGCTATTGGCCTGCCATTGTAGCGTAGCACGGAATGGCATTCCGTGTTTTCTAAAGAACTCTCCTTTAGTCAATAGTAAAGTCTGATAAAAAAGATTAGCAGTAAAATTGTGCTTAGGAATATAGATGAGTTGTTTACCTATGACATCGGCAGAGAAATTATCATAAGCCTTTTGTTGAGAAGAATGTGTAAATGCGTATTGAGCGGTTAATCCCGAAGAAATTTGCCCATGCCGATACTGAATCTGATTAGAAAATTCCATTCCTTTGGCCAGTACCTGTTGCAGGTTTTGCACCCGATAGCCTGTTTCCGGATTCCAGTACACCCAATTATTTATCAGGTTGTGGTAGGCGTTCAACGAAGAACTGAAACTGAAATCATTTTTTGAATGATTCCAGTTAATGCCCAGTTCTTTGTTGAATCCATCTTCCGGCTTGAGATCAGGGTTTCCTAGTTCAGACCAGTAGCGTTCGTTCATGGTGGGGATTCGGTAACTGCGGGAAAGGTTACCTGTTAGTCTGACAAATTTAGCGAGTTGGTATTCAAGCCCTAAAGCAGGTGCTAAAGGTGGGTCAAAGCTCTTGATAAGAGCCTGTCTGATGTTAAGTGTAGTCAGAAATCTTAATGAAATCTGATACCTCAACCAGGCAAAAATATCAAGCCTGTTTTCAGCAATAGTAGTTTTATCATACCCATCTACATGGGCTATTACATGAGCCGCTTCAGTGCCTATATGTGCCGTAAGTTTCGCAAATGTCCATTCATGCTCGGCACGTATCAGAAAGCGGTCAATAGCAGTACGGCTTGGTTTAATAAAATTACCTTTACCATAATTAGTTATATCCTGTACGTATCCTCCTCTTACGGTCAGCTTTTTAAACTGATAGGTATTCAGAATCCTGATAGCCTGTGTCTGCAATACTTCTCTTGTATGAATTGATTGCGGCGAAATCTCGACATTATTATCTGACAACCATATATTCAGCGCAATCTGATTGAGCTTCTTGGTAAGAAAAAATAAATCCTGAATAAATCCTTTTGAGTCTGTAGTAGAACGTTCAACCGGATAATATTTTCTTTCGGTATAGGGGTAATTATTGTTCAGAACACCTTTGTAAAAAAGAGTTTTAGAAGAGATACGCTTATCAGACAATCTGACATTTAACTGGCTTTGCCAGTTATCAAAACTCGCTACCCTTTGCCCTGCACTTACTCGTATTTTTTTTTCCAGATTGGCTTTGAATCTAATAAGATACTCCCTCCTACGGCATCAGAACCTATGACACAGGAAGAAGACCCATATTGAATAGCCAATAAGTCGAAACCTGCGGTCGGAAGCGTTGAGAAATCGCTCTGCCCCGTGCTGGGCGAATTGATATTAATTCCATTCCAGAGAACAGCTGTGTGATTGCTTGAAGTTCCCCTTAACCCGATAGTTGTCAACTGTCCGCTCCCATAAGGACGGAAATTGACAGGTGCCAGAAAAGACAGGAAATCGGCCAGCGTCTGGAACTTCGCCTGTTGCAACGAAGCCGAATCAAGGCGCTGAATTTTGAGTCCGGCCATAAACCTTGTGGGTGCAAAACTCTTGACCGAAACTTCATCAAGCATTTGGGTTGAATCTGTTTGGGCAAAGACATAACCGGACGACAGTAGAAACCACGCTATGACTAAAGGCCAACCTTTCGCCAAAAAGCATTTAGTAGAAATGCTCAAATACTGAATGAATAAAAATGATTGATAATCTGTCGCTCGTTTGCTTTCATCCGCCGTAAAGCACAAACAAGGATAGTCCTGGGCAGGTCTCCTGACTCGTTTCAACATTTCCGGCCTTCCCGAAAATCAGTGGCCATGTAGAAGAAATGTATGAATGAAACTTACAGTTGCGGGGACAGCTCCCGATTTGAACGGGATTCCCTTTTAAGCCTTGAAATGGTCACTGAAAACCATATAAGGCACCTAAAACTGTTGCAAAGGTAAGAAGTGATTTTTAAAAGAACAGATTTTTTTATAAAAATAGTAGTTTGCAGTGTTTCTGTAATAATTATTAAAACAGATGCGATTAGTTTTCTAATCTTGTAAAATCTATGTTTATATTCGCACAAACAAATTTATAATACTCATGACCAAAAAGAGAATTGCCATTGATATGGACGACGTAATGGCGGCTACCGGACGAAAAATTCTTAAAACTTATAACCATATTAACAGCACAGCTTTTACCGAGCAACATTTTGAGAACAAATCGTATTTTGAAATATTCGACGAAAAGAACTATCATAAAATCAGAGAAGAAGTATTTAAACCCGGATTTTTCAGAGATGTAGAAGTAATGGCAGATGCCATAGAAGTAGTGAAAAAATTACATGAAATATATGAGGTATTTATTGTTTCTGCAGCAACTGAGTTCCCCAACTCACTCAAAGATAAAATGGATTGGTTGGAAGAACATTTCCCGTTTATCTCGTGGAGAAACGTGGTACTTTGTGGAGATAAAAGTATTGTGGCGGCTGATTATATGATTGACGACCACGAAAAAAACCTCAAGACTTTCAAAGGAAAAACCCTGATGTTCAGTGCCATTCATAACCAAATGGTGAATGGTTACCAAAGATTCAAATCATGGAAAGAGATTGAAGTGTTTTTTGATAATGAGTAAACCTAACCACTAAGCCTACACCTATGACACCCAAACAAATTGTAGAAAAACTGGCATCTTTTCCGAACAGAGGTGTAGCTACAGCTCACGAAATTCCTGTGCTTGAGTACCTAACCAGTTTGTTTGCGGAACAGGAAGTAACCAGAGAGTCGTTCAGAACACCTAAAACGTATATTTCTATCGTTTGGTGGCTCATTGGTGGTATAGTTGTAGGTTTATTGGCTCTTAACTTCTCTCCTATTGCCGGGCTTTTTCTGACCCTCATTTTTGTAACAATGGCTATGCTCTACTTTAATTGGTATGCTTCGCCTGTTACTGGTTTTCCACCATTGGTTACTACTTATAATCTGATTGTCAAGACTAAAAGCAAAGAAACACCCAAGCCCAAAAAGCTGATTCTGATGGCGCACTGGGATACCGCCCCTATTTCAGTACTTTATCGCCCTGAAATGGTTGGCAATTTCAGACAATCATTAAAAATAAGTTTGTTTCTGATGATACTTGCACAGTTTGTAGCTATTTCACAGTTTCTTCTTCCCAATACTTTCATCTTATTATTAGGCAATATTTTAGCCTTTTATTTTCTGTTACAGGGTATAGTAGGTACTATTGATTATTTTCGTTTAGGCTACTCAAACGGTGCTTCTGATAATGCAACAGGAGCAGCAGCAGCCATTGCCACGGCTCAAAAACTCTGGGGCAGAAACCTTGAGAACCTCGAAGTTGAATTGGTATTAACAGGTGCCGAAGAAGTGGGCATGATTGGCTCAAGAGCCTATATGAAAAAACATTATACCGAGTTCAATAAAGAAACTTATCTAATTAATTTTGATACTTTAGGCAATGGTAACCTGAAAATTATTACACAAACAGGCAGTTGGTCGAATATTGTTTATGATAATAAACTGACACAGATAGCCCGGCAATCGGTTTCTGAACTACCCACACTAAAAGAAGTAACCACCGGAGCCTGGCACACAGCAGATTTCGACTCAGTCTGGTTTCAGCGGGCAGGCATTCCTGCAGTAACATTGGCGGCATTGGATAGCAAGGGCCGGATGCCAAATATTCATCGCCCTACCGATATTCTTTCAAACGTAGATTTCGTACCTATGGAAAAGGCTATTATATTAGCAGAGAAAATCGGAGAACAACTCAACCAAACTTAACCTTCCTCACCCTATGAACCGTAACCAGACTTTTATTTTCTTTACGCTTTCCCTCATAAATATTATTTCGGGTATTATCGAAAACGAATGGCTTGGCTATCTTACAAAACCTCTCCTGATGATTACATTAGGATTTTTTTATTTCCAGCATATCCAAGCAACTCTCAATAAAAGAGACAAGATTGTACTGTTAGCCTTGTTTTTTTCTTGTCTGGGCGATACATTTCTGATGTTTCAAAAACAAAATCAGTTGTATTTTTTATTGGGCTTAGGAGCATTTCTGTTAGCCCAGGTTTGTTATGTTATATTATTTCAGCAAGAGGGTAAATCGTTGTACTTTCGTTGGCTACCCTTTGTTTCGTATTCATGCCTATTACTTTTTTTCCTGTTCAACAAGTTACCCGGCGATTTTAAAATTCCGATTATCATCTATTCAATAGTGATTACGCTGATGGGAATCAGAGCCAGCGAAAGAAAAGTAAATGATAAAAGTTATCAATTGGTGCTGATTGGTGCCATCTTGTTTATACTCTCCGATTCGCTTATTGCACTTAGTAAATTTGTGGTCAATATTCCTCTATCAGGACTCTGGATTATGGCTACTTACGTAGTAGCACAATACCTTATTATTCAGGGTTTATTAGTTAGCCGTCGTACATAAAACATATAACTAAAGTTTTCGTTATACAAACAAAAGCTATTTTAAATCACCTGTTCAATGAAAACTTTAGTTAAATCAGGCTATATTACCTTGTTATTATCTGCCTTTATCTATTGCACGCAATTAGTTAATTACCCCACATATACCCATCATAATTCGCTGATTAACGAAAATGGCACAAACATTCTATCCAGATTCGATGTACCTAAAGGGTTCAAAAGAAAGCCTGTTCAACAGTCGTCTTTTTCTTATTATTTACAGAATCTCCCACTGAAAGCCGCAGGCGCGAAAGTGAAATATTATGATGGGAGCATCAAATACAAAGATGTGTACGAAGCGGTAGTAGATATAGACATTGATAACAAGAATCTGCAACAGTGTGCCGATGCGATTATCCGTTTACGGGCTGAATACTTTTATGCACAGAAAGCCTACGAAAAAATTGCCTTCAACCTCACAAACGGCTTTTATGTACCTTATACCGAGTGGATGAAAGGCAACAGAGTAATGGTAAAAGGAAACCAGACTTACTGGCAGAAATCTGCTACCCCCTCAAATACTTATAAAGATTTCAGAAAGTACCTGAACTTTGTTTTTGCTTATGCGGGAACGCTTTCGCTTGAAAAAACACTTTATCCTAAAGACTTCAGCAATATAGCTATTGGAGATGTATTTATTATGGGTGGTTCACCGGGTCATGCTGTTATTGTAGTTGATGCTGCCGAAAACGCCAAAGGGGAGAGAGTATTCTTACTGGCGCAAAGCTATATGCCTGCACAGGAAATTCAGATTCTGAAAAACCCAAACGATAAATCATCAAGCCCCTGGTATTCGGCTAATACTATAGATGAGGTAATTACTCCTGAATGGGCATTTAAAACCAGTCATTTAAAATCCTGGGAAAGTAAGTAAGAACTCTATTACGTCATCAAAATAAAATAAGTAGCCATTATTCTGGTTTGTTTCAGATAATGGCTACTTAATAAACGAAGTTTTGAAATCTTATTCTACGCCTAATTGTTGTGCAAAACTGGCATGATTCCAGTCAATAGAAAGCGATGTGGCTTTATCATCTTCATTAAATTCAAAAACAAAAATATGGTCGCTTTCAAATCTTAATCCTTTACTTGGTATGCCTGCAAATTCTTTTGTTTGCGTACCAAAAATTGTAACATAACAGGTAACTTTGTCTCCGGCCACATCAAAAGTATCAATTGTATTATCAAGGTCGGGGAATGCATCTATTAAAGCACTCCATAATCCTCTTCCTAATTCATTAATTTTACCTTTTCCATTTTCACCTAATGGCTTAAAATCAATGGTAGCATCAGCCGTGAATAAGCCTACCATACGGTCGATATCAAGGTCCTGATAGGCAGAAAAAAATTCAACACAAGTTCCTTTACGGGTAAGGTCTGTGGTTGTTTCGATTTGTTCAATAGTTTTCATAAGAATATCTGATAAAAATTTATAATGCCGGATAATTGGGATGATTTTTTACTTTTTTAATTTGTTTGATATGACGAGAGACATGCCCCCACTGAACAATAAATAGCTGATGTACATTTCGGTATGCGCCACCACCAACTGGTTCAAAATGCACTTTAAAATCTGCTTGCGTGGTTTCTACAAAACTAATAGTCTGTTCTCTGATTTTAAGAAAAGCCGTAAGATTGTCTTTGCCTTGCATAGCACCTGTCGGACGGGCATAGTCAGGCGCATTATGTACTTTATCTTCCATAATAAAGTCGATATACCAGCTATCAGGTTTTGAGGAGGCATTCAGTTCAGGTGTTGGTTTGCTTCGCAAAGCAATATTGGTTTCACGGGCAAAAATGCGTTCCCATAAGCCTAAATGCTCTACTATTTCGCCAATTGTCCATCGTTCAGGCGATTCTCTGAAATTCCATTGTTCCATACTCAGGTTTGCCGTTTCTTTAACCAGACTATCCCTTGTTTTTTTCAGATTGGCAATCAGTTCCTGTCTATCATTCTCTGTCCATAATTTTTCCTGCGCACTGGCAGATACTGTAATTAATAAAAAAAAGATTAGCTTTTTCATAACATAAAATAAGATTTATCTACTAAAATAATTTGTTAAAATGCTTCTTCAGACTAAGAAAATGAAAATTATTTCATTACTTATGCCCTAAAAGCAAGACAAAATTCGATAAACGCTTATGGAATATATTGTAAAAATGCGACATCTTTCGGCAGACGCATAAGTTTGGGGTTATCGTTGCAGATAATTACTTAACTCAACATTGTTTTTCAAGTAGAAAGAAGGAGATTTACCAGTGAAAGCCGTAAATTCTTTAATGAAATGTGATTGGTCATAATAACCCATCTGAAAAATCAAATCGTGCCAGTCTGAAATTTGCCATTGTTTTTTAGCCATTACTGAGCACAGATGACTGATTCGGCGTATCCGGGCATAGTATTTTGGACTTATTCCCACCTTTTGTAAAAACTGTCGCTCTAATTGCCTGCGGCACACGTAGAGTTCTTCCATCATTTTTGAAATATTAATAATCCCATTCTGTTCCACAATCAGATTTGCGGCAAAATCAGTCTGATTCAATGGATTTTTACAACTCATGAGCTTCATAAGCAGAAATTTTTCAATGATATCTATTCTTTCCTGATGGCTATGCGCTTCCATGATTCTTTCCTGAACAGGTACAACTTCTTTACCTACTACATCTCTCAAATCTAACCTTTCGTCATTGAGTTCATACATCTGAATCCCAAATAATACATTGACTGCGGTTGGACGAAAAACGATGCCAATCATCCCTATTCTACCCGTCAATAAAAGCTTGTATGCTTTTGTAGCCTGACCTGAAATAAAGGTTCTGGGTGCTGAAACAAAATCTGAGCTATTAAATGTAGAGGAAGTTTTATAGAAATCGCCATAATTAAATACCATCGAAACAAAACCAGTGGGTGGTGATTCAATAGTAAGTGGTTGCCCCATAAGCCCATTGTTCTCCCAGATGTAATAACATTCTACGAGTTTTTGCAATGGCAACGAAGGGACAATTTTTCTATAAAGCATTTAAAAAAAAATAACTTAATAAAAGTAAGCATAAAGCCTCTTATTAAGTCATTTTTTTGAAAAATTCTATTGATTGGTCACTCTTTGTGCGAAGTATGTTCTTTCTTACGTCTCCTATGAGAAGCCGGAGAAATTAATTCTGCAATATCGCTGAGCTCCAGTTCCAGTGCATTCATAGAGAGTGTTATTTCCCGTACAGATAAGGTAAGGGCTACTATCTGTAAGGTTAAAGCACCGCCAAAAAACCATTTGGCGGCCAGTTCTTTCTGCAAAAATATCAATAACATACACACCGCACTCAGTAATAAGCTCGAAATGGCAATGATTTGTATATTTCTTACAATTCTGATGCGACGTTTCAAGCCTATAATCTGTGCAATAATATTTTCTTTTTCTTCTTCGGTTTTGTATTTCACGTGTAAGTCCCGAATCAAGCTTGCCAGTGCCAGAAACCGATTGGTAAAAGCAATCATCAGTAATGAAACTGTAGAAAAAAGAAGTGCCGGAGTACTAATAGTAAGTTCCATTATATGAAGAAGCGAAGCCTTGGGCTTCGCTTATACTTATTAAATCTATTAAAAATAAATGCCATAAAGTTAATTCATCACCATTGATCGGTATAATCAAATCACTAAATCACACAATCGCTAATTCAATAAATTCTTATTAGGCATAACTGCCCGAAATATAGCTTTCCAGTGAGGCAATCTGTGACTTTTGCTCATTAATAATGGTGCTTACTACGTCGTTGATAGAAATAATACCTACCAGTTCTTTTCCGTCCATTACAGGTAAGTGTCTGATATGCTTATCTGACATAATCTGCATGGCATCTTCCAGCTTATCTTCCAGGTCAATGGTAATCACCTTAGAGGTCATTACATCTTTAACCAATGTTTCATCAGAGTGTAGTCCTTTCAGCACAATCTTACGTGCATAGTCTCTTTCAGAGAAAATACCCGAAAGTTTTTCATTATCTATCACTAACACTGCTCCAATGTTTTTATCTGCCATTTCTACCAGGGCATCATATACAGTTGTATCAGATGAAACCGAGAAAAGGGCATTTATTTTCTTTTTTTGCAATATCTGACGAATTTTCATAGGTTCTGCTATTTATAGATGATTAAACGAACACAATTTTATAAAAAAAAACATAGAATCCAACAGTTTGAAAAACAAAATTATATTATTAACTTTGCACCCCGAATCAGCAATTCCCTTCTATGGAAATTGCTAAGAAGGTATAGAAAATAATATTCATTGTAAATTTATCTTTTCAAAAAATGTACGCAATCGTAGAAATCGCAGGTCAGCAATTTAAAGTTGAAAAGGGTCGTACGCTTTATACCCATAGGTTAGAAGGCGAAGCGAACGCTGAACTTGTACTCGACAAGGTTCTTCTTGTTGATAACGGCGGAGTTATTTCAGTAGGTGCTCCAACCGTAGAAGGTGCTTCAGTAAAAGCAACTATTATCGAACACCTTAAAGGCGAAAAAGTAATCGTTTTCAAGAAAAAACGCCGTAAAGGATACGTTAAGAAAAACGGTCACCGTCAGTATTTGACTAAAATTCAAATCGACGAAATCGCAGCGTAAGACATTTGGCTGAGTATTCAGCTGCAAAATTATTTCATTGCAATTCAAAATTAAAAAAGAATAAGGTCATGGCACACAAAAAAGGTGTAGGTTCGTCGAAAAACGGTCGCGAATCAGAAAGTAAACGGTTAGGCGTTAAATTGTTTGGCGGCCAAACAGCTATCGCCGGAAACATCATTGTTCGTCAACGTGGTACCAGACATAATCCGGGTATCAATGTAGGTGTTGGTAGAGACCATACACTTTTCGCATTAGCTGACGGTATTGTAGAATTTAAAAAAGGACGTGACGGAAAATCTTTCGTTAACGTGGTTGCAGAAGCATAAGCCTCTGTAAAGACTTTTGAGAACCTGCCCCAAAGGCAGGTTTTTTTATGCCCTGCCAAACTTATTCTGACATATTAATGTTCTGAAACAGACACTATTCATTTAATATATTTTTTATTGTCATGCTTCAACGCCAAACAATGATTTATACCGAGCTAAGTCCTAATCCGAATTCAATGAAATTCGTATTGAATTTTGAATTAGCTCCAGAAGGCCTATCGTTCGATTATCCTACAATCGCTTCTACAGCAGAAGAAGGCAAAGCATCACCATTGGCTGCCGATTTGTTCCAGTTTCCGTTTGTCAGAAGAATTTTCATCGCTTCCAATTTCATTACGTTATCGAAAGAAGAAGAAACCGAATGGGAAGATGTGGTATATGATGTAAAGAAATTTTTAAAGATATATTTCGAGCAGAATCATCCGGTTTTTGCACAAAAAACCATTGATAAAAATACGTTAATTATTGATGCCAATGATTCAGCGGTAGTTGCCAAAATCAAATCAACGCTCGACCAATATGTGCGCCCTGCGGTAGAATCAGATGGTGGTGCTATTAATTTTGCCTCTTTTGATGAAATAACCGGACAAGTAAAGGTATATCTGCAAGGCTCTTGCAGTGGTTGCCCGTCTTCAACGGTTACGCTTCGTGATGGTATCCAACGTTTATTAACAACGATGGTTCCTGAAGTAAAAGAGGTTGTGGCAGAGGGACAGGATTTCCAGTTCAAATAACATTTTAAAATTAACAAGACAAGGACTATGTGTACTCACATTGCCTTGTCTTGTTTTATTTCAGAGGCAACTCTGTCTCTTTCTCCCAAATATCCTCATTAATTAATTCTGCTACTACGGCTGTCCAGCCCGTTTGATGAGAGGCTCCTACCCCACGTGCGGTATCGCCATCAAAGTATTCATAGAATAATAGTAAATCTTTATTATCAGGTCTTTTGTAAAACTCCTGATAAGCGCCATGTACCGGACGATCACCTGCTTCGTTTCGCTGAAAAATTCCTACTATGCGGTTGGCTAACTCTCCTGATACTTCGTTGAGGTTCATCATTTTGCCCGAACCAGTTGGAAACTCTACCTTGAAACTATCACCATAAAACTGATAGTATTTCTTTAAAGACTTAATGATTAAGTAGTTAACAGGCATCCATACAGGCCCTCGCCAGTTAGAATTGCCCCCAAACATACCGGAATCAGACTCTGCCGGCATATAGTTGATACTATAATCAACTTCCTGTACATTTACCGAATAAGGATTTTTTTCATAGTATTTTGATAAAGCACGAATACCTCCTACCGACAAAAACTCATTCTCGTCAAGCATTACTTGCAAAAGTTTTGTGAGCATTGTTCTGTTTACCAAAGAAAGCAAAATATTACCATCTTCAGCCATTTGTTCACTGGGCAAAAATTTATTGGCTTTTGTGCGGTAATCTCTGATATAAGAAATACGTTTTTTGAAATCAGGTAAATCAGCCATTTTCTTCTGGTCGATAATTGATACTGCAAACAAGGCACTTAAACCTACGATGGAGCGCACTTTCATAGGAGTAATCTTTCCGCCCTGGGTATAAAGCAAGTCATAAAAGAAACTTTCTTCCGTATCCCATAAGCCTTTATTCAAAGATTCGGCAATCAGTACAAAATGCTCGTAAAATTTTGTGGCTACATCTTCAAAACCGGGGTCGTGTCGGGCAATTTCCAAAGCAATATCCATCATGTTCAGTGCATACATGGCCATCCATGCGGTAGCGTCTACCTGCTCTAAATGCGAGTTTAAGGGAAGATTATCTCTGTCAATGACCCCAATATTATCTAAGCCTAAAAAACCTCCGGTAAAGATATTATTCCCGTTTTCGTCTTCACGGTTTGCCCACCACGTAAAGTTGATAAGCAATTTCTGAAATATCCGTTTCAAGAAATTAAGATCTTCTTTGCCATGCAAGGTCTTTTCGATACGATAGATTGATAAAGCCGACCACGCATGCACAGGTGGGTTGACATCGGAGAAATTCCATTCATAGGCAGGTATCTGCCCATTAGGACTCATGAACCACTCTCTTGTAATTAAGATAAGCTGATTTTTGGCAAAAGTAGGGTCAAGCATAGCCATCGGCAGGCAATGAAAAGCTAAATCCCAGGCAGCATACCAGGGATACTCCCAGGTATCGGACATTGACATCACATCCTGATTTTTCAGATGTGTCCATTCGGCATTTCTTCCTAAAAACCGCTCGTCAGGTGGCGCAATCTGATTCGGGTCTCCTTCAAGCCAGCGTTCTATATCATAATGATAATACTGCTTGCTCCATAAGAGTCCGGCAAAGACTTGTCGCTGTATATTTTTTAAATCGCTTGTTCTGGAGCCTTGCAGTTCCTTATCAGCCGATTGGGAATCTGATTGATATTTTTCGGACGGCGCATACCTTTGATAAAACTCTTCAGTTTCCTGGCGTCTATCTGAAAATATCTGGCTAAAGCTATGATTAAAAGGGTCAACATTCTCTGTATTGGATAATCGGAGCATTATCTTCTGCGAAGATTTCGGCTCAATACTTAATTCGTAAATCGGGGCAAATTTGGTTCCCTGCTGATTATTCTTTAACAAACGATAGAGTTCTTCATTTCCCTCACAAATAGCTTCATGAAAAGCATCTTTTACAAAAGGACTATGGTTAGTAGCTCCAAAAATCCGCTCTATGTTTGTTTCATTTTCAGTAAATAAACTTGCTTTTGCTGACTGAAAATAGAAGAAATAATCTTCCAGAAACTCATGGCTGGCCCGCACACAACCATCACCTTGGGCCTGTATCAATGGCTTTTGTGTCAAATCTCCATAAGCCCATCTGTTTCGGAACCATAACGTCGGTAAAACCCAAATAGTTGCATTTGTATCGCCTCTGTTCCAGACCTCTATCTGAATACAAACATCTTCTGCATTGTTTTTGGCATATTCTACAAAAACATCAAAGTATCTGTTATTGTCGAAAACTCCTGTATCCAGTAACTCATATTCATGCTGTTTTCTGGTTCGGCTCCGGTTTTCTTCTATCAATTTTTCATACGGGAATGCTTCCTGCGGATATTGATAGAGAAACTTCATGTAAGCATGTGTCGGAACATTATCTAAATAGTAATATAGTTCTTTTACATCCTCGCCATGATTGCCTTCGCTGTTGGTTAGTCCAAAAAGTCTTTCTTTCAAAATAGGGTCTTTACCATTCCAGAGAGCTAAAGCAAAGCAAAGGTTCTGGCGTGCATCAGATATACCTCCCAGTCCATCTTCTCCCCAGCGATACACTCTCGAACGAGCATGGTCATGCGGGAAATAGCTCCAAGCATCGCCGTTGGCACTATAATCTTCCCTTACAGTCGCCCATTGTCTTTCTGACAAATAAGGTCCCCATTTTTCTAATGGTACCTCCTTAAGGGCATTTGTATTAAGCCTTTCTTGTTCAGGATTCATGGGAAATTTGTCAGAGTTCAGTCAGTAGATTTAGTAGCTTGATTTGGACAATTATCCCCCGGTGGCAAAGCCTTCAAACACTGTCATGCCTCCATCAATAAAAGTACTTGTTCCGGTAATATAATCTGAATCGTCTGATGCTAAGAAAACTGCTAATTTACCAATATCGCTTGGCTGTCCGATACGGTTATAAGGTATCAGACTCATCAGACTATTCAAAGCCTGCGGGGTTTCCCATGCCGCTCGGTTGATGGGCGTCTGAATTGCACCCGGACAAATGCTGTTTACACGTATTTTTCTATCCCCGTATTCCTGCGCTAAACTTTGCATCAGCATTTTGATTGCCCCTTTAGAGGAAGCATAATTTACATGCCCTGCCCACGGAATGAGTTCATGTACAGAACTCACACAAATAATTTTCCCGGTAGCCAGCGAGCGTTCCGGTACGGGGCCACGGCGGAGAAATTCCCGGATAGCTTCTCGGGCACAAAGAAACTGCCCTGTCAGGTTAATATCTATGACCATTTGCCATTGCTCCAGGGTCATTTCATCAAATTTGGCGTCTTTCTGCAAGCCTGCATTATTGACTAAAATATCAATCGTACCAAACTCTTCAAACATCTGTTTAAACATAGCCTGCACTGCCTCTTCTTTGCTTACATCAACTTGTATGGCAATGGCATTGCTACCAAAAGCCTTGATTTTTTCTACTACTATATTGGCAGCATCAGCATTAGAATTATAATTGACTACTACATTGGCACCTGCTTCGCCTAAGGCTAAAGCCACGCCTTCGCCAATCCCTGAACTTGCTCCGGTAACCAGAGCCGACTGCCCTGCTAATTTCTTTTCTGCCATGATGGATTTTCTCTTTGGATATTGTGTTTATGAAATGTCTGAACTAAGATACTATTATAACCTTAACCAAAATGAAGGCTATGTTGTTGAGACAAAATAAGAGCAGAGAAATAAAAAGAATATTGAAGGTAAATTAAAGGGTAGTTAAATTATTTGTGGCGCGAACTTCCAGTTCGCAGCTAAATTATGTACTTTTTGGTTATTGAAACTAATTCAGAATAACATTTTGTAGTTTTAAATGATAACGCGAACTGGAAGTTTGCGCCACAATTTAAATACATGACTACAATAAATTCGCTGATATGATAGATAATTTAATCACCTATCAAAAATTATTATCAGCCAATATCTTCGCCAGAATCCCTTCCTTTAAAGAGTAATTAGATACCCTGACATGCTTAATTTCAAAAGTTTGAATAATGTATTTAATGAGACAAACGGCTACTACTACCATATCAACTCTTAACTCAATCATGCCCGGAATTGCCATTCTTTCTTCGTGATTTTTGAATAGTAGTTCGTCGTAGGCTCTATAAAATTCCGGTAGTGAATATTCAAAACTCACCTGCTCTACTGGTGGTAATTCACCTTTTTCTTTCATAAAATACATATCTATCAGGGTATCAAAAGACCCTGACGAGCCAATAAGGGTTTGCGGGGCATATTGATGACAGGCATTGGCTAAAGGGAGCAGTTTTTCACGGAAATAATCATCCATCTGTTGGACTGAACGCATCGAAATAGGGTCGCTTTTCATGAATCTATCCATTAATCGCTGCCCGCCTATTTCAAAACTCTGCTTCCAGAAAATCTTGTCATGATTGCAGATAATAAACTCTACACTTCCGCCTCCAATATCCATTATCATAGATGTTTCGTTGATGTGAAGCGCTTCTTTTATGCCATAATAAATCAATTCTGCTTCTTTATCGCCAGAAATTTCCTGTATGGATATGCCTGTTTCTTGCGCCACTATTTGTATAAATTCATCTTTATTTCCGGCATTTCTGATAGCACTGGTGCCAATAGCAAAAACATTCTTTACTTCTACCTGATGCGTATTGATTACTTCTCTGAAATGTTTTAACACGTTTAAGGCTCTCTGAATCCCTTCTTCTGAAATAATTCCCTGGCTGATACCCCCTTTACCGATTTTAGCCGGAATAGATTCTTTATATAGCGTTTGCTTGTTTTCAACAATTAATAAATGGAAAGTATTAGTACCTAAATCAATAATGGCGATTTTCATGAAGAAGTATTTAAATGATGCGCAAAACTACACTATTTCGGAAAATACAAATGCGACCTTTGATTTAATTTCCTGAAAATCAAGAAACTATTTGAAAAATAAATTAATTCTTCCTAATTTTGCAACCCCAAACAAAAGGAGGTGTATTAATATGTTAGTAGTAAATGTAAAAGAAAACGAATCTATTGATAAAGCGTTAAAACGTTTTAAGAAGAAATTTGAAAAAACGGGTGTATTGCGTCAGTTACGTAAACGTCAGGCGTTTGAAAAACCTTCAGTAGCTCGTCGTAACGAAATTATCCATGCTCGTTACGTTGGTCAGTTGAGAAGCAACGAAGACATTTAGTCAATTAGCAGTCAACACAGAACAAGAAAGTTCGATTGTTAATTGTATTTTGATATATTTTAAACCATATTAGCAGTTCTATTTGCAGCAAAGTAAATAGTTAATTGTTAATATGGTTTCTTATTTTCTACAGCATATACAATTCGAAAAACGGCTCAGTCATCATACGCTCACGGCTTATGAAGGCGATATGAAGCAGTTTTCTCTCTACCTCGAATTTCAGTATGAGTTAAAAGAACCTGAAAAGGCTGATTCCCAGATGATACGGTCGTGGATTGCCAGTATGGCTGAAGAAAAAATGGATAACCGCAGTATCAATCGTAAAATTGCTACCCTTCGCAGTTACTATAATTTTCTGCTTCGCCGCAAGGCTATTGCTTCAGACCCTATGCTTAAAGTAAAAGCCCTGAAAACAGACCGTAGTTTACCCAGATATGTAGAAGAAAAACCCATGCAAACCATGCTCGATGAGGTAGAGTTCTCATCCGATTTTACGGGTTTACGTGATAAATTGGTTTTGGAATTACTCTATGGTACGGGCATGCGTTTGGCCGAATTAATAAACTTAAAAATAGGCGATATTAATTTATATAATAATACCCTGACTGTATTAGGAAAAAGAAATAAGCATCGGGTAATACCTATCAACAAAAGTTTAGTAGAGGCCATTAATACCTATCTGAAACATCGGGAAGAAGTGCTTTTGGAAAATCCTGAAAATAAAGACAACCACTACCTGATTCTGACAGATAATGGTACACAGGCATATCCGATGTTTATTCAGCGCCTGGTGAAAAGATATTTATCATTGGTTACGTCTCTCGAACAACGAAGCCCTCATGTATTAAGACATACTTTTGCTACGCACTTACTGAACCGTGGTGCAGACCTAAATGCCATCAAGGACTTATTAGGGCATACAAGCCTGGCGGCCACACAGGTATATACCCATAATACCATTGAAAAACTGAAAAAAGTATTTCAGCAGGCACATCCTAAAGCCTGATGAAACTTTACTAATGCCCATACCACACAAATCCTGAAAATTCAACCTAAAACTCTGTCTGTTTCATGAGAAACTACATTTACACATTCTGCCTGATAGCAGCGGCTTCTATTGCGTATTTCTTCCCACAGTATTTTATCGAAATCAATGGTTTTCAGTTAAAAGAATTAATTATTCCGCTTTTGCAGATTATTATGTTCGGCATGGGTACAACCATTACTTTTGAAGATTTTTTAGGGGTTATTAAAATGCCAAAAGCGGTTATTGTTGGTCTGGTTTGTCAGTTTACCATTATGCCATTTTTAGGCTTTGCCATTGCCAATACGTTTGATTTCCCGGCCGAAATCGCAGCAGGCGTTATTTTAGTAGGCTGTTCGCCCAGTGGCCTGGCATCGAATGTTATTTCATACATATCTAAGGCCAATGTAGCCTTATCTATTACTATTACTTCTATAGCTACTATTCTGGCTCCTTTGCTTACGCCTTTTCTGATGAAACTATTGGGTGGACAGTTTATTGCCATTGACTTCTGGCCTATGGTAATAGACATTTGCAAAATGATTATTGTACCCATAATTATAGGTTTTTTAATCAATAAAATTCTGAAAGACCGCAATGCGTGGCTACAGAAAATATTACCTCTTATTTCTATGGGTGGTATTCTTGTTATCATTCTGATAATTACCGCTGCCGGGCAAAAATCTTTGCAAACCGTTGGTTTAGCCTTAGTATTTGCAACTATTCTGCACAATGTAGGTGGTTTTATTATTGGTTACTGGGGTGCAAGGTTATTCCGATTACAAGAACAGGATTGCCGCACAGTGGCTATTGAAGTAGGATTGCAAAATGCAGGCTTGGCTTCTGGATTAGCAAAGGCAATGGGTAAATTAGCCACAGTTGGTATAGCTCCTGCTTTATTCGGGCCTATTATGAATATCAACGGCTCACTATTAGCCAGTTACTGGAGTAAAAAAGCAGTCGATAAATGAGAGGCTCTTAAACACGAAAAGCACGAGGCAACCCGTGCTTTTCGTGTAAGTATATTACAGAATATTATCTGTTTGTGTACATACTTTCGTAGTAATTCAAGTAATCGCCACTGGTAACATTCTTCAACCAGTTTGTATTGGCCAGATACCAATCTACGGTGCTTGCCAGACCTTCTTCAAACTGTAAAGATGGTTCCCATCCTAATTCTTTCATTAACTTATTGGCATCAATGGCATATCTTAAATCATGGCCTGCACGGTCTTGTACATAAGTAATTAACTTAACTGATGTGCCTTCAGGTCGGCCTAATTTTTCGTCCATGATTTTGCACAGTAAATGAACCAGATCAATGTTCTTCCATTCATTAAAACCTCCGATATTATAGGTTTCTCCATTTACTCCATTATGATAAATCACATCTATGGCACGTGCATGGTCTTTCACAAAAAGCCAGTCTCTCACATTCTCACCTTTGCCATATACAGGTAAAGGGAAGTTATGAATGATGTTATTAATCATGAGAGGAATCAGTTTTTCAGGAAAATGATTCGGGCCATAATTATTTGAGCAGTTAGATACCACAACAGGCAGTTTATAGGTATTGTGATAGGCTCTTACAAAGTGGTCTGAGGAAGCTTTTGATGCCGAATAAGGTGAACGGGGGTCATAGCTGGTTGTTTCTAAAAAGAACTCTTCGGGGTCATGCAATTCGCCATATACTTCATCAGTTGATACATGATAGAAACGTTTACCCTCAAAACCACTTGCCTTCCAGGCATCACGGGCAGCATTCAGCAAATTTACGGTACCAATCACGTTTGTCATGACAAACGACATCGGGTCAGTAATAGACCTATCTACATGCGATTCAGCAGCCAGGTGAATAACCCCATCAAAATTATATTTCTGAAATAAAGCCGTTATAAAATCAGCATCTACTATATCCCCTTTCTCAAAAATATAATTAGGAAAATCTTGTATATCTTTCAGGTTTTCAAGATTACCCGCATAAGTCAGTTTATCAAGATTAACAATCTGATAATCGGGATACTTAGTAACAAAAAGACGAACAACATGAGAACCAATAAAACCTGCTCCGCCTGTTATTAAAATGTGTTTTGATTGCATTTGTATTGTTTTCTATTTTTAAATAAGTCAAACGTTTACACAAATCGTCGGGCTATATCCCGACTTAGAGCATGTTTAAAAATTATCGTTCGACCTACAAAGGCAGCTTTTTCAGCTATACTGCGTTGCATTTTTTCGATGTAGCTGCCGGCTACATCTGCAAAATGCGCCTTGTTTAGCTAAAAAATCTGCTCTTTTCGGTCAGAACAATAAAATTTAAACATACTCCTACTTATTTTTTGTTTTTAGCTATTTTCTTTTCCCATCTCCAGGCATCTCTTACACTGTCTTCCAGTGTTTTTTCTGTTTTCCAGCCCATTACTTTCTCCGATTTCTCTACACTTCCATAGATTTTCTCTACGTCTCCCGGGCGACGCGGACCTATTTCATAATTCAGTTTCAGCTTATTTACTTTCTCAAATGCTTTGATAATTTCTAAAACTGTATTGCCTTTACCGGTACCCACATTAAATACATTGTAGTAATTATCCTGCTGAGTAGCGAGCAATTTTAATGCCGAAACATGGGCTTTAGCCAAATCTACCACATGAATAAAATCCCTTACGTTAGTACCGTCAGAAGTGTTATAATCGTTCCCAAATACGGTTAGTTTTTGTCTGATTCCGATAGCGGTCTGTGTAATAAAAGGCACCAGATTGCTTGGCACACCTCTTGGCAACTCACCTATATTGGCAGACGGATGAGCCCCGATAGGGTTAAAATAGCGTAAGGCAATAATTTTTAGCGGATTTCCGGCTGTAATGGTATCACGCAGAATATCTTCACATATCGTTTTAGTATTGCCGTATGGCGATGCCGCAGGTTTACGAGGTGTATCTTCTGTTACAGGAATTTCGTCGGGTTGGCCATAAACCGTACAAGAAGAAGAGAAAACAAGGTTTTTGATACCTAATTTCAGCATTACTTCTAACACTTTCAGGGTAGAGCCAATATTATTTTCATAATATTTTAAAGGTTTTTCTACCGACTCTCCTACTGCTTTATACGCAGCAAAATGTATTACGCCCTCAATATTCTCTTTTTTGCAGATTTGTTCTAATGCCTTTACATCATTACAATCTTTCTCGTAATACTTCACGGGTCTTTTCAGAATTCTTCTCAGCCCTTTTAGTACAGTTTTTTCAGAGTTATTAAAATTATCAATAATTACAGGTTCATAACCCGCATTAGTGAGTTCGACTACTGTATGTGAGCCAATGAATCCGGCACCTCCTGTTACTAAAATTTTCATACGATAAAAATAGGCTGATTAGTGTGAAAAAAAGTTTTTTACCAAAATTGTTTGTTTTTTTAACAAAAGTATGAATTTAGAGGTGTAATTAGAAAAATTTGAGCTTTGAAGTTTTATTTTGTTAGTGAAAGGTCATGTAGCTTGCTGACAATCAACTATTTATGAATCAGAATGGGGATAGCTATGAAAGAATCGGAAATAAAAGCATTGGTAACACTACTCGACGACGACGACATTGAGGTAGTGCAACACGTAGAGAGGCAATTGCGAACGATAGGTGGGTCTGTTATTCCATTATTAGAAGACCACTGGCAGGAGAACGGATTAAATCCGGTATTACAAAAGAAAATAGAAGACTTAATTCACGACTTACAATATGGTTTGCTAACAACCCGCTTGCTGGAATGGAAAAAGGGAGGATTTCAGGACCTTTTGGAGGGGATGTGGATAGTAGCCACTTATCAGTACCCCGATTTAAGTCTGGAAAAGTTGCGGCAGAGTATTAACGATATTTATTTTGATGTATGGTTGGAGTTCAGAGACGATTTGCACCCGCATGATCAGGTAAGAATATTGAATCAGGTATTTTTTGAAAAATATAAGTTTTTATCAAACACTAAAAACTTCCATTCACCTGCCAACTCTATGCTCAATCAGGTATTTGAGCAGAAAAAAGGCAACCCGATTTCGCTTTGTGTGATTTATATGCTTATTGCCCGGCGCTTAGGCATGCCGGTGAGTGGCGTAAATCTGCCAAGCTTATTTGTACTGACTTACAAGAATCCGCAGATACAATTTTATATCAATGTATTTAACCGGGGGCTCATTTTTACCAAAGTAGATATAAGCAATTATATTAAACAAATGCACTTATTGCCACAAGACAGTTTTTATCAGCCTTGTACCAATCTGGATATAGTTTGCCGGGTATTACGTAATCTGATAGTATCGTTTGAGAAAGTATCAGACGTTGAGCGGGTGAGAGAAATTGAGCATATCTTAAAGTTAATGTCAGAATAGTTTCCGAAACCGTTTCTAACAAACTGTAACTAAATAATATTGCGCTATTCTCTCAACAATCAATGTGTATTGTTCATCAATCTCGTTGATTCTGAGCCGTCCATTGATAACCTGCTGGTTTTTTCTGAATGGGCAGATGAGCAGGTTATCAATAAAAATAATCTTTCGCTTACCATAGAGTTTATACAATGCTTCTTTAGCCGACCAGTAAATACAGAGTTTATCTGAATCACTATCGGCATCGTTTCTTTCGGTTTCAGACAAAAACTTATGGGCAATTCTTAAAAGCTTCTCGCTGGGCTGCTCCATATCTACGCCTAATGGCCTGCTTGGGTGCATGACTACTGCTATGTATTCGGCCGTATGCGTCAACGAAAAATGCCAATTAGAACCTACCAGGTAAGGTTTACCATATTCATCTTTTTTAATACCCAGATACCCGATTCCTAATTTATCAACCAGATATTTAATGGTTAATCTGCTACAAAAAAACTCAATCTGCTTTTGAGCATGACGAATATCTGCCAGTTCAGCATCTGTCAGAATTGCAGAAGGTAACATAGCCTGTAGTTCATCATGAGACTCGGTAATATGCCATACTGCTACATGCGCCTGGTTGCTATATTGTTTTTCTATAATAATGGGCATATCTGAAACTACTACTTTTCTATGGTCTTTCTATGTTAATTGATTTGTAAATAAAAGATAATAAACTGAAAACCTGCGTTTGATTCAGAATATTTTTTATATTTGTCTGAATCACATACATAACCTAATCACTGGCTGTTTTCCATGAATTCTGCACAAAAACCTGTTGTTGAGTCTGTTCCGGCAATTGTTACTACCCATATTATTCCTGTATCAAAAGAATTATTGTTTGAAGCCTATACAAATCCTGAAATTTTAGCCCAATGGTGGGGGCCAAAAGGGTTTACCAATACCTTTCACAGTTTCGATTTAAGACCTGATGGCTTATGGAGTTTTACCATGTATGGCCCTGACAGCAAGGCATATAAAAACAAAATTATATTTAAAGAAATTGTTTCTTTCGAAAAAATAGTCTTTCACCACGACAGTGGCCCTGACTACTGGGGTGTGGTTACTTTTACAGCTACTGATACTCCTAATCATACTCAATTAACTTACGCTATGACCATAAGTGCCTCTCATGTTTACCAAAAACTGAAAGATTTTATTATTGGAGCAAACGAAGAAAATTTTGACAGATTAGAAGAAACTTTGGATAAATTAACAAAAAATTAAAAATTGTTTGGCTAATCGACAGCACCTTATTTTATTTTCACGTCTTTGGTCTGTATGATTTGCTTTTTGATAGCCATTTTACTGGCTTATATCTAAAATTTGAATCAATCATTTTTATAAAACTAAACAATACTATATTCATTTTATTCAAAACTAAACAGGCTAATATTTTTATTTATCTACCATTTATTTAGTTTTTCGACGTCTCTATTATGTGTCATTTTTGAATTATTACAAGTTTGTCTTGTATAAAAAGCGTATTATTAACATTTTTCACTCTTATATGTGAGGTAATTGTCTTTTTTTCATTTATTTTTAATTTCTTTAATTAATCCTATAACAAACTAGAATGCGAATGAACAAACTTTTACGGGTTTCATTAGGTTGTCTATTCCTCTTTATTTCTTTCTGGGGAAATGCACAAGATGTTGATGTAACGGGGAAAGTTACCTCAACAGAAGATGGTAGTCCACTACCAGGAGTTTCAATTACAGTAAAAGGTACAACAAGGGGTACAACCACCAATGTGGACGGAAGCTACAGAATTGCTGTTCCTAACAATGCGGTGCTTCAGGCAAGTTTTATCGGCTTTACTTCTTTAGAGCAAACGGTAAACAATCGTAGCATCGTAGATTTTACCCTTGTTCCTGCTACGCAAACCTTGAATGAAGTGGTTGTTACCGGTTATGGTTCTCAAATCAAACGTGACCTGACAGGTAATATCGTTAAAATCAAAGGTAGCGATGTAGCAGATATGCCTGTTACTACTTTTGAGCAGAGTATTCAGGGTAAAGCTGCCGGTGTACAAATTAACCAGGGTACTGGTAAATTAGCACAAGGTATTCAGATACGTGTACGCGGGCAATCATCGGTATCAGCTTCTAACGAACCATTATATGTGATTGATGGTATTCCGATGACACAAGGCGACCTTTCAGTGGCCGGAGGTGCTACCAACCCTACGGTAGACATTAACCCACAGGATATTGAGTCTATCGAGATTCTGAAAGATGCTTCTGCCGGAGCTATCTATGGTGCTCGTGCTGCCAATGGGGTAATTCTGATTACTACCAAAAAAGGTAAAGCAGGTAAGACTAATGTTACTTTCGGTGTACAATATGGTAAAAGCAAAGCAACCAATGTATTGCAGTTTTTGAATACCGAGCAATATATTAATTTTTATCGTCAGGCAGCAGCCAACTCTGATGCGATTGAAGGTTACGATGTAAATGACCCTGATTCGTATTCTCAATACATGGAGAGTTTCTTCGTAACACAAAGTTTAGGAACTTTAGGTACTGCCAATCAGGCCAATACTAACTGGTCAAAACTGGCTTATCAGGATGCGCCTTCACAACAATATGATTTAAGTGTAAGTGGTGGTTCGGAAAAAACGACTATTTTCATGTCAGGTCAGTTTTTAGATCAGACCGGTATTCTGGCAGGTAATGCTTTCAATCGTTTGGCTGGTCGTCTGAACCTTAGCCATAAAGTTACTGACAAACTAACCGTGGGTATGAATATGGGTATTACACGTTCATTCAATCAACGTGTATCGGGCGACCGTCAGTTTGATAACCCTCAACAGTTAGTGGCACTTCCGCCAATGACTCCGGCAACTGACCCTGAAACAGGATTACCTGTAGGTATGCCTCCGGGTGATATTTCAATTCCGATTTATTATAATGCCTTAATCAACTTAGGGAATGCTTACTATAATACAAATGTACACCGTAATATTGGTAACGCATTTGGTGAATATAGATTCTTCAAAGGCTTAAAATTCCGTACTGAGGTAGCCATAGATTTATTGAACCAACAGGAAGAACAATATTATAACAGCAAAACACAACGTAACTTTAGTGCTCCGCAAGGGTATGGTTATAACCGTTTTGTGAGAGTAGAAAACTACAATACCAACAATTATTTTGTATATGACAATGTAATTGGTGTACACGCATTTGATGCCACAGCAGGTATGTCGTTCCAGAACTCCCTGTCAAAATCTAATGTAGCTGAAGGTAGAGATTTTCCTTCAGATGCTTACCGTATGATTGCCAGTGCGGCTCGTAAAACTGACGCAAGTTCGGCAGAAACCAATTATAATTTCCTTTCTTACTTTGCACGTATCAACTACAAATTTAATGAAAGATACTTGCTTGGTTTGAGTGCACGTACCGATGCTTCTTCACGTTTCGGTAAAGACAATCGTTATGGTTTCTTCCCTGCGGTATCTGCGGGCTGGATTCTGACTGAAGAAAACTTCCTGAAAAATGTTGAAGCCATCAGCTTCCTGAAATTGCGTGCAAGCTGGGGTAAAACCGGTAATGCCGAAATCGCTAACTTCGGTCACTTAGGTTTGTTTGCGGGTGGTGCCGGTTATGGTACTTTGCCGGGACAAGCTCCTGCTCAATTGGCGAACCCTGATTTAAGTTGGGAAACTACACAACAAATTGATGTTGGTTTAGACTTCGGATTCCTGAAAAACCGTATCAATGGTGAGATTGATTACTACGAAAAAAATACTTCAGGTTTGTTGTTGAATGTAAACGTACCGGGTACTACTGGTTTCGCTACACAGTTGAAAAACGTTGGTTCATTGTATAACAAAGGATTTGAATTTGTATTAAACACAGATAACCTTGTTGGACAATTCAAATGGAAAACCAGCTTGAATGCCTCAACCAACACTAATAAAATTACTAACCTTCAAGGACAAGTAATTGAAGGTGGGTTAAACAACATGAGCCGTGCCGTAGAAGGCCAGCCATTAGGTGTATTCTATACAGTAGAGTATGCTGGTGTTGACCCTGCCAATGGTGATGCTTTATTCTATAAAAATACACCAAATGCTGATGGTTCATTGAGCAGAGAAACAACCAACGTTTACAGCCAGGCACAACGTGCTATTGTAGGTAGTGCGCTTCCTAAATGGATTGGTGGTGTTACCAATACTTTCAGCTATAAAGGTATTGAGTTGAGTGTATTCTTCAATGGCGTATTCGGTAATAAACTAAATTTCTATGGCGTAGGTCGTTACTCGTCGGCTAATGGCCGTTTTGAAGATAACCAGACAGTAAACCAATTAGATGCCTGGACTCCTCAGAATACAAATACAAGAGTACCACAAGCACGTTTATTCTATAACAATGGTGCTCAGCCATCAAGTCGTTTCATTGAAGATGGTTCATTCGTTCGTCTGCGTAACGTAACATTGGCCTATAATCTACCAAAATCGCTTCTTAACAAAGCTAAAATAAGTAATGTAAGATTATATATAACCGGACAAAACTTATTGACCTTTACCAAATATTCAGGTTGGGATCCGGAAGTTAATGCCGATGATGTGGTTTCAAATATTGCTTTAGGTTACGACTTCTATACTACACCACAAGCACAAACAATTATGGGTGGTTTAAATATTAGTTTCTAATTTCTATTTCGTTATAAAATAGAAAGCAGTATTCTTTTTTAATTATTTAAAGCAATCAGACAAAATGAATAAAAATATAAAAAATTGGTTATTTATTGGCGCAACTGTTGCATTTATGACAAGTTGTGACAGCCAGTTGAACGTTTTACCAACAGCTTCCATTGATGAGTCAGAAGCCCTTTCCAATTCGCAGGCAGTTGAAGTAACCCTTACCGGTGCTTATGATGCACTTAGCAGTACTAACCTTTATGGTGGAGCTATCCAGTATTCAGGTGATTTGTTGGGTGATGAATCAGAAGTGAGATTTGCCGGAACATTTACAACATTAGATGAAATGTGGCGCAAAACTTTTACTACCACAAACGGCCAGACTCAGGCAACCTGGTTAGCAGGTTACAATACGATTAACATTGCTAACAACGTATTATCTGCCCTTGATAAAGTTGATGCAGCGAAGAAAAATACGGTAGAAGGCGAGGCACGTTTTATCCGTGGTTTAGTGTATTTCGATTTAGTAAGACTATGGGCTAAGGCCTGGGGTGATGGAGATGCCAACGCAAACTTGGGCATACCTTTAGTTACTACTCCTACCCGTGGCGTAACTGATGCTGATTTTCGTCCAAGAGCAACTGTGGCGGCTATTTATGCACAGGTAATAGAAGACCTAACTAAAGCAGAAACTCTTTTACCTAATGTTCCGGCTTATAATGTTGACGAACAATTTGGTTTTGCGTCTAAAGGTGCGGCACAGGCTATTTTAGCGAGAGTATATTTACAACAAAGTAACTATGCGGCTGCCCGTGATGCTGCCAACAGAGTAATTCAAGGGGCGCAGTTCTCATTAGAAGATTCGTTTGATGCCGTTTTTTCTGATGCAACTAACGATGGAGAAATTATATTTCAGATTACGGTTTCTGACCAGGATGGCGCCAACAATATGAATTTATACTATGCTCCTTCTACTTATCAGGGTCGTGGTGATATTCGTGTACAAACCAAACACCTTAATCTGTATCCGGCAGATGACCCAAGAGGTATCTTTTTCGTAAGAGCTTCGGGTAATACTTTTACAGCTAAATTCTTAGACCAATTTGGCGATGTACCAGTGGTTCGTTTAGCTGAAATGTACCTTATACGTGCAGAAGCTAACTTGCGCTTAGGTACTACTACAGGTGCTACTCCTTTGGCTGATGTGAACTTAATCAGAAACAGAGCAGGTGCTACTCCTTTAGCAACTGTTACAATCAATGATGTGTTAGCAGAGCGTAAGTTTGAATTAGCATTTGAAGGTCAACAGATTCATGATGCCAAACGTATCAAGAAAAATGTAGGTACTTTGCCTTTCAGTGATAATAAATTAGTTATTCCGATTCCACAACGTGAGATTGACACCAACAAATCTCTTATTCAGAATCCGGGATATTAATTCTTAGCTGTTTTATTCATAAAAAATGGGGTATTGCCAACGCAATACCCCGTTTTTTTAGGCTTTCCTTTTATAGGGTAATTATTTGACTATCAATATTTTAGAAAATAAATAAACCCCGAATATGCACAGATTTGGCATATATCGGGGTTTTTCGTATTTTGTGTCTGCGAAAACAATAAAATACGGATGCAATTTACTCTAATCGACTTGGATTCTCCAAATTTTTCCCGATTGTATATTTTCAAGAATAAGACAGAATTGGGAGCTATTTACCAAACTATTGATTGGCCCGCTCTGGTTAAGCTATTACCTCAAAAAAGAACGAAAGTAGGTTCTCCCTCACTATTACCTGCACAAGGCTATTTTGGTTTGATGTTTCTAAAGCATTATCTAAAATTAAGTGATGAAAAATTGTTGGAGAGGTTGAACACTGACTGGGCAATACAGATGTTTTGTGGCGTTCAACTGAAAGATTATCAAATGATTCGAGATAATGCTTTTGTGTCTAATGTACGAACCTATCTGGCAAAACATATTGATTTGGGTGTTTTTCAACAAACTCTGATTAGCCAATGGAAACAAGAGATACCTGATAAGCAGGTAGTATCGATGGACGCTTCATGCTATGAGGTCTACATTCGCTTTCCCACAGATGTAAAGTTGCTTTGGGAGTCGTGTCAGTGGTTGTGGGAGAAACAAATTCCTTCACTTTGTAGCACTTATCGAATCAAGTTACCGCGTTCAAAGTTTAAAGAACAGAAGATTAAGTATGTCGCTTACAGTAAATTGCGGAAGAAAAGCCATCGGAAAACTAGAAGTAGGCAAAATGCTTTATTGAAGCTATTGTACAAAGCAATAGAAGCATATCAATTACTGCTCAATCAAACCCAGGCGAAAGGATTAAGCATTGCAGAGGCAGAAACCTTTAAAACCATTAAGTTGGTTTATCAGCAACAAAGGCAGAGATATTTACACCATCAAGCCAAAATACCAAATCGAATAGTAAGTTTATATAAGCCCTATATCAGACCCATTGTTAGGGGGAAAGAAAATAAACCTGTTGAGTTTGGAATGAAAGTCCATAAGTTACAAGTGGG